>JALHMC010000013.1:85262-89712 GCA_022844225.1 Hyphomicrobiaceae bacterium | reverse complement strand
CAGCTAAGCGCATTTTGGGTCCTGCCGTTCGCCGGGTTACTTTTGTCGATCGCCGTCATGCCGTTGGCCGCGCCCGATGTCTGGCATCATCACTTCGGGAAGATCAGTGCGGGTTGGGCGCTGCTGTTTCTGCTACCCTGTGCGGCCTTATTCGGCGCGTCCACGACCACGTACGAATTGATGCACACCATCCTGCTGGAATACGTGCCGTTCCTGATCTTGCTGTTTTCTTTGTTCACGGTCGCGGGTGGCGTGCTCATCAAGGGCAACCTGCACGGATCGCCTGCTCTCAACACGGGGATTTTGGCCGTTGGAACAGGGATAGCGAGCATTACTGGCACGACGGGCGCGGCGATGCTGCTCATCCGGCCGATCATCCGGGCCAACGACAACCGGCTGCACAATGCGCACGTCATCGTGTTCTTCATCTTCCTCGTCGCCAATATCGGCGGCTCGTTGACGCCGCTGGGCGATCCTCCTTTGTTCCTCGGTTTCCTCAAGGGCGTGAGCTTCTTCTGGCCTACGCGAAATCTGCTCGCCCCGATGCTGCTCGTCACCGCGCTTCTGCTGGTCGTCTTCTTTGTGCTCGACACATATCTCTTTCATATCGACGAGAACTATCCGCCCAAACCCGATCCGACTCCAGACAGCCGGCTGCGGCTTGAAGGCTGGCTCAACGTCGCCTTGTTGGGCGCGATCGTGGTTGCGGTGCTGTTGAGCGGCGTTTGGAAGCCCGGTCTCAGCGTGACGATCAATCACATCGAACTCGAGATCCAGAATGTCGCGCGTGATGTCGTTTTGCTCGCCATCGCATGGGTCTCTTGGCGCTTCACACCGGCAGCTCTGCGCGAGGGCAATGGCTTCTCATGGGGACCGATTGCCGAGGTAGCAAAGTTGTTTGCGGGCATCTTCATCACGATCATTCCGGCCATAGCCATCTTGCGAGCAGGAACGGAGGGCGCGCTGGCGCCACTGGTACGCCTCGTTACGGACCCACAAGGGCAGCCGATCAACGCCATGTACTTCTGGCTCGCGGGTGGCCTGTCGAGTTTTCTCGACAATGCACCGACGTACCTCGTGTTCTTCAACATGGCGGGTGGCGATGCCAGCCATCTGATGGGGCCACTGAGCACGACGCTTCTGGCAATCTCGGCGGGCGCGGTGTTCATGGGTGCAAACACCTATATCGGCAACGCGCCGAACTTCATGGTCAAGGCCATCGCCGAGGAGCGCGGTATCAAGATGCCGAGCTTCTTCGGTTACATGCTGTGGTCGGCTGGCTTTCTCATCCCATGCTTCTTGCTGGTGACTTGGGTGTTCTTTCGCTGAGTCAGTCGCAAAAGCCTGCCGGCTCGCTGTCGGCAGGCCAGTTGGACGATTGCCAAATGACAACGCCGGCAAGCGCCTTAAGCGATCTGGTGACGTGACTATTCGGGCGTATGAACGAGACCGTCGCCGCACTCAGCGCAGCAAACCGTCGAGCACGAAGTCTCGATGAGGCTTCGGGGCCTCGCCCGCGGCCTTGCCCTGCCCGGAATCGGCGCCGGCCGTCGATTTGGTTTCAGCCCGTGCGGGATTCTCCAGGGAGCCACGCACGCCACACCCGCTCAGCGCGACCGCCAATGCAACGGCCAACACCAGCGATGCGCTCGTCGTCCTCGGCGTCCCTACGGTCATTTCGTCCCCGTCCAAGCCGTGCTCCCGGAACCGTATACCGTCGCGCTACGGCGACGGCACAGCATCCTCTACGCGGCAGTTGCAAGTCCTAGCCCTTGGCGGTCGCCTTTTCCAGCCGCCTCAGCCAGGCTCGCGCCATTTTGCGGACGTTCTGTGGCGCAGTTCCACCATAACTCGACCGGCTGCGTACGGACGACTCGACCGACAAGACCTTCAAGACATCGGCTGTTATGCGCGGCTCGATGGCTTGCATCGCCTCGAGTGGCAACTGCTCCAGCGTTTCGCCGCGCGTCTCGGCAAGGCGCACGATGGCGCCGGTCGCGTGATGCGCCTCGCGGAACGGCAGCTTCAACGTGCGAACCAGCCAATCCGCTATGTCGGTGGCGGTCGAGTAGCCGGATCCGGCCGCCAGCCTCATGACATCAGGCTCCGGTTCGAGGTCCTCGATCATGCCGCCCATGGCGGCCACGGCCACCCGGAAGCTGCGGAGTGCGTCGAAGGTTTGCTCCTTGTCCTCCTGCATGTCCTTCGAATAGGTGAGCGGCAGGCCCTTCATGACCATCAAGAGGCCTTGAAACGCCCCCGCGATGCGGCCAATCTTGGCGCGGCAGAGTTCAGCGGCATCCGGATTGCGCTTCTGCGGCATGATGGACGAGCCCGTCGTCCAGCGGTCGGAGAGCCGGACAAAGCCGAACTGAGGTGTCATCCAGATCACGATCTCCTCGGCGAGCCGCGATAGGTGCATCGCCGAGATGGCGCACGCCGCGAGCGTCTCGAGGGCGAAGTCACGGTCGGACACACCATCGAGCGAATTCGCGGTCGGCCGGTCGAAACCCAGGGCCTCGGCCGTCATGTGGCGATCGATCGGGAAGGACGTTCCGGCCAGCGCGGCCGATCCGAGGGGACACTCGTTGAGGCGCTTGCGCGCGTCGGCAAGGCGTCCGCGGTCGCGGGCAAGCATCTCGACATATGCTAGAAGATGGTGCCCGAATGTCACAGGTTGAGCCGGCTGCAGATGGGTGAAGCCGGGCATGACGACGTCGGCGTGGGCTTCGGCCTTGCGGGACAGCGCCAGTTGCAGTCGCGCTAATCCAAGGTCGAGGCCGTCGATCGCATCGCGCACAAACATGCGAAAATCGAGCGCGACCTGATCATTCCGCGACCGCGCTGTGTGCAAGCGGCCCCCGGCGGGACCGATCAGCTCGGTCAAACGGCTCTCGACGTTAAGATGTATGTCCTCCAGTCGCTCGGAGAATTCGAAGGTGCCCGCTTCGATCTCGGCCTTGACCTGATCGAGCCCCCGCACGATCTCACGAGCGTCGGCCTTGGTGATGATGCCTTGGGCGGCAAGCATCTCGGCGTGCGCCTTCGATCCGCGGATATCCTGGGGGGCCATGGCCTTGTCGAAGCCGATCGAGGCGTTTATCTCGATCATGAGTTCGGCAGGCGACAGCTCGAAGCGGCCGCCCCACATCTTGTTGGCGCGTTTCTCGGTCACAGGCTCGCCTCGTGATTGCTAGGCTGAAGGAGGTTCGGCGTGAAGGCAGACCGCTCGTCCCGCCCCACTGGGTCGACACGCACGACCCTGCTTGCCACCATCGTGGTGGCGGCGCTCGCCGGCTTCGGCGCGGTATACGTCATGGCCGGCGGCGCTGACAACGTGTCGAAATCCCCGACGCGTTTAGCGCAGGCGGTCTCCGACAAGCCCGTGACCCTGCCATCGGGTCCGGGAACTAATCCGCTCTCGGTTGGAGAAATGGCCGCCTTCGTCTTCAAGAAGGAGCCCGAAGTCCTCCCGGAGCTGCCGTTTCTGGACAAGGACGGCAAGTCCCGACTGCTCAAGGAATGGCAGGGCAAGGTCGTGCTCGTGAACCTGTGGGCCACGTGGTGCGCGCCGTGCCGGAAAGAAATGCCGAGCCTCGATCGGCTGCAGGCGGAACTCGGCTCTGACAAATTCGAGGTCGTCGCCGTCTCGGCCGACAAGACCGGAGTCGAGGGCGCGAAGAGGTTCCTGGACCAGATCAAGGTGCAAAAGCTCGGCGTCTATGCCGACCCGACGGTGCGTATCCACTCGGGGCTCAAAGCCATCGGCATGCCGGCGACGTTGCTGCTGGATGCCAAGGGCCGCGAGATCGGGCGTTTGGTCGGTCCTGCCGAATGGGACAGCGAAGAGGCAAAGACGCTGATCCGGGCGGCGATTGCAGCCTCGGCCGGGTAATAGCGGCTCCGGCCTAGGCCGCGGAGGTCGGTGAGGTGGGGGAAGGCGAGCGGGGGAAAGAAGTCATGGCCGCGTGGGTAAGATCCGCCGTCTTGGGTCTCCTTTGTCTGCTGCAAGGGCTCGCCTTGAGTGCACCCGGAAGCGCTGCCGGCGACCGCATCGCTTTGGTGATCGGCAATGCCTCCTATAAGGAGACCGCCCAGCTCAAGAATACGCTGCACGATGCGGCCGATGTTGCAGCCGCTTTGAAGCGGCTGGGGTTCGTGGTGCTTGATGGGATGGACCTCGACAAGCGCGCGATGGAGCGCTTGATCCGCGAGTTCGACAAGAAGTTGGCGGGCGCTGAAGTGGCACTGTTCTTCTATGCCGGCCACGGCCTGCAGGTTGCTGGCCAGAACTACCTCGTCCCGACCGACGCGCGTCTCGCAGCCGAGGGCGATGTCGATTTCGAAAGCATCCCGCTTCACCTCGTGCTGAGCCGCATGGAGCGCGAGGCGCGAACCTCCCTGGTGCTCCTCGATGCCTGCCGCGACAATCCCCTGGCCCGGAATCTCG
>JALHMC010000013.1:0-85162 GCA_022844225.1 Hyphomicrobiaceae bacterium | reverse complement strand
CGATGTCGATTTCGAAAGCATCCCGCTTCACCTCGTGCTGAGCCGCATGGAGCGCGAGGCGCGAACCTCCCTGGTGCTCCTCGATGCCTGCCGCGACAATCCCCTGGCCCGGAATCTCGCACGAACGATGGGCACGCGCTCGACCGGTGTGGGCCAGGGCCTCGCAGAGGTTCGCACCGGCGTTGGAACCCTCATCTCGTTCTCCACGCAACCGGGCAATGTCGCGCTCGACGGCGACAGCCGTAACTCGCCGTATACTGGCGCGCTGCTGCAGCATATGGAGGTTCCCGGTCGCGATGTCCTGGGAGCGCTCGCCGCGGTACGTGGCGAGGTGGTGCGTGCGACCGGCGGCAAACAAGTGCCATGGGAGCATACGTCGCTGCTCGGCCCGGTGGTTCTGAACCCCGGGACCGGCGTATCGGCACAGGCTACGCCCCCGATGACGGGCGAGGCCTCTTCCATTCCAGCCGCAGAGCGGCACTGGGACAAGGTGCAACACTCAATCAGCGTCCGTGAGCTAGAAGCCTTCGCCCGACGCTACGCGGGAACTTTCCATGCCGACCTCGCACAGGCGCGAATCGACGACTTGAAGGCGAAGGTCGCAACCGCGTCGCAGCCAGCGGACGCTCGGACCCGGCCGCCTTCCCCTCACAATCGAACCGAGGGTCATGCCCCGGCGCCGTCGCTCGCCGAATGCGCCAAGCATCGGGCGCCGGACGGCGGTCTCTACTGCGCGAGTTCCATTTTGGCGCCCCAACATGGCAACAGCTACGGCCCGGCCAACCTCTATGATGGGTCTCCAGCTACGGCCTGGGTGCACGGCGGCCGGAGCGCGGGTATCGGGGCTTCGATCACCATCACCTTCAGCCAGCGGCGTACTGTGAAAGGGATCACTCTCATAAACGGATATGCCAAGAACGCTGATATTTTCGCGAAGAACTCTCGCGTTCGTCGACTCGATCTGGTCTTCTCGGGTGGTGAAACGCACTCGCTGGCCTTGCCCGACGACCGGCAACGACGCAGCATTCGGCTCTCCTCGAACGTCGAAGCCGAGTGGGTGCAGCTTCGCATCGCCGAAGTCTATCCCGGCTCGAAGTATGTCGACACGGCCATCTCCGAGCTGCAGATCGATTGATCCGTGATGAACGTCCCACAGAGATCGACGTATGTTGCGGGCGCGATTGCCGCCATTTCTGCGACCTTTGCGCCCGCGCTCGCCCGGGACGGACCAGCCCTGCCGGATGGCTTCGTGTATCTGGCGGATATCGCACCGACGATCATCCAGGACCTGCGCTACGCAACGGCCGAGAATTTCACGGGCCGCCCAGTCCCCGGATACGGCTCTGGGGCCTGTGTGCTAAAGCGCCGTGCGGCCGAGGCTCTGGCGCGGGTGCAATCGGATCTGGCCGGACGCGGCCTCGCTTTGAAGGTTTACGACTGCTATCGGCCAACCCGCGCAACGACAGCCTTCATGTCGTGGACGCAGATGCGCCGGGACGGAGCACCGGCCACGAGCCGCTATCATCCCCGGACGACACGATCGGGGCTCGTTGAAGCAGGCTATATCTCGAGTTCGTCCAGTCACTCGACGGGGATGGCCGTCGACCTGACGCTGGTTCCGGCTGCGCCGAGCAGCACAGCTTCACCCGTGCACGACAGCGGCTGCGGAGCGCGGCCCGACGGTTCGCTCGATATGGGCAGCGGGTTCGATTGTTTCGATGCAGCGAGCCACAGTGACGCGAGTGGCCTGTCCCGAGCCCAGCAGGACGCGCGCCAGAACCTGGCCGACGCGATGCGCCGGCATGGTTTTCGTGCGTATGTGCGCGAATGGTGGCACTTCACGTTCGCTGTCGAGGCCCCCGGGCCGCCTCGCGACTTCGTCGTCCCGGCGAGAGTCCGCAGAGAGGGCGACCGCTAAGACTTCGCCATTCGGGACCTAGCCGGCGTTCAGGTCGCGGGCGCTACGACGCCCCCGGCTCGACCACTGCCGTAGACCTCGCGGGCGCGGGCCTCGAATGCCGTCACGCAACGGCGGAAGGCCTGATCGAACAACCCGCCAACCAGAAGCTGGAGCATCATCGACTTCAGCTCGTAGGACATGAAAAACCGCACATCAGTGGCGCCATTCGGAGCTTCGGTGAAGCGCCAGCGGTTGTCCAGATGACGGAACGGCCCGTCGATTAATTCGACCAGGACGCTCATGGGGCGTCGCTCGAGCGTCACGCGACTGGTAATTGTCTCGCGGATCGCTCTGTAACCAATGTCCATCGAGGCGACGAGGACCTCCTTGTCGCCCTGGCGCTCCCGCGAGCGGACGCGCAACGCCTCGCACAACGGAAAGAAGCGCGGATACTGCTCGACGTCCGCCACGAGATCGAACATCTCGGCTGGCGTGTACGGAATTCGGCGAGTCGTCTCGAAGCTCGGCATGATCTGGATTTAACGCACGGCCGCAGCCCGCGCGAGCGCGTCATCCTGCCGCGACCGGGCCGTCGAACTCGGGAACCACTACCTGCCCCTCGCCAGTCGCGCAGCCTTGAGGCGCGCGAAGTCCGCATCAGCGTGATAGCTCGATCGCGTCAACGGAGTAGCCGAGACGAGCAGGAAGCCCTTGGCCAGCGCGATCCGCTCGTAGGACTTGAACTCCTCGGGCGTGACAAATGACTTCACCTCGGCGTGCTTGCGCGTCGGTTGCAGATACTGGCCGATCGTGAGGAAATCGACGTTGGCAGAGCGCAGGTCGTCCATCAACTGGAGCACCTCGTCTCGCGACTCGCCCAGGCCGACCATGATCCCGGACTTGGTGAAGAGTGTCGGGTCGATCTCCTTGGCCCGCTGCAGCAAGCGGAGCGAATGGAAATAACGGGCTCCGGGCCGGATGCGGAGGTAGAGCGAAGGCACCGTTTCGAGGTTGTGATTGAACACGTCTGGGCGGGCTGCGACGACAGCTTCCAGCGCGCCGTCCTTGCGCAGGAAGTCCGGCGTCAGCACCTCGATGCTGGTCGCCGGCGTTCGACTCCGGATGGCACTGATCACCGCCGCGAAGTGGGCGCCACCGCCATCCGAGAGATCATCGCGATCGACCGACGTGATTACGACATGCCCGAGGCCGAGCTTAGCAACCGCGTCAGCCACCCGCTGCGGTTCGTCGGCATCGAGAGGCTTTGGCAAGCCCGTGGCCACGTTGCAGAACGCACACGCCCGAGTACAGACCTCGCCCATGATCATCATCGTGGCATGGCGCTTGGTCCAGCACTCCCCGATGTTGGGGCAGCCGGCTTCCTCGCAGACCGTCGTCAGGCCGTGCTCTCGCACGATGCGACGGGTCTCGCCATACTCGGCACTGGTGGGGGCGCGCACCCGAATCCAGTCCGGCTTACGCAGGATTGGGCTGTCCGGACGCTGCACCTTCTCCGGATGACGAGGTTTGGTATCGACGACGGTGACCATGCCTCACATGTAGCGTGGACGCCGTACGCCGCCAATGGGGGCACCATCGCAGTCGTTGAATTGTCTAGCGCCTTGGCTCGCTGACGATGCTGCGCGCAACGAGAATGACGACGACGGCACCAATCACCGCGACTGCCAGTTGCTCGAGCAGCGGATTGCCGATCCGCATCAGGTCGAGTTGCGCATGCTTCTGGATAAGAGCCCCCACGTAGGCACCGAGCACACCCGGCACGAGGCTTCCAACCAAATCACCTTGGCGTCCCAGGAGAAGATTGGCGATCCAGCCGGCCACGAGGCCCATCAGCCCCATCATGATCAAAGGTCCGTAGTCCATGACGTGTGACTCCGAATGTCGGCCCGGTTTGGGCACTAATAGTGAACATTGATCATTTATACGGCAGCGGCCACCTATTGCCAAGCCTGCGGCAATGAACACTGTGTTATCGAATGTGAAGAGAGGTCGCCGCCCTCACCCGCCTAGGATTCGCGCGACGATGATGACCGCAATGGCGCCGATGGCCCCTTGCGCAACGGCATTTGCAAAGGGGGGGCCGAGGTTCACACGGATCTTGGCGGCATCGAGCAACCAACCCCCGACCACGCCACCGATCACGCCAGCGACGATATACCCGACCAGACCCCAGCGCGGGCTCCCGACGACGAAACTCGCCAGCCAACCGGCTATGGCGCCGATAACGAGCATGATGAGGAGTTGCTGCTTATCCATGCGGGACACCCTTCGCTCAGTTGGGAGGGATTGCACTGTCCGATGGCGGTAGCATTCCCGCGATTCGCGATCCAGGCCGGTCGATGGGGCTGTGGACGACAGGCCGTCCAGTGCCTTCATCAGTCGCGGGCGCCGAACATCGCCAATTCGCTCAGCACCGGATAAAGCGACAGGATCAGGAGGGCTGCCAGCAGCAGGTTGACGACACGCAGAAGCTCGGGCCTGGTCAATAAACGCCGGAACGCAGCTCCGAAGACCGCCCATGATGTGCTCGAGGCCAGTCCGACGACTGCAAACACCGATGCAGCGACTGCGGCGCTGGCAAACAGACTGCCGGCCATCGCGTAGCTCGTGCTGGCGCCGACGGCCATGATCCAGCCTTTGGGATTGATCCATTGGAAGGCGCAGGCCTCCAGGAACGACAACGGACGGGCGCCGGTCTCGCCATCCCGCACGCCGCCGGAGGTCGCAATCCCCCACGCCAGCCAAAGCAGATAAAGGACGGCCGCTGTCTTGAGAGCCGCGTAGACAATCGGGGAAGCCGCGAGCAATTGCCCGATGCCAAGGCCCACGGCCAGGACCATGAACGAAAATCCGAGCGTCACGCCCAACACATGCGGCAACGTCCGACGCATGCCGAAATTGAGGCCTGAAGCCATCAGCATCGTGTTGTTCGGGCCCGGAGTGAAACAGGTCACGGCCGCGAACACGACGAGACCGAGCAGCAGATCAATCGGCGGCATATGTCAGATCATCCGGAGCCTCAGCTTCGCCCGCCCATGCCCTGCGCACCACGGCTGATGGCGGCAATGCCCGTGCGCGAAACCTCGACCAGACCCAGCTCCTTCATGATCGACAGGAACTGCTCGATTTCGGACGATGGCCCCGTGATCTCGAACACGAAATGCTCGATCGAGGCATCGATCACGCGCGCCTTGAAGATTTCAGCGAGCCGAAGCGCCTCGATGCGCTTCTCGCCACGCCCCGCCACCTTGACGAGCGCAAGCTCGCGCTCGAGCGGATCAGCCTCGACCGTCAGATCGATGACCCGGTGCACCGGCACCATACGATCGAGCTGATTCTTGATCTGCTCGAGCACCATGGGCGTCCCCTTCGTCACGATCGTAAAGCGCGAGAGATGCTTCTCGTGCTCGGTCTCGGAGACGGTGAGGCTCTCGATATTGTAGCCGCGCCCCGAAAAGAGGCCGGCAATTCGAGAAAGCACGCCCGGCTCGTTGTCGACCAGGATCGACAGCGTATGCCGGACCAGCTCCTGCTTGCTCTCCTCGATGAAATAGGCCGAGCCGGTTCCCTTCTGCGACATGATCGGGTCCTCTTTGGTTCAGGCGCCGGCGCGGGGTTGGCCGGACAGGATGGAGGGGGTGTGAAAGGTCTCGGCCGTGCTCCAACCGTCCTCGTAGTGGGTGATCCCCCACGGCTCAGCCAGCGCCGCCGCGCGCCATTGGCGGAAGGCCGGATGCGAGAGGATGGCGTTGACGTAAGCCCGGGTCTGGGGTGCCAGCTCGACCTGATACGTATCGAGCCGGGTTGCGAGCGGAGCATACATGGCGTCGGCCGCCGAGAAGCGTCCATAGAGGAAATCGCCGCCGCTTCCGAACCTCCGCCGGCAGTCGGATACCATACCTTGGAAACGCCTCACGTTATCGGCAACATCCGATCCGAGGTCCCGGGGGTGGAATCGCTTCCCCAGGTTCATCGGGCAGGAATTGCGAAGCGCCTGGAAGCCGGCGTGCATCTCGGCTGCGGTAGCCCGGGCGTGGGCGCGCGCGGCAGCTTCCGCCGGCCACACCCCCTTGGCCGGGTACGTCTCATGCAGATACTCGATGATGGCGATGCTTTCCCAGACCTTGACCTCACCGTCGACGAGACAGGGCATCTTCCCCGTCGGTGACACGTCGAGCATGCGCGCTTTGCTGTCCGGGAAGTACATCGGGATTACTGTCTCCTCGAACGGAATATCGAGGGCGGTCATGAGCAGCCAGGGTCGGAGCGACCACGACGAGTAGAGCTTGTTGGCGATATAGAGTTGCATGTGATCGTCCCGGCCGGTGGTGGGTCCAGTTAGATTTTGCGTAGGCGGATTATCGTCTTAACGAGAAAAGAACACCTCCGGGCTACCCTCATTCCGAAGCTCTGTGTCGAGGGGTAGGAGTATGAAGCGTTCACGGTATGTCGCCCTGTTCAGCATGGGTGCAAGCGCGTTGGTCCTGGCGGCCTGTGAGGATCCGAACGAAATTGTTCCGGTCAAAGCTTATGCGTCCGTTGCCGAATGTGTGGCCGACGGCTTCGCGCAGGCCCAATGCAACGCCTCGTTCGTCGCCGCCGAGAACGCCTACGAGCAAGCCTACCCGAAATACGAATCGAAGGCCGAGTGCGAGGAAAACGCTGGCCCCGAGAGCTGCGAACTCGACCGCCCGAGCAGCCGGGATGGCAGTTGGCGGCCCTCGATGCTCGGTTTCATGATGGGCGCCGCAATTGGCTCTCGCATGCAGCCGCAGCCCGTCGTCGCCAATGCCGCGAGTCCGACCGGACGCGCCACCGCGACCGGAGTGCCGCTCATGGGCAATGGCGCCAATTCCGCCGTCCCGCGTGGCGCAACAGCCGCCCCGTCGGCAGCCCAAGTCGCGAAGGCCCACACGCAATCGCGCGGTGGTTTCGGCGGAACGGCAGCCAAAGTCGCGAGCTCCCCGTCCGCATCGGACGGCGCTAAGGTGTCGTCGGGAGGCTGAGATCGCATGGATCGGCGAGTGACCGAGCCGCGCCCCGATTGGCGGGCTACGGCCGAAGAGCACGGCTTCAATTTTCACTCCCCCGGCAGCACAGTCTACTGGGACGAGAGCCACTGCTACGCCCTGACGCTGGCCGAGATCGAGAACGACCTCGAGGCGCCCGCGGAAGAACTCGAGGGCATGTGCCTCGATATCGTTTCGCGAGCCGTTGCCGACGAGCACACGCTCGCGAAGTTGCGAATTCCGGAAAGGTATTGGGATTACGTCGCCGCCAGCTGGCGCAACCGGGAGCGTCATCTTTACGGCCGCATGGACCTTGCCTACTCCGGCAACGGGCCCGCCAAGCTCTACGAGTACAATGCCGACACGCCGACGTCTCTGTATGAGAGCGCGGTGTTCCAGTGGGTCTGGCTCGAGCAGATGCGCGAGCGTGGCTGCTTGCCGGCCGATGCCGACCAGTTCAACTCGATGCATGAGCGGCTCGTCGACGCCCTGGGCCGTATCGGTGTGCAGGGCCCCCTGCACCTTACAGCAACGGCTGCCAGCACCGAGGATATGGGGACCGTCAACTACCTCGCCGACTGCGCTCGGCAGGCGGGATTGACTGCTTTCACGTTGGGCATCGAGGAGATCGGCGTCGACGCGCGCGGCCGTTTCACAGACGGCGAGGACCGGCTGATCGGCTCGCTGTTTAAGCTGTATCCCTGGGAATGGCTCCTTGCCGAGCCGTTCGCCGTGCACATTCCCGACTCGGGCTGTCGCTTCATCGAGCCGGCGTGGAAGACCATACTTTCGAACAAGGGGCTGATGGCGCTGCTCTGGGAAGCCTTTCCTGGCCATCCCAACCTGCTGCCGGCCTTTTTTGACGGAGATCCAAGAGCGGCGGATCTCAACGGGCGCTATGTCCGCAAGCCGATCTACTCTCGGGAGGGCGCCAACATCGAAGTCGTTCTGCCGGGCCGCGCAGGCCGACAGGCGGTGCCGACGGTCTCGCCGGGACCCTATGGAGCGGAAGGCCACATCGTACAGGCGTGGCATCCCCTGCCCCGCTTCCAGGGCCGGCGTCCGGTGTGCGGTGTGTGGCTGATTGCTGGCATGCCGGCGGGCCTCGGCATCCGCGAAGGGGATGGCGATATCACGACGGATGCTGCGCGCTTCGTGCCGCATGTGATCCTGGATTGAGGGAATTGGATCGCCGCACTGAGCGGCGATCCGGTTGGTCACGCCCACGCCGCCAGCGACTGCACCGAGCCCAGATCGCGGCGGCGACACACCTCAAACCAGCATCTTGCCTTCCTTGCCGATCGCCCTGCCGACGTCCTCGTCGGTGACGTTCTCGCCCATCAGCATCTCGTTGTGCGCCTTGCCGGACGGAATCATCGGGAAGCAGTTCGCGAGCTTTGCGACGCGGCAATCGAAGAGGACGGGACGGTCCGTCACTTCGAGCATTGCCTTGATCGCGGCGTCGAGTTCACCCGGGCTGTCGCAGCGCATCCCGACCCCGCCGTAGGCCTCTGCAAGTTTGACGAAATCCGGGAGCGCCTCGGTATAGCTCTCGGAGTAGCGGTTGCCGTGCAGCAGTTGCTGCCATTGGCGGACCATGCCCATGTACTGGTTGTTCAGGATGACGATCTTGATGGGCAGCTTGTATTGGACCGCCGTCGACATCTCCTGAATGTTCATCAGGATCGAGGCATCACCCGTGAAGCAGACGACCGTCGATTTCGGATGGGCGAGTTGCACGCCGATCGCAGCCGGCAAGCCATAGCCCATGGTGCCGAGGCCACCCGACGTCATCCAGCGATTGGGCTCCTCGAGCTTATAGAATTGCGCCGCCCACATCTGGTGCTGGCCGACGTCGGTCGTGACGTAGGTGTCGCGGTTCTTGGTCGCGAGGTAGACGCGCTCGATGGCCTCTTGCGGCATGATCAGGTCTGGGGCTTTGCGATACTTGAGCGAGTCGCGCTGCCGCCAACCGTCGATTTCCTTCCACCATGCCTTCTGGGCCGCTTTGTCAGGCTGGCCGGCCTTGGTTTTCCACAGGCGCAACATGTCCTCGAGCACATAGGCGCAGTCGCCAATGACGGGGATCTGGACTTTGACGTTCTTGTTGATCGAGGACGGGTCGATGTCGACGTGGATCTTGGTCGAGTTGGGCGAGAAGGCATCGATGCGGCCGGTGATCCGATCGTCGAAACGAGCACCGATGTTGATCAGCACATCACAGCCGTGCATGGCCATGTTCGCCTCGTAGGTGCCGTGCATGCCGAGCATGCCCAACCATTGTTTGTCCGAGGCCGGGTAGGCACCCAGACCCATCAGCGTCGATGTGATTGGGAAGCCGGTGAGCCGGACAAGCTCGCGCAATAGCTGGCTCGCCTTGGGACCTGAATTAATGACCCCACCGCCGGTGTAGAACATCGGGCGCTTGGCTTTCGCCATCACCTCCACCGCCGCCTCGACAGAAGACTGTTCCGCCTTCAATCGCGGCCGGTAGCTCTTGTGGGCGATCGATGCGGTCGACGGGCCGACGTAGGTGCCCATCGCGAATTGCACGTCCTTCGGGATGTCCACGACAACAGGCCCTGGACGCCCGCTTCTGGCGATGTGGAAGGCTTCATGCAGGATACGGGCGAGATCGTTGACATTCTTCACAAGCCAATTGTGCTTGGTGCAGGGGCGCGTAATGCCGACCGTATCGCACTCCTGGAAGGCATCGTTGCCGATCAGATGGGTGGGGACCTGCCCTGTCAGGACGACGACCGGGATCGAATCCATCAGAGCGTCGGCCAGCCCCGTCACGGCGTTGGTCGCCCCGGGCCCAGACGTGACCAGCACGACGCCGACGCGACCTGTCGCGCGGGCGTAACCCTCGGCCGCATGAACTGCGCCGCCCTCCTGGCGAACCAGGACATGGCGCACTTTCTCCTGCTGGAAGATCTCGTCGTAGATCGGAAGGACCGCGCCACCCGGATAGCCGAACACCAGATCCACACCTTGGTCGGCAAGGGCTTTGATCACCATCTCGGCGCCGGTCATCGTGCGGGCCATGTCGAATGTCTCCTTCAAGCGGAAGAATAGTGTCGGACTTCAACCGAGATCGTTGTTACGGAAGGCTGCTGGAGACGTCAACGTTCATGCAATTAAACGTCAATCAAAGCGCGATAAACGCAATAATACGTCTTAATACGTGAGCCACTCGCATCGTTTATTGCGTTATTTCGTATCTTTGCCAGTCTGCCATATACCTTCGCGCCCAAGTCTCCTGACGCTTGACGTACTGCCGCGTCTCGACTTTGGCCCGAGCGACCGCCACCTCGAGCGGCAGCCACCCCTCCAGATGCGCCGCAAGCGGCCGGACGCCCAACGCGCGCATCGCGGGCAATGTTGGAGGCAGACGGAGTTGCATCAGCGCGCTAACTTCCTGCAGCGCGCCAGCCTGCATCATGAGGTCGAAGCGCTGGTCACATCGTCGATGAAGCTCGCCGCGCGGCCTGGAGACCAGCCAGCACTCGGCACTGGTGAGATCCACGAGAGGTCGGGCACGCACCATCTGCCACTCGGCCAGCGATCGCCCCGTTGCTTCCAAAACTTCGAGCGCCCGCGTGATGCGTTGTGCGTCGGACGGCGATAGCCGATCCGCCATGACGGGATCTCGATCCCGAAGCATTGCGTGCAGCGCCGCGGGCTCCACCTGTTGGGACAGACGTCTCCAGTGCTCCCTCAGGTCGGCCGGGATGGGAGGGAGCGGCGACAGGCCCTCGGTGAGGGCTTGGAAATAGAGACCTGTGCCCCCGACAATGATTGGCCGTCGGCCACTTGCGGTCGCCTCTGCGAGGACGCGCGCCACGTCTTCGAGCCACCGCGCCACGGAATAGGCTTCGCTGGCCGGGACGTGACCGTAGAGGCGGTGGGGTGCACGCGCCTCGTCCTGGGCGCTGGGCCGGGCCGACAGGATGCTGAGCTCGGCATAGACCTGCATCGAATCGGCATTGATCACGACCCCCCCGCAGGCTTCGGCACGCTCGAGGGCAAGCGCCGACTTTCCCGATGCGGTTGGGCCAGCAATGAGGATCGGTCCTGGGCGATGCGTGAGCATAGATGCAGCCTTAAGCTCGCGCGTTGCGTCTGACCAGCGCCGGACAGCCACCGAACCCTTCAGAGCTTGAGCGCCGCCCGGATCAGCGTGGCAAGGATAGCTAGAGCGCCGACACCGACGATCCAGAGCGACGAGGAACCCAGGCGCCCCTTCGACCGCGATAGCCCTACGCGCGCTCAGCTGTGCGCAAGCGCCTCAATCGCCGCGCGATCCTTGATCTCGATGTTACCGCGCCCTGAGACGATCCAGCCACGGCGCTGCAGTTCATGGAGCTGGCGGCTCACGACCTCGCGCGCAGTGCCGAGCTCGGCGGCAAGCTCCTGATGCGTCAGAGACAGCGTCGAGCCTGTTCCGGCACGATCGAGCAGGCGCGCCGCAAGTCGTATGTCCATCCGCTGAAACGCGACCTCGTCGATGACCCTGCACAAGTCGGTGACGCGGCGACTGAAAGCCATGAACACGAAGCGGCGAAAGGCCGCCGATCGGGCTACGAGCCGATCGAACGTCTCGCGAGGAATGGCGACAGCGCGGATGTTGGTCTCGGCGACAGCTTCGGCGATGTAATCCTGATAGCCGAGCAGGCAGGCGGTGGTGAGTGCGCAACTCTCGCCTTCCGTCACGCGAAAAAGTACAATTTCGCGCCCGGACTCCGAGATCTGGTGAACCCGCACGGTGCCTTCGAGCATCAGCATGAAGCTCGAAGGTGCTTGGCCAGGACCGAAGATGCGGCGCCCCGCCGGCATCTCGACGATGCGACCGGTGCGCAGGAGTTCATCCCGCGCGTACTGGTCGAGGGACGCCAGTCCCTCGAACCGTTCGATCCAGGAGGCAACGGCCATGCCAAACCTCCTTCCGCACAGTTGGAAGCGCGGACGCCCCCTACTTCACTTCTTCTTGCCCGTCGCGTCGTACTGTTTCAAGAACGCCGTCAGATCCTTGATGTCTTCGGGATCCTTGACGCCAGCGAACGCCATTTTGTTGCCAGGCATGGCCGCCCGCGGATCCTTGATGTAGTTGGCGAACGTCGCATCGTCCCATGTGACGCCAGAGTTCTTGTTCGCATCGGAGTAGCTGAAGCCCTCGATGGTCCCGGCCTTGCGCCCGAACAGCCCGTTGAGCGATGGACCTACCGCATTCTTCGCCCCCTCGCCGATCTGATGGCAAGCGCGGCACTTCTTGTAGACCTCGGCGCCATTTTCGACGTCCTGGGCCGCGACCGGCGTTAGCACCGACATACCGAGCATGGACGCGAGTCCACCGACGAGAGCCAAACTAGTGCGCATTCGTACCTCCCTTCAACCGATCACGCCCTTTGATTAGGAGCGCGATCCTCTTCAAACAAGGTGCTCAATCGGCACGCGGCGAAAAGCCCAGCCGCCAAAGCGACGTGCCTTCGATCAGGAATTTAAGTCCGGCCTGCGCGCCGAAGAGCACGGAGGCGATGAAGATCGGCGCGCTGATCGCGAGAGCGCTGGCCGCCGTGAGGCCCTGCCCGACCGTGCAGCCCTGGGCCAGAACACCACCAACGCCCATCAGAGCCGCGCCCACCAAGTGCCGCCGCATTTCGCGGGGATCGTCGAAAGCCTCCCATCGCAGCTCGCCACGTGCCGCCGCCACCGCGAACGACGCGAGCGCCGCCCCCATGACGGCTGCCATCCCGAAGTTGCCGTCGCGGATAGGGACCGCCATGAATTGCAGTAGAGCCCGTCCGACCGGGGCCACGTACGACAGGCTTTCGACCCGCGTTGCAGTGAGTTCGCGGACGGCCAGGCTCGTCGCCAGCCAACCACCCGCTACCGCCAGTCCAATCAAAACAGCGCTGGCGACGAGGCGCGGTCGGCGCAGAAGGCGGGCATCGAGCAGCGCGACAACGGCCAGCGCTATCAATCCCGCCACGACTAGCAGGTGCGCGAGAGCCGCGCCGATGAGCCACGACAGCAGCCGTTGCAAGGACGCCTGCCCGAGAACGGGCATCTGGACCATGCCGACGTCCAGGAGAACGAGCCGCAGGGGGGACAAGAGGCCAGCTGTGACGGCGAACGCGAAAATACCGACGATCAGGGCCGCAATGAGCGCGCGCAGATCACCGCCTCCACTACGCACGATCAGGCCGAAACTGCAGGTACCGACCAGGGACATGCCGATCCCGAACGCAATGCCTCCCAGGATCACGCCGAGTACGTGCAGCCGGGGCGCCAGCGCCGCGCTGGTGGAGAGATCGACGAGACCAAGACCCACCATGGCCAGCGTGGCGAGGCCCGCCACGGCGATGGCGAGGCCCCATGCCTTCGCACCCCGGTAGTCGCGCGCAACCAGGGCGTCCTCGATGGCGCTCATCGAGCAAACGCGACCGTAGCGGGCACCGCCGCCGGCGATGGCGCCACACAGGAAGCCGCCGATGGTACCGTAGTCGAGGTCCAAGGCATCTCTCTCGTCGACGGGGCTGGCGTCCCGGCTGTCAGCAGTCGCGGCAGAATTTTTCGTAGATGGCCTGGATGAAGCGCCGGGTCGCTTCGTCGGCGAGGCTGTAATAGATAGCTCGGCCCTCGCGTCGCGTCTCGACGAGACCCTCATGGCGCAGGCGGGCAAGTTGCTGCGACACCGTCGCTTGGCTCAATGCCAATAAGCCCTCGAGTTCGGTCACCGACCGCTCCCGCTCGCTCAACAAGCAAAGAATGACCAACCGGTTCTCGTGCGCGAGCGCCTTCAGAAAATCGCTCGCCTTGCGAGCTTTGCGCATCAGGGACTGAAGCTCGACCGAGACCTCCTGACCACTCGCCAGAGCGTTCTCGATCTCGCGCGCAATTGTTTCGCTCATCCTGCACCGTCCACAGCGAGTCCGATGGGAGCACGACGTTTCCGGACGATGTCGGCCGAGCCAATCGCCAGCCTCAAACCTGCTGACGCCCGACCCGCCTGATGCGTCGAGCGCCCGACGTCCTGCGACGGGGTAGGCGCTACGCCCGCGTCTCGTGGCTTGTCCGGCGCCGGAGGCGCTAGGCGAGCCAACAACTCGCCCAGCATCCCCCAGAAGAAATCAGCGCCTGGATAGCCGGTGATCCGCCCAACTTCCAATCCTCCGTCGACCAGGACGAAGGTTGGAGTCACCGTCACTGCACTTGCGAGGGTTAGTCCCGATCGGCGTGCCTTGGAGATATGGAGGCGGCGCAGGGGCGCGCGCCGTCCTTCCTCCGATCGCTCGTAGGCCTCTCCGACCTCGCGATCCCAGCGCAGGCACCAGGGACACCCGGTGTCCACGAACATGACGAGTTCAGCCGCTGCGAGCGGGCGTCCGCTACCGACCAGCAGAAGGAGGCCGAACAGCACGGCAGCGAGGCGGAGCGCGCCACCGCACCGCGCCGCCGAACTGTTCCGATCGCTGTCCGATGCCATGAACGATCCCACTACTTGTTGACCGGACTTTCCGGATCGAACAGCAGCGCGACCAGATCCTTGATCTGCTGTTCGTTCAGATGTTTGTTGTGGCCCAGGCGCGGCATGTTCGAGCATGGGAACACGGCTTGCGCATTGTAGATCTTGATGTAGGCCGCCTTGGCATCCTCGAGAGCGTACTTGCGGATCTTGCCGTATTCGAGCAGGGACGGCCCCATCGTGCCGAAGCTCAACTCCGTCTTGGAGAGTTGATGGCAGGCGTAGCAGTTGCCGCCGAGTTCCCGCTTGGGGTCGTCCGTGTGCCGACCGCCGTAGCCGCTTTGGGCGATCTTCTCGCCTGATTTCCAATCCCCGAGGAACTTGCCGTCCGCGGGCAAGACGACGTTCTTCGTTTCCCGCGCGGTAATCGCATTGGCGATGTCCGCTGGTGGCTGGTTGCGGTTAAGCGAGCACGCTTTTTGTGTCTCATCCTGGACGATGCGCTCCTGCCATTCAGCAGGGGCATGACCGAACATGCCCTTTACGGCGGCCTCGACGACAGCCGGATCGACCTTCGTAGACTGAGCGCGAGCGGGGCCTGCCAGCACGAGCGCGCCGAGGGCAGCGATGCCAGCAGCTTTCAATGTAGTTCTCATAGTCGCCTCCCCCTCAGCGCTTGATCGAAGGGACTTGGATTTCGCCCCCGGCCGCGTTCTGCATCAGATAAGCCGTGAGTGCCGTGATGGCCTCAGCGCCATACTTCGCGTCCGGCCACCGCATCTGCCAATAACAATCCCATAGGCGATGTTGCATCGTGCGCACTTGGCTTTGCGAGACCCGATATGTCGGCCAGGTCGCCATCGTCGCCTGCGCCGCGGGTCCGGGCTTCGAGAGTACCGGTAGCGCCTGCAGGCGGATGCGCTGGCCCGTCGCCTCGTGGCACGTCGCGCACGAGAAGTCCCATTGTCCACCCCGACGGTAGAACAGAGCCTCGCCTAAGGCCGCCATCGCCTGCTCTTTAGGATGGCTCAGCTGCGGCGCGATTTTCATGTCGTTCGACTTGTTGGCGATGAAAGCAACGAGGTCCTGCATGTCGGAGGTGACGCCCGGCCGTCCAAACTTACGCTTGACGATGTCCTTCGTATCAAGCGCCTGGATCTTCTCCATGCACCACAGCAAGCGCTGCTCGAGATCCATCACTTGGTCAGCGTCCGCGAAATAGCGGGGCAACTTGGCGTAGGCTCCCTCCAGCTTGCCCGGTCCTTCGCCGAGATCGCAGGTCTCGAGCGACACGTTCTTCTCGCCGCGCGCTTGCTTCCAAAGAGCCTCGCCACGATCGACGAACAGGAAGCCTGGATTCGAGAACGGATCCGAGATCATTGCGCGATAACGCTCGATCTCCTTCTCGGTCTCATCCTGCTGGGCAAAGGCAGGCAGCCCTGCCGCCATGATCGTGAAGGCGGTCACGATGCCGGCGATCATTTTGCCTATCAATGTATCCTCCCGAGAAGACCGCTCACCGCGTCGTTCATCCGCACGGCTTAGCTTCGATTGATCACGATCAATTCTTACTTGGCCAAACGCCACCATTGCAAGATAATATCCACATATGCTAATCCGACTATGTGTTAACGCAGGCGTCGGCAAGAGCGCCGGCTCGGCCCATCCAAAAGCCGACCAGAGGAGGAAGACGAATGACCTTGATCACAGGTGCATCGCGACGCGCGTTCCTGGCCTCGGCGGGAGGTGGCTTGGCGCTGCTGACACTGGCCCCGGCGATCGCGTGGGCCGATGCGAAGATGGTTGCCGACGAGATCGCCAAACTGTTCGGGGGCAAAACCCTCAAGGAAGGGCGGATCAAGCTCGACCTGCCGTCGATCGCCGAGAACGGCCTCGTCGTGCCGCTGTCCTTCGAGGTCGAGAGCCCGATGACCGAGGCCGACTACGTCAAGTCGGTACATTTCTTCGCGGAAGGCAACCCGAGCCCGCTGATCGCCTCGTTCACGTTCACACCGCTCGCGCCCAAGGCTGCCGCCTCGATCCGCATTCGCCTCGCCCAGACGCAGAACATCGTTGCCGTGGCCGAGATGTCGAACGGTGACGTCTACACGGCGAAGAAAGAAGTGAAGGTCACGATCGGCGGCTGCGGCGGCTGACGCCGCGTGTTGCCTGAGCCCTTCCTGCAACGAACTCCGCGCCCAACGCGCGATTATCGAGGTTCCGACATGGCCACGCCCACTCCCCGCGTCCGCATGCCGTCGACCGCCAAAGCCGGCGACGTCATCGAGGTCAAGACCCTGATCAGCCATGAGATGGAAAGCGGTCAGCGCAAGGATGCGTCCGGCAAGGCGATCCCGCGCAAGATCATCAAACAGTTCGTTGCCACCTTCAACGGCAAGGAGCTGTTTCGCGCTGACTGGCATCCTGCGATTTCGGCAAACCCCTATCAGTCGTTTTTCGTCCGCGTACCTGAGAGTGGCACGTTCGTCTTCCAATGGATCGACGACGACGGCTCTGTCTACAAGTCCGAGCACAAGATCACCGTCGGGTAGGACCCTTCGCGCCCGAGCTCGGGATCACCCGCTATTGACGCTGCGATTCTGGTTGGCGCTCCGGCGCCGGTCGAGTCGCCGTGCGTGCAGTGCGACAGTATTCGAACCTTGGGCTGAAAGGCTCGCTGCCATGATATCGCGTCGCGAATTCGCAACCGCTGCCGCTGCATTGGCCATGCTGACCGGTTCGGGTGCCGGGCGCCTGGCGCGGCTGGCGGCCCAGCAAAGCCTGACCGAGCGCGACCTGCTCGCTTTCGAGCCCCTCGGCAACGTCACGTTGGTGCACCTCACCGATATTCACGCGCAGCTCGTCCCCATCCATTTCCGCGAGCCCTCGATTAATATCGGTGTCGGTTCCGCGAAGGGCCGAGTGCCGCATCTGACGGGCGAGGCATTCCGCAAGCAATTCGGCATCGCCGAGAAGTCGGCAGAGGCTTTTGCTCTTACCTACGAAGATTTCGCTTCGCTTGCCGCCAACTACGGGCGCATGGGTGGACTCGACCGGATCGCGACCATCCTCAAGGCGATCCGCGCGGAGCGGGCAGGGAATATGCTGCTCCTCGACGGCGGCGACACTTGGTCCGGCAGTTGGACCGCGCTGCAGACAAAGGGCGCGGACATGGTCGACGTCATGGCGGCGCTGAAGCCGGACGCGATGACGGGTCATTGGGAGTTCACGCTCGGCGACGCTCGGGTCAAAGAACTCGCAGACAAGCTGGACTTCCCGTTCCTGGCGCAGAACATTCGGGACACCGAGTTCGAGGACCGTGTGTTTCCAGCCCAGAAAATGTTCGAGCGCGGTGGCGTCAAAATCGCGGTCATTGGCCAGGCTTTCCCGTTCACGCCGATCGCCAATCCCCGCTGGATGATCCCAAAGTGGACCTTCGGCATCCGCGAAGCCGACCTGCAGAAGGAGGTCGACGACGCGCGCGCGGCCGGAGCCGGCTTGGTCGTACTGCTGTCGCACAACGGCTTCGACGTAGACGTCAAGGTGGCCGAAGTGGTCAAGGGCATCGACGTCATTCTGTCGGGGCATACACATGACGCGGTGCCGCAACCGACCCTGATCGGCAAGACTCTCATCATCGCAACCGGGTCGAACGGCAAGTTCGTCTCCCGCCTCGATCTCGACGTGCGGGATGGCGGCCTCAGGGCCTATCGCTACCGCCTGATCCCCATATTCGCCGATGCGATCAAGCCCGATGCCGCGATGACGGCGATCATAGAGCGCCAACGTGCACCGTTCGCGACGGATCTGGGCCGCGTCCTCGGCAAGACGGACACGGTTCTCTATCGGCGTGGAAACTTCAACGGCACCTTCGACGACGTGATCTGCGATGCGATCCTGAAGCAGCGCGACGCCGAGATCGCGCTGTCACCGGGGATTCGTTGGGGCACCAGTGTTCTCCCCGGTCAAGATATCACCTTCGAGGACGTGACCAACGCGACCGCGATGACCTATCCCGCCTGCTATCGCATGACGATGACCGGCAGGCGATTGAAGGAGGTCCTCGAGGACGTCGCCGACAACATCTTCAACCCCGACCCCTTCTATCAGCAGGGTGGCGACATGGTTCGGACCGGCGGGCTCGGTTACACGATCGACGTGTCGAAGCCCATCGGCCAGCGAATATCGGGGATGACGCTTCTAGGCTCCGGCAAGGCGATCGAAGCCGAGAAGGACTACGTCGTCGCGGGTTGGGCCAGCATCAACCAGGGCACCGAGGGCCCGCCCATCTGGGATGTCGTCGCCAAACACATCGAAGCGGTGAAGGTGGTCGCACCACGCGAGACGGACGCCGTCAAAGTCCTCGGCACCTGACAGACCAGCGTCCGCGGCCAACGACGGACGCATGTGATCAACCGGGAGTGCGCTCCAATGACCAAAGACAGCAGGGACCAACTCTCGCAGGAGGTGCCGCAAACCAGTCGGCGCCGCTTCCTGACCGGGACACTGGCTGGCGGACTGGTGGCCGCGGGCGGCACTGAGACGTTCGCGCAAAGCCGCAAGAAAAAGCCGATCGGACCCAACCCCGACAACCAGCCGCCGAACGTGCCGGATTGGTCGAAGGTGCTGGGCGACGGTGTCGCCGACCACCCGTATGGCAAGCCGTCCAAGTACGAGGCGCACGTGATACGTCGCGACGTCGAGTGGCTGACGGCCTCTCGGCAGAGTTCGGTGAACTTCACGCCGTTGCACGAACTCGACGGCATCATCACACCTAACGGGCTGTGCTTCGAGCGCCATCACGGCGGTACCGCAGACATCAACCCCTTCGACCATCGTCTGATCGTGCATGGCCTTGTCGACAAGCCGCTGATCTTCTCGATGGACGATATCAAGCGCTTCCCGCGCTACAACAAAGTGCATTTCCTAGAATGCGCAGCCAACTCCGGCATGGAGTGGCGGGGCGCCCAGCTCAACGGCTGTCAGTTCACGCATGGCATGGTCCACAATGTGATGTACACGGGCGTGCGCCTGAGAGACATCCTCGACGAAGCCGGGGTGAAGCCCAATGCCAAGTGGTTACACGTGGAAGGCGCCGACTCGGCGGGCATGAACCGCTCGCTTCCACTCCAGAAGGCACTGGACGATTGCCTGCTCGCCTTCAAGATGAACGGTGAGGCGCTGCGCACCGAACAGGGCTATCCGCTCCGCCTCGTCGTACCCGGCTGGGAAGGCAATCTCTGGGTCAAGTGGATCCGGCGGATCGAGGTCGGCGATATGCCGTGGCAGGCGCGCGAGGAAACCTCAAAATATACCGACCTCATGGCAGACGGCCGCTCACGGCGTTTCACCTTCGCCATGGACGCGAAGTCAGTCGTGACCAACCCGTCGCCGGAAGCCCCGCTGAAGGTCAAGGGCCGCAACATCATCACCGGCCTCGCCTGGTCGGGTCGAGGGAAGGTTACGCGCGTCGATGTCACGCTCGACGGCGGCCGCAACTGGCAGGAAGCCCGTATTGACGGGCTCGTACTCGATCGGTCGCTGACGCGATTCTACGTCGACTTCGACTGGCAGGGCCAAGAGTTGCTCGTACAGTCACGCGCACACGACGAGACCGGTTACGTGCAGCCGACGAAGGACGAGTTGCGCAAGGTCCGTGGGGTCAACAGCATCTATCACAACAACGGCATCCAGACGTGGCTGGTGCGCGCCAACGGGGAGACCGAGAATGTCGAGATATCCTAAGCTTGCGCTCGCCGCCGCGCTTATCTGCCTGCCGCTCGCTGGGGCAGGCGCGACAAAGCTCGGTATCGGACAAGAGGCCAAGCCGGAGGAAATCAAGGCCTGGGACATCGACGTGCGTCCCGACGGGCAAGGCTTGCCACCTGGGAAAGGTACGGTTGCCCAGGGAGAGCCGATATTCCAGGAGCAGTGTGCGTCGTGCCATGGCGAGTTCGGCGAGGGGAAGGATCGCTGGCCGGTGCTCGCCGGCGGCCACGGCAGTCTCACACACGATCGCCCGGAAAAGACTGTCGGTTCGTTCTGGCCTGACGCGTCGACGGTCTTCGACTACGTGAAACGGGCCATGCCGTTCGGCAATGCTCAATCACTGACAGACGATCAAGTTTATGCCGTGACGGCCTATATCCTCAATCTCAATGACATCATCAAGGACACGTCCTTCGAACTCAACCAGTCGAACCTCGCTTCCATCAAGATGCCGAACAAAGGCGGCTTCTACGATGATGACCGAGAGACGGCGGAGAAGCACTTCTGGAGCGTGAAGCCGTGCATGAAGGAGTGCAAGGCCGAGGCGAAGGTGCTCAATCGAGCCCGGGTGCTCGACGTCACACCGGATGCGAAGACCGGCCCCAGGGTGGATTGACATGTCGGAACGGGGAGCGCGACCGAAAACGTTAGTGGCGCTGGGCTTGGGTCTGGCGGGGTTGATCCTGTTCCCTGCCGAGGCTTCGGCGGCCGACCCCGCCTACGGCGAGTACCTCTCGTCCGAGTGCGTGTCGTGTCATCGACGCGACGGTCAGGACAAGGGTATCCCGCCCATCGTGGGCTGGCCTCCCGAGCAGTTCATCGCGGTATTGCAGTCGTACAAGACGAAGGATCGCAAGAACGAAGTCATGCAGACGATCACGGGACGCTTATCCGACGACGACATGGCTGCGCTGGCCGCGTTTTATGGCAGTCTGAAACCCGCCCCATAGGATCGAGCGATTTGCCGCAGTTGCCGAGCGCGTTTTTCTCAGGCGAAGGCCTTTCGGCAAAACCACGCCTACACGGCGCGGCGTAGTAGAAACTGATGGCCCTCATCGATGGATCGCTTGGTGCAATGTGTCCTTTCCATCAAACTGGCAGCGAAGCAAACAGCTGATAATCAGAAAAAAGAAGCAAAGCACGGAGGAGGCGAACATGAAGGCTGATAGGCGGACTTTTCTCAAGGGTGCTGCAGCGACAACGGGAGTCTTCGCGCTCGGCGCACCAGCCGTTCTCGGACAAGCGAAGCCCAAGGTCGTCGTGATCGGCGGTGGCCCCGGCGGCGCGACGGCTGCCAAGTATATTGCTCGTGACGCCAAGGGCGCGCTGGAGGTGGTGCTTGTCGAGCCGCTCAAGGAGTTCGTCACTTGCTTCCACTCGAACCTCTACCTGGGCGGGTTCAAGACGTTCGAAGAGATCACTCACACCTATGACAAGCTGCCAGGGTACGGCGTGACGCTCGCGCACCAGATGGCAAGCGCCATCGATCGCGACAAGAAGCAGGTACGCCTCGCCGACGGTGTTACCCTCTCCTACGACCGCCTCGTCGTCTCGCCCGGTATCGATCTCAAATACGACAGCGTGCCGGGGTGGGGTAAGGAGCACGAGGAGACGATGCCGCATGCCTGGAAGCCGGGCGCACAGACGAAGCTGCTGAAGGCGAAACTCGACGCGGTCCCCGATGGGGGCGTGATCGTGATGATCGCCCCTGACAATCCCTATCGTTGCCCGCCGGGACCCTATGAACGCGTCTCAATGATGGCCCACGTGCTAAAAACGGCTGGCAAGACGAAAGCAAAGATCGTCATCATCGATCCGAAGAAGACTTTCTCCAAGCAGGGCGTGTTCCAAGAAGGTTGGGAAAAGCATTTTCCAGGTATGGTCGAGTGGCTTGCCCCCGACATTCATTCGGGCTTGAAGGGCGTCGACCCGAAGACCAACACAGTCGAAACCGGCTTCGAAACTTACAAGAATTGCGCGCTGGTCAACGTCATTCCCAAGCAGACGGCGGGCAAGATCGCGCTCGATGCCGGCCTCGCCAACGAGTCGGGATTCTGCCCGATAAAGCCCGAGACCATGCAATCGGCGAAGGACGACAACATCTATGTGCTTGGCGACGCCACGATTGCAGGCGACATGCCGAAGTCGGCCTTCTCGGCCAACAGCCAGGCCAAGGTCGCTGCGCTCATGGTGCGCGGCGAGCTGACCAAGTCACCGACATTCCCGGCGCGCTACGCCAACACCTGCTGGTCGCTCATCACGACCGACGACACGATCAAGGTCGGTGGCAGCTATGCGGCCAAGGACGGCAAGATCTCTGCGATCGATACGTTCGTGTCGAAGGCCGGCGAGTCGGCAGCACTGCGCAAGGAAAACCAGGTCGAGAACATGGGTTGGTACTCAGGTATCACGAACGACATGCTCGGTTGAGACAGGCGGGCGACGCGCGAAACCAGAGGACGGAGACCGTCATGACATCCCATCCTGTGACGGGCCACCACCGCTCCCGGCGGGACATCCTCTGGGGTGCGTCAGCTGCCGTTGCCGGTGGGCTTTTGGCCGGGGGCCCACGGCGCTTGCTCGCAGCTTCTGCGACACACAAGGTCAAGCTCGGCACGGCAGAGATCACCATTGTTTCGGATGGTGTCTTCTCCATGCCGCGCTCGCTGGTTTTGCCCGACAAGCCTGAAGCCGACGTCGTGGAGCTTTTCAAGGCACACGGTGCACCTATGGAGATTGTTGCCGAGACGAATGTGACGGTCATTCGCAATGGCCCGGTGCTGGCCTTGATCGACACCGGCGCGGGACCGGATTTCATGCCGACACTCGGCAAGTTCGGCGATCGGCTCGAGGAGATCGGGATCAAGGCCGACGACGTCACCCACGTCGTCTTCACACATGCCCATGCCGACCATTTCTGGGGTGTGATCGACCCACTAGGCGATGGCTCACGATGGCCCAAGGCAAAACACGTAATGGCCCGCGACGAGCGCGATTTCTGGCTGGCGCCGGGCATCGAGGACAAGGTGCCGGCCTTCCAGAAAAGCATGGCAACAGGCATTCAGCGGCGCCTGAAAGAGCTGGGTGATTTCATCAGCGTTGCGCAATCGGGCGAAGAAGTGGCGCCCGGCCTGGCCATGGTGGCAACACCCGGACATACGCCGGGACATGTCTCGGTGGCGGTTCGCAGTGGCAATGAAGAGCTGGTCGTTCTCGGAGATGCCTTGACGCATGCTGCCGTCTCTTTCGGTGCGCCGGACTGGCGATGGGGCTCCGACATCGATCCGGATCAGGCCGTGCGCACCCGAAAGGCACTGCTCGATGATCTCGCGAACCGAAAGGCTGCCGTCGTCGGCTATCATCTACCGTGGCCCGGGCTGGGGCGCGTCGAGCGGCAGGGAAATGCCTATCGGTATGCCGCGAGCTGACCGTCACACGCGCTGCGGACAACGGAGGCCAGGATAGTCATGTCCATAAAGCCAATCCTCGCGACGGTCGCCATCCTGTTCGGCTCGCTGGCGGCGGCGCAGGCGCAAGTGCCGAGCGTAGGGCTCCCGAAGGAAAAGCAGACAAAACTCGGAAAATACCTCTCCGCCCACGATGCGGCCGCGCTGCTGCGTCTGGACCGGGAGAAGATCGCCTTCATCGACGTTCGCACGCGAGGCGAAGTGCAGTTCGTCGGCGTCCCCGACGGATTAGACGCGCACGTTCCCTATGCCGACCTCAACGAGTTCGGCGACTGGGACACGGAGGCCGGACGTTACAAAGTCGATCTCAACTCGAATTTCGCCCCTCACCTCGGCGTTGCCGTCGGGCGGAAGGGCTTGGGCAAGAATGACCGGATCATCCTCATCTGCCGCTCGGGCGATCGCTCGGCGCGCGCGGTCAACCTGCTGGCCGATCTCGGTTACACCAACGTCTATTCGGTCATTGACGGCTTCGAGGGCGACCTCGGGAAGGACGGGCGGCGGAGCGTCAATGGCTGGAAGAACGCGGGCCTACCGTGGGGTTACAAGCTCGACAAGGCTCAGGCCTACCTGCCAACCCGCTGAGCGCACGTGCCATTCCGAAAGCCGGCACGTGGCGCAGGCATTAGCTCGTAAGGGTGCACTTGCCGTTGTTGATCACGGTCACCTCGCGTTCCTTCAGCCGGCAGCGGAACGATACGACAGCGCCGTCGACCCACATGTCGGTCAGGATCGTCTCGCCCGGATAGACCGGCGAGGAAAAGCGCACGTCGAAGCCCCGTATGCGCGTGTGATCGTACTTGGCGACCTCGCGCAGGATGGTGCGGCAGGCTGTGCCGTAGGTGCACAATCCATGCAGGATCGGGACTGGGAAACCGACCCGCTTCGCGAGTTCCGGATCAGCGTGCAACGGATTGCGGTCGCCATTGAGCCGATAGAGCAGCGCCTGGTCGAGCCGAGTCTCGGCAGCCGCTGTCAGATCCGGCTTTCGATCCGGAATCACGTGGGGTTCGAGGCCCGAGCCGGCCGGACCGCCGAAGCCGCCATCGCCACGCGCGAAGGTCGTCGAGACGAGTGTGTAGAGCTTCTCGCCCGTCTTGGCATCCTTGGCGACGAGCTCGGTGTTGATGATGGCACCCTTGCCAGTGCCCTTGTCGAAGGCCGATAGCACGCGGCTGTCGACGCTGATCTCAGCCTCGGGCTCGAGTGGCTTCTCCAACAGCAGGCGCTGCTCACCGTGCACGACCTTCGTGTAGTCGTAGCCGCAATCCTTGAGCAGAGGGACGCGCTGGAGCACCGTCGCCATCGACGCGATGGTCTTCAGCTTCTGCTTCTCAAAGGTATAGGCGAGTTCGTTCTCGTCATAAGGATCACGGCTCATGCCGACGCCGATGGCGTAAAGCATCGTCTCCCGGTCGCTATAGCTGAAGCGATCGCCGCTGCGCTTCAGGCTCATGAGACGGTCGTAGTTCAAAGCCATAGGGAGTCCTCCAAAACTCCGCTCCCCATCGCATGACACTGGAGCGATGGGGAGAGGCGGCGTCTCAATCCAGGTCGAGGCCGTCCATGCCGACGTTCTTCTTGACCTTGCCCATCATCTCGCGGAACAGGCGGCCAGCCTCACGCGGGTCTTCGACCTGGCGCACCTCGGCGCCACGGCGCCAGCCCTCCAGCACGGCGATGCGGCTGAACCCGGCCTGGAAGACGCGGCCGGTGATGTCGGAGGCTTCCTCGCTTGCGAGATAGACGACAGTGGGCGAAACCCACTTCGGATCGCGCTCGGCCCGCTGCTCGGGTGTGAGTTCGCGAAGACCCTCGGTCATCCGTGTCTGGGCGGAAGGTGAGAGCGCGTTCACAGTGACGCCGAAGCGCTTCAGCTCACGCGCCGCGATGATCGAGAATGCGGCAATGCCGGCCTTTGCGGCGCCGTAGTTGGTCTGCCCGACGTTCCCGTAGAGGCCCGAGGTCGAGCTGGTGTTGATAACGGCCGCCTTCACTGGCCCGCCGATCTCCTTCGAGCGTTCGCGCCAATAGGCGGCGGCATGGCGGGTCGGGGCGAAGGTACCCTTGAGGTGGACCTGGATCACCGCATCCCACTCGTCCTCGCTCATGTTGACGAGCATGCGGTCGCGCAGGATGCCAGCGTTGTTGATCAGCACGTCGAGCTTGCCGAAACGGTTGACCGCCTCATCGATCATGTTCTTGGCGCCGGTCCAACTCGAGACATCATCGCCGTTGATGATGGCCTCGCCGCCCATTGCCTTGATCTCGGCCACAACCTTGCTGGCCGGGCCTTCGTCGCGGCCGGTGCCGTCGACCTTGGCACCGATGTCGTTGACGACGACTTTCGCACCTTCCTTTGCAAGCAACAGCGCGTGCTGCCGACCCAGCCCGCCACCGGCGCCCGTCACGATTGCCACTCGCCCTTCACATAGGCGCGCCATATTGTTCTCCTCCTCGAACTGTTGGGATCAGGAGGTCAGTCTGCGCTGGCAAACCCGTAACCGCAACAGGCTGGCTGACGTTGAGCTGGGCTTAAGCTCTGACAAACGTCAGTTCGATACGATGCGCGCTGTACCGGTGTGACCGTCCTCACGGCGCCAGTGAACGCTCCTGCCGCGGATGCGCATCTGGTAGCAGTGCGTGCGCCCCTCCATCCACGCGGTCCACTGTTGGCAAACGGTGCTGGACGCGATCCACCAGCGGCCGTGGTCCTGGCTTGGGCCCTGCACGAGGTGGGCCGGCATCCCTTTCGCCGTACCCGTCAGTGCGCCGTTCGCCAGGTAGACGATCGGAATGCCACCGACCGGCGTATCGAGGACAATGGTTCGTCCAGCGACGGTCCGGCGCAGCTCTTCTCCGGAAAGTAATGGCTCTTCCGCAGAGGCAGGTAACACCAGCGCCAATGTGCCCGCGCAAACGAGCGCCCCAACTAACGATGCCTGCATACCCCACTCCCCCGCCTTCCGTCATCGAGCCTTGAAGAACCGCAAATCGGGCGTCGAGGGGAGAGGAAGATGCATCATGGTAAACGCAGTGCCAGCGGCGCCACAGAGATCCAACCGCTAGACCGCTTCACTTCGCAGGAGAGGCCAAGAAAGGGCCAACACGACGAAATACAGCGAGGCCCCGGCCAGCACGAGACCCGGGCCCACTCCCCCAGGCAGGCCGGTGGCCAGCACCCAGATCCCTGCTGCAATACCGACCACAGCGATACCGACGTTGAGCCAGAACAGGCGAGCGACCCGCATCGGGTGGACCCAATGCATAGGCACGAAGGTCAACGCGACAAGTGCCAGTGAAATCACGACAGCCAACCATCCTGGGGCGTTCCACGCAAACAGGCAGAACGCAACGATGTTCCACACGGCGGGGAAGCCAACGAAACAGTTGTCAGCGGCCTTACTCTCGGTGTCGGCGAAATGATAGAGCGCGCTGAGGAGGATAAGCCCCCCCGTAATGCCACCAATTATGCCGGACAAGAAGCCGGCGTGCAGCAGAGCGAGCACGGGCACGAAGACATACGTCACGTAGTCGATGACGAGATCGAGCCTGTCGCCGGAGAAGCGGGGCACGTGGACCTTGACCTCGACGGCCCGGGCCAAAGTCCCGTCGACCGTGTCGATGACAAGCGCGACGAAAAGCCAGACGAACGCCAGCTCATAGGCACGATCGAAAATGGCCAGCATCGAGAGGAGCGCGCAAACACTGCCGAGTGCTGTAAAGACGTGGACAGCGAAGCCGGCTAGCCGAGCCACAATCCCCTCCTGAATCAGCCCGCCTCTAACGCAAAAAGGAGCGCAAATGCGCCCCTATGCTCAATCGACCTACAGGCACCCAATCTTCAGAAGCGGTGCTTGAACGATCCACGGATCTGCATGTCATCGGCCGGAAGCGTCTGGCCTTGGCGCTCTGGGTCCTGGGCCTTGCCTTCGTTGACACCGTACAGCAGCTCGAGACCGAAATCGAACTTCGGCAAAACGCCCAACTTACCGAGTCCCGGTATCCGGACTTCGACACCCGTCGCCGGAGCCACCGACACCCCGGTATCCTTGAGGTTGAGCTGTGGCAAACCCGAAGGCGCCGCGGCCTCGCCCGAAGGACGTTGCTCCGTCGCAACCCCGCCCTTGCTCTCCTGAAACGCCAGCGCGGCCGTGCTCAACACTCCAAGAGCTCCGAACACCAGCATCCATCTCAAGCGCTGCATGATCATGAAATCCCGCGTCTTCAACGCCTTCACATCCGTTCGCCGCAACATACTGGCACGTACATGCCGTCACACCTGGGCGAACTCAAGTCTTGATCCACAGCGGTAAACGGACGTCTAACGTTTGTTCTCTAGCTGTGATCTTTACGCCATGATGCTCATTCGCAACACAACTAGCATCTCATGTAGAGGAAAGGCCGCCTTTCGGGCGGCCTTTCTGTTTCTTGTAGCCGTGCCTTCGACTTAGAAGTCGATGCGCGTGCCGACGATGAAGGTCGAGAATTCCGCGTTCTCACGGAAGCCATTGAGCACGCCGTCGAGCTCAAAGTGCTTGTAGGTCGCGAAGATCTGCATCGCAGCAGCGTCGACGTACTGGTTCACGCCGAGACCCCAGTGGGTGAACTCGGTGCCAGCCCAGCGCGGTGCCGTGCCGCCGAGATGGTCGGCCTGCTCGAGACCGCCTTCACCCTCGCCGTACTCGCCGAACAGAACCGTATTGCCGATGCCGAAGTAGTTCTTCGCAACACCACCTGACAAGTGCCAGAACGTGGCGTCAGGACCGGCGTAATCGGTGGCTGCAGCGCCTGCGACCCGCAGACCGCTCAGCTCACGAGAGCCGGCAGCACCCGTCAGGAAGAGACCGGTCGGCACGTGCAGGATAGACGCCGAACCCTTGATCTCGCTCGTCACCGAGTCGCAGTTGTTCGTGCAAACAACCGAGAAGGTGCCCGCGTTCAGACCGCCCACCGGACGATTGAACTCGGAGTCTTCCTGATAGCCGATGCCGAAGGCGACGCGGACGCCGTTGAACTCGCCAGCGTAGCGCAGCGCGACATCCCAGTAGTTGTCTTCAGCAACAGCCGCCTGGACGGTGAAGCCGGCAAGCGACGGCGTCTCGTACAGGATGTGGTTACGACGGCTCGTGTCCCAAGACTCGTGGCCGCGAGCGGCCTGAGCCCAGGTGTTCGGCAAGAAGAAGCCGTCGGCTGCGCGGAGCTGGAAGCCACCGAAGTACAGACCGACGTCCGGCGTACCAGCCGCAGAGCGGTTGGCAAGGTCGATCAGCACAAGGTTGTCGGTCGACGTCGAACCATGGCCGATCTTCACCATGCCGAGGCTCTTGTGCTTCAACCAGACGGTCTGGTCACGAAGGTTGGACGGACCCGACTCGCCGAGATCGTCACCGCCGTTACCCTGGTTGACCGAGGCCAACGAGTTGTTGTTGACGCCGAACTCGTAGAGGAAGCCGGCCTCGAGGTCGGGGCTGATCTTCGCGGAGCCGCGCAGGCGCCAACGCGAGAAGATGTTGCCGCCGTCGCCGATGTAGGCATCCGACTGGCTGCCGTCATCCCACCACATGATCTGGTGGCCGACGAAGCCCGAGATCTGCACGGACACCTTGCGGTTGCCCTTGCGGACGGTCGTGGCCTCGAGCTCAGCGATCCTCTCTTCGAGATCCGCGCAGCAAGAGCCGCCCAGATCGGCTGCGATCGCCGACGTACCCATCAGGGCCGTGACCGCCGCCGCCATGGCGAACTTTGTAGAGGTTTTCATTCTTGGTCTCTCCAGTTCTTTCCTCGTGCAGGAAGCAGCACGCGCAGCCCGGCGCTGGCTTCCGTGTCCCTGCGAGACCGCACGCACGCGCGTGAAGCGCACGCCGCCGCGGAGGGACGCGAATTGACGCGGAATCAACAGATACAAACGCTGGAGAACGGAGTGCGGGAGGATCTCGCGTTTGGCGCCGGGCTATGCTTCCTGCGCTTCTGCGACCGGTTCGTGAGACTTTCGCCCCACCTACTCTGACCCGGTGATCGACTGGTTCGTCTTATGAACCACCCACACGACTCGACTAGTGAGTCAGGCTTAGTGCAGACGTGGGAGGCGGGCAAACATTGCTGTGTGCATGTCTGAAGGAAATGGGTCACTTGTTGCTTGGGAGCCACGAAGTCCGTCTTGTTCTTTTATTGTTCTCGAGTTTGTTAAGGAAATCTATCGCAGCAGCAGGGGTGCCCACCCTCTCAATCGGGGCGTTTGGAGACTGAAACGGGCGGCGAAGCGGGTAATCGATGCGAATCGTCGACTCGCCGCGCTTCTTTCCGCTCATTGAGCCGCCGTTCGGGGGAATCGCCCTTCGACGGGATATTCCGGGTCGGTGTAACCGTGGCTCGATGGATGGCCGGGCGGCACGAGGCTATCGACGAGGGCCTCGTCATCGGGTGCCCAAGGATAGTTCAGCGCCGCCATATATGCTGCCCATTGCTCGTGGGTACGGGGGCCCCCTATCACCGAAGTGACGGCCGCATTGTTGAGCGTCCAGGCAATCGCGAGATCGACCAATGATCGGCCCTTGCTCTCGGCGTGCTGTTTCAATTGCTGGGCGATACGGAGCGACTCGGGCCGCCATTCGGTCTGCATCATGCGGCGGTCCTGGCGGCCGGCGCGCGTATCGGGTGGCGCGTTGCTGCCAGGCTGGTACTTCCCCGAAAGAATGCCGCGCGCCAACGGGCTGTAGACGGCTATGCCCAAGTCGAACGCATGCGCGGCCGGGAATAACTCGACCTCGGGCGTTCGGCTCATGATGTTATAACAGGGCTGCAGAACGACAGGGGGCGGCACACCGGCTTCCTTACAGGCCGCAGCAACCACTGGAATGTGCCACGATCGCACATTCGATAGACCCCAATACCGGATCTTGCCGGCCTGGATCAGGTCGCCAAAGGTCCGGGCGATCTCGACCCAGGGCACCGTCGGGTCGACGCGGTGGATATATTGGATGTCGATCCAGTCGGTGCCGAGGCGCGCAAGCGAGGCGTCCGTGGCCTGGATCATGTTCCGTCGCGACAGGCCGCGATCGTTCGGGCCGGGCCCCATCGGCTGAGCGAGCTTCGTCGCCAGCACCCAATGGCTCCGCCTGGACCGGATCGCGCGCCCGACCACCTCTTCGGAGCGTCCTTTCTCGTAGGTGTTGGCCGTGTCGATGAAGTTCACACCCTCGTCCGCGGCGGCGGTCACAATGCGTTCCGCCTCCTCGGGCGGACACGGCCCCCCGAACATCATGGTTCCCAGGCACACGTTGGAGACCTTGAGCCCACTCGATCCGAGGGGACGGTACGTCGGTTGAGTCATGGCTTCTCTCTCTATGTAAAAGGCACGGACTGTCGAAGGCCTAGCAGGCGGCTGGATGATTGACGAGGGAAGCGGCGTGTGCCTGAACTTCGAGCATATTGCCGGTACGATCGGCTGACCGGATCGATCCAGGAAGGCGTGGCGGTGCAGAAGCGAGTGAACGACGAGACCTGGCCACCGAGCTGGGGTTTGATCGTGCTGGCGCTGGGTCCATTCGGGCTCGGCTACTTCTTCTCGTATCTGTATCGTGCCGTGAATGCCGTCGTCGCGCCCGATCTGGTTCGCGATGTCGGACTGACAGCATCGGAACTCGGACTGCTGACGTCGGCCTACCTGCTTGCGTTCGCGCTATTCCAGCTGCCACTCGGCATTCTCCTCGACCGTTTTGGACCACGTCGCGTCCAGTCGGCCCTGGTGGCGACGGGTGGCGTCGGTGCCCTCCTGTTCGCGCTCGGCAACGACGTGATCGCGCTGACACTCGCACGCGCCGTAATCGGCATCGGGTTTGCGGGTGGCTTGATGTCGAGCTTCAAGGCGGTGGTGATATGGGTACCTGAGCAGCGACGGGCGCTGGCGAATGCGTGTGTCATGTCCGCGGGTGCGGTGGGGGTGATCGTCGCCTCGGCTCCCACTGAGTGGGCTGTGCGCGAGATCGGGTGGCGGTCGGCCTTCATCTGGCTCGGTTTGGCGACGCTGGTCGTGGCGGCATTGATTTTGTTTATCGTGCCCGAGCGCAAAAGCGCGGCCCCCGCCCCGTCTTCATTCAGATCGCAGGTCGCGGATGTCGGGCGGATCTACCGTGATCCCGTCTTTCTCGCCCTCATGCCGGTGCTCGCCATTCCGGCGGGATCGCACATCGCCCTGCAAACCCTGTGGGCGGGACCATGGTTCCGGGATGTCGCCGGCTTCGACCGGATCGGTACGGGGCATGCGCTCACGGTGATGGGCGCTGCGTTCCTGGGCGGGGTGCTGCTGAGCGGCTTCATCGCCGACCGGCTGACTCGTCGCGGGTTCAGTCTCCTCGACGTCAACATGGGCTTTCTGACGGTCTACCTCGTCTCTCTAGGTGCCCTAGTCCTGCAGCTCCCCGTGCCACCCGTGCTCACGTGGTCAGTCTTCGCAATGACGGGCCATTCCGCCGTGCTCGCCTATCCGTGGCTTTCAAGCTACTTCGGCGCGGCGCTCTCGGGCCGCTGCAATACCGCCGTCAACCTCGTGATGTTCGGCTTCGCGTTCTTTGTCCAATACGCCGTCGGCGGGGTCATCGACCTTTATCCGCAGATGTCGGGTGGGGGCTATGCACCCGAGGGCTACCGCATGGCATTCGGCATCGTCCTCGGGTTGCAGCTACTGACTGTTGCGTGGTTCTTCGCCAACCGCCGGCGCCTGCGTGATGCCGAGCAAGCTCGCATCACGCCGCGCGGCGCTCCCCCTTCCAACACCCGTTCGTGGGCGACGGGGCCGGCGAGTTGATCGCAGCGTCGGGCAGTGAACCTCAGCCGAGATTATAGACCTTGGCCATTTCCGGATCGCGGCTTGCGACCAGCCTGGCCAAGTCGACGATCACCTTGGCCTGTTTCCAAGTTGCATCGTCCTGGAACTTGCCATCAACGATTGCGGCCCCCGTCCCATCCGGCATGGCGGCAATGATCCTGGCAGCGAAGGCAACTTCCCCCGGATCGGGCGAGAAAACGCGCTTTGCGATCTCGATCTGCGTCGGATGCAAGGACCAGGCGCCGAGGCAGCCCTGCAAGAAGGAATTCCGGAATTGCGCCTCGCAGGCCGCTAGGTCGGAAAAGTCCCCGAACGGGCCATAGAACGGCTTCAGACCGTACATCAGACAAGCATCGACCATTTTCTGGACCGTGTAGTGCCAGAGATCCTGCTGGAACAGCATGCGGGGGGCCTTGGCGTCGGTGCCCGCATCCGCCAGAACGCCGTAATCCGGATGGCCGCCACCGACGCGCGTCGTCTTCATCCCGCGCGAGGCGGCAAGATCGGCGGGCCCGAGGCTCATTCCATGCATGCGAGGCGACGCCCCCGCGATCGCCTCGACGTTACGAACCCCCTCGGCCGTTTCGAGGATGGCGTGAATGAGGATCGGTTTGCCAATGCCATGCTTGGCTTCGAGTTGCGCCAGAAGCTGATCCAGATAGTGGATGTCCCACGGCCCTTCGACCTTGGGCAGCATCACGACGTCGAGTTTGGCGCCGGCAGCCGGTACCACCTCGAGGATATCGTCGAGGCCCCACGGCGAGTTCAGGCAGTTGATGCGTGTCCACAGACCGGTCTGGCCGAAGTCGTTGTCGCGCGCCATGGCCACGAAGCCCTTGCGGGCATTCTCTTTCTGGTCGGCCGGTATGGCATCCTCGAGATTGCCGAGGACCACATCCACCTGCTTGATGAGATCGGGGACGCGTCCGCGGATCTTGTCGTTGTGTGGCGGCACGAAGTGGATCATGCGCTCGAGGCGCACGGGAAGGTTGCGATACGGCTCGGGCGCGCCCGTAGCGAGTGGCGCGTAGAATTTGGCGGGCGTGCGGGAGGGATTCATGAGGATGGGCCCAGTCAACTGTTCGATTGCCGTCTTGTAGCTGGCTTCTGGGCGCGGCGGAACCGGCTTCCGGGGACCGGAACCGAGCTGCCGGGAGGGCGTTCGGGAGGGATCGTCTCCCCTCTCGCAAAGGAGCCTCCTGATGCGGTCACTGGTCCTTTCACTTTCGCTCTCCCTGCTCGCTTCGGCAACTGCCGTCGCCCAGCAGACTCCCTCTCGGTCGGCAAATGCGGCGGCACAGCAAGTCACGGTCGATATGAAGAATACCCAGGGCCAGTCGGTCGGCACCGTCGAGGTCCGCCAACTTGCAAATGGGACGCTTTTCGTCGCTGAACTCGAGAACCTGCCACCCGGTCCGCATGGCTTCCACATTCACGAGGTCGGCAGTTGCGAGGCCCCGGACTTCAAATCGGCTGGCGGTCACTTCAATCCGACCGGCGCAGCGCACGGCTTCGATAGTGCCGATGGGCCGCACGCGGGCGATCTGCCGAACATCCACGTCGCAGACGATGGCACGGCAACCGCGGAGTTCTTCTCGACGCGACTTTCGCTATCCGCGCAGCAGGTGGCCGGCTCGGGAAGTGCTGCGACAGGTGCCGGCACGGGCGCCGCCGACGCAGGCCAGGCAGGGGAGCGCGCTGCAATGCTCGATAGTGACGGATCGGCCATCATCGTGCATGCCGAAGCCGACGACCACGCCGACATGGACAGTGCCGCCGCCCGGATCGCTTGCGGTGTGATCGGCGCTCGGGCCCGATAACCGGAACTTGGAAGGGGGAGCCGACCCCTATCTGTTCACGAATGAGCGCGACATCGATAAAAGGCTGGGCTCACAGCTTGTCGACCCAGCGAGTGTTCCACCACATCCATTGCTCGGGATGCTCGCGGATCCATTCCTCGAATACCTCGAAGATGTCCGCCATCAGAACAGCACTGTCGGCTTTCTTGTCGGCTGAGCGTGGTACGGCGACTTCGCGGATCTCGTAGACGAACCGGCTCGTCTCGCCGATGCGCAGGCAACGACCGAGCCAGACTCTGGCTCCAAGATGACGAGCAATTCCAGCCGGCGTGGTCGCGAACCGTGCGGTACGGCCGAGGAACGGCACTGGCTCGCCTCGGCGGTCGAAGTGGTCGATGACGAAGCCTAGTGCTCCACCCGAACGTGCCCGGTCGATCAACTGACGAGCCGTTCGCTGGCCGGTGCCGTCACTGTCCTCGCGGTCACCTTTGCCGAGGAGCCCACCTGGGAACAGAGCGGAGCGAGATTGCTTCAACCAGGCATCGATCAGGGGATTGTCGAGGGGCTTGTAGACACCTGTCGGAGGACGCCCGAACAAACTGAAGGGCCGGATTGCGAGTTCCCAATTGCCCATGTGGAGCGTGCAGCCCACGATCGGCCCCGGCTCCGCCGCCCGCCGGGCCCACTCCTCGCGGTTCTCAATCGAGATGCGCTCCCGATCCTCCAAAAGGCGATCGAGCACAAGGGTCTCAGCAAACGTCCGCCCGACGTGGGCCCACATTGCGCGCGCGATGGCGGCATGCTCGGCGGAGGTCTTGGTGGGGAAGGCAATTGCAAGATTGGAGAGCGCCCGGCGGTTCTGACGCAGACGCGGCCCAACAAAGCGCATGAGCCGGGCACCGATGCCCGCCACCTGCTCGACCGTGAGCAGCCGGGCGATCATGAGCGCCATTCGGAGGCCGGCGTATTCCAGCCTATGGCGCACACTCGCGCGTACCGTCCGATCACCCGCCTCTACGACCATCGCCGATTGGACCACATCCATTGCTCCGGAGCTTCGCGGATCCAGGCCTCGAATTCGCGCTGCATGGCCGCCGTGATCCACTTCACATCGTCGCCGGCGTTGCTCGTGCGCGGTACTTTCAGCTCCTTGATCTCGACCTCGAACCGGCTCTGCGTGCCGATCCTGAGGCAGCGCGCAAGCCAGATGCGTGTGCCGAGGCGCCGTGCGATCATGGCAGGGATCATCACCGAGCGGGCGTCACGACCGAAGAACGGCACAGGCAGGCCGCCCTTATCGTAAAGATCGCAGACGAGACCGAGACGTCCGCCGTGACGGACGAAGTCGGTGATCTGACGGGCCGTGCGCTGCCCCTCCTCCCAGTTTCCATCGACCTTGCCCTTGCCAAGCAACCCTCCGGGATAAAGATCCCGGCGTTGGTGACGGAGAAATGCATCGACGTAGGGGTTTTTAACCGTTCGATAGACGGCAGCCGGATTGGCGCCCGCGACGACCAGGGGCCAGATCGCGAGTTCCCAGTTCCCCATGTGGAGCGAACAGCCGATCGCTGGCCCGAGCTTGTCCTTGTAGCGGCGAAACACGCGGTCGTTAGCCACGCGGATCCGCCCCGGATCCCGGATCAGCCGGTCGATCTGCATCGTTTCCGCCATCACCCGGCCGAGGTTTTCCCACATCGCACGGGCGATGACTTCGCGCTCGGCTAGCGTCTTCTCCGGATAGGCTATGGCGAGATTGTCGAGCGCACGCTGATGGCGCCGCAGACGAGGTGCGATCGTTCCCCAGATGCGCGCCGAAACCCGGGCTGCGGTGTCGAGCGGCATTGCCCTGACAATGGACACGAGCAACATCAGCATCGCGTATTCCAGGCGATGGCGAAGATCGACCAGCGCGGTCATCATGGGTGAGCCGGCGCCCCCTGGACTCGACGTGAATGACTGCCAGCGCGGGCGACAGGCCCGCTTGGCATTGGTTAATGCGTGGAATTACAGCGAAGAGCCCGGGCGTCAAGACAGCTGACCGACGCAGGCTCTGGTTTCGCACAGGGGTATCGCAGCACTCGGCTCAAGAGGTACCCAGCCGCCGCGCCCTCGCTCACACCGGCGGTGTCCCGACGGTCGGCACCAACGGTTGCATCAATGTCGGAAGAGGACCGGATGGGGCCATTCCTTCTCGCATGAAAGCCCTGCGAACAGGCCCAATCGCCTTCATGGCCGCCAGGCCGGCACCCCTCACGAGGTCGACCGGCAGCATGTCAGCCAGCAACGAGCGATTGAGTGCATCTACGACGGCCGTCCGGCTGACCACGTCACCGCGGCGGCAACGATCGTAAGCCGCAAGCAAAGTCGGTGCCCCCGGATCTTCGCCTAGCGCTAAAGTTTCGGCCACGATATCCGCCAACCAAGCCCCATCGCGCAGCCCGAGGTTCAGACCTTGCGCGCCGATCGGCGGAAGCCGGTGGGCAGCCTCGCCCACCAGAGCCACGCGGCGCGCCGCGATCGGCTCCGCCGTCACCCCTGAGAGCGGGAAACTCGCCCGCCTCCCGATCCCGGAAACCGACCCCAACGCTCCCCCGAGGCTCTCCTCCAGTTCTCCGACGAACGCGTCGTCGTCCAACGCCGTCAGCCGGGCGGCCTCGGCCGGCCCTTCGACCCACACCAGGCTCGACCAGTTTCCGGCGAGGGGCACCGTCGTCAACGGACCAGAGCGCCGATGCAGCTCGATCGAAATACCGCGGTGCGGGCGGCGGTGGGCAAAGCGGCTGGCGATCGCTGTCTGGGGATAAGTCCATGCCCGCGTCGCGATGCGGGCTGCCCTCCGGCACGCAGACCCCTCGCCATCTGCACCGACGACCAATTCGGCATCGAGCACAGTACCGTCGGTGAAGCGGAGCCGCGCCACGTCCAATCCGGGTTCACACTCCGCGAGCATCGCCGCGTGCCACTGGATGTCGGGGGCGTTGGCTACCGCCGCCGCGAGTGCTGCCAGAAGGCTCGCATTCTCGATGTTCATGCCGAACTCCGAGAGTCCGATCTCGTTCGACTCGAACAATACTTCGGGTGCGCGCACGATGCCGCCGGTTGCATCGATCAATCTCAGGCCGACGAGCGGCACCGGGGCCGGCGTCACGCGGTCGAGCACACCGATGCGTCTTAGGAAATCGAGGCTCGGTCCGAACAGCGCCGTGGAGCGCGTATCACGCAGCGCCAAGTTCGATTGATAACCCGGCCCGATCAAGCTGATCGACACGCCCCGCGCAGCCAGTGCCAGCGCAGCCGATAGCCCTGCCAGTCCCGTGCCGACGACAACGACGCGACCACCGGTTGAGCGTTGTCCCACAGCCAGCGCGTCTCGGGACTGCGGTCTTTCTCGACGCCCTGTCATGGATCGACGATCCTCCCTTCAGGTCGAAGCCGCTGTCGCGCTCGAAAACCTAAGGCCGCAATTTCGCGCCAATTCGCGCATCATTATCTCTCTCTGCGTAATGGCCAGTGGAAATGTCGTCGCTGCGCCAAGCCAGACCTTGAGCGTTGCGCCGTCCTTCAAGGCATTTCCGGTGGACAGTACAAGGTCTCGCCAACATTCGCGCCGAAACAGGCAGCATTTGCTCGTGGGTCCGTTGCGCCAACGGCACACATAATGTCGCAATTATGTCACGAAGCCCATCGGTGACGCGCACCGCATTGATGTTGCCGAGCAATTTCCAGCCGCGTCACTACGATCGACGTCGCAGCGTTCCAGTCTCCGTTCCAGCCAGCCCATCGCGACCGACGGCCGAAACTCAGCCTTGGGGACCGCATTGGGGCAAATCCAGAGGCCCTTTTTTCAGCTACTCGACTAAGTCAAAAAACGTTCAATTCCAATGTTCGACTCGAATCTACGTGGTGAAAAAGCAACAGGAGGAGAGAGATCTGGGGATTCAGGCTCGTTTTTCCTTAACAGTTCGGGAGGCCACCCGTAAGTCTATGCCACCGGACGAGGTCGATGGCCGTATCAGGCAATCGCAAGCAGAGAGGCTGATCGGCCGTCGGCGGTGGGACCATCTAGTTGCGACCTAGCTTCAAGTACCAGGTGGCTTGGGGTAGCGTTAGTCAGGAGATGAAAGTATGCATGGGGGACTGCTCAAGTCGGCTAGCGCTGTAGCGATCGTCGCTGCTGCCGGCCTGTTCGCGAATGCCAATGCCGCCGACCTCGGCGGAGATTGCTGCGCGGACCTCGAGGAAAGGGTTGCTGAGCTCGAGGCGACGACTGTGCGCAAGGGCAACCGAAAGGTGAGCCTCTCGATCTCGGGTTTCGTCGGCCATCAGGTGATGTGGTGGGACGACGGCGCCCAATCCGACACTTACATTGGTGACGGCGGAAACATCTTCTCGCGCTTCCGGTTCACCGGCTCGGCCAAAATCACGCCTCAGATGACGGCGGGATTCACTTACGAGTTCGGCATCAACAACAACGCCATCGGTTCGATGACGCAAGACAACGGTGGCGACGATCTTGGTGGCGCTACCGCTCCGCTACTGCGCGACTCGACCGTCTGGCTGCGCCACAAGCAGCTTGGCATGGTCAAGATCGGGCAGGGCTCGACAGCCACCGACAACTTGATCCTGATCGACCTCGGTCAAAAGAGCAGTGCGTCGACGCCGGACAGCGCCCTGTACAATGGCGCCTTCCTGCTGCGAGGCACGAATGGCGTGTTCGGAAATACGAACCTGAACTGGAACGCGGCTATCCGCGGCCACGAATCGTTCGACACGAGTCGTCGCAATCACGTTCTGTACGAGACGCCGACACTCGCCGGCTTCACGCTCCAGGCCGCGATCGCCGAGGACAACTATTGGGATGTCGCGCTGCGCTATGCAGGCGAGTTCGGTGGCTTCCGCTTCGCAGCCGGCATCGGCTATCAAGAGGATACCGAGTTCAACGGACCCGCTCCCAGCATCGTTGCCGGCGACACGACTGTGCGCTGCACCACGAACTGCGATGTCAAGGCGATCGACATCAAAGGGTCGGCCTCGATCCTGCACGTTGCCACAGGCCTGTTCGTCACCGGTGCTGCTGGACAACGTGAGATCGACGGTAGCTTCGGCGCACCCGCGGCCGGGACGGCTTACGCTGGTCCCGACCTCACATGGTGGTACCTGTCAGGTGGTATCTCGCAGAACTTCTTCGGTGTCGGTAAAACGGTACTGTTCGGCGAGTACATGGTCTCCGAGGGTGGTCTCGAGCAATCGGCATTCCTGTCGACAGCCAACAACAACTACCGGTTCAATCAGGTCAACTCCGGCACGAGCACGAGCGAGGTCAATATGTGGGGCCTCGGCATCACGCAGCACATCGATGCCGCGGCGATGGAGCTCTTCGCCACCTACAAGAACTTCTCTCTCGAAGGGACGGGCTTCACCGGGGCCGCAGCTTCACTCAACAGCGGTGCAAGCGGCGTTTCCGACTTCCAGACGGTCATCGTGGGCACCCGCATCAACTTCTGATCCGCTGTCCTCATCGGCACTACGACATACGGCCAAGCCCCTCGGGCTTGGCCGTTTTCGTTTCAAGGGCCGCGAGGGCCGGTAACCCCATGGCTGCGCGCACTGCGTCCTCCGTCCTGTACCTGAGTGCTCATCTCATCGTTAGCTGGGCCTGAAGTAAGGGTTCGACCGGCGGCGCCCCGCGCCCGTCGCGGACAGCGAGTGTCGCGTGACCGATCCAGTTTCAAAAGCGTGTGTGACGGCGCCAATTGACCAGTCGCCGTCGCCGCAAACGCACTCATGAGATCGAGCTCAGGGTCGTCAGATGGCTTCGTTCTACCGAGCCAGTTCCGGCACCACCCAGAACGGCGCGTCGCCTCGGATCATGCGCTCGACGTTGTCGAACGCGTTGCGGAAGCGGGCGACGTGGTTGTCCGAAGTCGGCCCGGCGAAGTGGGCCGTCAGCACCACGTTATCGAGATTGAAGAGCGGGTTGCTGGAGGGCGGCGGCTCCTCGTCGAAAACGTCGAGGCCGGCGCCGAAAAACTTCTTGGCTTCCAGCGCCCGAGCCATGGCCGTCTCGTCGATGACGGGGCCGCGGGAGGTGTTGACGAGGATCGCGGTCGGCTTCAGCAGCGCCAGTTCGCGGGCGCCGATCAAATGCTTCGTCGAGGCATTAAGCGGGACGTGCAGTGAGACGAAGTCGGAGCGTCTCAAGAGTTCTGTGAGGAGGCGGAACTTGACGCCGAGGGCGTCCTCCTCGTCCTCGGTCAGACGCTTAATGTCGTAGTATTCGATCTTCATTCCAAAAGCCTGGGCGCGGCGCGCAACCTTGCGGCCGATATTGCCGAGGCCGACGATGCCGAGCGTCTTGTCATAGAGCTCGTACATGGCGGGGGGCGGGCCATTGCCACGCCAGCGACCGCCGGAAACGGAGGCATGCTGCCAAACGACGCGACGAGCGACGGTCAGCATCAGCATCATGGCGTGCTCGGCGACCGAGATGGCGTTGGCGCCGCCGTTGTTCGACACTGGAACCCTGGCACGGCGTGCGGCCTCGATGTCCACGGCATCGTAGCCAGCAGACAGTAGCTGGACCAGGCGGATATTCGGGGCGGCCATGTAGAAGGCGTCCTCCATCTTGACGTGCGGATAGCAGATCATGAACTGGGCTTTAGGGAGTGCGGCCTGAAACGCATCCGTCCCAGGTTGGGCGAGCACCAGCTCGATGTGGGCGGGAGCGAGGCTCTTGGCGAGCTCTCCCGTCTCTTCCGATGGTGGCACGAGGAGGACGACCGGCTTCTGGCTCATTGCGGGCTCCGGATGGACAGCGGCGTTGATGGGGGTGATGTCGGCCGCCAAGCTAGGCTGGTTTGGCGAGCCCCGCAATTGCCGCGGCCCTGATAGTAAAGGTCAAGCGGGCTGCTGACGTGGATCGCCGTGACAATGTCACTGACGTTGTCGTCGGCGAGAGCCGAGAATACCGAAAGCTGCGTGCCTTGGGGCACCAATCGGAGGCAACGGCCATGGCGTGGCTCGACTCTGTTCCCTGGTGGGTCGTCATCATCGGCATCGTGACGCTCGGTCTCGCCCCGTTTTCGCCGGAGCCGCATATCTGGGAGAAACTCAAGATGCTCGCGGCGGGGACACTGTCGAAGCCGCTCGACATCTTCGATCTCGTCTACCACGCCATACCGTGGTTGCTCGGCGCGATGAAGCTCGCCCGAGCCGCGCTTGTGCCGACCAACTGACTGCCGGGCGGGGCTTCATGTCTTGCGGTGCGTGAGGACTCTGCGCACTTCTCGGCGCCTCATGATAGACACCCGCATGTCCGGGATTCGGCCCGGCGTCTCCGAGCCATCGAGACCGATGCAGCGCAAAGCCAAGGCCACGACGCTCGCTCCGGATGCCCTCAAGGGTATCGGATTCATGCTGCTGGCGTTGGGCCTGTTCTCGTGCCTCGACACGACCGCGAAATGCATGGCCTCGGTGGCGAAGCTGCCAGTCACGCAGGTCGTCTGGCTGCGTTTCGTCAGCCAGTTCGTGCTGATCCTGATGGTCATGGGGGTCGTTTCGATCCCGCGCCTCCTATCGACGCAGCGGTTCTGGCATCAGATCGCCCGCTCGTGCCTGATGCTCGGATCGACGTTCCTGAACTTCCTGGCACTACGCACACTTCGGCTGGACCAGACGCAGACCGTCTATTTCCTGGCACCGTTCCTGGTCGCATTGCTGGCGGGACCGTTTCTCGGGGAGTGGATCCGGTGGCGTAGGATGATCGCTATTCTGGTCGGTTTCTCAGGCATCCTGGTGGCCGTGCGGCCCGGCTTCACAGCGTTCGAGCCGGCGCTCGTCTTCGCTTTTGGCTCGATGCTCTGCTACGCCGTGTTCATGTTGCTGACGCGCTATCTCGCCACGTACGACGCGCCGGAAATCACACTGTTTTACTCGCTCCTTGCCGGAACCTTCGTGATGGGGCCGCTGGCCATGGTCGATTGGGTCTGGCCCACGGATGCGCTGACGTGGGCGCTTCTGATCTCCATGGGGTTCTGGGGCGGGCTGGGGCATTTCATCTTCATTCTCGCCTACCGCCATGCCCCGGCGTCCGCGCTGGCGCCGTTCATCTATCTCGGGCTCATCACCCACGTCGCGGGTGGCTATCTCGTCTTCGGCCAGGTGCCGGATCAATGGACATTGGTTGGAGCAGCGATCGTGATCGCATCCGGCGTCTACATGGTGCATCGGGAGCGAGTCGTACACAACGAGCGGCGCCGCGAGCGAGAGGCGGATGCCGCTGCGAGGGGCGCGGCCGACCGATAACCGCAGTCACTCCAGTTTCTGCCCGCGCATGCGCTCCTTCGTCGCCTCCGCCCAAGCCGCGAACCGGCCCTCCTCAATCGCCGCGCGCATGGCACCCATCAGCTCCTGGTAGAAGGCCGTATTCACCCATGACAGCAGCATGGAGCCGAGCATTTCGCCGGATTTGACGAGATGGTGAAGGTAGGCGCGGGAATAGTCGCGGGCGGCCGGGCAGGTGCTGTTCAGATCGATGGGGGACAAGTCCTCGGCGTGCTTCGCATTCTTGAGGTTGACGCGACCATCCCAGGTGAAGGCGAGGCCGTGGCGGCCATTGCGGGTTGGCATGACGCAATCGAACATATCGATTCCCCGCGCGACCGCCTCGATCAGATCCTCGGGCGTACCGACGCCCATTAAGTAGCGCGGCTTGTTCCTCGGGAGATGCGGCAGCGTGCTCTCCAGCGTGCGGAGCATGATGTCATGCCCCTCGCCGACGGCGAGACCGCCCACCGCATATCCGGGGAGGTCCATGGCGACGAGCGCCTCGGCCGAGCGGCGGCGGAGGTCGTCGTAGACGCTTCCCTGCACGATACCGAACAACGCTTGGCCAGGCTTAGCCAGTCGCTCGAACGCCTCCCGTGAGCGCTCGGCCCAGCGGACCGAAAGCTCCATCGCGCGCTCGGCTTCGGAATGCTCGGCCGGATGCTCGATGCACTCGTCGAGTTGCATCTGGATATCGGCACCGAGCAGGCACTGGATCTCGATGGAGCGCTCCGGCGTCAGCAGGTGCCGCGAGCCATCGAGATGCGACTGGAACGTGGCGCCCTCCTCGGTGATCTTACGGATCTGACTGAGGCTCATGACCTGGAAGCCGCCACTGTCGGTCAGGATCGGTCCGTTCCAACGCATAAAGCTGTGCAGGCCACCGAGGCGCGCGACGCGCTCGGCGCCGGGCCTGAGCATCAGGTGATAGACATTGCCGAGAATGATGTCGGCGCCGGCGTCTCGTACCTGCTCCGGATAGAGCGCCTTCACCGTGCCGACGGTGCCGACCGGCATGAACGCGGGCGTACGGATCACACCGCGCGGAGTCACGATCTCGCCTCGACGCGCGGCGCCATCGGTCGCAAGGAGGCGAAAGGAGAACGTGGGCGTCATACGCTGCTTTCGGATGCTTTACCGTCGGGACAGCACCATTCACATTGGTCAGACCGGGTCAAGCATCTGGGCTCGCGTAGCTCAAACCGCACGGAACAAAAGGCTCGCGTCGCCGTAGGAATAGAAGCGATAGCGATCGCGAATGGCGTGGTGGTAGGCGGTGCGCATCGTGTCAAGGCCGGCAAACGCCGCGACCAGCATGAACAGAGTCGAGCGCGGCAGGTGGAAATTGGTGATCAGCGCGTCCACGGCACGGAAACGGTAACCAGGCGTGATGAAGATCGACGTGTCGCCGCGGAACGGTTGGATCTGGCCGTACGGATCGGCCGCGCTCTCCAGAAGACGCAAAGCCGTGGTCCCCACTGCGACAATTCGGTTGCCACGCTTCCTTACGTCGTTGAGCGCTGCCGCTGTCTCGGCAGTGACCTCACCCCACTCGGCGTGCATTTGGTGGGCGTCCGTGTCCTCGGCCTTGACCGGCAGAAACGTCCCCGCGCCGACGTGGAGCGTAACGGTGTGGCGCTCCAAGCCGCGCGCCGCCAACGCAGCCATCAACTCGGGCGTGAAATGCAGCGCGGCGGTAGGTGCTGCGACGGCGCCTTCGCGTGCGGCGAACATCGTCTGATAGCTGGCGCGATCCGCATCGTCGGCCGGACGCTTCAAGGCGATATAGGGCGGCAGCGGCATGTCACCGAGCGCGGCGATGGCCTCGTCGAGGAAGGCGCTGTGCAGCGAGAACGCGAGTTCGACTTCGCCAGCTTCGCCCTTCTCCGTGACGGTCGCCGACAGACTGCCAGCCAGACACACGCGACCTTCCGCCTGGAAGATAACCCGGTCGCCAACTTCGAGCCGTTTGGCCGGGCGAGCAAAGGCACGCCACCGGCTCTCGTCGATGCGCTTGATCAGGTTGAACGCCACCCGGGCGACATTGCCATTCCGTTCCCGCGTGCCGGCCAGCGCGGCCGGGATCACCTTCGTGTCGTTGACGACCAGGGCGTCACCCGGGGCAAGGAGCGAGGGCAGATCGCGGACAATTCTATCCTCGAGCACGGGCGGCGAGACCCAGCCCTGTCCCTGAACCCGATACGGCGGACGCACCACGAGCATCCGTGCCGCATCGCGCGGCTCGACCGGTCGGAGGGCGATCAGGTCGTCGGGAAGCTCGAAATCGAAGAGGTCTGTGCGCATGCCTCGGCTTCGTTTGCGGTGGGGGCCAGGATGACTCTACCATGCCGAACGCAAGGGTAGGCGCGTCGAACAGCAGGGCGGGAGCAGCGGGGGCATGGCGGACGTTCGCGACGACATTACCATAGGCGAATTCTGGGCAAGCGCGGTCACTCGCTGGTCGGACCGGCCGTTTCTCGCCGTACCCCCGAACCCCGACCGCAGCTACCTGAGGGCCGGTTACGAGATCGCGTACGGGGAAGCCGATAGCGAGATCAGGCGACTGATCGAGATGTACCGTAGCGCCGGCTATGGCCTCGGGCACCGTGTAGCGATGCTGCTAGAGAACCGGCCAGAGCACGTCTTGCATCGCCTGGCGCTCAATTCGCTCGGCGCATCCATTGTGCCCATCAACCCGGACTATCGCCCCGCCGAGACCGCCTACCTGCTCGAGCACTCCGAGCCTGCGCTGATACTCACGCTCGGTTCGCGTCGGGAGCAGATCGGGGCAGCACTGACCGAAAGCCGGCATCGACCTGTTGTGCATTTGCCGCAGGACGGCCTTCCACCTCCCAATGCCCCATCGCCTGCGGTATCCGGAGCACCGAACCCCGCAACCGAAGCGCAGATCCTCTACACGTCCGGCACGACAGGGCGCCCGAAGGGCTGCATGCTTTCGCACGGCTACGAAGTGAGCTGCGGCGCCTGGTATGCGAACCTTGGCGGATTGGCCGCTCTCGATCCTGGCAGAGACCGCATCTATAACCCGCTGCCACTTTACCATTTGAACGCCGGCGTCGTCTCACTGTTCGGCGCCGTAGCGGCGGGCTGCTGCCAAGTTCAAACCGATCGGTTTGCCCCGACGCGCTGGTGGCGGGAGGTCAAGGCGACACGGGCGACGATCGTCCACTATCTGGGAATCGTTGCGCCGATGCTGCTCAACCAGCCGCCATCCGGAGCTGACCGTGATCACACCGTCCGCTTCGGAATTGGCGCAGGCATCGAACCCGAGTTGCATAGCGTGTTCGAAACGCGCTTCGGTTTTCCACTGATCGAGATCTGGGGCATGACCGAGTTCTGCCGGGTGCTCGGCGACACCCACCATCCGCGCCAAGTCGGCACGCGAGCGTTCGGCAAGGCCGTACCCGGCTTCGACGTCCGCGTCGTCGACGACAACGACCGAGACGTGGCCGACCACACGCCCGGCGAGATGGTGGTGCGCCATTCCGCGGCAACGCCACGAAGAGGCGCCTTCTCGGGTTACCTAAAGAACGACGAGGAAACGGAGAAGGGGTGGCGAGGCGGCTGGTTCCACACGGGGGATACTGTCTGGCGTGGTTCGGACGGCATGCACCATTTCGTCGATCGCAAGAAGAACATCATCAGGCGTTCGGGCGAGAACATCGCTGCGGCGGAGGTCGAAGCCACCCTGCTGACGCATCCGGATGTGGCGCAAGCTGCTGTACTCGCCGTAAAGGACGAGGTGCGCGAGGAGGAAGTGCTGGCCTGCATCGTGACACGGTCTGGTGCATCGGGGACGGACACCGCCGAGGCGATCTTTCGTTTCTGTAACGAGCGGCTGGCCTATTATAAGGCGCCCGGCTGGATCTGTTTTGCCGAGAGCCTGCCCACAACTGGCACCCAGAAGATCCAGAAGCATGTCTTGTTTCCAGACCAGTCCGACCCGCGCCATGCGCCGGGAATGATCGATCTTCGATCGAAGAAGCGGCGCGGATGAAGACGAGAGAGAGCATCGCATGGGCGGCGGACCACTCGACGGCATTCGCGTGATCGACCAGACGTCGGTGGTCGTAGGGCCGATCTGCACGCGCACGCTCGCGGACCAGGGCGCCGATGTGATCAAGGTCGAGGCGCCTGGTGGCGGCGATCTTCTGCGCACCATGGCGAGGGGCACGCGTAATCCCGGCATGTCGGGCAAGTTTCTCAACTTCAATCGCAATAAGCGTTCGATTGTGCTCGATCTCAAGGCGGCGGCCGGTCACGCTGCCATGCTCAAGCTGATTGAGGGCGCGGACGTGTTCGTCTCGAATGTCCGACCCAACGCGCTCGAGCGGGCGGGCCTGGATGCGACCTCGCTGCAGAAGCTCAACCCGCGCTTGATCCACTGCTCGATCCTCGCCTTCGGACTGGGAGGTCGCTACTACGACAAGCCGGCCTACGACCCGATCATTCAGAGTCTCTCGGGCGTCGCAGGCACGTTCGAGCGTGCCATTGGGGAACCTCGCTTCGTGCCGATGGTGATGACCGATCACGTCTCCGGCCTGATCGCCGCCCAGGCGATCGGCTTCGCACTCTATCGCCGCGAGAAGACCGGCCGGGGCGAGGCGATCCAGGTGCCGATGCTCGAGAACATGGCCTCGTTCGTAACGTCCGAGCACATGGGCGCCGCTACGTTCATTCCTCCGACGGGCGAGAGTGGCGACAACCGACTGCTGTCCCCCGACTACCGGCCGTTACCGACGAAGGACAGCTACATCACGATCAGCCCCAACACCGATGCGCAGGCCTTCGCATTCTTCCGCGCCATAGGCCGCCCGGAGTTGCAAGACGATCCGCGCTTTCGCAACGCTCAACTGCGCAGCGAGAATGCCGACGCCTATTTCGATGTCAGGGCAGAAGGCCTCCTTCAGAAGGCGACTGCGGACTGGATCGCCATCTTCGATGAGTTGCAGATCCCGGCAGCTCGGTACAATTCGATCGACGATCTCTTCGACGATCCGCATCTTGCCGATGTCGGCTTCTTCGAGACTGAGGAACATCCCAGCGAAGGCACCATCCGGCGCACGAAAATCGCCAACAGGTTCTCGGGCGGCATGCGCGAGGACAAGTTGCCGGCGCCGCAACTCGGGGAACACACCGCCGAAGTGCTGGCCGAGATCGGCTATGGGCCAGACGAGATCGATCGGATCATGGGCCGCGGGGCTGCGCCGCACGTGTCGACGTAACAGCGATGAGCCCGCGCGGCCTCGCCTACCCTACCCCTTCCCGGCCGTCGCCAATGAGCCCCTTTCTCGCGCGCACTTCTCAATCAGGGGCGCCAGTTTCCAGCGCGGACCGTACTTCGTCTCGTAGGCGCGAACCTTTGCGGCCGTCTCCTCGAGGCCGATGGCATTCTCGATCTGCCACATGGGCCCGCCTCGCCAAGCCGGGAAGCCGTAGCCGGTCAGGTAGATGGTATCGATGTCGGAGGCTCGCAGCGCGATCCCCTCATCGAGAAGCTGGGCTCCCTCGTTGGCGAGGCGCAAGAGGCACCGCTCGACGATCTCCTCGGGCGCCAGTGTGCGCCGATTGATCTTTTGCGCGCGCGCTTCCTCCTCGAACATGGCGACAATAGCGTGGTCGGGAATGCGCGTTCGGCCATCATATGTGTAATAACCCGCACCGGTTTTCTGGCCGTGACGGCCGAGTTCGGAGATCTTGTCCGTCACCCGGTAGAGGCGACGGCGCTCTTCGGAGAGCGGGTGCTCACGGCGGATCAGGTAGCCGACGTCGATTCCGGCAAGGTCCATCATGGCATTCGGACCCATGGCCAGACCCCAGGCCTCGAGCGCGCCATCGATCTCGGCCGGCGTTGCGCCCTCGAGCAGCATCGCCTGGACTTCCTCGAGATAGGCCTCGACCATGCGGTTGCCGATGAAGCCGAAACAGACACCGGCTACGACTCCGACTTTGTTGATGCGCTTTGCAACCGCCATGGCCGTGGCCAAGGTGTCCTTCGCGGTCTTCGCTCCCCGGACGACCTCAAGCAGGCGCATGATATTCGCCGGCGAAAAGAAATGCGTGCCGAGCACATCCTCGGGCCGGCCGGTAACCGCCGCGATCTGGTCTACGTCAAGCGTCGAGGTGTTCGACGCCAGCACAGCGCCTTTCTTAGCGACCGCGTCCAATTTGCGAAACACGTCCTGCTTCACGGACATTTTCTCGAAGACCGCTTCGACGATGAAGTCGGCGTTCCGAAGGTCGTTGAAGTCGAGCGAGCCGGTGAGCCCGGATAGAAGCTTATCGGCTTTGTCTTGCGCCATGCGTCCACGCTTGACGTTGGACGCGATTGTCTCGCGGATGCGGCCGAGACCCCGCTCAAGTGCTTCCGGCTTCATCTCGACGACGGTGACCGGAAAGCCGGCCTGCAGGAACGCGAGCGAAATGCCGACACCCATTGTTCCCGCACCGACGACACCGATGGTCTCGACGGCCCGTGGCCTCACGTCCTTGCCGATATCGGGAATGTCGGCCGCCTTACGTTCCGCGAAGAAGGCGTACTGCAGCGCTTTGGCATAGGGACTAGCAGCGAGTTCGGCGAAGAGAGCCGCCTCGCGCGCGACACCCGACCTGTAGTCGCTCCCGACAGCAGCCTCGACGGCCGCGATGCAGTGCTTGGCGGCCATGGGGCCGGACGGATGCTTGCCGAGGGTGGCCAGACCTTTGTCGAAGAGATCGCTCGGGATGGACGACGGCTCGATGCGCTTGGCGGAGAGCGGGCGGGCGCCTTTGCCGGCCGCCACGAGCTCGCGGGCATAGGCGACGGCCGCCTCGACCACGTTGCCCTCGGCGACCCGGTCGGCAAGTCCGTTTTTCTCTGCCGCGGCCGCGTTGATAAAGTTGCCAGAGACGATCATGTCGAGCGCGGCCTCGACGCCGATCAGGCGCGGCAGGCGCTGTGTCCCGCCCGCGCCGGGTAGAATACCGATCTTAACTTCGGGCAAGCCGAGCTGCGCTACCGAGCGATCGATGACGCGGTAGTGGCACCCGAGGGCCACCTCGAGACCACCGCCTAGCGCCAAGCCGTTGACCGCCGCGACCACGGGCTTCGCCGAGGCTTCCAGCTCGTCGATCACCTCGGGGAGCCCCGGCTGTTTGAGCCCGGCAGCGAATTCCGCAATATCGGCCCCGGCCGAGAAGGCGCGCCCCTGGCCGGTCACGACAATGGCCTTGATTGCCGGGTTTGCGTTCGCCGCCCTGACCGCAGCCTGCAATCCAGTCCGTACGCCGTGCGCCAGAGCGTTCACTGGTGGGTTCGAGAGACGAACCACGACCACGTCGCCGAGTGCCTCGACATCGACCTTCGCCATCTGACTTCCCTTCTTCGCATTGCCGCTGGCGAATACTCGGCCTCGAGGCCGTTCGATCCGCTCCGCCCTTGGCGCGCCCGTCCCTGGCCGCTACCCTTCACGCAAAGCTTATCCGGGAGGAAGTGAGAATGCTCAAGGGCCAGATGATGGACCGGCCTCTGCTGGTCTCGAGCCTGATCGACTACGCAGCCGAGGTGCACGCGACGAGTCCGATCGTGACCGCGACCGTCGAAGGCACCATCCACAGGCAGACCTACGCCGAGACTCGGGCTCGCGTCGTCCGGCTGGCCAATGCGCTCCTGAGGCTCGGGGTGAAACCGGGTGACCGGATCGCGACCATGGCCTGGAACACGCACCGGCATTTCGAGCTCTACTTTGCCATCTCCGGAATTGGCGCCGTTTGCCACACCATTAATCCGCGGCTCTTTCCCGAGCAGATGACCTACATCGTCAATCACGCCCAGGACACGATGCTGTTTCTGGACACGACATTCGTGCCCCTGGTCGAGAAGCTAAAGTCGTCGTTCACGCCGATCCGCACCTATGTGGCGCTGACTGATCGCGCGCACATGCCCGCCGGCGAGCCGATCCGGGGCCTGCTGTGCTATGAGGAGCTGCTGGCCGATGGTGCGCCCGACATCGTTTGGCCCGACCTCGACGAGAATACGGCCTGTGCCCTCTGCTACACCTCCGGAACGACCGGCGACCCCAAGGGCGCGCTCTACTCGCACCGCTCGAACCTGCTGCATACCTTCTTCGTGCTGGCGGCCGCGCAAGGCTCGTTCATGCCGACGCGGCCGATTCTGCCGGTCGTGCCGATGTTTCACGCCAACGCCTGGGGCTTGCCGTTTCTCGTCACGTTGACCGGCGCGCCTTTTGTCATGCCGGGCCCCAAGCTCGACGGCGTGAGCCTGTTCGACCTTATGGACAAGGAAAAGGTGTGGGGCGGATGGGGCGTCCCAACCGTCTGGCTCGGCCTGCTGGACGAAATGAAAAAGCGCGGCCGCAAGCCGGAAAGTCTCTCACGTATCTTGACCGGCGGCTCGGCGATCGCGCGCGCCACGCTCGCCACCTATGAGCGCGATTACGGCATCGACATCGTCCACGGCTGGGGCATGACCGAGATGAGCCCGGTCGGCACAGTGACTCAAATGACGCCGGAGGAGCGGACCCTGCCGTTCGAAGAGCAGATGGACATCAAGAGCCGTCAGGGTCGGCGCATGTACGGTGTCGAGATGAAGATCGTCGATGCCGAGGGCAACCGATTGCCTCACGATGGCGCGTCTCAGGGTGAGCTTTACGTGCGCGGTGCCGCGGTGATCTCGGGCTACTACGGCAACGAGGCAGCGACCAGGGCGGCGTTTGACAAGGACGGATGGTTTGGGACAGGCGACGTCGCCACTATTACGCCGGACGGCTGGCTGGTTCTTGTCGATCGCACAAAGGATCTGGTCAAATCTGGCGGCGAATGGATCTCATCCATCGACGTCGAGAACGTGGCGATCGGCTGTCCCGGCGTCGCGAATGCTGCCGTGATTGCCGTGCCGCATCCGAAATGGACCGAGCGTCCGCTGCTTGTCGTTGTGAAGGCCCCCGGTGCAGACCCTAGCAAAGAGCAGATTCTGGCGCACGTTGCCGCCAAGCTCGCCAAGTGGCAGGTGCCGGACGACGTCGTATTCGTGGACAGCCTGCCCCTGACGGCGACCGGAAAAATCTCGAAGAAGGATCTGCGCATCGCATTTGCGGAGCATCGGCTGAGCGCCCAATAAGTCGTCACTACGCCAATATTTTCCTCAGGCCTTGCAATCGGTTCCGCTGGCGGGTCATCGATGGTCGGTGGATATCTTGGGGCGTTCCCGGGAGGCGGGAACGCGCGGCTGTCGTCGCGTCCATCAAAGGAGCCCGAGAGAATGCTTCGAACCGTCAAGGCGACCGGTGCCATTCTGGCCGTCGCCGCGTCCCTGGCTGCCATGGCGTCTGCCCAAGCCCAGCAACCGCGCACATTGAAGATGCAATCGAGCTTCCCGGCGTCATCGACGGCTCACGATGGCTTCAAAATGTGGGCGGACCGCATTTCAAAGCTGACAGGCGGCCAACTCAAGGCCGACACAGCGCCGGCCGGACAAATTGTCGGGGCTTTCGACGTGCTCGATGCCACGCACAAGAAGGTCATCGATGGAGCTGTTTCCATCGACTACTACTGGATCGGCAAGCAGAAGGCGTTCACGCTCTTCTCGAACTCACCTGCCGGCGTCGTCGGCATGGACCATATGGATTTCTACGGCTGGTTCTACGAGGGTGGTGGCCAGGCACTCTACGATGAGCTTCTCCAGAAGGAGCTGAAGCTCGACATCGTCATCTATCCGATCTTTGCTTCAAGCCCGCAGGCACTCGGCTGGTTTCGCAAGCCGATCGAGAGCCTCGCCCAGTTCAAAGGCATCAAGTGTCGGCAGACCGGCATGACCGCCGAGATCTACGCCAAGATGGGCATGGCCGTCGTCAACATGCCGGGCGGCGAGATCGCCCCAGCCGCCGAGCGCGGAGCCATCGATTGTGCCGAGTGGGTCGGCGGGATCGAGGACATGCGTCTCGGACTGCACACGATCTGGAAGAACCACTACACGCCGGGTGTGCACGAGAGCGCCTCGGTGAACAGCTTGATCCTGAACAAGTCCGTCTTCGACAGCTTGTCGCCCGTGCATCAAGAGGTGATCAAATCGGCGGCCACCGAAACGTTCGTGCGCTGGGGCATCTGGTGGCAGAAGCTCAACGCCGAGGCGATGGCGGAAATGGTGGAGAAGCACGGAGTGAAAATTCTCCCGACGCCGCCCGAGATCAATATCGAATTCATGAAGGCTTGGGACGCGGTCGCGGCGGCGGAGAGCGCGAAAAACCCCTTTTTCAAGAAGGTCTATGACAGTCAGAAGGCCTACGCCGCCAAGGTTGTTCCTGCAAAGCGCTTCATGTTTCCTCCGTACACTTTGCAAGCGGATCACTACTTCCCGCCACGGCAGTAACGAGGTACGTCGCAGCGTTGGCGACGCCTTCGCTGCGACGGATTTTGCAACAACGATTCGTCCACGTCCCATGGTGGCGTTGGCGCCCGATCATGCGCTATCCTCCTCCCGTCCATCAGAAGGGGCACCGACGATCGGCCCCCCCGAGAGGTAGGAGCGCAATGAACATCAGGAAGCACGCACTGTTGGCAGCCGCCGCATTGGTGGCGTCACTAGGCCTCACAGATCCGTCGGTTGCCCAGAGTCGCACCCTCAAGATGCAGTCGAGCTTTCCCGCGAACTCGACGGCCCATGACGCGTTCAGAATGCTGGCCGAGCGCGTCGATAAGCTGACGGCTGGGCAGTTGAAGATCGACGCGGCGCCGGGCGGCCAGATCGTACCGCCGTTCGAGGTGCTCGATGCGACGCACAAGAAGGTCATCGATGGCGCCGTCTCGATCGACTACTACTGGACCGGCAAGAACAAGGCTTTCACGCTGTTCTCGAACACGCCGGCTGGCGTGATCGGCATGGATGCCATGGACTTCCTTGGCTGGCTCTACGAGGGCGGCGGCATGGCCCTTTACGAGGAATTTCTGCAGAAGGACATGAAGCTCAACGTCCACGCCATCCCGCTCTATAGCCCAGGTCCGCAGGCACTGGGGTGGTTCCGTAAGCCGATCGAAGGTCTCGCACAGTTCAAGGGAATCAAGTGCCGGCAGACCGGCATCACGGCCGAGATCTACGCCAAGATGGGCATGGCCGTCGTGAACATGCCGGGCGGTGAAATCGCTCCGGCGGCCGAGCGTGGCGCGATCGACTGCGCCGAATGGGTCGGCGGCATCGAGGACGTTCGCCTCGGTCTGCATCTGATCTGGAAGAACCACTACACGCCGGGCGTCCACGAGAGCGCGCCCGTTGCTAACGTCATGTTCAACAAGGAGGTTTGGGACAGCCTTTCCGAGCAGCACCGCGAGATTATCAAAGCGGCCGCTACCGAGGTGTTCGTGAAGTGGAGCGTTTGGTGGCAGAAGCTCAATGCCGACGCCATTCAGGAGATGCAGGAAAAGCACGGCGTCAAGATCCTGCCCACACCACCGGAGATCAACGTCGAGTTCATGAAGGCTTGGGATGCCGTAGCGCAGGCCGAGGCCGAGAAGAACCCGGTCTTCAAAAAGATCTACGACAGCCAGAAAGCCTATGCGGCGAAGGTCGTCCCAGCCAAGCGGTTCATGTTCCCGCCTTACACGCTCACGGCTGACCACTACTTTCCGCCGAAGAAGTAGTAGCTTCGGGTCCTCATCGACAGGCGAGAGGGCGGCCGTGGGGCCGCCCTTTCCGTAATTCCTGCCCTCAGCGCCGCCGACCGGCACCTCTCACTCGCTTCGCCACCCGGCGTTGGTTCGCGCTGACCGGGGTGCGCGTGCGACGCCTCTTGGCAGCGGCTAAAGGCTTCGCTGCCTTCGTGGCGGCGGGCTTCTTGCGGCGCCGCTCGATGACAGCCGCCTCCGTCGCCTTCTTGCGGCCGCGAGCCGCCCGCTTCGATGGTGGGTCAGGCTTCTTTTCAGAAGGAGCAACGGTTTTTGCCGGAGCTTCGCGCCGTTCCGGCCCGAGAACGTGGTAGCGCGCTAGCCACCCGAGCATGTCGCGCAAAGGCGCGGGTTCGATCCGGCAATAGACGACCCGACCAATCTTTTCGCGAGTGACAAGGCCCGCCTCCGCCAGCACGCCAACGTGCTTCAGCACGGCGGGGAGCGACATGGCGAACGGCGTCGCCAGTGCGGACACCGTGATGCGGTCCGCAGCCGAGAGACGCTCGAGGATCGCGCGGCGTGTCGGATCAGCGAGAGCAGCGAACGTACGGTCGAGAACGGGCGAACTCGGCATGATTGGTCCAACTCGGCTACGCTCGGTGAGGTCAGGATGAAAGAGTGTCACACCCGCTCGCGAGCGGTGATCGCGTCGGCAATCGCGACCGTCCGCAGTGCCGCGTCGCGATGCAGCAATTCCACCATCTTACCCTCGAGCCCGATCACGGCGCGACCCTTGTTCTCGGGCAATTCGAAGGCGGCGATGATCTTGCGACCCCAGTCGACCTCACTCGCCTCGGGTTGGAACAACACGTTGGCCGCCGAAGCCTGGTCCGGGTGAATGATGGTCTTGCCATCGAAGCCCAGCGCGCGGCCTTGCAGGCACTCGCGACGGTAGCCTTCCATGTCCCGGAAGTTGTTCCAGACGCCGTCGAGCACATCGATGCCGTGAGCGCGAGCCGCGGTGACGCTCGCCGACAACCAGTAGAGGGCGGCAGTCCGATGCTCGTCGAGACTGATCCGGGTCTCCTTCACGAGATCGTTGAGGCCGACGACGAAGCAAGCAAGGCGAGCGCCGGGGTGCCGTGCGGCTCCGGCAATCTCGGGCAAGTTCAAAATCCCGATCGTCGTCTCGATCATGGCCCACACGCGCGTGCTGTCGGGTGCGCCGCCACGGCGGAGAAGGCCGGTCAACCGATCGATGTCGGCAGCACTCGAGGCCTTTGGCAGCAGCACAGCATCAGGGCCGGCAGCAGCCGCCGCCGCGACATCCGCCTCGCCCCATGTCGTATCGAGGCCGTTGACCCGGATCACCACCTCTCGGGGGCCGAAGCCGCCCGCTTTGACCGCAGCGCAAACCTGATCCCGGGCGACATCCTTGGCCTCGGGAGCCACCGAGTCTTCGAGGTCGAGAATAACAGCATCGACCTGCAGCGACCTGGCCTTCTCGATGGCACGAGCATTCGAGCCCGGCATATAGAGCGCGCTGCGTCGAGGACGGATGGCCATGCGGGCACTCCCAAGTGAGATGTCGGTGTCGAGCAACACCGATGCCACGATCGCAGACGAAAGGAAACCGATCGGATCAATAAATCGCGTTGGCCAAAGATGCGACCGCTTCCCTCCCGCCTTGGCTTTTGCGAAGGTGGTTCCATGACAGAGCACGTGGCAGACATCGTGATCATCGGCGGCGCAGCGGTTGGCAGCGCCATTGCCTATTTCCTAAAGCGCGATGGCTTCAAAGGCAGAGTGATCGTTGTAGAGAAGGATCCCAGCTACCAATGGTGCGCCAGCGGTCGCGCCGTGGCCGGCATCCGCCAGCAGTTTTCGACGGCCGAGAACATCCGGCTGTCCCAATTCGGTGTCGGCTTCTTCAAGGGCATCAAGTCCGAGTTCGGTGCAGACGCCGACATCTCGTTTCGCGAGCGCGGCTACATGATCATGGCAACCCCCGAAGGGCGGCCGATCCTGGAGGCCAACATCGCACTGCAGAGGAGCCTGGGTGCGGACACCGAGTTGTTGGAGACCGTCGACATAGAGCGACGCTTCCCCTGGCTCTCGATCGATGGTCTCGGAGCTGCAGGCTGGGGACGCTCCGGGGAGGGATGGGTGGACCCTGCCTCTCTCGTGCAGCTTTTTCGCAGAGGGGCCATCGCAAGAGGCGTCACCTATCTCGCCGACGAGGCTGTCGGGATTGAACTCGTAGGTGGGAGCATCGAGGGCGTGTGCCTCGCAAGCGGCGCACGCATCTCCACGGGAACGGTGATCTGCGCCGCCGGCTGGCATTCGGCCAAAGTCGCGCGACTTGCCGGTCTCGACCTCCCTGTGCGGCCCCGAAAGCGATACGTGTTCGTGATCGATTGCCCGACACCGCTCCCCGGAGCGGGCCTGATGATCGACACGTCGGGCCTGTATTTCCGGCCTGAGGGACATACTTTCCTGACCGGCATCGCGCCATCCGAAGATGACGATCCCGACGCTGAGGACTTCGATATCGATCATAGCCAGTTCGAAGGTGAGATCTGGCCGCGGCTCGCCGCGCGGGTGCCGGCTATGGAAACGCTCAAAGTCCGCAACGCATGGTGCTGCCATTACGATGTCAACACGCTCGACCACAACGCGCTACTCGGCTGCCACCCAGACCTCCCTTCCTTTGTCATGGCCTGCGGCTTCTCTGGGCACGGCTTGCAGCATTCGCCCGGGGTGGGCCGCGCCATCGCGGAACTCGTCATCCACGGCCGCTATCGGACGATCGACGTCGGTCGGCTAGGCTTCGACAGGGTCACCCGTAATGCGCCGTTGCGTGAAGCCAACGTTTATTGAGGTCCCAGCGTGGCACGCGTCCTTGCCATCTCGTCACAAGTCGCACGCGGGGCGATCGGTCTTTCGGCCGCAGTGCCGGCCCTGCAGGCGCTCGGTCACGAGGTCATCGCGCTGCCGACCATCCTGCTTTCGAACCATCCGGGACACGCTCGGTTTGCAGGCGAACGCGTGGCCCCGGAGTTGCTCGAGCGGATGCTCGATGCGCTTACGGCGAATGGCTGGCTCGAGTCGATCGACGCCATTCTGACCGGTTATCTGCCAAGCCCCGAACATGTCAGCTTTGCGCGCGGCGCCGTGGAACGCGTAAAGCGTACGCGGCCTCGCGCGATCTTCGTCTGCGATCCCGTGCTCGGCGACGATCCAAAGGGGCTCTACATCGCTCGTGACGCCGCCGAGGCCATTCGCGATCGGCTGGTGCCTCTGGCGGACGTCGTCAAGATGAACCGCTTCGAATGCGGCTGGCTGTCCGGGGAAACGGTTGCAACCGTCGAGGATGCTTGCCGCGTCGCCGTAACGCACCATTGGCCCACGGCGATCGTGACCTCGGTTCCGACCGAACAAGCGGATTTACTCGGCAACGTACTCATCGAGGGGCCAGCTCCGGCGATCCAGCTCGACGTGGCCCGGCATGATCGCGTTGCCAACGGCACGGGGGATCTGATGGGTGCCCTGTGGCTCGGCTACAAGCTGTGGGACCGAACCACAAATGCCATAGCTTTCGAGCGCGCCGTGAACGGTGTCGAAATGGTCGTGGCACGAAGCGGCGGTGCCGACGAGTTGGAACTCGTTGGCTGCCTGCGACAGCTCGACCGATGAGCGCCTGGGTCGCAGGGGTCGATGGGTGTCCGGCCGGATGGCTGGTGGTCCTGTGGGATCGCTCGGGCGCGAGCGCCCCATCGGCGCGGATCGTGGCCTCGTTCGCGGACGTTGTGGCCCTGCCGGAAGATCCGCAGGTGATTGCGATCGACATGCCGATCGGATTGCCGGAACGCACCGGCATCGGCGGAAGGCAACCCGACGTCGCCGCCCGTGGGAAGCTGGGACCACGGCAATCCTCCGTTTTTGCCGTTCCGTCACGCCGTGCGGTCATGGCCGGAGACTACGCCGCGGCATGTGCCGCCGCGCTCGAGACGTCGGATCCACCGCGCAAGATTTCCAAACAGGCTTGGCATCTCTTTCCGCGCATCAGGGAGATCGACGCTGTCATGACTCCAGCCATGCAGCGGCGCGTCTACGAGTGCCATCCCGAAGTGGCCTTCTGGGCCATGAACGCCAAGCAGCCCCTCGCAGAACCCAAAAAGGTCAAATCACGCCCTCATCCGGCCGGCCTTGCGCTCCGCCGGAATTTGCTTGTGGCCAGGGGCTTTTCGGAGGCCTTTCTCGCGGAAACCTGTTTTCGCCTGTCGGCGGCCGGCGCGGACGATTTTCTCGATGCATGCGCCTGCGCGTGGACGGCAGGGCGCATCCTCGAAGGCACTGCCGATACCTTCCCTCCCGAGCCACCGCTCGATTCAAAGGGCCTCCGGCAGGAGATCAAGGCCTGAGGCGGGTTTTCTTTGTTCCAAGCGCATTGATAGTCGGCCATTGCAGTTTCCGGCGTCGATGCCGACCTCGTAGGCAAGCACTGGGTTGCGCGCGCATAGGAATGGCCATGGCTGACGTTTTCGGAATGGGGCTGCAGGGAGCGACACAGGCGCTCCGCTTCGGCTGGTATCTCTCGCTCAATCGTCTCGTCAGGTGGCAGTCGGACCGCCTCGGTCTACGGCCTCGCCATACCCCGTTGCGACCTGCGCCCGCCGAGCGCGAAATCCTGACCGAGCTCGGGCATCTCTTCCGGCGCGACGCGGAAGCCGTGCGCGATGGATTGTTCCCGCCGCTCGCAGATGGCCTGGGGCCCTTCGACGCTATCGAGCGCGCACGCGCCATGCTGGCCGATCTGCCGGAAACGTTGCGCCGCAGAGCGGACGCGGATGCGGGAACCGCGCTCGAGGCAGCAGGCGCGCATGACGTGCCAGACTACTACGCCCAGGACTTTCACTATCAAACGGGCGGGTATCTGTCGGAGCAGTCAGCCCGCCTCTACGACGTGCAGGTCGAGACGCTGTTTCTCGGGGGTGCCGCCGCCATGCGGCGGGAGGCCCTGAGGCCGATCGCAGATTTCGCGCGTGGCAGCGACCAGCGACGCCTCTCGCTGCTCGACGTCGCCTGCGGCACAGGCCGCTTCCTCCGTGACGTCAGGCTGACCTACCCCGCGATGAACCTCACAGGAGTGGATCTGTCCGAGAGTTATCTCGTCGAGGCACGGCGCCATCTCGCGGGGCTGAGGCCGGCCCAGCTGCTTCGCGCCAACGCCGAAACATTGCCGCTCGACGCTGCCAGTCAGGACATGGTGACGACTATATTCCTTTTCCACGAGCTCCCACCCGATGCGCGCCGCCTGATCTCGGCCGAGGTGGCCCGGGTCCTCAAACCCGGAGGCCTCCTGATTTTCGTCGACAGCTTGCAGATGGGCGATCGGACGGCCTGGGACGGTCTCCTCGAAGCGTTCCCCGTGCGCTTTCACGAACCTTTTTTCGAAAGTTACGCCACTGACGACCTGGACGCGCTCTTTCGCACGGCAGGCCTGGCTCCGGTTGCCGGCTGGACTTCCTTCCTCGCCAAGGTGATCGTCTGTCGTAAGCCCGTAATACGGGCAGGCCGTGACCGCACAACAGAGGATGGAACCGAATGAGCACAGCGACAAAGCGCTCCTACGTGACGGCAAGCGATGGTGTGAGGCTCTACGTTGAGGACACGGGATCGGGCGATCCGATCGTCTTCGTCCACGAGTTCGCAGGCCATCATTTGTCATGGGAAACGCAAGTCCGCCACTTCTCGCGGCGCTACCGTTGCATCACCTATCAGGCCCGCGGCTGGCCACCGTCGGATGTTCCTGCGGACCATGAAAGTTATTCGCAAGCCCGTGCGGCCGACGACGTCGCCGATGTGATCGGGGGTGTCGGCGTCGGGAAGGCACATGTCGTGGGCCTGTCGATGGGCGCAACGGCGGCGATCGAATTCGCGATCCGCCATCCCGGCAAGGGACTGTCAATTACTGCTGCGGGCGCTGGCACCGGCTCGACGCGCGATGCAGCCACCATCGCGCGCTTCCGACGCGAGTCCGAAGAGATGGCCGCGAGAATTGAGCGCGATGGTATAGCGGCGCTCGGAGAGCTGTACTTGGCCGGCCCGGCCCGCCAGCAGTTGCTTATCAAGGACCCGAGGGGCTACGCCGAGTTCAAGGCGCAGTTCATCGACGGTGCCTCGATCGGTCGTGCGTTGACCATGCGCGGCGTGCAGGCGCGGCGTGTCCCATTCTTCGAGCGAGAAGCTGAGCTGAAGGCAATCCAGGACCCCGTGCTGATTGTCTGCGGCGACGAGGACGACGGTACCCTCGATATCTCGGTTTTCATGAAGCGCCATATTCCGCGGTGCGGTTTGATGGTGTTCCCGAAGACGGGGCACGGAATCAATCTCGAAGAGCCGGCCGGGTTCAACGCTGTCGTCGGCGACTTCATCCACGCCGTCGAAAAGGGACGCTGGCCGGCGAGTGTCTCGACCGCCGGCAAGGACTTTGCTCTGCTCCCGAAACGCTAGGCGGCCTCAACCTGCAAACCGGACGAGCGGCGGACCATCCGCCCCGTCCGTAACTGGTGGGGTTAAGCAGGACTTCGCGTTGAAGTACAAGACCTGGGCGATCGCAGAGCGCACCTCGGTCGGATCGTACGGCTTCCCGACCAGGAAGGTCGGGGCGGGCCGCTGGGCGCAGATCAGGCTCGCTGGAAACGCCGTGATGAAGATCACGGGCACTCCACCCAACTCCTGGAGAATGTCATTGACGGCGTCGATGCCGCTGCTGTCGTCCGAAAGTTGAATGTCCGCCAGTATCAAGTCCGGTTTACAGGACGAAATAAGGTCTCGTGCCGCACTCCGGTTGCGGGCGCGACCAACGACTGTGTGTCCGAGGCCAAGGACGATTTGCTCCAGATCGCGAGCAATGAGAAACTCGTCCTCGATGATGACGACCCGCCCGGCGTCCTGCGGCCGTGTCTCGGCTTTCGCCTGCTCGATGAGATCGCGAACTTCGGCCTCTGATCCGCCGATGAGCATCGCAGCTTCGCGTGGCGTGAAGCCTTCCATGCCCGTCAACAGGTAGGCCTCGCGCGCGCGTGGCGACATGCGAGCTATTCGCCGCTGCTCGGGAGCCGAACCATCGCCCAATGGCGCTTGGTTCCCGTGACAGCTCGCACCCAGACTGCGCCATAGACGACTGACGGCGCGATACATCTCGAATGACGTCCCGCTGCGATCACCCACCTCCGAAAATGCGGTGGCGGCCGATGCGGCCTCGCGTGCCAGGAGGGCAGCGGTTGGCGCATCCCCCGCAAGAACGCGCGCGTAGCGGCGGAGTCGTGGAACAAGCATTTCTGCGATGCCGTCCTTCTTCGTGGCCATCGATCGCCTTTGTCAGTGCACTGTGCCAGGTTGAAACCACCATTGCATAAGCTTAGAGGTTGCAAGTTAACCGATAATTAAACATGTTCAGTCGGCGGTGTATCTAAATGGATGGCATCGGCGGTGCCCAAACGCGTCGGCTCCGGAGGGTTGCTCTAGAACCCTGCCTTACCCGTTCGTTAGCGGTTCGTCCCTAAGCTCCAGGCACGGGCGGACCGATCGGCTCGGCCGTCACGGAGCGATTTTTTCGAAGGGTCTGGACCGGATGTGGGCCATGGACCCCCGCGCGATCGAACACGGCAGGTCAGACATGAACGGTGCGATCGAAATGGCCCCGACTAGCGACGAGCTTGCGTCTCCGAGATCCGTTCAAACCGCCGCACCGCAGCCAACGCCGCCGAGCCGTTCGGTCGACCTGGATAGCGAGAGATCGAACCTCGTTTCAGCATTATTTGACCGCAGTCCGTTCGCGCAGTTCGTCGTCGATGCAGACGGACATATCGCCAGCTGGAATGCCGCGGCCGAAGACCTTCTCGGCTACAGTGCAGCCGAGATCGTGGGCCAATCGTCGTCGGTACTTATGCCGACCCATTTTCTGCAACTTTGGCAGCGCGCGCGCCAGCGGATCAGCCGAGACCGGGTCGTCAACATCGATTCGGTTCGGCGTCACCGCAACGGTCATCTCATCGAAGTCGCCGTCACGGCGATCGCGATCGGACAGCCCGACCATGATTCTCCCAGCTATCTGATCGTGTTGCAGGACAAGCGCCGCCAGCGTCAGGTCGAGCGTGAAAATGAGCATCTCGCAGCGTTCGTCCGGCACTCTCCCCTTGCCGTCGTGGGCGTCGATCCCGACGGCATCATCGATTCCTGGAATTCGGCAGCGACGCGATTATTCGGCTATGCGGCGGCCGAAGCGGTCGGCCAATCCCTGACGTTGCTCCTCCCGAAGAACCGTGCGGCCGATGAATGGAGTTTGGGGACCGGGCTAGCTGCCAGTTCGGTGATCGAGCAGGAAGGCTTGAGATTGACGAAAGACGGTCGTGCGATTCCCGTCAGCATCATCTCGGCGCCAATCATCAACAGCTCTGGTGCCGTGATCGGCAGGGCCAACTTCTACAAAGACATCACGGAGCGCATCGAGGCTGAACGCTCACTGCGCGAGTCCGAGACGTTCTCACGCAGCGTGATCGAAACGAGCCCGGATTGGATTGCAGTTCTCGATCCCGATTGTCGCATTCTCTATCAGAACCAGTCGGGAGAAGCAGAGACGGGGCACACCCTCGCACCGATGTCGGCAGAGCGAGTCTCGTGGCTCGATAAATGGCCGTCCAGCGAGCTTCCTGTTATGGCGGCCTGCCTTGCACAAGCGCAGGAGCATGGTCACTCGCGAACGACGGCCAAGCGCCTCTGCCCCGACGGCAAGACGCTTTGGTATGACGTGCAGCTGACGCGGCTTCCAGCTCCGACCGGTGACCGGCGCCTGCTCGTCAATGCGCGCGACATCACGCAGAGAAAGGCGAGCGATGATCATATCTCGCTGGTCAATCGAGAGCTCTCGCATCGGGCGAAAAATCTGCTCACCGTGATCATGGCGATGGCCCGTTGCACGGCCACCCAAGCGACGTCGGCGAGCGACTTCACAGAAGCTTTCTACGCGCGGCTCTATGGGCTTTCGCGCTCGCACGACCTGCTTGTCAGCCACAATTGGATCGGAGCCGACCTGCACAGCCTTGTCTTGCAGCAACTCAAGCCGTTCGTGGAGGGCGCCAGCCTTCGACTCCGTGTGACCGGGGAAAACATTCTGTTGCCACCTGCCGGTGCGCAATGCTTCGGCATGGCACTACACGAACTCGCGACGAACAGTGTGAAGTATGGAGCCCTTTCGGTGCCCGGCGGGAGCGTCACCGTGAGTTGCGAGCCTGCCGACGACGGCCATCGCGTGACTTGGTCCGAGGCCGGCGGTCCGGCCGTGGCGACCCCGACACGACGCGGATTCGGTGTCGTCGTCGTCGAGGACATGGTCAGCGAGTGCTTCGGCGGTCAGGCCCGGCTCAGCTTCGCACCGACCGGATTATCTTGGTCGGTGATCGTGCCGCGGGCCGCCAGCGCCCCGGTGACGGGAGTGGTAGGATAGAGCCGGCGTCCTGTTTTACAGGTGCGAACCGCCGCTGGATGCAACGCGGGCCTCTTTCTGAGTTTGGTCCGCAACGAACTCGCGGAAGTGAGCCAATTGCTCATCGGCACTCGTCCATACGACGGCCAGCTCGCACTCGGCCTCCTTGAAGACCGGCGAGTTCTTCCAGACTGCCCCCCACTCCACATGCGGAAAGCGAGCACGTCGGGCGACGCCGGTCTCCACGTTCTGCCGCGACATGAGGCTGAACGAGATGTCGGTTGCCCAGCGCGTATACGACAGGGCCCGAACGATCGGCGAAATGACTGGGTGCAATCCCTTTCCGCGGAAGTCTGGATGATACCATAGCCCGCCGAGATAGACCGCGCCGCCCCGCGTGGAGGCTGCAATCGGCGCCGTCACATCGACGGCCTCACCAACTTGCCGCGCCTGCTCGGGACTCGCGTAGAAAAGCCGTAGGCTCTCGATTTCGTCCTTCAAACTCGCTGCGCCGAGCGCGTAGTAACGGCTCGCCAGACTTGCGACCGCACGACCGTCAGCATCCCACCCGATCAAAGCAATGCCGTTCTCGTTCGACACACCCCCAACGTGAGGATCGAATACGGAAACGAGAGGATGCCAGCTATCGGGATTGGCGCGATTGACTGCCAAAAGCTCATCGAAGGTCGCGAACGCCAAATTGATGCCCATGCGCCGCATTTCGGTGTCGCATTTCAGGATCACCCGCGAAAGGATGTCTCGCGGACCGTGCTCGATCAGAGCGTCAGCAAGAAAATTGCGACGAGACGCTTGTTCTCGAGACGGCCGAGCGGACGGCTCGTCGATCCACAGTCCAGATACCATCTTCTATTCCCCACACGCTTGCGGATAAGCTTTACGCTTCTTTATCTTTCATATGCGCGCAACAGATTTCCTGTCCATGGCGATGCGGCCATGGTCGCAACTTGACGTGCAATCTGTTCCGTCGGCCCGGTTGCCACTAGGGTCGGCCTATGGATACGAACGAACTCTTCCAACGTCTCGGCCTCGCGCTCGCGATCGGACTCTTGATCGGGCTCGAACGCGGCTGGCAGGCCCGCCAGGAAGCCGAGGGTGAGCGCGCGGCAGGCCTGCGCACACATGCCCTGGTAGCGCTGCTCGGCGGCGTCTTTGGTGCCATCGCGATCCAATTGGCCGATGGAGCGGGATTGCTGCTCGGCTTGGCCTTCGCCGTCGCCGGTGGCACGGTTGTCCTGTTCCGGTTTCGGGAGACCGCATACGATGGCACGCTCGGCGCTACGACGGCCGTAGCGGCACTTCTGGCCTTCGCGCTCGGCGTATTGGCGGTGGTCGGCGACAGGACCGCAGCAGCGGCAGCGGGCGTCGCCGTTGCAGGGCTCCTGGCTCTGAAAGGTGCGCTGCACGCGTGGGTGCGCCGGTTGACGTGGCCCGAACTGCGCTCCGTCCTGATGCTGGCTGCGATGAGCGCGATACTGCTGCCGGTGCTCCCGCGACAGCCGATCGATCCGATGGGCGCGATCAATCCGTTCGAGATCTGGTTGCTGACGGTCATGATCGCGGTCATCTCGTTCGCCGGCTACGTCTCGATCAAGCTTACGGGCGCGCAGAGGGGCATTGCGCTGACCGGCATTGCCGGCGGGCTCGCGTCGTCGACGGCAGCGACATTGACACTTGCGCGGCTCGCCGGGGGGCACCCCGCGCAGAGCGGACTGATGGCCGGCGGCGCCCTTCTGGCCGGCGCCACGATGATGGCCCGCGTCATCGTCATTGCAGGCGTCGTCGAGTGGCGTCTGGCGTCTTGGCTGCTTCTGCCTCTCGGTGCCGCTGCCGCCGCCACGGCTCTGGCAGGCGGGGTGCTCATCATGCAACCGCATGGCGACAGCAACGGTAGCGATCCCGCCGAGATCGCTCCGGGAAATCCGCTCGACATCGCGGCTATACTCAAGTTCGGGGCCCTTTTGACGGCTGTTGGCGTGCTCACGCACTTTGCCACCCTCTACGCGGGGACAGCTGGGGCGTACGCGATCGCGGCGCTTTCGGGTATCGCAGACGTAGACGCAATAACCCTCTCGATGGCGCGAATGGGGAGCGGGAACCTGGGCTTGGAGGCTGCGGCGGTCGCGGTGCTGATCGCGGTCGGTGTCAACACTCTGGCTAAGGCGGCGCTCGGTTGGTTTGCCGGCGGACGCGCATTCGGGCTCCGCCTGACCTGGGCGGCAGCACTCGCGCTGGCCATCGGGCTCGGCGGCTACGCCGTGGGTCCCCTGGCACTGGAAACACTGCTCCCTGCGCCCAGCCGATGAGTGGCGAGCCGAAGAGTTGCGCATGACAGGCAAGCACACCACGAACACACAGGAAGCAGTCGTCGAACTCCGCCTGACGGCACTGGCGCAGCTGTTCAATTCGCTCGACCCATCTCCATTCCATGAGCGTGACCTCGACGATGATGCCGAGGCGTACATCGTAGGCTGGGCCCGCGAATTGCCGCGTAACAGCCGATTCCGCATCGTGTTGCATCTGCCTGAGCCGGAGGCTCGAACGGCGCGCGATCGCGACGCTGCTGCATCTCTGATCCATTACTTCGCAGAGCGCGCCGCTGTGCTCGATCGTGATCTCCGGGAACTGTTTCGCATCGGTCGGCGCAATCTCGGCATAAGCGTGCCACTCCTCGTCCTCTGCCTCATCGCGAGTCAGCTGGTCCGCGCCTATTTCGGGGGTGGCGCGCTGGCGAGTGTGGCGCAAGAGAGTCTCGTCATCGTCGGATGGGTCGCCAACTGGAAGCCGATCGAAACGTTCCTCTACGATTGGTGGCCCCTCGCACAGCGTCGTGACCTGTACCGGCGACTGTCCGTCGCCGAGGTCGAGATCCGGACCTGCCGCTAGATGCCGTGTCCGTCACCTTTGACGACTGCACCCGTTGTGCCGGCCGCCTCGCCAGCCTCGAGCCGCCCATCACGAAGGCTGAAGATGCGGTCGAAGCGGTCGAAGATCTTGTCGTCGTGAGTCACGGCGATGATCGCCGCGTCCTGCTCGACGGCGACCTTGCGCAGCAGGTCCATGACGATGCCCGCGCGTTTCGAATCCAGAGCCGCCGTCGGCTCATCGGCGAGGATGATTCGTGGCCGGTTGGCGAGCGCGCGAGCGATGGCGACGCGCTGCGCCTCGCCGCCTGATAACTTGGCCGGCATCGACGCGCGGCGGTGTCCCACCTCGAGATAGTCGAGAAGTTCGGTTGCCCGCTCGCGGGACGTCACCGCATCTGCGCCCGCGAGTTGCACGACGAGGGCGACGTTGTCGGTCGCATCGAGAAACGGGATCAGATTGTGGAACTGGAAGATGAAGCCGATTTTCTCGAGCCGAAGTTGCCTCAAGTTGGAACGGAGCCAGCGGCCGTCGTCGAGGACGACCTCGCCGTCCAGCGAAAGCGATCCCGCGGACGGGTCGAGGATGCAGCCGATGACGTTAAGCAATGTGGTTTTGCCTGAACCCGACGGCCCGAGCAGCGCGACCACCTCCCCCGGATAGACATCGATCGAAACCTCGCGCAGTGCATCGACGCGGGTCTCGCCCTCTCCGAAATGCTTCGAGATGGCGACGGCGCGAACCAGCGGCGTCTGCGAGCGGGCTTTGGGGCTGGCGACTGCACCGGAGCCGCCCGTCGGTGACATGGGCTGCATCGTCATGTCAGCCCCCGAGCGCCGTCGCCGGATCGACCTTCAACGCTGCGCGCACGCCGAGGCCGCTCGACAGCATACAGACGACCAGAACGATGCCGGCAAGGACCAGGACGTTGTCGGCCTCTAGCACCACACGCCGCGGAAAGTAGTCCTTGATGTTCATGATCAGCGTGGCGCCAATGGTGAAGCCCGCAATACCGAGCGCAAGAGCCTGCTGCACAATCATGCCGATGATTGTGCGATCGGGGGCGCCGATCAGCTTCAAGGTAGCGATTTGCTTCAGCTTCTCCATCGTCATCGTATAGATGATGAGCGCAATGATGACGGCTGATACGACGAGCAGAAGCGACGTGAAAAGGCCGATCTGGCGGCGCGCCCGATCGACGAGCGACTGAGTCAGGATGTTCTCCTGCGCCTCCTGGGTGATGGCGGCAAGATGCTTCCACCGACGGATGGTTTCGGCGACCGTGTCGGGGCTGGTCCCCGGTATCAGTCTTGCGACGACGGCATTGACGGTATCGCGGCTGGCGCCGCTGGCACCGCGCGCAAGTTGAACGCGCGCCGCCGGTGGCGCCAGATCGAACTGGAGCTTCTGCGCATCCAGAAGGGTCATGAACACTGTCGGGTCGCCGCCGGAGGCAATCTGGTGCCGCGTCAAGCCGACGACCGTGAAGTCGTTGCGGCCAAGGCGCAGGCGAGCTCCCAGCGGCAAGCGCGACTCCACGTCCGCGACGATTTCGTAATGGCTGCGAGCGATGTGGCGGCCTTCATGGATCGCGGGTGGACCGCCGGGGCGTGTCGGCTCATAGCCTATGACGTAGAGGCGCAGCTTGCTGCCTGCATGCTCGGCCTCGACAGTCTGGTACGTGAGGCTTCCGGCGGCTGCGACGCCTGCCATCCGCGCAATGGCTTCGCGGGTGTCGCCGGGAATCCGGGACGCCTCCGCGAACGGTCCCCTGGTTTCAGCCTCGACGACCCACAGATCGACAGCGGGAGAGCGGGCAATTGTGAGGGCGTCGACGACGAGGCCGCGATAGATGCCGATCATCGCCAGAACGACCCCGAGCAGCAGGCCGAGTCCGACGCACGTCAGTACAAAGCGGAAAAGATTGTGGCGGATGTCGCGGTAGGCGAGGTTCATCGCGGCGCCACCGTGCCGCCGACGGAACGCAAAATTCGTGGCGACGCCGTGCGCCCCTCCCGCAATCCGGCGACGATACGGCTGACGACCTCGGCTTTCTCGCCCAGGCCGCTTACCATCTCAAGTCGAGCATCTTCGGTGCGATGACGAAACGCTACGGTACGACGGGCAAGCGTTCCATCCTCTACCGTCCAGACGAGTCCCGAGCGACCGTTGTAGCCGTGCACGGCCGCCTCGGGCACGAGGAGTGCACTGTCGAGCCGATCGACCGTGATCCAGAACTCAGCCTGCTCGCCCAGGTGGACGCGCGCCGGCGGATTGTCGCCCTTGATGTAGACGCGCCGCTCCTCGCTCACGCGGTCGCTCTCCAAGCCGATCCGGACCACCTCCCCAGTGAAATCGTCGAGCGGACGCGAGCGCAGGCGCGCCTCGACCTTCTGCCCTTCCTTGATGAAACCAGCGCGAGCCTCGTCGACGTAGGCGAGCCCCCAATAACTGTCGGCGGCAATCAGCGTAAAAACCGGATCGCCTGGCTTGATCACCGTACCGAGTTCGCGATGGCGCTCGATGACCAGCGCATCGTAGGGCGCCAGGAGTGTACGATGGCCGAGCAGCGTTTCCTCGTATTCGAGCTGCGCGCGCGCATCTGCGACCTGAGCCTTGGCCACCTCGATCTCACTGGTAGCGACGGAGACGTCGGCGCGGGCGACATCGAGATCGCGTTGAGCCTCCTCGGCACTCTGCTCCGATACGACATTGCGGCCGACGAGATCCTGACGCCGCCGGTTCGCCTCCTGGCGCTGCGCCAGCACAGCGCGGGTTTTCTCCAGATTGGCCTGCGTTTTCAAGATGCCCACCTCGGCGCTCATCAGAGAGGCCTTGGCTTTGGCAACCTTGGCCTGCTGTTCGCCAAGACTGAGCCGGGCGAGCACGTCGCCCCTGCGAACCCGGTCGCCATGATCGGCGTTGAGTTCGACCAGCGTAGCGCCAACCTCGAATCCGACCTTGGAGAGGACGCGCGCCTCGACAGTGCCGAGACCATAAACGCGGATCGGCACATCGCGGGCCACGACCGCCACCTCAACGGCCAGCGGGCGATTGCGCGCTATGGCGAAGCCTGCCGCGATAATCCCGGCGGCGAGACCCGCCGCTAGGATCAGCCTCAGCCAGCCCTTGCGCAGTCCCGACATCATCGTTCCTTAACCGGCGGGCCTCTCACGGGGCCTTAAACGGCCCGTGCTGCTCCCGCCTCCAGCTGGCCACGACTATCGGCCAGCCGCCCGAAGGGCGTTTTGATCGGCGTCAACATCCCGCGAGGCGAAGCCTCAGGGAACGTCGATACGAACAGCGATCGCGGCGCTGGCGATGACGGCGGGATCGTTGTTTTCGGGATCAGCGACGTCGAGGCCGCCCTTGACCGCCTTGACGGTGACGTTGCCGACGGGCAGCGAAGCCTTGACCTTCTCGAGATCCACCTTCGACGGCTCCTGAACGCCGATGGTCACTTCGACGTCAATGGCCTTCTTGTCCACCTTGAGCGAGCGGATGAACGCCAACGATGAGTGGTGCAGGGCATCCTGCACAGCGCGCAACGCCGCCTTGGTGTAGTCCGAGCCGTGCAGGTCGTTACCAGTGCCGAGTTCGAGGATGACGCGGGTCTTGGGCATGGGACGAATCCTCAGATGTCGAGGCTGACGATGGCGCAGCAGTTGGCGATGAGGGTCGAGTCTGTTCCCGCGTCGTTTCGGATCTCGAGGCCCCCTTCGACCACCGTGACCGTGCCCTTGCCGTAGGGCAGCACCTTCAACACCTCGGCTTTATCGACGGTCTCGGGGCGCGGGACGCCAATGTGCACGTCCACCTGCATGGCCTCCAGCGGCTTGCCCAATGCGGTCGCGATCGAGAGCGAGTTGTGCCAGAGCGCATCACGAAGGGCCCGGCAGGCGGCCTTGGTCGGATCGGAGCCGCGGATGTCGGTGCCCATGCCGATCTCGAGCACCATGCGTTTCTTTGCCATTGGCGTGTCCAGGTTACAGAGGATAGGGGACAGGATACTGGTGGAGGGAAGCACGCCACGGCGCGCCTGTCTTCCCCCTCCGAGCGCCGTCGCTCAAAGGCCCGCACACATGACCGCAACTGTCCTCGCCGCCTTCGTCGGAACCTGTGTACTGTTGGCGGTCACGCCGGGCCCGAACATGGCGCTGATCATCGCAGCGACGTTGTCAGGTGGCCTCACGGGCGGGCTCGTCACGCTTGCCGGCACGATGACCGGCCTGATCATCCTCGTCGCGGTTGCGGCGATCGGCATGACGTCCGTCATGCTGCTGATGGCCGAGTGGTTCGATGTCATCCGGTGGATCGGAGCGGTCTACCTCGTGTTTCTGGGGGCACGTCAGCTTTGGACATGGTGGCGAACGCGCAGGCTGACATCGGTGGGCGCGAACGAGATACCCACGACCGCGCGACGCGTCAGCCAATACGGACGCTACCTACAGGGCGTTGCCGTCTCGCTTTCGAACCCCAAAGTGCTTCTCTTCCTCGGTGCGTTCTTTCCCCAGTTCGTCAATCCCGGGGCAGCACCGGGGCCCCAGCTCGCCCTGCTGGCGGTCCTGTTCGTCGTGGTTCTCACGGCGGTCGACGTCGCTTACACCGTTGCGCTTGCCCGGGCACGAGCGGCGGTCGACATGCGGCGTCTCCGGTGGTTGGATGCGGCATCGGGAGTGCTGCTCGTCGCAGGAGGTTTGGTGCTCGCGACGGCGCGGCGGCCTTGAACGACGCCGACGCTGGCTTCGTCGGTTAGATCAGCAGCTCGGCCCAGCCGGCGACCTGGATCGTGCGACTGGCATCCGTGCTGGTAATGGTGCCCCGGGCGACGGACATGGCGAAGCCACCCGTCTCCCAATCGCCGCACAGTTTGCGCTCAGCGGTGTAGAGATCGAGAACGTAGGCGACGCCCTCGTGCTCGAAGCCGACCTTCCACGCGATCGGCCAGCGGTAACTGCGGTACGGAACGGCGGCCGTCTCGACGACGCGAAAATCGAGCTTGCCCACCGGCGCTGGCATTCCCCAAGACGCCATGCCGACGAGGCGGCCGGTGAGGTCGGAGTCACCCTGGCGCTCGTGGGCGTGTACATAGAAATCGCGGCCGTCCTCGGTCATCAGGTAGAGACCGTTGAAGTTGCGCCAGCTCCGGTCGGACTTCGCCGTGAAATAATTGAAGTTGTTGCGCTGCAGGTACTCAAAGATCGCGCGGCCTTCGAAGCGACGGCCGTTCCACTCGAGAACTGCGGGCGCCCCACCGATCCAGAAGACACCATCCGGGTTCTGACGCTTGAGCGTCTCGGGCAGCGGCTCGACGGTGAGCCTGAGGCCGCCTTCGCGGCCTGTTATAACGGTGCCCGTCGCCGCGCGACCTTCAAACGAAAAGTGTTCCGAGGCGGGTAGCCCGTCGAGGACCTTGCCGGGGTTCGGATAGACGACGTTACCCTTGAGATCCACCCAACCGGTTGCCTCGTCGTACATGACGACGAAATGATTGGCTTGGTAGCTGTCGTTGTCGCGGCCGCGGTTGGTGTCGAGCGCGAGATAGACATAGCCCTTCGCGTCGCGCCCGACGAAGGAGTAATAGTCCGAGTAATAGGCGACGGCAGGCTCCGGCGCGCTCCGAGCACCCTCCGCGAAGGCCGGAGCCGACCACAGTAAGGCCGGCGCAAGCTGCAGTAAGCGGCGTCGGCTCGGCATTTCACTCGGCATGGCGAACTCCGCGGCATTTGAACGCAGGCTATCGTTCCGCCGGAGCCAGCGCTGCTCACAACACCGTGCACAGATGCCGTTGCAGGTGAGGCGGCGACCGGGCTAGTGTCAGCTCCATGAAACGCATTGGCTTTTACTCCGGCTCCTTCGACCCCATCACCAACGGGCACACGGACGTGTTGCGCCGCTCGGCCGCGCTCGTCGACCGTTTGGTGATCGGCATCGGCAATCATCCAGGCAAGACGCCGCTCTTCTCCACGGAGGAGAAGACGGCGTTGATCCAGTCAGAAACGAAGACAATCGCGGCGCGCTACGCGACCGAGATCAAGGTCGTGACGTTCGCAGGACTCGTGGTCGACGCGGCACGCGCGGCGGGAGCCACCACGATCTTCCGCGGACTGCGCGACGGTACGGATCTCGACTATGAGATGCAGATGTCCGGCATGAACGGGGCCATGGCGCCGGACATCGACACGGTGTTCCTGCCGGCGAGCCCGGAGGTGCGCCACATCACTGCGACGCTCGTTCGCCAGATTGCGATGATGGAAGGTCCCGTCACATCCTTCGTCTCACCCGCGGTGGAAGCCGCCCTTAAAGCGAAAGCCGCTGCGCGCAAGGTTTGAGAGCTCCCGCATTGCAGCTTCGCCCGATTGTGGCCATAAGGGCGCGTCAAGCCCTCCCCGTTCCTATAGCTCAAAACGGAGCCTCCGCTTGAAGACCTTCCTTGCGAGCCTCGCGCTCGCGTTCCTCGCGCTGGTCGCCCCCGCGACGGCTCAGGTGCCGAAACTCGATCCCGCGAGCACGCTGATCATCGAGTTGAAATCCGGCAAGGTGACGATCCAGCTACGGCCTGATCTGGCGCCGAAGCATGTCGAGCGCGTGAAGACACTGGCCAAGCAAGGTTTCTATGACGGCCTCGTCTTCCATCGCGTAATCAAGGGCTTCATGGCCCAGACCGGCGATCCGACGGGCACCGGCACCGGCGGCTCCAAGCTCGGCAACGTACCGGCCGAGTTCACACCGACGCCGTTCGCACGCGGCACGGTTGGCGCGGCCCGCTCGCAGAGCCCAGACAGCGCCGACAGCCAGTTCTTCATCTGCTTTACCCACACGCCGTTTCTCAACGGCAAGTACACGGTGTGGGGGCAGGTGGTCGACGGCATGCAGCATGTCGATCAGATCGCGCTCGGCGAGCCGCCGCCGAAGCCGGACAAGATGCTGAAGGTCTACGTGCAGGCGGATGGGCCGAAGAAATAAGTCGATGTGATCCCGGGCCTTGCGCCTGGGAACCATCGCGTCGCAAGCTCAGTCAAGCGTCAGCTGTGCGCACGCTAACCGCCACGCCGGCCGAGCGCGTTCGTCAATGCGTCCTGGGGACAAGCCCCGGGATGACAATCGAGAGGATTTCCCCGTGGCCTATAAAGACCCCGAGAACACAATCGTCATGGAGACGACCAAGGGCAAAGTCGTGATCGAGCTTCGGCCCGACCTTGCGCCCGGCCATGTCGAGCGTATCAAGCTGCTCGCGCGCGAAGGTTTCTACGACGGCATCGTGTTCCACCGCGTGATCGACGGCTTCATGGCGCAGGTCGGCTGCCCGGACGGCAAAGGCACCGGTGGCTCGAAGCACCCGAACCTCAAGGCCGAGTTCAGCGCCGAGCCGCACGTCCGTGGCGTATGCTCCATGGCGCGGTCCTCGATGCCGAATTCGGCGAACAGCCAATTCTTCATCTGCTTCGACGACGCCAGCTTCCTCGACAAGCAGTACACTGTGTGGGGCAAGGTGATCGAGGGCATGGATAATGTCGACAAGATCAAGCGCGGCGAGCCCGTGCAGAATCCCGACAAGATCGTGTCGATGAAGGTCGCGGCGGACGTGTGAGGACCCGCCATGGCGGCCCGCGCCTGCTAATGGCGACCGCGACGGTGCTGATCCTTGCGGCAGCGAAATTCGCTGCCGCATCTGATCCGTGCCTAGGGGCGCCGGAGCCACCGCTGGCGCACCCGACCGATCTGGCTGCTGGCGTCGGTTTCGGGGTGATGCGGCACCCGTTGCTCAACGTGGATCGTTTGCATACAGGGCTGGACTACCCCGGTCCTATCGATACGCCCATTCGGGCCTCGGCTGCCGGTATTGTCGAGTTCGCCGCCTATGAAGGTCAGCATGGCAATCTTGTCATTGTTCGCCACGGCGGCGCGTTGCGGACGACCTACAGCCATCTTCGCTCGGTGGGCGTGACGTCAGGCCAGTGCATCGAGGCCGGCTCGATCATCGGCAAACTCGGGATCACCGGGCTGAGCAGCGGACCTCACCTGCACTTCGAGGTACTCACCCCGAGCGGTCCAGTGGACCCTGTCGGCTACCTCCCACCGCGGTAGCAACGAGGTGCAGGAACGGGGTGGTGCGGCATACGATGGGACGCAACAGGGTCGTAATGCAGGAACCCTTCACGATCTATCATTCTATTGTCTCGCGCCGCGCATTCCTGGCCGGTCTGGCATCGTCCCTCGGAGGTCCTTGTATGCCGGCTGACGCGCGCGACCGGGGGCCGCTTCATAAAGTAATCACCGGTGCCGCTCGCTTGGCAGCCGACGGTTTCGCATCGCTCCGCGGCAAACGCATCGGGCTGTTGACCAACCACACCGGCCGCGTCGGGGACGCGCTGCTGATCGACCTGATGGCGCGTGCGTCCGGCGTCACGCTTGCCGCAATTCTCACGCCAGAGCACGGTCTGACCGGGACCGCCGAGGCGGGTGCCAAGGTCTCGAGCGGAGTCGACGCTGCGACAGGCATCAAAGTGCACAGCCTCTACGGCTCGTCCTACAAACCGACGCCCGAGATGCTCGCCGGCCTCGACGTCCTCGTCTTCGACATGCAGGATATCGGCACACGGTTCTATACCTACATCTCGACGATGGGGCTTGCGATGCAGGCAGCAGCCGCAGCCGGCCTGCCGTTCGTGGTGCTCGACCGGCCCAACCCGCTCGGTGGCAACTACGTCTCGGGCTACGTGCTGGAGAAAGCCCACGCGTCGTTCGTTGGACGCTTCGAGATCCCGATCGCCCACGGCCTGACGGTCGGCGAGCTGGCGCGGATGATCAAGGGCGAGCGATTGCTGCCGGGGCTCGATGGCCTTGCCGTCGATGTGGTCACGATGGAGGGCTGGCGCCGTGACATGCGCTGGCCGGAGACGGGTCTGCCGTGGGTGCCGACCAGCCCCAATATCCCCACTTTCGACACGGCTCTCGCCTATGCGGGCACGGGTCTGTTCGAGGCGACGATAGCGAGCGAGGGACGGGGTACGGATCGGCCCTTTCTTCTACTCGGACATCCCGCCATAGATCCGGCCGCGATCGTGCGGCAGGTGGTGCAGGCGCCTCTACCGGGCGTACGCATCGGGGCCGCGCGCGCAAATCCGCGCATCATTCCTCGTGTCGCGACCAACCCACGCTTCAACGGTCGCGAGATTGCCGCCGTGCGGTTAGACATCATCGACGCTGGGAAGTACCGACCGGTCGAGACCGGAATGCATCTGCTGGTGGCGTTCAGCGATGCGTTGCGCGCGGCCGGACTCGGTGGTCTCATCACGGATACCAAAGCCTTCGACCGCCTTGCCGGGAGCAGCCGGTTGCGAACGGCGCTTGAACACGGCGCGCGGGCCGAGAGCATAATCCGTTCGTGGCAAAACGAAGTAGCTCGCTTTGCAGATCGGCGGACGCGCTACCTCGCCTATTGACCGCTCGGGTGCGCCCGTTCAGTCGGCGGCGAGCCCATCGCTCGGGGCGGCGCACTCAGGCGCCTGCCCTTACTTGGAGAAAAACTCGCATGATCAAGTTCTATTTTTCGGGCGCACCGAACCCGATGAAGGTTGCGCTGTTTCTCGAGGAGGCCGGCGTTGCCTACGAAGCGATTCCAGTGGATACGCGCAAGGGCGACCAGCACAAGCCCGAGTTCCTGAAGGTCAACCCGAATGCGAAGGTCCCCGTCATTGTCGACGGGCATGCGACGGTTTTCGACAGCAACGCCATTCTGCTCTACCTCGCCGAGAAGACGGGCAAGTTCCTGCCGCCAGCGTCACCTGCGAACAGGGGCCAGCTCTTGTCGTGGCTCATGTTCGTCGCAACCGGGGTCGGTCCTTTCTCAGGACAGTCGGTGCACTTCCAGCACATGGCACCGGAGAAGATCCCCTACGCGACCAACCGCTACCGTTTCGAGGCGATGCGCCACTACTCGATACTCAACGACCACCTCGCCGCGCGGAAATACATGGTCGCCGACACCTACACCATCGTCGACATGGACGTGTGGGGATGGGCCCGCATGATCCCGTTCGTCCTCGACAAAGAGGCCTTCGGAAAGCTGCCGCACCTGAAGCGGTTGGTCGACGAGATCGAGGCGAAACCCGCAGCGCAGAAGGCCCTCGCGCTGAAAGACAAGTTCACCTGGAAGACTGACCTCGATGATGAGGCCCGCCGCAATATGTTCCGGCATCTCGCGGTCAAGGCCTGATTCGCCACCACAACCGCCGGGTGTGGAAACGTCAGCCACGCCCGGCGTGTTGGGTGCTGAGCCCCGTCCAACTTTAACTCTGGCACGCGCATCGGGTTAAGCAGTAAACAGAAGACTGCGAGCGACCGGAGACCGACGATATGACCCGCATTCCCGTCAAGGCCTGCGTCTTCGATGCTTACGGCACGCTGTTCGATTTTGCTTCGGCGGCGGCGGGCTGCCGGGACGTCCTCGGCGACAAGACGGCGGCGGTCACGACACTCTGGCGCGACAAGCAGCTGCAGTACACGTGGCTGCGCGGGATGCAGGGACTTCACGTCGATTTCTGGCAAGTAACGGGAGAGGCCCTCGACTACACGCTCGACACCCTCGGTCTAGCCGATCCCGTCCTACGCCAACGTCTAATGAACCTCTACTTGAAGCTCTTGACCTTCCCGGAGGTGCCCAGCGTCCTTCGGAAGCTCAAGGCGGATGGCTACAAGACGGCAATCCTGTCGAACGGCTCGCCGCACATGCTGACAAGCGCAATCGAGAGCGCTGGCCTCGTTGATCTTCTCGATTACGTCATCTCGGTCGAGGAGGTGGGCATCTTCAAGCCCGCCGGCAAAGTCTACCAAAGGTGCGTCGACCTTCTCGGCGTCCCCGCGGGTAGCATCGCATTCCAGTCGTCGAATTCTTGGGACGCTTGGGCCGCGTCGGCATTCGGCATGCGGGTGTTCTGGTGCAATCGCTATGGTCAGCGCCCCGAGCGGCTCCCCGGGCAACCCGACGCTGAGTTGCGTTCGCTCGCCGAGTTGCCGGGACTGATTATGCGCGGGTGAGCAAGTTTCACCGGCTACGAGGAAAAGAGCGACCGATCGGCGCGGTTGCGGACAGCGGCTGACGCGCCTGCCTCGTCGCCAAATCATTACCCCATTCGCTGCCTAAGTCACATCAGCATGATGTATCGCGTTAAGACGGGGCGGCGGCTTGGCCGGCTCGGCATCCGGGTTGCGCTGGCGGCACTTGCGGCGTTGCCCGGGATCGATTGGAACGCGCAAGCGCACGCGACGGACGGCTCCTGTCCGGATTGCGCAAGCGCGGACGAAGCGCGGCGAACTCGGCTCGATGCTCTCCTGGAGGATGATCCAACGCGGGGTCGCCTCGACGGACGTCTCGGCGACAAGCCGTGGATCGGGCAGGACTGGGCGACGTTACCAGTTGCGGTCAAGCCCGCAGAGGAGAGCCTCGACCTGACCACAAGCCTACAGCATCTCGGTAGCTATCAGTCCCGACGGACCAGTCAAAAGATCGAGGACGCGAAGGCACTGGCTCCGAAGGGGCTAGCGATCCCAAAGCCCATACAAAGCCCACCAGCCGCGCTCGATGTTTGGAGCAGGGTGCACGTCAAAGGACTCGAGGGTGACACCACCGAAACGAAACGAGGGACCATCGGTGCCGATTACAAGCTGGCACGGGGCGCCTTGGTCGGCATGTCCGCCGAGATCGTCGACGAAGGTCGAGTACTGCAGCAGGACACACGCCTTGCAGCCTACTTTGCCATCAAGCCGTGGTCGCCCGTAACGCTCGACGGCAAGGCGCAGTGGGGTGAAAGCCATGGCCTGCAAGGGGGCGGGCTCGTAACGACGCAAAGTGCCGTCACGGCTCGCGTCAAGGGCAGCTTCAGCTATGAGGGTCTCGTGCTGACGCCCATGGCCAGTGTGGCGCACGGAGTGGACGAGGCGCCGGCGACCGGGGGCGGCAGGGCGATCGAGAAAAGCACACTGGCACTTACGCCAAAGGTCAGTCGACCGGTCGAAATCGGCGGCGGGGTAAAAGTGGAGCCCTTCCTGTCTTTGAAGAGCGCGCTCGACATCAGCCCAGCCAGCGAGGCAGCAGCCCACGGTTCGACCGACACGACGCGCAGCGTCGGCGGTGGCGTGACCTTGGCAAGGCCCGACGCCTACTCGCTCAGCGTCACGACCGACCTCGAGCAGTCAACCGGCAGCGACCACACGAACGTTAAGGGCCGGTTCGAGTTGAAGCTGCCACTGCGCTAGCCCGTTCAGTTGGCGACGGCGAGTGCCACGGCACCGAAATGACAGGCGGTGCCAAGTAACACGAACCCGTGCCAGATGGCATTCTGGTAGCGCAATCCGGTCCAGAGGAAGAAGACAACGCCGAGCGAGTAGATGATACCGCCCGCCGCGAGGAGGACCAGGGCGCCGAAATCAATCGCCGAAACGAGCGGCTGCAGCGTGGCCACGCCGGACCACCCCAATGCCAGATAGAGGCCGATCGCGAGCCGGTCCCACTGAGCCGAGAGGAAAAGCTTAGCCGCGGCCCCGGCAAGGGCCACAACCCAGACCGCCGCGAACAACGAGAGGCCCGCGGTCCCGCCCATCTTGACCAGGGCGAACGGCGTGTAGGTGCCGGCGATCTTCAAGAAAATAGCCGCATGGTCCAGCCGGCGTAGCGTCGGCTTCCAGGCTGGTACGGACAGCATGTGATACGCACCGGAGCAGCCGAGCATGGCCAACAAGCCTGCGCAGTAGATGGCAAGGGCCACGGTTGAAGGCGCCGGCAGGTTGCGTGTGGCCCAGGTTAGAAGCCCAACTGCCGCGACGAGCCCACCCGCCATCCCGATCACGTGGACGATGTGATCGGCAAGTACCTCACGCTGTGTTGGATGCAGGCTCATCTGCAAATGATAGCGCGAAATCTCGTGTCGAGCGACCCTAACCCTCAGTATCGGTTAGAGATTTATGACAACAGCCAGCGGGGCTCAGGCCTCGAAGGCGACCTCGACGGCGGTATCGTTGCCGAACCGGGTCCGCATGCGCTCGCCGGGCTTCGCCAACAGCATTCCGGTCGCCGTCCCGGTCGAGATCAGTGCACCTTCGGCCAAGCCATCGCCCCATGCTCGGCGGGCGTTGGCGAGCCAGACCAGCGGTGCCAGCGGATGCCCCATCACGTCGGCGCCATGGCCCGTTCGGCGGACCACACCGTCGACCTCGAGCACCACGGGCATCGCGGCCAAGTCGCGTTCACGCCATCCGGGGATCTCGGGTCCGATAACGTAGCGACCGCTCGCTGCACCATCTGCCAGGATCGCTGGGACGGAGGGAAGCGCGTCGAGGGGGAACCGGCATTCGGCAACCTCGATGCCGGCATGGACCGTGGCCACGGCATCCGCGACCTCGTCGGGCTCGTAGGCAGCGGCACGAGCTGGCAGCGCGCGACCCAGCCGGAAGAAGAACTCGCACTCGACGAGAGGATCGAGCAACGTGGCGTGACTGAAGCGGGCCGGCGATTCAGCCGCGAAGCGGTCGTACGTGATGCCGTAGATCGGCCCCGTGGTGCGAAGGCGCTTCTGCATAAGTGTTGTCGTCGCCGCGATCTTCCAGCCGAGCCGGGACCAATCCAGATACTCGGCCACCAGCTCATTGACCGCGTAGCCTTCGGCATTCGAGGCGGGGATCAGAGCGGCGGGCAGCCCGCGAATCTGCTGGCTACTCCGGCGGGCGATGGCCAGGAGATCGGCGAGGCGTTGCGGATCCGAGGCTGACATCCTCAACAACAGTCCCAGTTGTAGATCACGCGGGAGAAATCCCTCTTCAGCAGATCCTGCTCGTGCATCAAGAACTGCGCCGCGCCCGCATCACCCCACATCACACCGGCCGTCGTATCGATCGTCATCAGCGCGAAATCCCCGATCTTTGCATAGTGGCTATAATTCGCGTGTTCACGCCACCGGCGCGGATCGTCCTGAGTGAATGTCGGATACCCGCCCAGGCGGATCGCCGATACCGCGGCCTCGCCTGTCGTCCACTCGGCGTACGCCTCGGTCAACGTCTCGTCAGCGGCGATCTCGGGCAGCAGGCGCTCGAAACGGTAATCGCTTAGGTCGACGACCATCTGGTCGATCTGGAACGAAAGCGCGCGGGGCTCCAAGGGTGCCTCGAGAGGCGAATAAACGCCGTCGACCAAGGCTTTTGGGGCAATCCGCGTGTCAACGGCAGCGGCCAGATCGTCATGATAGACGCAGGCGAAGTCTGCCGGCGCGGTGAGATCGTCGAGATTCGCGCCGTAAAGATCGCCGCCGCCTATGAAGATCTGCAATAGGCCCGACGTGGGAAGTGGCGACAGCGCAGGCAACTCGGCAAAATTAATTTGAGCCAGCAGATACAGCGGAACACCACCCTTACCGTGGGGAAACGTGCGCCCTCGCGGCCACCATGGGCGACCACCGAGCTGGCAACTCGACGGCCCACTCGGCGGGCCGTCGATAACGGCCGCACCCACGACCGGCAAGACTGTTGCGCCGATCGCTGACGTATAAGGCTCAAGGACCTCCGGCAGTGGCGGCAGTGGATTTCGGACCGCCGCGCGTCCCCGGCTCCCATAGAGCCATTTGTAGATGTCCGTCATGCGGCTCAAATACCGAGTTTCTGCTTCAGGAGGTCGTTGACGGCTTGGGGGTTCGCCTTGCCGCCGGACGCCTTCATGACCTGTCCCACGAACCATCCGAGCATGGTGGGCTTGGCCTTGACCTGCTCCACCTTGTCCGGGTTCTTCGCAATGATCTCGTCGATCGCCGTTTCGATGGCGCCTGTGTCGGTGACTTGGCGCAGGCCTCGCTTATCGACGATCTCGGCCGGATCGCCACCCTCGTTCCAGACGATCTCGAACACCTCCTTGGCGATCTTTCCCGAGATGGTGCCGGAGGCGATCAGGTCGAGTATGGCCGCGAGTTGCGCTGCCGAGACGGGCGAATGCTCGATGTCACCGCCTTCCTTGTTCAATCTTCCGAACAATTCGTTCACCACCCAGTTGGCGGCCACTTTCCCGTCGCGTCCCCTGGCGACGCGCTCGAAATAGTCGGCGCTCTGGCGATCTGCGGTGAGCACGTCGGCATCGTAGCTCGACAGGCCGTATTCCCGCATGAAACGCGCGTGCTTGGCGTCGGGAAGCTCGGGCAGGCCCTTGGCCAACTCGTTGACCCAGGCCTGCTCGAGCTCAAGCGGCAGAAGGTCGGGGTCGGGGAAATAGCGGTAGTCGTGCGCCTCTTCCTTCGAGCGCATTGAGCGGGTCTCGCCGCGGTTCGGGTCGAACAGGCGCGTCTCCTGGTCGATGGTGCCGCCGTCCTCGAGGATGGCGATCTGGCGGCGCGCCTCGACCTCGACGGCCTGCCCGATGAAGCGGATCGAGTTGACGTTCTTGATCTCGCACCGTGTGCCGAGCGGTTCACCCGGCTTGCGGACGGAGACGTTGACGTCGGCGCGCAGGTTGCCCTTCTCCATGTCGCCGTCGCAGGTGCCGAGATAGCGCAAAATCGTTCGCAGCTTAGAGACGTAAGCCTGAGCCTCCTTCGCCGAGCGGATGTCGGGCCGCGAGACGATCTCCATCAACGCGACGCCGGAGCGATTAAGGTCGACCAGGGAATACTCCGGGCTCTGGTCGTGGATCGATTTACCAGCGTCCTGCTCGAGATGGAGGCGCTCGATGCCGACCTTGAAGGTCTCGCCGTCGACCTCGATCTCGACCTCGCCCTCGCCCACCACGGGTTGCTTGTACTGGCTGATCTGGTAGCCCTGCGGCAGGTCGGGATAGAAGTAGTTCTTGCGATCGAAGACGCTGATGAGGTTGATCCTCGCGTTGAGACCCAGACCGGACCGGACGGCCTGCGCCACGCACTCGCGATTGATCACGGGCAGCATGCCGGGCATCGCCGCGTCAACCAGTGAGACGTGGCTATTCGGTGCGCCGCCGAAGGCGGTGGACGCACCGGAGAAGAGCTTTGCCTTGGAATTGACCTGGGCGTGCACCTCCATGCCGACGACGATTTCCCAGTCTCCGGTGGCCCCTTTGAGAAGGCTTGCGGACTTGCGCCGGGGGGCGGTCGATATTGTAGAGGTGGCGGTCATTCTGGAGGCTCCGGATGCCGCAGCGCGGGCGGCGGCGCTTGCCTGCCCCACGAGCACGGCGGCTCATGATTTGAAAGCGCAATCTAGCAGATCGCGTACCGTACTGAAACGCACGCACGTCAGTGATAGGTGCGTCCGCCATCGACGGCGAGTGTCGTGCCCGTGATGAAGGATGATTCATCCGAGGTCAGGAATAGGATCGCGGCGGCGAGTTCGTCCGGTTGACCGGGTCGGCGGAGTGCATACCGGGCGGCGACGGCATTGTCGCGGATGAAACCGGCAGTCATCGGCGTTTCGACGGCACCTGGACAGACGACGTTCACCCGAATGGCGGGTGCCAGCTCCATGGCGATCGCCTTGGTCATGGCGATGACCCCGCCCTTGGATGCGACATAGGCCGTGCTGTTGGGGCCGGTCGGCAGGAGCCCGACGCCGGATGCGATGTTGATGACTGTGCCTGCGCCGGCCGTTCTCAAGAACGGAGCCGTCGCCTGGATCGCGAGAAACGTACCCGTGAGGTTGACGGCGAGGATGCGCGCAAACTCCTCTGGGGTGGTGTCGTCGAGCCCTGTGGCGGAGAAGATGCCAGCGGCATTGACGAGGCCATCGATGCCGCCGATGGCAGCAGCGGCTTCAGCTGCCGCGGACGCCAGCGATGCGGCGTCTCGCACGTCCGCGCGCGTCCCCATGCAGCCGATAGTCTCGGCAGTCGCCGCGACTCTCTTAGCATCGAGATCCAGGATGGCGACGGCGGCGCCTTCGCGTACGAACAGCTCAGCCGTCGCGCGACCGATCCCGGATGCGCCGCCCGTAATGAGAATCCTGCGTCCCTGAAGCCGTTGCATGCTCGCCTCCTGATCCGTGTAACCACCTGGACAATGGCATACGGGACGATGCAATTCAGCTGCGCAAGCCGGGAGCCTCCTGTCCCGTGCGAGCGACGTATTCGGTGTAGCCGCCGCCGTACTGGTGAATACCCTCCGGGGTAAGCTCCAGCACCCGGTTGGACAAGGCTGCAAGGAAGTGGCGGTCGTGCGACACGAACAGCATCGTGCCCTCGTAGTTCGCCAGCGCCGCGATCAGCATCTCTTTGGTTGCCAAGTCGAGATGATTGGTCGGCTCGTCGAGCACGAGGAAATTCGGCGGATCGAACAGCATCAACGCCATCACGAGGCGCGCCTTCTCGCCGCCGGACAGCACACGGCACCGCTTCTCGACTTCGTTGCTGGAAAACCCAAAACAGCCGGCCAGCGCTCTGAGCGGTCCTTGTCCCGCCTGCGGGAACGCGTCCTCGAGGGTTTGGAAGACGGTTCTGTCGCCGTCGAGAAGATCCATGGCATGCTGGGCGAAGTAGCCCATCTTGACGCTGGCACCGACCGCGACCGAGCCGCCGTCGGGCGTTGCAGCCCCCGCCACCAGCTTCAAGAGCGTCGACTTTCCGGCGCCGTTGACCCCCATGACGCACCAGCGCTCGCGGCGGCGGATCATGAAGTCGAGGCCGTCATAGACGGTGAGACTGCCATAGCGCTTTTGCACGGACTTTAGGGCGACGACATCCTCACCTGACCGAGGCGCCGGCGGGAAGTCGAACAGCACGGTCTCGCGCCGTTTCGGCGGCTCTACACGGTCGATCTTATCGAGCTTCTTCACACGGCTCTGCACCTGCGCGGCGTGCGAGGCACGGGCCTTGAACCGTTCGATGAACTTGATCTCCTTGGCGAGCATGGCCTGCTGGCGTTCGAACTGGGCCTGCTGCTGACGATCGGCGATCGCGCGTTGCTGCTCGTAAAACTCGTAGCCTCCGGAGTAGGTGGTCAAGCTGCCGCCGTCGATCTCGAGCACTTTCCCCACGATACGCCGCATGAATTCGCGATCGTGCGACGTCATCAGCAGCATCCCCTCGTAGTCCCTGAGGAACTGCTCGAGCCAGATCAGGCTTTCGAGGTCGAGGTGGTTGGAGGGCTCATCCAGGATCATGGCGTCCGGCCGCATGAGCAAGATGCGAGCGAGTGCCACACGCATCTTCCATCCGCCGGACAGCGAGCCAACGTCGCCGTCCATCATCTCCTGGCTGAAGCCAAGGCCCGCGAGCACCTCACGTGCGCGGCCGTCCATGGCATAGCCATCGAGTTCCTCGAAGCGGGCCTGTACCTCACCGTAGCGCGCGATGATCACGTCCATTTCGTCGGAGCGGTCGGGATCGGCCATGGCTGCCTCGAGCGCCTTTAGCTCGTCCGCAAGCTCGCTGACCGGACCGGCGCCGTCCATTACCTCGGAGACGGCTGAGCGGCCCGCCATCTCACCGACGTCCTGGCTGAAGTAGCCGACGACGACATCGCGATCGATCGAGACCTGGCCCTCGTCGGGCTGGTCCTCGCCGACGATCATACGAAAGAGCGTCGTCTTGCCGGCACCGTTGGGGCCAACAAGGCCGATCTTCTCGCCCCGGTGGAGAGCCGC
>JALHMC010000012.1 GCA_022844225.1 Hyphomicrobiaceae bacterium | reverse complement strand
GAGCCGCTGCAGCTCCGACATTCATGGAAGGCCACTCGAGATCTGTTTGATCGCGGTCATGTCCATCAAAGGAGTGTTTGACCAAGCTTCGCGAGCGACGGAGCGGCAGTGAAGGCTAGGCGCGTACGCTTCTCTCGAGGGACGGAGATCGATTTGAGACTCCTCGTCACAACATTCGCCGCATTGGCCATGAACTTGGCGGTCTGCGTGCGCCCTGGAATGTCGGCTGAGAATTGGCCTGACGCCTTAAATGATCACGTTATGGAGGTCCGTAAGCTCGTAAATACCATCGGGATGGATGACTATCTGGACGTCGTGAAGAATTCCAGAGACGCTACGATCATTGATGTGAGAGACGAGGACGAACTGAAGGCGGGCATGGTGCCTGCGGCTATTAACATTTCGCGCGGGCGTCTGGAATTCAGAATATGGCGTGCATTTGGCTACCCGACACCGGTTGATACCGGCCGCCGAATCTACGTGCAGTGCGCTACGGGGGGGCGGGCGACGCTGGCTGCCAAACAGTTGAAAGACATCGGTTTCACAAACGTGGTCGCGGTGATTGTGAACATGGCGGATTGGGAAAAGCGAGGATATCCGCTGGTAAAGGCAGCGCTGCCCAGGAACTAGACGGCGCGATGGGCACGGGGAGCGTAGGAGCCGGTCAGAGGCGGAGTGATTTTGCGGCGGCCACACCCGACACGCGTGCGGCCGCCAGTGTTCGTGTCGCTCCCCTCACATCACCAGCACGATTTTGCCGAAGTGCGCATTGGCCTTCATGTGGTCGAGCGCGGCGGCGGCCTGGTCGAGCGGGAATGTCCGGTCGATCGGCAACGCGATCTTCCCCGCCTCCACATCGCCCCAGATGTCGGCGCGCATCAGTCGGTTGATCTCGCGCACCTCCTCGACGCTCCGCGTCCGGAACGTCACGCCGATGTAGTCGATCCGCCTGAGCGCGTGCGTGTCGAAATCGAAGTCGCCATGGAAGCCACCCAGACGCCCCACGTTGACGATCCGCCCGAGCACCTTCGTCGCCAGCAGGTTCTGGTTCGCGACGTACCCTGAGATCTGGTCGACGATCAGGTCGACGCCCTTGCCCCCGGTCGCCTCCAGCACCTGCTCGTGCCACTTGGGGTCCCTCGAGTCGATCGTCAGGTCGGCGCCGTGCTCTTTCAGCTTGTCGCGACGCTCCGCATTCGTGGACGAGCCGATGACGAGCTTCGCGCCTTTCGCCTTGGCGATCTGCTGCGCGATGAGGCCCACGCCGGAGCTCGCGCCCTGGATCAGCACCGTTTCGCCCGCCTGCAACCGCCCGGCGGTCACCACCGCGTTGTGCATCGTCTGCAGCCCGACGGGCAGCGTCGCCGCCTGCTCGTAGCTCATGTTGTTGGCTGGAATCTTGTGGACCCGGCCCATATCCGCGACCGCATACTCGGCGTATGTCGCGCCGGCCGACGTCATCACCCGGTCGCCGGGTTTCACGTGAGTCACGCTCGCCCCGACCTCGGCCACCTCACCAGCGCACTCCAGGCCGAGAATGGTCCCCGGTCCGCCCGATGGCCCGTGCATCCGCCCCGATGCGACGATCAGGTCGGCCCGGTTGAGACCGGCGGCGCGAACCTTGACGAGCACTTGCTCCGGCCCCGGCTTGGGTGCGTCGACCTCGCGAACCTCGATCCCGTTCGTTCCGAGTACGGCTGCTTTCATGGCGTGTCGCCTTTCGTCCAATTCGGTTGCGTGCGTGATTGGCCTACTCGCCGCGGAACAACCCGCGCGGCCCTTCGACCCAGAGGACGGCCAGGAAAGCACAGATGCCGAGCGCCGCGAAGCCCAGGGCTAGCGGCAACGGCGTCCCGTCGAAGGCCCGGCCGATAATGGTGCCGCACACGACGCCCGCACCCGTCACGAAAGCGCCGAGCAGCGACGACGCCATTCCCGCCACGTGCCCGACCGGCTGCATCGCGATCGAGTTGAAGTTCGATTGCATCAGCGCGAAGAGATAGAAGCAGAGCCCGAGCAGGGTCATCAGCGCCCAAAGCGGCGGGCGTCCGGCAAGACACAACGCCGCTAGCGCCACGCTCGTCACGATGAACGCGACGAGCGCCGCGTGCGACAGCCGGCGCATGCCAAGGCGCTTCACCATCATGGCATTGGTAAAGGCTGCCACCGCCATCGCCGAGGCAATCGCGCCGAACGCCAGCGGGAACATGTTTCCGAGCCCGTAGACGTCAACGAAGATCTGCTGCGCACTCGAAATGTAGGCAACGAGACAACCGAACATCAATCCGGCGGCGAGCCCGTAGCCACGGGTGAGGCTGCTCGACAGGACGGCGATGATCGAGCCGCCGAGGCCAAGCGGGCGGCTGCCGGTGCTTTTGCCCCCATGCCACGTCTCCGGCAGTCGCAGCCCGACCCAGAGGCTGGCCACGACGCCCGACATCAGCAGTACGGCGAAACCCCACCGCCAATTGCCGACGTAAAGCAGTCCTTGGCCGACGCTCGGCGCCAGCATCGGAACAATGATGAAGACCATCATCACGAACGACATGGTGCGGGCCATGTCCCGGCCGGAGAACGAGTCGCGCACGATCGCGGTGCCGATGGTGCGTGCCGCCGCGCCGCCGAAGCCCTGGCACACACGCGCCACGATCAGCAGCAGAAACGAAGGCGCGAGCAACGCCGCGATGCTCCCGACCACGTAGATGCCGAGCCCGACCATCAGGGGCAGGCGCCTGCCGGCCCTGTCCGACAGATGGCCCCAGATCAGTTGCCCGACGGCCAACCCGACCAGATAGGCCGTCACCACCATCTGGCGATCGTTGTCGGTCGTGATGTTGAAGCTGCGTCCGATGTCGGGCAGCGCGGGGAGCATGATGTCGATCGAAAGCGCCGTCAGCGCCATGAGCCAAGCCAAGAGGGCAACGAATTCCCGCATCGGCAGAGGCGGGCCCGGCGGATGCGAGGTCGGGGTGAGACTTGGGGTCAAGGTGCCTCGGGGCGTTGCGTGGGGAGATCAGCGAAGGGCACCGGGGAATGCGTCTCTTCAATCCGTCAAGTCGTCGCAGGACAGACTGTTGCGACGAAACGTCTCGAATCAGGCATCTTGAAACCGGCAAATAGCCTCATAGCCAACTACTTATGCGTGCAGTAGCGTAGTTTTTACTGTGGCCGGATCGCTACATAATTCTGATCGTGGTCGCAGAAAGCCAGAAACGAGGGATCTCACCCTCGCTCCACCACGGGAGAGACTGAAGGATGGCTCAAGACAATGGAGAAAGGCACTGGGCTAGAACCAGCGGCCTGATGTGGACGATGTTCGTGCTGTGGCTGATCTTCAGCTTCGGAGTGCATTTCTTCGTCGATAGTCTGAACACCATCAAGCTCCTCGGCTTTCCGCTGGGATTCTACATGGCGGCTCAAGGTTCGCTGATCGCTTTCGTGGTCATGCTGTTCATCTTTGCCCACCGGCAAGATGTCATCGACCGCGAAGAAGGCCAGGCTGAGGACTAGGGGAGGACTTGATGGCAACGACAAAGGATACTTCCGTCGGCGGCAAGGGCTTCCTCGACAACCTCGGGAAGATCTACACCTACTACACCGGCGGCTTCTTCGGTTTTGTGCTCTTTCTGGCTCTACTCGAGCAGATGGGCGTGCCGAACCGCATTATCGGCTACGGCTTCGTGTTCCTCACGATCGCCGTTTATGCGGCCATCGGCATTTTGTCGCGCACGCAAGAGGTCGGTGAGTACTACGTGGCCGGGCGGTCGGTTCCCGCCTTCTACAATGGTATGGCCACGGGCGCCGACTGGATGTCCGGCGCCTCGTTCGTCGGCATGGCCGGCACGCTCTTCCTTCTCGGCTATGACGGCCTCGCCTTCGTTCTCGGCTGGACCGGCGGCTATGTGCTCGTCGCGATCCTGATCGCTCCCTTCCTGAGAAAATTCGGCGCCTACACGGTTCCCGACTTCTTCTCGGAGCGTTACGGCGGTAACTTCGCTCGCTTCCTCGCCGTGATCGTTCTGCTGGCCTGTTCGTTCACCTACGTGACGGCGCAGATTTTCGCGACGGGCATCATCGCCTCACGCTTCCTCGACATGGACTTCACAGTGGCCGTGTACGTCGGCCTCATCGGCATCCTGCTCTGTTCGATGCTCGGCGGCATGAAGGCCGTGACCTGGACTCAGGTGGCTCAGTACATCGTGCTGATCGTGGCCTACCTCATTCCAGTGGTCATCCTGTCGGCCAAGAAATACGGCCTCCCGTTGCCTCAGCTCACCTACGGCCAGGCCATCCAGGACATCACCAACCTGGAGAACCAGATGGCGGCCAAGGGATTGATCGCCTCGGCCAAGGACGCGGCGGGTAATGCGGTGGCGGCCAAACCTCATATCAAGCCGTTCACCACCTACGATCCACTCAACTACTTCGCACTGATCCTGTGTCTGATGGTCGGCACGGCGTCCCTGCCACACATCCTGATGCGCTACTTCACCACCCCGTCGGTGCGTGAGGCTCGCTCGTCCGTGGCCTGGTCGCTGTTCTTCATCTTCCTGCTCTACTTCACGGCACCAGCCTATGCCGCGTTCGCGAAGCTCGAGGTCTACTCCCTCATAGCTAAGGGCACCCAGCTCGCCGACATGCCCGCGTGGATGTACACGTACGGCAAGCTCGGCCTCGTCAAGGTGTGTGGCGTCGACGTCATGACGGCCCAGGAGGTGATGGCCGCATGCGGCAAGATCGCCAACCACCCGGGCGTGCTGCGTATGCAGGACCTCAACATCAACCCGGACGTGATCGTGCTCTCGACACCCGAGATCGCGGGCATGCCCTACGTGATCGCCGGCCTAGTCGCCGCAGGTGGCCTTGCCGCCGCCCTGTCGACCGCCGACGGTCTGCTGCTCGCCATCGCCAACGCGCTCAGCCACGACATCTACTACAAGATGGTCAACCCGAATGCGTCGACGTCGACCCGCCTCGTCATCGCCCGCATTCTGCTTGTCATTGTGGCGGTGCTGGCGGCCTACACCGCGTCGACCAAGCCGGCAGATATTCTGTCGATGGTGGCTTGGGCGTTCTCGCTCGCGGCAGCCGGCATCTTCCCCGCGCTCGTCATGGGCGTATGGTGGAAGCGGGCCAACACGGCCGGTGCGATCGCTGGCATGATCCTCGGGTTCGGCGTCTGCGTCTATTACCTGGTCGGCACGCGCTACTTCGCGGTCTCGTTCCACGAACTGTGGGGCTGGCTCGGAACGGCGTCGAAGGCACAACTCGACCAGTTTGCGACTCTGAAGCAGGCTTGGATTGCGGCTCCCGAGGCTGGCAAGGCGGCAGCATGGGCAGCGCTCGACAAGCACGCTCAGACGATCGCCAGCTGGTGGGGTGTCCGTAACATCTCGGCCGCGCTGTTCGGCTTGCCGATTGGCTTCCTCGCCATCTGGATCGTGTCGCTGCTGACCCCGGCACCGTCGCAGGCGGTGATGGATATGGTCGACGCGACCCGTCGTCCGCGCGGCGAGACCATCATCAAGGATAAAGGTGCAGTCGCCCATTGACGCGACGCGATCGGTTCGAAATTGGAAGGCGGGGCCTTGTGCCCCGCCTTTCGTTTAGGCACAGTCCGCCGCCACCCGCGAGGCTCCGGAAGGGATCCATGACACCCACCCAAAGCTTCTTCGAGCATTGGTACTTTCACGTCCCCAATCTTCTGATGGCGGCGATGATTTACAGCTTGATCGGCCGTTACGTGCTCGAGCTGTTTCTCGCCAGCAAGCCGGACGCCGTCATCCTCAACGTGTTCCGCACGATCACTGATCCCGTCGTGCGTCTCGTCAGGCTGATCACGCCCCGCATTGCTCCCGACGGCCTCGTCGTGGTTTTCGCCATCTGCTGGCTCATGGCCAGCCGCATGTTCTGGTTCCTCACCTGTGTCGCAGCCGGCATGCGACCGAGCATCGGAGGCTAGACGATGGATGAGCTGCACCAACGCGAACGAACCATGCAGAGCGACGTGCTCCTGGTTGCCGCCGCCTCCGCTTCACTGGTCAACGGCATGCATTTCTCGCCGTTGTTCGATCCGGTTTTCTTTTTGCTGCGGCCCTTTGTTGCGCCGTTGCTGTCAGGCCCGCTCGTTCTCTTCTATCTGACCTCCATTTTCATCTCGGTCATGACGCTGCTGATCGCCGGAATCCCGGCCGCGATCTACGAGCGGATCCGCGGCCACGCGGAAAGCTCACCCATTTCGATTGGCATCTGGTTCGCAGCGACGTTGCTTCTGGCACTCCCAGGCATTTTGGGAGCTGCGGGCTACTTCGATATCGAGTAGCCGTCCGGGCAGCCGTCCGGGCGCGTCGTCCGAAGTTATGAAACTGTCGCCCGGCTATGGCGTTGCCGCCTGCGTGAACGTAGCGCTACTCTGGTGGCGCCCCATCAGAACAGCGGGAAGTTGGCATCGCATCAATGATTGAGCGTATCGAGCATCTCGCCCACGTCAGCGTCGCACGCGGCTGCGGATTCGCCGCCCTAGGCATCCTCACGTTCTTCATCGGCATGTCGTCGGATCCCGTGGCGGCATTCAAAAGCGCCGGCTACCTGACGCTTCTCGCCTGTACAGTTCTGCTTTTGAAGGCAGGCCTTGCGACCCGACAGCCTTATCGGCGCACCGAGCTTTGGGTCATGCTGAAGCCGGACGAACGTCCCGACGCGGCGGTCGCACAGCGACTTATTTCAACGGCGCTACGTGAGGTTTATTTGCGCTTCGCGAGACAGGCCGCGCTCTTGTCCGTCATGTTTCTCGCGTGCGGCATACTAGGTGGGTTGGCGCAAGCCTGAGCGGAACGCCGACCAGCGCGAGCACGGGCGCGAAACCGCCGTCAGCCGGCGACGACCGGCTTGAGTGCCTCGCCCAGCAGCCGAAGCTTGGCCGCTTCGTCTTGCACCGCGAGCTGTGCGGCGAACCAGTCCTGCACCATCTGGCACACTTTTTCCGGTGCGGCGCGCGACAGCGCACGGGCATCCGTGAACAACTGCAGATCGGCTGCCGACCAACCGCGCTTGCCGAGCTCGGCCGACAGCACGTCATAGTCCTCGCGTCGCGGCGCATCGCGGCGAGCTGGCGATTTCCGCCCATCGGCGACCGCTTCGAATATCGTCGCGAGCTGGGCATCGATCGCCGCCCGGTGCTCGGGCGACTTGAGATCGGCCACCGCTGCGCTCGCCTCGCCTTGAGAAATGTAGCCGTAACAGGCGGACGTACTAACACGAGAGAGTTGGGCGAGATTTTCGATGAAAGCCACCGCCATAGCCTTAAGTCGCTCCGGGCTGGCCGCCAGCGCATCCGCGTGATGGCGTCGACGCAGGTCGACGATCGCGCGCACCGTGGCCGACTGAATTTCGCGCTCACTCCGGCTCTCGCCGGAAAGCCTCGTGATTTCGCCGAGACGCTCATCGTACCACTCGGGGAAATCGCGCTTCAGAAGCCGCCACAAGGGCGACTTCTGAAGACTCCCGTCGATGGGCTCCTGGCCCGCGGATGGGGTCGAGATCGCAGCTGTAGCAGCAGCGCTGCCGTCCCGCGCTGATTGGCTCGGCCGACTGATGACGGGAATGCTTTCGGAGGTGGCGGGAGCGGCGAGGAATGGCAGCTCGCTGAGGGCGCCTGCCCGGTAAAGAGCCCACCCGCCCCCGGCGAGACCAGCCAGAACGACGAGCACGGCAGCCGCACGCCAGGGAAAGCTGCGACGCTCGGGCTCACTGTAGACATCGTGCTGGACGGCGGACGTAGAAGGCTCCCTCTGGGGCCGGACCGGAGCAGGGACGGGCCCCCTCGGGGCAACCGAGCCGGCGATAGGGCTGCCTCCTTGGTGACCCGGTGCACCCTGCGGCCGCTGCGGTTGTTGTGCACTGATCGGGGCGGCACTCGTCTGGGCCGCGGCCGGGCGGCCCCCGGTCGTTGCGCCGGTCGAGCGCTGAGGCGCGCCCACGGGCTCCGGCTCCGGCTCGCGTCGCGGTTGTGCCACCTGTCGGCGGTTGGCATCGACCGTGACTGACGGCTGACGCGTAACGGAAGCTGCCGGCGGCGCCGGTCGCTTCATTTCGACGACGGTCTCCGCAGGCGCCCACTCGACCATGCCTTCGCGCCAGACGAGATCGGTCGGCCGAAGGAAGCCGAGTTCGACGATCTTCCTGAACTCGATATCGGACACCGGGCCGTGCTGTTGGCCGTCCCGCGCCAGATACCACTCGATCGGCTGATTGTTGTCCGCCATGCTGTCCGTCTGCTTGGCCTTCCGCGCCCTACCCGCCGTGCCATCGCGGCGAAGCCGATGACCGCTTCTCGCAATTCACGGAACGCGCCCGCTACTCGATGTCAACCGCGAGAACGCGGTTATCCTCATTCTAGTCTCCGCAAGCGGCAAACCCAAGGCAACCTGCGACGTCTCCTGATCGAAATTATGATCGCTGGGCGCAGGCAATCGCCTGTATCCGAACGCTGTTTCAATCCCGCATGAACGCATCGTCGACGGGCACCTTGTAGGCATTGGCCAGGCGATTGGTCATGTTGGCAAGCCCGACGACCGCATACAGCTCGTTGATCTGGGCCTCCGTGGCGCCCTTGGCGCGCGCTGCCGCCGAATGTGAAGCCATGCAGTACTCGCAGTTGTTGGTGACGGAGACGGCCACGTAGATCAGCTCTTTGGTCAGCGGATCGAGCGCGCCATTGCCCATGATCGCCTTCAAGCTCTCCCAGGTATGCTTCAGCATGCGCGGCTCGTTTGCGAGGTAGAGCCAGAAATTATTGAGTTCGTTGACTTTTCGCGTAGCTTTGATGTCGTCGAAGACGGCTTTCACCTCGGGCGAGGCAGTTGCTGGATCGATCGGCTGCATGGTGTCTCGGCGCCTCGCTGGTTGATCCTAAAGTTGGGTCGGCATCGGCATCCCTCCGCCATCCTCGCGTGACGCTTGATCCGGGGACCTGCCTCTACCGATAATGGCGCCAGCCACCCTCATCGCAAAACGGATTTCCATGACACCGAACGACCCGCTCGCCGAGCTTTTGTCCCGCGGCCTGACACCTGAGGCCATCACCGCCGAGATCGCTTCCGATGCCGAGGTGATCAAGACCCCGTGCGGCGACGGCGACCTCGTCTGGCGCAGATGGGGCAAGGGCCGGCCCATTGTGTTGGTTCATGGCGGCTCGGGCTCTTGGACCCATTGGATCAAGCAGATACCGGCTTTCAAGCGCGATTACGAGGTCTGGGCCGTCGACATGCCGGGCCTGGGCGACAGCGACATGCCGCCGGTTCCGCAGATCCCCGCGACCAGCGGCACGATGCTGGCGCTCGGCCTGAAAAGTTTGATTCCCCGGGAGGCACGGGCCCATGTCGTCGCGTTCTCGTTCGGGGCTCATGTCTCGACGCACGCCCTGCTCCACCTGCAGGATCATGTCGCTGACTTCACCCTCACGGGTGCTGCGGCGCTGGGTCTGCCTCAGGGGCCGGGCAAGGAGATGCCGCGCGAAATGGAAGGCATGAGCGACGCCGAGCGAATGGAGGTCCACCGCGGCCTGCTCGAAGTCCTGATGTTCAAGGAGCCGTCCCGAATCGATCCGCTCGCCGTCTATCTCCAGTCCGAGAACATCCGGCGCGCCCGTTTCCGCTCGCGTCCATTCGCGCGCATCCCCGAGATCGCCCAGCACTTGCCTGAGGTCCAGATCCCGGTGAAGGCGGTCTGGGGCGCCGAGGACCAAACGGCTTGGCCGTCCATCGAGGCACGCTACGACGTCATTCGCCAGGGCCATCCCGAGCTGATCACGCGCACGGTGCCCGACGCCGGACATTGGGTCATGTACGAGCAACCTGACGCCTACAACAAGGCGTTGCGGGAGGTCTTGGCGGGTTGATCTGCCCCACCGCTGTCATCCCGGGCCTTGTGCCCGGGACCCATCCGTCCACGCATTCGGATGGCCGAGATCGGGCAAGGGCGCCGCGGCTCGGCACCGATTTCCCCGCATCGCGCCACCTTAGCGATGGATCCCGGTGACAAGCACCGGGATGACCTTTGAGGGGGCCCTTGAACCCGCCGGATCGCACCCTAAATCACGTTTGCGCACGCCACGTTCGGGTGCGCACTTGAAGCTGCCGGGCCCGCGATGGGACGGCAACATGAACCACGTCGCTTCCTCAGGAGGATGTGCAATGCGACCCTTTGATTTCGCTCCGCTCTATCGGTCCACCGTTGGCTTCGACCGTCTCGTCCAGCTTCTGGACAGCGTTTCCGGTCCTGACGCCGATGTGCCGGCCTTCCCGCCCTACAACATCGAGCGCATGGGCGAGAGCCAGTACCGCATCACCATGGCGGTCGCCGGTTTCTCCCAGGACGACATCAAGATCGAGGTCAAGGAACAGTCCCTCACCATCAAGGGCGAGAAGAAGCCCGAGGATAAGGAGCGGCAGTTCCTGCATCGTGGCATCGCCACGCGTGCCTTCGAGCGTCGTTTCCAGCTCGCCGACCACGTCGAGGTCACAGGAGCCGACATGAAGGACGGTCTGCTCCACGTCGACTTGGTGCGCAACGTGCCTGAGCGCCTGAAGCCCCGCACGATCTCCATCGGCAACGGTGCGCCGAAGCAGATCGAGGCTCAGGCTCAGTCGTCGGTCTGATGCACCGAGACGCGCGCCGCGGTTCAGCTGGCGCTCGCCATACGTCGGCTTGATCCGCGCGTGCGAAGTGGGCGGTCCCGGGAACGGGACTGCCCATTGTTTGTTTGGGGAGTTTGAGGGCGATGGGGGTCCGTCCCTAATCGGGCGAGCCCTTGCCGGTCGCTTTTTCCTTCTCCTCTCCCCTCGATGGAGGGGGGAATCAGGCAGCCCCCAGTAGCCGGAAAGAGGCAGACGTTACGCCGCCTTCCGGTGCAGCTTCGCGCCGGTCCGCGCCTGCAGCGCCTCGAACGTGATCTCGGGGTTCATCTCGACGAGCTCGAAGCCCTTTGGCGTCACGTCGATGACGGCGAGGTTCGTGTAGACGCGCTTCACGACTCCCGGCGCCGTCAGCGGCATGGTGCACGTCTCGAGCAGGCGCGGCTTTCCGTCCTTCGACGTGTGCTCCATGATCAGCCAGATGCGTTTGGCGCCGACCGCGAGATCCATCGCGCCGCCGACCGCCGGCACTGATTTCAGCGAAACCGTCCAGTTGGCGAAGTCGCCGTTCGCCGCGACCTCGAAAGAGCCGAGCACGCAGAGGTCCAGGTGTCCCCCGCGGATCATCGCGAACGAATCCGAGTGCGAAACGATCGAGGCGCCCGTGCGCAGCGTCACGTTCTGCTTGCCGGCGTTGACGATCCAGGTGTCGAGATTGTCCGCCGTCTGCAGCGGTCCCATGCCGACGATGCCATTCTCGGACTGCAGCACCACCTCGCGGTCCGACGGAATGAAATCGCCCACGGCCAGCGGAATGCCGATGCCGAGGTTGACGTACCAGCCCTCCGGAATGTCGTCGGCGAGGCGCTTGGCCATCTCCTTGCGGCTCCAGCCGCGCACGTTGTCGGCGGTGGGAGCGGCGGCGGCAGTTGCGGCGGCGGTCGTCATCGGGATGTCTCCACTCTTCTCCGAGTCCCCGGACGGAGCGCACCGCAGGTGCGTCGAGATCCGGGGGCCTTACCCATCTCGACCGGGGAAGATCCCGGATCTTCGCGCTTCGCGTTCGCTCGCGCTCCGTCCGGGAACTCGGCCGATTATCGCGTCAACTCTCGTTCTTCATTGCCGGCGGCGGGTCGCCGTAGGGCACGTGGATCACGCGGTCGACATAGATGCCGGGCGTGTGGATGTCGTCCGGCCCGAGCGCACCCAGCTCCACGATATGCTGCGTCTGGCAGATGGTGAGGTCCGCGGCCGTCGCCATCACGGGGTTGAAGTTCCGCGCGCTGGTCCGGTAGCGCAGGTTGCCCCAGCGATCCGCCTGCCACGCCTCGATCAACGCCACGTCGGCCTTGATCGCCTCCTCCATGATGTACTTGCGGCCGTTGAACTCCCGCACTTCCTTGCCCTCGCCAATGTAGGTGCCATAGGCGGTGGCCGTGTAGAACGCCGGGATGCCGGCGCCGCCCGCCCGCATGCGCTCGGCCATCGTGCCCTGCGCCACCAGCTCCAGCTCGAGCTTGCCGGCCGCTTGCAGTTCCTCGAACACCACCGACCCGGCCGAGCGCGGGAACGAGCAGATGATCTTCCGCACGCGTCCCGCCGCCATCAGGCCCGCGAGGCCCTTGCGACCCGTGCCGGCGTTGTTGCAGACGACGGTGAGGTCCGTGGCGCCCTGCTCGGTCAGCGCGTCGATCAGCTGGTTCGGCTGCCCGACGGCGCCGAAACCGGCGACCAGCACGGTCGATCCGTCCTTGATACCCGCCATGGCGTCGGCCATGGATTGAACGATCTTGTTGATGGCCATCGTGTCTCTGCGAAGCGTTGGTGCGAGTTGCTGCGGTTGTCCCGGCCCATTGTGCCCGGTTCGGCGGCGAAGGCAACCGACGTTGACCGTGGGCAGAGCCGCCAAGCCTCCACAAAGACCCCTTCGACCGCATGATCGTCGGCCAAGCCCTCACCGAACGCTTGACGGTCGTGACAGCCGATCCGGCGATCGCGGGGCTGGGGGCGAAGGTGATGTGGTGAGTGGGCTGGAGCGGAAAGGATAAGTGAAGGGGGAAATTATACAGAAGCGGCTGTAGAGGACGTGGCGCCAGAAGCGTCCACGGCCGTCGCAGGCAAGGTCACTATCGGGGGTATCGCGTCGGCACCATGGAGTGTGCGAGTTTCATCGCCGTCGCGCCGTCTGGTCGGACGGTATCGGATCACTTCGACCCTCATACGGTTGGCGCGCGTCAGAAATGACCCGGGCTGCTCTCTAATTCCGGGCTTTCCGTCAAGCTCTCGGTGACGATCCTTGCCGAGCCTAACGTCTCCGCGTTCAGGCCTTGCCCTTCGCATGACGGCCCGTCGTGACTTTGGCAGATTAAAGTGTGAAGCAAGCTTGGTTCTGTCGGACTTCACAGAGCAAGGGCCGATCTCGCCACAGCCACGTCCCGTCGCTGCAGGCTAGCGTCACTTCGCTCGACGGCTACTTACGAGCCTATCACTCATAGGGTCTCGTAAACACGATCTCGCCGTTCAGTATCCGCTTGATGCCATCGCATCGCTCACCCAGCATCTTGAAATGAATGTATGACATCGCGCCAAAGGCGGATGGGTTCATGTGAAGCATTATCTCGTCAGGCATGACAGTGCGCAAAGCACTGCTTTCCCTATAGGGCTTTAACAATTCTGCCTTCGCATTTTCCGAAAGAGCATCGATTTGCAATGCGTATGCAAGATATTCGTGGGCCGCCCGCGAGAGTTGTTCGCTAGCCGCGTGCGCAAGAATAATACTGTGCGTTACCTCGTGGATCACGACGCTTCGATAGTATTCAACTGGATCTATGTGCGCTCGACTCTCGTCGCCTCTCAAGCGCTGCGCGCACGCAGCAAACCCAGCCAACGTTATGAGGCCAGTGGTCTGGTCATAGCAGCCGTAACTCTGATCTATGGGAGAGACGTCGGCGGCGACTGCAATGCGGATCTTGATGCGTTTTGTTTGCTGAACGCCACAGGCGGCGAGAGTCGCAGCCGCATCCTTTGCCGCTTGGCAGACGAGTGCGACGGGCTCTTTCTCAGTCGCCTCAACCTCGGCGTTCGCATCGGGACATGCGGTTGACTTCCCGTGAGAGGGTAAGGCCGCCGCCATCATCATCCACACTGAGACTAGCCCGATCAGAAGACCGCTGTAGCACCTGCGACAAATTCCACGCATTCCACTTGTGTCCCACTGCCGATGAGAGAACTATCGCCAAGTTGCTTTCCAGAGCGCAAGCCAGAAAGTGTCCGCAGTCGGAGGTTGAACGATCGCGTTCGGTTAATCATCATTTGCTGGATCATGATGGTGCTTTGACGCCCGCAATCTCCGCGTCTCGACCGTCGATGCGTGCGCGTGAATGCCAACACTATTGTCGCGTCTGCGGTCCCGTTGGCCTCATCCTCCATGCACATTGACAATTCGATGCGGTGACGCGTGAACGCCCAGTGTTACGAGGGGCTTCGAACCCGTCGCCCGGAACCAATGTTGCTGGTTTGCGGCGAACACAAGGGTCGTTCCCGGCAGCAACTGCACCACCTCGGTAGAGCCGTCCAACCAAGCCTCGCCTTCGCCCTCCAGCACCGTTACCGTTTCCATGTAGGGATGAGAGTGCCGGGCCGTTTGGTAGCCGGGCGGGGAGGTCTGCACCCCAACGCGTATAGGCGTTGATCCCTGTTGGTCGCCGACAATCGTTTGATAGCCAGCGCCGCCTTTGAAGGGTTCGCTGGGTACATCTGCAATGTTGACAACTGGCATGGTAGGCTCCCGCTTCATTGTCTCGACGAACGTAGCCACGCAACCTCAAACGGATTTCACAGGCGCCGCTAAGCCTACCGCGCCCCTTGTTCGTCAAGGAAGTTCCTTGTCACTAGCGATTGCGGCGCTGCGTCCGATGGCCATGACCAGCGCGGCAATACACGATTGGGGCCGGGCCGCCCAAGCTATGGCCGGTTCCGGGGGCCAAGCGGCAATTGGCTAGATCAAATCGTCGGCGAGATTGGTCGGCAACTCGGAGGTCGGCTTCCTCCGCAAAACAGCCGCGAACCTTCAGGCTGTAAATCTCGACGCTCGGCGCAGTCGCTACGCCACCCGCACCAACCTCACCCCTCTCCCCGCCGGCGCACCGCGCTCGGCGAGCTCCGCCTCCTCTTCCTCGGCAGCGGCGATGGCGCGGTCCAAGGCCGCGCGCAGCTCCTTCGCCGTTTCCAGCGTCAGCTCCACCGCCGCCCGTGCGCCGGGCTCCATCTCGGTGTTGGTGAAGTCGAGGGTGATCACGTCACCCAGGTTGGCGTGGCGCGCATGATCGTAGGCGACGACGGACTGGTTTACCTCGAACCAGTCCTCGCCACGCTTCGCCATGCCCTCCGCGCGCACCACCTCGACGATCGATGTGCACATGGGGCGCTCCTTACTTCGCGAGATGCTTGCCGAAGAACGCGAACACCTTGCCCCAGCTGTCCATTGCGGCTTCCGGCCGGTAGAGCGGACGGTGCCAGTACGTGAAGCCGTGGCCGGCGCCGTCGTAGCGGTGGAACTCGTACGACTTGCCGGCCTTCTTCAGCTCGGCCTCGTGCTGGTCCACCTGCTCCGGCGACGGTGCGCGATCATCGTTGCCGAAAATGCCGAGCAGCGGCGCAGAAAGCCCGGCCGTCATCTCGATCGGCGCCTTCGGTGTCTTGGCGTTGAGTTCTTCCGCGCCCATCACGACGCGGCCGCCCCATTGTTCGACGATCGCGTCGACGTCCTTGCGTTGGCAGCCGTAGATGAAGGCGTGACGGCCACCCGAGCACGAGCCGATCAGGCCGACCTTGCCGTTGTGCTCCGGCTGCGCGCGCATCCAGGCGACGGCCGCGGCCGTGTCGCCGACCATCTGCGCGTCGGGAATGCCGCCGTCGGCGCGCACCTTGGCGGCCACGTCGTCCGGGTTGCCGGCGCCAGCCCGCTCGTAGAGGTTGGCGCAGATCGCCAGGAAGCCGTGGTGTGCGAAGCGCCGCGTGGTCTCGATGTAGTACTCGCTCCAGCCGGGGAGGTGGTGGATCAGCACCACGCCGGGGAACGGGCCCTTACCCTCGGGCTTGGCGGTGTAGGCAGTGATCGGCGTGCCGCCGTCGCCCTTGATGGTGACATTGGCGCAGGTCATGCCGCGATAGAATGACATTGGGTTCCTCCTTGGACGCGTGACTTCGAGGCCGTTGAAAGAGTGGGACCGCACGGTGCAGGGCAGCGATGGATCGACGTCCTGCGCGTCTCGCGGTGGTGTTCGGTATCGGTGTCTTTGCGGTTCGGCTTGTCGCGTGCCTAGTATTCTCTGGATCGCACACGAGGCGCAACGCCGAACCGCGCGCGGCAGTCCACGCGCGAGGCGGCCGGCTCCCCGCAGGGGAGTCGCCTCGCGCAACCAAGGAGCACCCGATGAAGATCACCAAGGTTTCCGCCATTCCCATGTCGGTCCCTGTTCCAGTCGAGAAGCGTCACCGCACCGACCTCGGAACCAAGGTGAAAAGCGACGCCACGTTGATCCGCGTCGAGACGGACAACGGCCTCGTCGGCATCGGCGCCGCGCTCGGCTCGCCACCCGTGGTCAAAGCCATCGTCGAGCACGAGCTGGCCCCCGAGGTCGAGGGCGAGAACCCGCTGTTCTCCGAGTTGATCTTCGAGAAGATGTACAACGGCTCGCGCGCCGAGCCCGCACTCGCACGCGGCGTAACTCAGGCCGACGAGAGCCGCCGCCGCGGCATGGCGATGGAGGCGATTGCCGGCGTTGATATCGCCGTGTGGGACGTGAAGGCACAGGCGCTCGGCATTCCGCTCTATCAGGCGCTGGGCGCGGTGAGATCGTCGGTGCGCGGCTACGCCAGCGGCGGCTGGGCACCGGGCGACGAGGCAGAAGCTGAACTCGGAGGTTATGCGTCGAAAGGCTTTACGGCCTGCAAGATGCGCGTCGTTGGTCGCGACGGTTTCTCCATTGAGAAATGCCTCAAGCGCGTCGAGGCCGCCCGTCGCGGCATTGGCCCGAAAGTCGAGCTGATGGTCGATGCCCACGGCTCGCTCGAGGTCGCGGTGGCGATCAAGCTGGCCAAGGCGTTGGAGCCCTACGACATCGCCTGGTTCGAGGAGCCGGTGACGCCCGACGATCACGCCGGCCAGGCCGAAGTGCGTCGCGCCACCACAATCCCCATCGCGTCGGGCGAGCGCGAGTTCACCCGCTTCGACTTCGCCGATCTGCTGGAGAAGCGCGCCCTCGATATCGCGCAACCCGATGTTGCCCGCGCCGGCGGCCTCACCGAGATCCGCCGCATCGCAGCGCTCACGTCGACCTATGGCGTCCGCCTCGCGCCGCACGCCTGGGGCAGCGGCATCCTGTTCGCCGCGTCGATCCACACGGCGATGTCGTCGCCCAACTGCCACATCCTCGAGGTGACGCAGGGCTACATGCCGATGATGTGGGAGCTGTTGAACGAGCCCTTCGATATCCGCCCCGACGGCACCGTCCACGCACCGGACCGCCCCGGTCTCGGCTTCACCCTCCGCGCCGATGCGTTGGACAAGTTCAAGTACCTGCCGGGGCCGGAGTTCGTCTTCTGAGACACTTTCCAGGTTTGGCGGGCCTGATGTTGCATTGAGGCATCCGTTCCGCCGCACCTATCCCCGTCTGCCGATGCCCGAACTCCCGGCAACGTGCCGGGAGCTGCCTGTTGCCTCTCGCCATGAGCCGGTCCACTGTTTGTGCTTCAACCAAGCACACGACGAGGACGCCATGGCAGCGGCACGCGACGACCTCAATCCTTCGCCTCCATCGGACAACACGTGTTGCCACACGTCGGCCGGTTCATCGCAAGTCCGCCACCCGCTCGATCCTCTCGACGGCGGTGAACTCAGCCGCGCAGCCGCCATCATCAACGAGGCCTTCGCCAAGACCGAGCCGGTGCGCTTCGAGCGCATCGAGATCGCCGAGCCCGATAAGGCCCTTCTCCGCTATTGGAAACCGGGCGACGCATTTGACCGGCAGGCCCGGTTCGCCATTTTCCGTCGCGGCCGCATCGGCGTCACCGAAGGTGTCCTGTCGCTGGACCAGGGCCGCATCCTCGCATCGCGGGATCTTCCGGCCGCTCGGCCAATGATCATGCTCGAGGAGTTCCTCGAGGTGGAGCAGGCCGTCAAGGCCGACCCGCGATTCATCGCGGCCTGCAGGCGGCGCGGCATCGATGACGTGAGCATGGTCTGCGTCGACCCATGGTCCGCTGGCTCGTTCGACATTCCCGGCGAGGAAGGTCGGCGGCTGTCGCACACCTTTTCATGGCTGCGAACGCGCCCCGACAGCAACTACTACGCCCACCCGATCGAGGGCGTGAACGCGGTCGTCGATATCGACAGCATGGAGGTGCTGCGCGTCGACGATCATTACGAGGGGCGCGACCCGCTGCCCGTACCCATGACGCGAAACGAGTACGATGCCCGCTTCAAGGAACGGTTCACGTCATCGGGCAAGGTTCTCGACATCGTGCAGCCGGACGGGCCGAGCTTCGCGGTCGAAGGCCGGCGCCTGCGCTGGATGGGTTGGGATGTGCTCGTCGGCTTCAATAGCCGCGAAGGGCTCATCCTGCACGACATCGGCCATTCGGTGGATGGCGCTCGTCGCAAAATCATGCACCGCGCCTCGATCGCCGAGATGGTCGTACCCTACGGCAGCCCGGAGCGCGCGCACTACCGGAAAAACGTGTTCGATATCGGCGAGTACGGCCTTGGCAAGCTCGCCAACTCGCTCAAGCTCGGCTGCGATTGCCTCGGCGCCATCCACTACATGGACGCCTGGGTGAACGGCATCGACGGCACACCCGTCAAAATAGAGAACGCCATCTGCATCCACGAGGAAGACCAAGGCCTCGGCTGGAAGCACTGGGATTGGCGCACGGACGTGGCTGAGGTCCGCCGCCTGCGCCGCCTCGTGATCTCCTCGATCTCGACCGTCGGCAACTACGAGTACGCCTCGTACTGGTACCTCTATCAGCATGGCGGCATCGAGTTCGAGATGAAGGCCACCGGCATCATCAATACGGTCGGGTGCGAGCCGGGAAAACCGAGCAAGTATGGCAGCGAGGTGATGCCCGGTGTGATGGGCCAGATCCACCAGCACCTGTTTTGCGCAAGGCTCGACATGGAAGTCGACGGCCCCGCGAACTCGGTGGTCGAGTGCAACGTCGTCGTGCCCCCACTCGGCGCAGAGAACCCGCAAGGCAATGTCTTCTACGAGGAGCAGACTGTCCTCGCGACCGAGAAGGCAGCGGCGCGCCGTGCGAACCCGGCAACCATGCGCTATTGGAAGATCATCAATCCGGACACGCGCAACGCGGTCGGCAAGCCCACCGCCTACAAGCTCGAGCCGACGCACACTGTGACCACATTCACCGACCCTGGCAGCCGCTCGGGCCAGCGCGGTGGCTTCATCTATAACCACCTCTGGGTCACGCCGTTCGCCCCCGACGAGCGCTATCCCGCGGGCGATTACGTCAACCAGTCGGAAGGCGGACTGGGCCTGCCGCAATGGACCGAGGCCGATCGCCCCGTCGAGAATACCGACATCGTCGTCTGGCACGTGTTCGGCCTGCATCATCCGGTGCGTCTCGAGGATTTCCCCGTGCAGCCCGTGGTCATGTGCGGCTTCAAGCTGATGCCATCCGGCTTCTTCGACAGGAACCCGATGATCGACGACGCTCCGACGCGAAACGCGGCCAGTTGCTGCGTGTGAAGGCTCGGAAGGTGCACGGAACGAGCCGACTTATCCCCGGTCCCTTTGGCTGGGTTACGATCCCCTCGTCCGCATCACGAGGGGGCGCTTCCGGAAGCGTCTGGCGAGTGGGTGCGGATGCCGCTTCCGGTGATGAGCCGGGCCTGAACCTCGGAGGTGCTCCGGCGTGCCGCCACGCTCCCTAGGTAGGCTCTGCCACATCCCAGCCGGCCGTTGCCACGGATCGCCGTGAGCCGGACTGTTGCCGACGGTCCCGCAGCGGTTTGGCAAAGCAAGCGGCAAGACGGGGCGGCTCGCCGCCATCTGAACGTGCGACCCATCGGACGGCGAGAGCCCCGTCCCCCTCTTTCTCCTGGTGCCTTCGGTGCCCACGTCACGGCGGAGTCATGACCGCAGGGGGCATCCGGCGTGGAGGTGCATTGCTCGAAACAGACCCTCGCGCGGCAACGTGACGAGGACACTGCGCATTCTCTCTCGGCGTCATCCCAGACAGTGCGCGCGTGACCGCGGGCGGAGGTCGGGGATCCACGCCCCCCTCGACTCATCGGGCCTGGACATTCACCCTCGGAAGTCCCGATCATGGGCGTCATCACAGACGCCCCCCGACACGAGAGTGCCCCATGAATATCACCGGAACCTGGAAGCTCATCCGCAGCAAGGCCGAGGCCGAGGACGGCTCGCCTTTGCCGCCCCCGTTCGGCGGAGAACACGTCATCGGCCGTCTCGTGCTCGGAGCGAACGGCCGCATGATGGGCGCGATCATGGACGGACGCCCCGAGATCCCCGCAGGCGAGCAGCGCCAGCGCAGCTTCTACAGCGGCATCTACACGTACGATGGCAAGCAGCTCGTCACACGCGTCGATACCTCGATCGACCAGGACCGCATCGGCTCGGACCAGGTTCGCGATGTCAGCTTCGAAGGGGACCTGATGGTCCTCCGCCCGCCGCTCCGCAAGTATCACGGCCGCATGGAGAAGCATTCCCTGTGGTGGGCGAAGATCGACGATTGAGAATGAGTTTCGGAGCCCCGGACGAAGCGAGCTGTCAGGCGAGCGCCGATCCGGGGCCTTTACACCTGAGGAACGTCACATGGCCCGCGTCAAGATCCTGAAATCTCCCGACGAGCTGACCGGCGATGGCCGCCGCATCGCGGAAAAAATCGTCGACACGAGGAAGTCACTCGAAGGTCCGTTCTCGGTCTGGATGCACGCGCCGGAGTGGGCCGAGCGTGTCGCGCACCTGGGCACGCTGGTGCGGTTCGAAGGCACGCTCGACAAGCGCATTCGCACACTCGCGGCTCTGGTGGTTGGTCGGCACTTCCAGGCGCAGTACGTTTGGGGCATCCAGGGCGTCATCGGCGCCGATCGCGGCATCCCTCGCTCGACCATCGACGCGATCCGCGACGAGCACTCCGACGGCATCCCGCCTGACGACCTGCAGATTGTCGATTTCACGCGGCAACTGCTCCGAAAGAACCGCGTCGACGAACCTCTCGCGCAGGCGGTCCTCGCGCGGCTCGGGTCCGACCAGTACGTGCAACTCACGACCTGCATCGGCTACTACGCGATGCTCGCCATGACCGTGAATGGCGCCGAACTGCCCCCCAACCCGAAGCACGAGGCGCTGAAGGTGTGAGGGGTGTCACACCGAACCGGGTGCGACCTCAGCCCGCCGCAGCACTTATCCGCTCGGGGCCTTCGCCGCGTAGCACGCATTCACTGACTGACGGCTCCGCTTATCAGCCAGGCGGACGACGCATCTGACCAGGCATTGCGTACGAGGAGCGTGAAACACCATGAAGTCTGCGAGAATAGCTGTGGTCGGAGACGTGCATCACGGGCCACCGACAGCCACGAAACGGGGTGAGCAGGCCCTTTCGCTTCTCGATGACGTCGTGCGTGCGATAGAGGTCGATAAGCCGGATCTCGTGCTGGACATGGGTGATCGCATCAACGACATCGACCCCCAGACGGATCGAAGGTTGGCGCGCGAGGTCGGAAATGTGTTCCGCCGGATTACGGCACCGCGGGTACACCTTTTGGGCAATCACGACATGTGCTTCATGGACCGCGAGGCGAACGAGGAGGCGCTTGGAACGAGCGTCGCGCATCAGGTCCGTGACCTTGGAGTCTGGCGGATGGTGGTGTTTCAGCCCACCGTCGAGATAAGGCGTCCCGGTGGTTTCGCGCCGATCGGCGCAGCGGATCTTGCTTGGCTGAGAAATGTTCTGGTTTCAAGCGATCAGCCGTCCCTCGTCGTAAGTCATGTGCCCGTCTCTGGCCACTCTATGGAAAGCAACTACTACTTTCAGGGACGCGCGGAGTTCTCGACGTATCCCAACCGCGACGAAGTGCTCGGGATTCTCGATAATGCCTCAGCACCGATCGCGTGGCTTTCCGGTCATGTGCATTGGAACACCTTCATCCGGATCGCGGGCATTCCGCACCTGACGATTCAATCGCTCTCGGAAAGTTTCACGTCCGGCGGACAAGCGGCGGGCGCTTGGGGCACCCTCACGCTGTCGGCCGAAGGGATCGATCTCTCGCTGCGCGGTCTCGACCCATTCCACGTCAAGCTTCCCATGCCACGGCGCGGGCCGAAGCGTTGGCCAATGAGGCCTGATTGAAGCCGCCGCTCGATCTATCATTCCGCATCCCCGGACAGAGCACACCGCAAGCGTGCCGAGATCCGGGGCATTTGCACGCCTCGATAAGCGAAAGATCCCGGATCTCCGCTTCGGCGCCGTGGCGCTTTCTTCGTCCGGGAACTCGAAGTGCCGCATTACTCCAGTTTGATGTTCGCCTTCTTGACGAAGTCCTGATAGATGGCGGCTTCCTTCGCGACCTGATCGGCGAGTTCCTGCTGCGTCGCCGAGTAGGTCACGAAACCGATCTTGAGCATCCGGGCCGTGAAATCCGCGTCCCGCACGAGTTCACCCATGGCTTTTACCAGTGCATCGGTGACGGGCTGAGGCAGTCCCACAGGGCCAAGCAGTCCGCCCCAAACCGGTAGATCGACCGCAAATCCTTGCTCGGCGAATGTCGCCACATCCGGAAACTCAGGGTGCCTCACCCGGCTGATCATGCCGAGCATTTTGACTTCTCCCGAGCGTACCTGCGGAAAGAACAAGTTGTCCTGCATCACGTCGAGACGCCCGGCGAGCAGGTCGGGCAATGCTTCGGCGCCGGTACGATAGGGAATATGGGTTATGTCGACCCCGGCGACGATCTTGAATGCCTCGCCGCGCAGATGGCTCGCTGAGCCCACACCCGGTGACGAATAGGCGAGCTTGCCAGGATTGGCTTTCGCGAACGCCTGCAGCTCCTTCAAGTTGCTGTACGGCCTGTCCTTGAGAACACCGAACCCATAGACCAGCTCGCCAAACGGCGCGATCGGCACCAGATCGGAAGTCTTGTAGCTCGTTGGCCGTAGCATCGGCAGCAGCACGTACGGCGCGTTCGGCCCGCAATAGATCGTATAGCCGTCTGGCGCGGATCGCACGACCTGCTCGGTACCGATTTGACCCGCGGCTCCCGCCCGGTTCTCCACGATGAACGGCTTGCCGAATTTTTTCGTCAGACCTTCCGCGACAAGCCTTGCCGGCAGATCGGCGGCACCGCCAGCCGGGTAGGGCACCAGCAGCTTGACGGGCTTTTCGGGCCATTGCGCAAGCGCGAGACTGACGCTGGAGATCATCATCAGAACGGCGAGAAACAGGCGCTGACGCATTGTTTGGCTACCCCCAAGACGACCGGCACGACAAAGAACCGTGCCAAGCGTGAGCCTGACACGGTTTCCGATCACCGGACAATACGCGGCGACAATTCAGTCTCGCACCCGCGAGATCAAGCCACCTTGAAACACGGCAGCTTGTGGCCGTCGTCCATATCCTTGAAGACGACTTTCACCTTCTGGCCGACCTTGATCTGGTCGAACGGGGTGTCGACGATGTTGGTCATCATCGATACGCCCTCGTCGAGCGTCACGTAGGCGATCACATAGGCAGGCTTCGCCGCATGCATGATCGAGTACGTGTAGATCACGCCGGTGCCCTTCGCCTCACGCCACTCGAGATTGGTCGAAAGCGTGTAGGGGCAGATCTGCCGCGGATAGTAGTGCGGCTGGCCGTCGTCTTTGTTGTAGCGCAGCAGCAGCTTGCCTTCTTTCGCTGCGTCCCAATAGGGCTCGGTGCCGGGCGTTGTGCCGACGAACTGATAAACTCTCTCGCTCATTGGATTCTCTCACTCCCGCTCGAGGATGACCGTGGACCCGACGTGGCGGGTGCCGAGCGAACCGCCCGTGCCGTGCGCCAGAACGATCGAGTGATCCTTCACCTGCACCTTCGGGTGCGCTTCCCCACGTGCCTGACGAACGGCCTCGATCACTTTCGTCATGCCGCCGCGATTGCCCGGATGGTTCGAGCACAGCCCACCGCCGTCCGTGTTGAACGGCAGCTTGCCGACGCCCGAGATCAGGTTGCCGTCGGAGACGAACTTGCCGCCCTCACCCTTCTTGCAGAAACCGAGGTCCTCGATCTGCATCACAACGGTGATCGTGAACGAGTCGTAGATCGACGCGTATTTCACGTCGGACGGCTTGACGCCGGCCATCTCGAATGCGGCTGCGCCCGACTCGCGACCGGCCGAGTACGTGAGGTCGAGGTTTCTGCCGCCCCACTGCGCCTTGTTGGCCTCGCCCGTGCCGATCACCTTGACCAGCGGCCGCTTCAGCGACTTGGCGATTTCGGGCTTGGTGATGACGAGCGCGCCGCCACCATCGGAGATGACGCAGCAGTCGAGCCGGTGCAGCGGATCCGCGACCATCGGCGAGTTGACCACGTCCTCGACCGTTACGACCTTGGGCAGCATCGCGTGCGGATTGTACTGCGCGTGGTGTGAGGCTGCGACCTTCACCCAGGCCAGCTGCTCGGACGTCGTGCCGAACTCGTGCATGTGCCGGCGCGCCGCCATCGCGTACATGTTCGCGGTCGCCGGGCCGTAGGGGAATTCGAACTGCAGCTCGGCCTGTTGCACGTTGCCCATGCGCGGTGCCGTGCCCGTTTGCACACCCTCGGACCGCGGGCGGCCGGCGAGCGTAACCAGCGCGACGTTGCAGCGCCCGGTCGCGATCGCCATCAGCGCGTGGCCGACGTGCAGATTGTAGGAAGAGCCGCCGCTGTCGGTCGAATCGTAGTGCTTCAGTCGGAGGCCCATGTACTCGGCCATCGACATGCCGCCGAGACCGGGCGTGTCGCCCGCGGCGCAGAAGTAGCCATCGACATCCTTCACCGAGAGACCGGCGTCGTCGAGCGCGCCCTTGGCGCATTCGGCATGCAGCTGCATGAGGGAGATGTCGGGCGCTTTGCGCGTGGGATGCTCCCATGCCCCGACGATATAAGCCTTGCCTTTCAGTGACATGTGTCCTCCGAACCTCCCTCGCGTGTGTTAAGGTCTTCTCAAACGTCTACGACCGCACCCGAAGGACACGGCCATGCACCGCCAAGGGTCGCGCGAACGAGGCAGGGAAGTCAATCTGGTCGGGACAGGCGTGTCGCTCCGAGGTCTCGATGGGCGCCACACGAGCTTCGAGCGGGTTTACGGTTTGTTGGGCGAATCGACGTCAGATCAGACGTAAATGACTGCGAGAAGCGGATGCAGCCCATCATTGCCGACCCGTCACCCGTCGCCGCTCCCGAGCTTGCGGCCCTCGTCGATGACTGGCTCGATCGCCTCTCAGTCGAGCGCGACGCGTCCGATGCGACCATCGTCGCCTATCGACGCGACATGGCGCAGTTCTTCGCTTGGCTGTCGCGTGAGGTCGGCCACGCCGCAACGCTGTCAGACACGACCAGCCTGGACATGCGCGCCTTCCGCCGCTTCATGGCGAGCCGGCGCCGCGCGGGCCTAGAAAGCCGCTCACTCGCGCGCACCATGTCGGCTTTGCGCGGATTCTATCGGTTCCTGGAGAAGGAAGAGATCGCCGCCTCCCGCGCCGTTTTCTCTGTCGCCATGCCGAAGGTGCCGCGTGGAGTCCCCAAACCGCTCACGCGCGAAAAAGCGGCCGCGCTGGTCGAGGATGATTTCACGTCCAAGCTCGACTGGATCGCCGCCCGCGACATGGCCGTGCTGCTGCTGCTCTACGGCTCCGGTCTGCGCATCTCCGAGGCCCTGAGCCTCCGGACTAAAGACGCCCCGACCGCCCTCCGCGACGTGCTGAGAATCGATGGCAAAGGCGGCAAGGAGCGTCTGGTTCCCGCCTTGCCGGTCACCATCGAGGCGGTCGCCCGCTATCGCAAGCTCTGTCCCTACCCACTCACACCGGACGGCCCGCTATTCTTGGGCGCCAAAGGCGGGTCGCTCTCGCCCCGCATCATCCAGCTCGTCGTCGCGCGCGCTCGCGAGGCGCTCGGGCTTCCCGAAACGGCGACGCCACACGCGCTCCGCCACTCGTTCGCAACCCACCTGCTCTCGGCCGGCGCGGACCTGCGCCAGATCCAGGAGCTGCTCGGCCACGCCAGTCTCTCGACGACCCAGATTTACACCGAGGTCGATCGCGAGCGCCTGCTCGAGGTCTATGATAAAGCTCATCCGCGCGGTTGAGGTATCGTTGCTGTGCATACATGGGGTGTCATCCCGCGGCTTGTCCCCGGGACCCATTTTTCCGCGGTCTCGAATGCTCAAGTTCGGCCTGAGGCGAAGCAGCGATCTCGATCGCTTGCTCTATGCCCGCTGCACGATGGGTCCCGGGGACAAGCCCTGGGAAGACAGGGGTAAAGTCAGTGCCAAAGCTTGCTTCATCCTCCCCCGTCTCCCCATGCACCAGCTGCGGCGCCTGTTGTGCCTACGATGCCACGTGGCCACGCTTCTGGACGGACTCCGACGAGGCCATCGCGCTGATCCCACCCAACCTCGTCAACGAGGAGGGGACTGCGATGGCCTGCGACGGCGACCGCTGCCAAGCCCTCGTCGGCATCGTCGGCGAGGCGACGCAATGCTCGATCTACGCCGTTCGACCCGAGGTGTGCCGGGCATGCATGCCCGGCGATGAAGCCTGCGCCATGGCCCGCGAGGCCTGGGGCATGGATCCCCTCGATGCAAGCGAGGAAGAATAGCCACCCGCCGCTGCCGCGAACTCGTCAGTTCTTCGGCGGCGGCGGCGGCGGTGGCATCATGTCGAACCGGGGAACGTCGGTCGGCGTCACGTCCCATGGCGGCTGGTCCTTTACATAGACCACCCGTTGCGCCTTGAACCATGTGTTGTCGTCGATCGCTCCGACCGCGATGCCGACCACACCCGGCCGGGCCGAGTTCTCGCCGTACACCCGACCGCCGCACTTCGGGCAGAAGTGACGCGTGTTGACGTTACCGCTGTCGGCGGTTGCGGCGAAGCTGGCGGTCTGACCCCGAATGTCGATGTCGTCGCGCTTGAAGAAGGCGAGCGACATGTGCCCCGTGCCGGACGCCCGCTGGCAGTCCTTGCAGTGGCACTGTCCGGTCATCTGCGGCGCCGCCTTGATCGTGAAGGACACATCCCCGCAAAGGCAGTGTCCGGTCGCAAATGGCTTGTCGGTCATTCTCACGCTTCCCTTCCGTTTTGCTCGTGCCGGTGCGGCATCGCGAGTAGCGCGGTTCGTGAACCGTACTGGTAGTCTCGTCCAGATCGCGGCAAGTGGGAATCATACGCGCAATGGTCTCGGCATTTCAGCAGTTTCTGATGTGCTTCGCATTCCTGCTGGTGGCCGCCTATCTGGTGCCTGCGGGCATCCTGCATTGGATCGTGCACGTAAGACCGACCGCCGAGATCGAAGCCGCGCGTCTCCAGAGCCGCCGCCCGCGTCGCAGCGACGTGGTGCGTGAGGTCCGTCAGTCGCTGGTCGCGCTCGTGTTGTTCGCAGCCTATTGTGTGCCACTGTTTTGGGCCTACGAGGCAGGCCTCACCGCGGTCTACTGGGATGTGTCGTCATATCCGCTCTGGTGGCTCCCGGTGAGCGTGGTCGTGGCGGCCGTATTTCATGACACGTGGTTCTATTGGACCCACCGCGTGATGCACCTGCCGAGCGTCTTCCGGTTCATGCACGCCGGCCACCATAGATCGATCACGCCGACGCCATGGGCGATCCTCTCGTTCGATCCTCTCGAGACAGTGCCTCAGTTCGCGTTCTTCGCCGTGTTGATTTGGCTCGTGCCGATGCATCCAGCGGCACTCTTTGCTTATCTGATGTTCGACGGACTGGTGAACGCGGCGGGCCACTCCGGTCACGAGCTGGTGTCGCGCTCGATCCGGCAAAATCCGCGCCTCTGGTTCCTCGCCGCCGTCGTGCATCACGACCTGCACCACACGCGTTTCAACCACAATTTCGGTCAGTACTTCACCGTTTGGGATCGGCTGATGGGCACGCACCTCGATCCCGCCGCCAACGCCGGAACGATGGTGCGGGACCCGGAGGTCACGAAGCAGCCAGCGACTTGAGCCACGCGCACTCCGCGTAGCCTATATTCCGTACACCAGCTCCGGTGACGGCTTCGCCTGCCCGCGCTCGATCTTCCGCACGGCCTGGATGATGCCGAGGTTCGCCGGAACGTCGAGACCTGCTTCCTTCGCCTTTTCGGCCACCAGACCGTTGATGTAGTCGATCTCGGTCCGGCGCCCTTTCTGGATGTCTTGGCCCATCGACGGCCGTTGGTCGTCATTACGGAACAACGTGTTGTCGAGCAGGATCTTCTCGCACGCCGCCATCGCGCCCTTGTCGCCGTCGACCGCCGCGATCAATTGCTCCGGCGCAATGCCATAGACCTTCTCGATCTGATAGCCGTGCGCTTGGCCGACTTTGCACGCCTCGGCGGCGAGACGGATCGCGAGCAGCCGCGTCTTGTCGTCCTTGTCGTTGGCATTCCCGCCACGGCCTGTCGCCGCCGACACCGGATTGCGCATGGCGTTGACCGCCAGCTTCGACCAGCGCTCACCCCAGAGGTTCTCGGTCGCCTTCGAGCTGTCGACGACGCGCAACATCTCGGCGATCCGCTCGACACGCGGCGTGATGCGCCCGTGCGGTTCACCCACTCGGAAAATCAGCCGCTTGTCGCCGCCGAGCGCCACGTTGCGACGGACTAAGCCCGGCTCCATCAGCTCGACCGCGATCGTCGCCGCAATCACGCCGACCGTGCGCCCCCAGCCGACCACCGACGCGATCCGCTCCTCGTTGATCGAGTTCTGCAGCGAGGCGACAAAGCCCTCGGCCGAGAGATAGGGCTTGATCATTTCCGTCGCCCAGATCGTGTCGTAGGACTTCATCGCCATGAACGCGAGGTCGAACGGCTCGCCCTTGATCGTGTCCTGCAGTTCGGTGAGGTGGATCGCCTTCACGGGTACCGTGAAGTTTTCCGGTCCCGTCTGTCCGCGTAGCGTCAACCCCTCGCTCCGCATCTTCTCGACGTGCTCGGGCCACGGGTCGATGAACGTGATGCGCTGGCCCGCCCGCGTCAGGTAGGCGCCGACGTGGCCGCCGAGCGCGCCCGCTCCGACGATCGCGATATTCCAGTTGGCGCTCATGGGGCGGCTCCGGCTCGTTGGCGGTTCGACACAGAAGGGGACTGCACAGCGCGAGGCGTGTCAAGCGCCGGACCAACGCGGCAAGTCTCGTCCAACGCCGCACTTTATCCGGACCGGGTCGTCAGGGAGGGAACGGTTTGCGACGGCGAACGTCAATGACGATCGGCGAGTTCACTGGCCGAGCCGGCGCAGCCCTGGAGACGTCGTATGCTAACCATGAGCACGAGCCCATTCGAGATCTTGGCACGGGTGGTCGCGATCTATGCCTTTCTTTTCGTCATGATGCGTATCATCGGAAAGCGCCACGCGGGCGAGCTTGCTCCGTTCGATCTCGTGGTTCTGCTGATGCTCAGCGAAACCGTACAGAACGCCATGATCGGCGATGAGAAATCACTCACGGGAGGGGTCTTGGCCGCCGGCGTTCTGTTCGGTGTCAGTCAAATCGTCAGCTATGTGGCGTGGCGCTTCAAGGCGGCGGAGCGTGTCCTCGACGGCAAGCCCCGGATTCTGGTCCGACACGGCGTGATCGACGAGGCGGCCATGGCGGCGGAGCAGATCACGCGTTCTGAACTTTTCGAAGCCCTCAGGAAGGAGGGAATCACGACGCTTTCGCGGGTGCGATATGCGGTGCTCGAAAACGATGGCGCGATCGCGGTAGGTGAGCGGCGAAGCGACGTCCAGACCTTGCCCGGTGGAAAAGAGCCGGTAGCCTGATAGGTTCGCCGGACGCGTCATGCCGGAGTTCCAACGATGTCCGCTGCCAAGCTTCCCGTCGGCCACTTCAACATCTCCGCCACCGAACGCATCGTCTTCGGTCAGCCGCTCGAGGAGGCGATCGTCGCCGAAGCCAGACGCTACGGCGCGAGTCGTGTCTTCCTCACCTCGACCCGCTCTCTGGCCAGGCTCGATAACGGTCCCCTTCAGAGGGCCGAGCGCGCGCTCGGTGCAATGCACGTCGGCACCCACGCTGAGATCGCCTCCCACAGCCCTCGTGAAGACGTCATCGCTGGGGCCGCCAAGGCGCGCGCTGCGAAGGCCGATCTGCTCGTGGCCATCGGCGGCGGGTCCGTCATCGACGCCACCAAGGCTATGCTCATGTGCCTCTGGCTGGACCTCGAGACCATCGACTCGATGGAGCCCTATCGCGCCGGCATCGATGGTGCCGAAGGCCGGCGGATCCAAGCACCTGCCGACCCCATCCGGATGCTGGCCGTTTCGACGACCTTCTCGGCCTCGGAGTTCACCTCTACCGCCGGCATCACGCTTTCGGCCACCAACACTAAGCAGTCGTTCCTCCACCGCGCGTTTGCCCCCCGTTCCGTCATCCTCGACCCGGCTGCGACTCTCGACACGCCCATGTGGCTGCTGTTCGCGACAGGTATCCGCGCCGTCGACCACGCCGTCGAAAGCTACTGTAACCCGGTCGCCAACCTCGCCACTGAGGCACACTCGCTGCAGGGTCTGCGCCTCTTGTCGCGCGCGCTCCCGCGTATCAAGCGCGAACCGACAAGCCTCGAAGCCCGTCTCGAGGCGCAGTTCGGCATGTGGCAGTCGATCGCCCCTTCCGTGTCGGGCGTCGGGACGGGCGCCAGCCATGGAATTGGCTACGCCCTCGGAGCGACGTTCGGAGTGCCGCACGGCCACACCTCGTGCGTCATGCTTCCGGCGGTGCTGACCTGGAACGCGGTCGTCAACGGCGAACGTCAGAAGGCGCTCTCGGCGGCGATGGACGCTCCGGACCAGCCGGCTGGAGCACTCGTCAAACAATTGATCGCCGGTCTCGATCAGCCGACCAGCCTGCGGGATGTCGGCATAACCCGCGATCGGCTCGACGAGATCGCGACGCGGGCCTTGGCCTATAAGCCCGTGCGCATCAATCCGCGGCCGATCGAGTCCGCGGGCGACGTCAGGGAAATTCTCGAAATCGCCTGGTAGTTGGATAGATAGAGCCGGGACGCGACGAGCCGCGCCCCGAGTCGATTGCGTGGTCAGTTCAGAGCTTCACGTCGGGGGCGCCGGCGGCCGGCAGGACGAGCGGCCATGAGCCTTGTCCGGGCCTCGTCTCCCATTCAGCCTTGGCGGCACGGATCGCCTCTCCATCCATCTCCTCGCCGGCCGATGCACTCTGGCAGTGATGGAAACGGACGCGCGGCCCGTTGTCGATGTGGATGTGATGCATCCCGCAGCTGTAGGTCCCGACACCACCGCCGTGATTGGCCTTGAGCCAGCTTGCCACCTCCGAGTACCGGCCCCTCGGTGGCTTGAAATCCACGGCTCGGCATGAAGCATGGAAGCTGGAGCGGCCGTTCGGCATGCGCGCCCCGCCCCGATAGGTCGAGATAACCGAGACCTTCCCGAACTTGCTGTTGATCTGTGCGAGGCGCGACTTCAATTCGCCGGGCAAGCACGAGCTGGAAGCATCCAGCTCATCGGGAATTAACGTCAGTGTGCCGACGGCAACGGCCGCGACAGCAAGTGCGAGCACGCCCGGACGACGTCCATGCATGGGATCGCTCCTTCTGGCTTTGGGGGGTGCATCGCGCGCACCCCGGTTTCCCCGTTGACCCGTAGGGTCGACAAGTTCGCTAGCCGGAAGGGGTTGTGGATAAAACCCTTAAACCAGACAAATAGTTAACGCGTAAAGTCTGATAGGGCGTAGAAAAACTATGCGATTGCGGCCCTTTTCGCTTCGATCGTATCCCAGATCATCGCGGCGATATCGTTGCCACCGAATGCCTTGACTTGACGGATGCCCGTCGGCGACGTGACGTTGATCTCGGTAAGATATGGTCCGATCACGTCTATCCCAACGAAGATCAGACCGCGCTCCTTGAGGTGCGGCCCCAATCGCGCGCAGATCTCCTTGTCGCGCGGCGTCAGCTCCGTGGGTTTTGGAGTGCCTCCGACGTGCATGTTCGAGCGGGTTTCACCCTCGGCCGGCACGCGGTTGATGGCGCCTGCAACCTCGCCGTCCACCAGGATGATTCGCTTGTCGCCGCCACGCACCTCTGGGCGGTACTGCTGCACCATGAATGGCTCGCGGAACACGGTCTGAAACAGCTCGACCAATGAGTTGAGGTTCGAGTCTCCTGGCTGAATACGGAACACGCTGGCTCCGCCGTTGCCGTAGAGCGGCTTGATGATGATGTCCTTGTGGCGCGTCTGGAAATCGCGGACGTCCTCGATATTCCGGGTCACCATGGTCGGGGGCATCAGGTCCTGGAACTCGAGGACCCAGACCTTCTCGGGTGCATTGCGCACGTGCGCCGGATCGTTCACCACCAGCGTCTTGGGATGGATGCGCTCCAGCAAATGGGTGGTCGTGATGTAGCCCATGTCGAATGGCGGATCCTGCCGCAGCAGTACGACGTCCCATTCGGCGAGGTCCACCCGCCGCGGGTCTGACAGGCGGTAATGGTCGCCGGCCTTGTCCTCGACGGTCAGGGTCTGCCCGCGCGCCACGAGATGCCGTCCATCGAGCGTCAGGTGGGGCGGGGTATAGTAGAAGAGTTCGTGCCCCCGCCGCTGTGCCTCGAGCAATAAGGCGAACGTCGAGTCGCCCTGGATGTCGATGCGGTCGATCGGGTCCATCTGGCAGGCAATTCTGAGGGGCATGGGGCTCTCACAGGCGTTCGATGCTTCTTGCGCATCGAAGGCGGGAGCCGCCACGAAAGTCAACCCGTCAGCCGAATTGCGTCTGTTTCAACTCGAACGCTGGTCGCGCGAGACCGTCCTGGGATCGAGATCGCTCGCCATCAGCGGATGCCCGAAATAGAACCCTTGCATGTGCGTGATGCCGCACTCGGCGCAGATCCGGGCCGTCTCTTCGTCGGCCACCCATTCGGCAACCGTGTCCAGTCCGAATGTCTGCGCAATCTCGACCAGCGTCTTGATGAACACGCGGTTGGTCGGTTCCTCCAGCAGGTTCTTCACGAACGAGCCGTCGATCTTGACCATGTCGACGTCGAGAATCTTGAGGTTCTTGAAGGAGGTATAGCCGGCGCCGAAGTCGTCGATGGCCACCTTGCAGCCGAGCTCCTTCAGCGTGTCGACGAAGTTGATCGACAGGTCCAGATCGTGGATCGCCGCCGTCTCGGTGATCTCGATGGTCAGCCGCTCCGTCAACGCTCTCCGCCCGCCCGTCAGCCGATGCAACGTCACGAGCCACTCGTGGTCGCTCGCCGTCAGGCTGGACACGTTGACCGAAAGGTGGATGTCCGGATGCTTGACCAGCACTTCAATGGACAGCTCCAGCGTCCGACGGTCGATCAGCCGTGACAGGCCGAGCTGCTCGGCCACGGCGATGAACTCGCCGGCCGAAACGAGCATCCCGTCGGGCCGCTCCATGCGCAGCAGGCACTCGTAGAGCGCAGGCTGATAATCCTTCGTCGAGACGATTGGCTGCAGCGCGATCAGCATCCGGTTCTCGTCGAGAGCCGTGATCACTTCCTCGGCGATCGTGATATTGCGCTTGCGCGTTGATTCCTTGGCCGCGCTCGGCTCGTAGGCGGTGAAAGCCTCGTTCCGGCTGCGCTTGGCCTGCTCGAGGGCCTGCAGCGAATGGCTGAGCGCTTGATGTGCCGTCCGCGCGTGGTCGGGCAATAATACCGCTCCCACAGCGATGGAGGCGGACAGGGGGCAGGCCGACGTATCGATTGTCGCCTCGCGAACCGCCTTGATGAAGCGCTCGGCGGCAATCCGCATCGCGCCGGGTCCGCAGTCGTTGAGGATGATGCCGAACTTGTTCGACGAATAGCGCCCGATCGTGTCTCCGCCGCGCAGCTTGGAGCGGATCACCCGGGCTACGGCCGCGATCGCTTCGTCGCCGACGTCGAAGCCGAACGTCTCGTTGATGACGGCGAGGTTGTTGACCGAGACCATCAGGAACGCACAGCTCTGTTTGGTTCGCTCGGCTCTCGCCGCGACGGCCCCGAGCGCATCGGTCAGCCGGATGCGATTGAGCTGACCCGTCAGCTCGTCATGGTCCGAGCGATAGAGGAGGCGCTGCTCCTCGAGATAGCGCTCGTTGATCACGCGTATGATGCCGCGCGCCCGGATCGGCTTTCCGCTCTCGTCGAACCAGCATCGGCCGTGGTCTTCGAGCCAAAGCGAACTGTCGCTGCGGCGGCCTAGCGGCGTGAATTTATACTGCACCCTGTAGTGGGCGCCTCGGCTCGCGTCGATCGCAGCAATGTCGGTGATCGCGTCGAGCCGGCGTTGGACGTGCTCGGGTGCCACCAGGAAGTTAAACCCGGAGCTGTTCGCGATCTCGGCTAAGGACCGCATGCCGAGAACCTCGGCCGCGTTGCTTTCCCATTCGATGCGATCGGCGACAATATCCCAGAGGTAAGCTGTCTCCTGCACCGACGATAGGATGCCGATGAGATCCAGTGAGCAGCCCTCGACCGGCACGTCGGCAAGCGCCGTGACAGGTGCTGGTGATTGTTCGTCTTGATCCTCGGCTGCGACCCGCTCGGATACCGCCAGAGTCTTCATGTCGGAAGGCGAAGGCACAGCTCGTGAATCCCCTCGGCTCGGAAAGCACCGGTCGCCCGCCGCCGCCTAATGGCAGCATGCCTTTTCTGAAATGTATCTATGACGAATTAACAACTTCTAAAATGGAACGCTGCCCCATACGAGCCTTGGAAACGACTAGAGCCGCCTTTTGGGCGGCCCCATGCTCGGTCCGAGGATCGGCACGCGAGACGGCGCGACAACCTATTCGCCGCCACCGAGATTGAGATCGCGGCGGGCCGTCCTAATTCCGATCAAGGCGCCCGCGACGACGTCGATCAGCGCGGCGATCAGGATGAAAAAGAAAACCGACGAGGTCGCCTTGGGCACCAGCAGGAACTCCACCAGACAGGCGATGAAAACGATCATCGACAGCCCATGGTCCACCATTTGCGAGCTGGAGGTGTAGGTCGATTTGATCAGCTCGGCGAAGAGAAGCACCATCGTCAGCAGGATGATCAGGTCGCCGATCGTGAACACCCATCGGGCGCCGCTGACCATCGGCATCGAGAAGAGCTGTCGCGACAGGATCGCCTCGGCCGTGGCATCCCCACCGAAAAGGACGACGACGTTGTAAACGATGAACGAGATCACCAGCAGCGGAATGACACGAAGCGACATGCGATATCCCCCTAACGACGTCCTCGGCTACCGATCCGGTCGGCACCACCCTGGACGAGCCAGTCCCTACTGGTACCGCGGATCCGCCGGGCAACGACCCCGTCCAGCGTACGAGCCCAGTCGACACCTGCAATGGCAGATCAGGACTCGGCCTTGACCACGTCCAGAATCTGGCGCTTGCGATATTTGCCCGACTTCAGGTCGATGTGATGCGGCCGGCGCAGATTGCCCGACTCCTTGTCCTCGACGTAGATCGGCGCCGACAGCGCATCGGCCGATCGGCGGAATCCGCGCTTCATGCGCGACGTTTTCTTTCTCGGGACAGCCATTGTCGTGCTCCTTCGGTGCTCTCCGCGAGAGCCTTGTTCGGGCGTCCCGACCGGCTGAGCCGTCGGATGACGCGTAGACTGAATGTTGGTCGCACGCAACTACCCTCGTGGGGCCGGAAGGTGCGGACGAAGCGCCGCTTATAGCGGCATTCCGGATGCCTGACCAGCGCCTCTGTCGTATCTCGTCCGCCGTCGTCGGTCATCCGACGCGCTGGGGCAGTTTCGCTCCCTACGACCTGAGGTTGGTAAGCGCAGATCCGTTCGACGGGACCCCGTTTTGAGGCATTGTGGGACGCCGGAACGCGCGATATCCGGGGCAGACCGACACTGATCCCGGCGCAATGGAGCGCGCAATGGTGGCTGCAGGCAACTCTCTCTTTACGGCTGGGCTCGCACGGACGGCACGAGAGGTCGAGGCGCGCTTGGCTCTGCACCTGGATCAAGCCGGCGTAACCGGCACCCCGCCGCGTCTTCTGGCATCCATGCGCCATGCGGTCTTGGCCGGGGGCAAGCGATTTCGACCGTTCCTCGTGCTCGAGATGGCCCGGTTGCTCGGGGGCCGTGAGGCGGCCGCAAACGCCCTTGACGTCGCCGCCGCTCTCGAATGCCTCCACGCCTACAGCCTCGTCCACGACGACCTGCCGGCCATGGACAACGATGAACTCCGCCGCGGCCAGCCGACGGTTTGGAAGGCGTTCGACGAATGGACGGCTATCCTTGCCGGCGACGCCCTTCTGACGCTCGCATTCGAGATCCTGGCCAGCCACGGCTCGTTCGACTCTGCGCCGGGCTCGGGCTTGCCTCCGGCGACCCGCGCCCGCCTCGTTGCGCGAATGGCAGCTGCGGCCGGTCCGGCCGGCATGGTCGGCGGCCAGATGCTCGATCTCGAGGCCGAGAAGCTCGGCCAGCCCGCGCTGCCCGACGAGCACCATGTTCGCCGCCTTCAGGCCATGAAGACCGGAGCCCTCATTGCGTTCGCGGCCGAGGCCGGCGCCATCAGCGCAGGTGGCTCGCCCGAGGCGATCGCGAATGCGCGCACCTACGGCGAGGCGATCGGCCTGGCGTTCCAGATCTCGGACGATCTGCTCGACGTCACCGGCGACGAGGCGACGGTCGGCAAGGCCGTTGGCAAGGATCTGGCGCTCGGCAAGGCCACGCTGGTGGCTGTCGCGGGCGTCGAGGCGGCGCGCGAGCATCTGGCAGCGGCCGTCGACGCAGCCCTCGCCGCTCTGGCCCCGTTCGGCGAAGCTGCCGACCCTCTTCGGCAAGCCGCGCTATTCCAGCTCGATCGCGAGCACTGAACCCCCTCACCTTCGTTTGCCGGTCGCTGTTGCCTGACGGGTACAGGAACGCGAGCGCAAGCCGCCTATGATGTTCGTGTGCGCGAGACGTTTCGGCGCGCGCGACGGAGTTGGTGGCGTAGGGGGTGTTGTCGTGGGTGGTTCGGACGAATTTCGGTCCTTTCTGCGGGCGAGCGCTCGATCGGCAATCACGGTTTCGGCTGCGGCCCTCTGGCTGGCCGCATCGACGGGCACGGTCGATGCAACCCAGAGATCCCGCGAGTCGCGATCTCCTATCGGCGCTACGTCTCGGCCCGGCCCGCCGGAACCGCTGATCACGGTGGTCTCCATCGCCGACCAGAGGATCGACGTCTACGGCCCTCGCGGTCGGATCTCCGGCTCTCGCATCTCCAGCGGCAAGCCCGGGCATTCGACTCCGCCCGGCGTCTTCAGCATCCTGCAGCGCAATCGCTATCACGAGTCCAACCTCTACTCGAATGCGCCGATGCCATTCATGCAGCGCCTGACGTGGTCGGGCATCGCGCTGCACGAGGGCCATCTGCCCGGGTATCGCGCCTCGCATGGCTGCATCCGGCTGCCGCGCGCCTTTGCCTCGTCGCTGTGGTCGATGGGGCGTATCGGCATGCGTGTCGTGGTCTCGCCCTCTAGCGTGACGCCGGTCGGTTTCGCACATCCGCGACTGCCGGCTCCCATGAAAGCCCCGCAGCCGCGTGTGGCTTCGCTGGTCAAGGTGGCCGCGACGGCAGATGGCATTGGCGGTGGAGAAAACCGCGCGCTGCTGCCGTTCCAGGCCGCCGAGCTTCGTCTGGCGGAGGCGACCGCGGCGAAGTCCGAGGCGGCCAAGGCCGTCAAGCCCGCCTACGATCTCGCCCAGGCGAAGTCGGCGGAAGCGCATCGTGCCGCCGCCGCTTTGAGGGCGTCGGCAAGCATTCTGGCCGAGGCCGAGGAGCACCTCGCGCTCGAGAATCTCGGCATGGCCACGGTCCAGACCGAGTCCGGCGAAGCAGCCGTGCTCGCACGCATTCGCGATGCGGCGGCAGGCGTCGAGGCGGCGCGCGAGGCACACGAGAAGCTGAAGCGGATCGAGGCCATCACCTCCAGCGAGGCGTTTTCAGCCGCTCGCGCCGCCCGCGAGGCCGACGAGGCTTCGGAGGCGGCCAACGATGAGTTGACCCTCGCCCGCAGGGCCACATCACCCATCTCGGTTTTCGTCTCTCGCCAGACCGGGCAGGTCTACGTCCGCCAGGGGTTCCACGAGATCCTGGCAGCGCCGGTTTCCATCGCCGATCCGGATCGCCCGCTGGGCACCCACGTCTACACGGCCATCGAGGAATTCGGCGACGCGGAGATGCGCTGGGTCGTCGTCTCGGTCCCGACCAGCGGCGGCGACACCGCCACGCGATCGGCGTCGGGCTCAGCACGCCCCGGGGCCTCGCCGTCGAACGCCCTCGACCGCATCGATCTCCCAGCCGACGTTCGTCAGCTACTGAGCGAGCGCCTGTGGCCAGGCGCCTCGATCATCGTCTCCGACTTCGGCCTCGGCGAAACCGGCCCCAACACCGACTTCGTCATCACCACGCGATAGTGCGGCGGGGTGCAATGCCCGCTGCGGGCATGACGGTGGAGATGCGGGGGGAGCGGACGTTGACCGGTCGAACCTTCCGCGACTGATATGAGTGGAAGGCTATGGCAGAGGTGCATCCGGGAGCAGCCGTGGAGGGGAGTTCGGCTTGGGGCCAGCTGCAGACGACCCGAACCACGGACGATCAGGCGACGTGTGCTTTCCCATGCACATCAAGTCGGTAGTCGGGCCGAGCGAAATCCGGTGGAGTGCAGCACGACGGAGTTGGATTCCGACCGATGGCGTCCGCTTTAGATCCTATATCGCACCGCCCATGCTCAACTTGCAGATCATAAGTTTTGACCCTGAGCGCACACCATAGGCATCACGTCATGGGCGAGGTTTCGCAGTTCACTATCGCACGTTCGCTGCGCCTGAGCGCAGTTGACCTTGACCGCAGCACTCCATTCGGCCGACAAAGAACTGCTAACCGGTGGAAGGATTGGTGCCGTTGGGTCTCCGAATGGGGACAGTTCAACATCGGACGCAAGGACATATGAACACGGACCGCGCAGATCAGGCGATGCCGGTGCGCTGCAAGCGCCTTATTTTTGATCGGTATGTTCTCGATCTCGGTCGAGGCGCTCTCATCTGCGAAGGCAGGGACATCGAGCTGCGTCCGAAAGCTTTTTCCGTCCTTCACTTCCTAGCGGAGAATGACCGGCGGCTTGTCTCAAAAGAGGACCTGTTCGCTGCTGTATGGCCAGAGGTCACCGTTACGGACGATGCTCTCGTTCAGGTCATTGGCGAGCTGAGACGCGCACTGGGCGAGGACGGTCCACGCCTCATCAGGACCGTACCTCGCCGTGGGTATCGCTTCGATATCTCCGTCGCGCAGGCATCTGCAAGTGAAGTCGCTCCAGGGGCGGTTGCGGCGGCTGACACCGTCGCCTCGACGGGAGCAGTCTTGCAAGGCGAGCCGGTCGCGTCGCACACATCGTCAGGTCTGAGGGATCTTCGCATGGCGACACCTGCCCCGTTTGGTGGCGGGCTGCTTCGTACGGAGCGCGTGTGGCGAAGGGTGATGTTAGCCCAACTTCGAGCCCTGTGTGCGGCGGTTGCAGATCGGCTTCGCGGACACCAACACGTCCATCGCCTGATAGGCCTGTGCGCGCTGGCATTGTTGATCGTGGCGGTTCTGGGCAGCTATGTGCTCCCCCGCATAACCGGGCCAAGTAGGTCCGCTCCGGCACCACTGAGCACTGGCGGCAAGCCGACGATCGCCATCGTACCGTTCACCTTTACCGGGGACGCTGCCGCCTCCGCGTATTTCGCCGATGGCGTCACACAAGACGTCATCACAGCGCTCGGCAGATTCTCGGCTCTGACCGTGATGTCATGGAATGCCGTTGCTCGGTTCAAGAGCAAGCCGGCCAGTCCAAGTGAGATCGCCAGTGCTTTGATGGTTCGCTATCAGGTCGAAGGAACCGTGCGTCGGACCAGCGATCGCATTCGCCTATCTTCGCAGCTCGTGGATTCGAGCGGACAGGTGTTGTGGTCAGGGCAGTTCGAAGGGCAGTCACTCGATATCTTCGCCATGCAAGACAAGCTGACTTCGGAAATCGTCAAGGCACTGGCTATCCGGGTCACTGAGGCAGAAATGCGCCGCGCAGCGAACATGCCGCCAGAAAACCTGGAAACGTATGACCTGGTGCTGAAAGCACGGCCGGCATTGCAGCGGCCGACGCGAGGCGGGATCGTCGAGGCTCGGTCACTCCTTCGCCGCGCGACAGACAAAGAGCCGGGCTATGCTCCGGCCCATGCTGCTTTGGCGGAGGCGTACCACATCGATCTCTCGTGGGGGTGGGCCGAAGTGCCTGACCTCACCGCTAAGAGAGCGGAGGAGCATGCCGCGAGGGCACTTCAGCTCAACAATTCCGAGCTGGGGGCTCGCGTTGTGCTCGGACGTGGTCACTTACTCTATGACCGGCACGAGCAGGCTCTCGCCGAGCTCGATCGCGCCGTCGAAATCAATCCGAGCGACCCGGTTGCCCTTGCGGCGCGAGGCAACATTCTGATGTGGCTTGGCCAATCCGTCGCTGCCATCGAGGCTCTCGAGCATGCACAGCGGCTAGATCCGCACTTGAATGCGATCGATCGCTTCTCGCTGGGTCTTGCCTATTATCTCTCGCGTCGGTTCGAGGACGCTGCGGAGCATGCTGCACTCTCATTGCGTGACGCCGCCGGCTCACCATTCACCCTCGTGGTCATGGCGGCTGCCAATGCGCAACTCGGCCGAAGAGACAAAGTGGCCAGTGCAGTAGAGGCGATCCGCCGGCAGGATCCCACGCTCGATGCGCGAGAGTTCGGCAGCAAGTTGCGGCAATCCACCGATCTCGAACTCCTGCGCGACGGGCTGCGCAAGGCCGGCCTCTATCAAGATTAGGCCGCCCGATCACCGGTAGATGTTAGCGATTGCGAATCATGCCCCGGTTCTGCTCGGCTCGTGCCAGGGTCTCAGTTTGTGCCTTCTGAAAGAGCGTTGGTCCGTTCGGTCCGGCGAAGATGTAGAGCTTGCCGTCGCTGATCAGCCAATGCTCGGGATTGGCCTCGACCAGGACGCCCCGCGTCAACGACATAGTGCAATAGTTCGCGAACTGAGGCGCATAGCGGAGCGGATCGGCTTTGAAAAAGTCCAGGTGCTTGGCGCTGGCGAAGCGGAAACGCCGCTCGTCCCAAACGAGTTCGAACTCCTGGCTTCCCGGTACTGGCTTCCCGATCGTGAAATACGCCACCGGATCGTAACCCCTCAGGGCGAGCCCTTCCTGCGCGGTCACCGCATGACCGGTCGCTACCCAGATTGCGCTGATGCACACCAGGCGCACGATACTTCGCCGTGAGAACGCCGACACGGGTCTTTGCTCCTGAAGGCTTGAGACGGCTGACAGTGCCGCTGAACCGGCAAGTCCGCTACCTTAACCCGGAACCCCTTGGGCTAGAAGCAATATCGGAACTTTCTCGGCGTTTCCTCGGTGCCGCCTCGCTACGGGGGCCGCGAAACCATGCTGCTGCTACTGAGCCGGCGCGAATGGCTTTGCCGGCTCGAAGCGGGAAGAGTCTGCATCAGAGGAGATACCCTGGCATGACCACGATGAGCCTTGGAGCTTGCATGTCGGTGGTGACAGTGAGCCTCGCCTCGTTTCCACTCGCCGGGGCGCTACCGACCCTGGCCCAAGAAGCGGCGTCGATCGTCAAGCTGCCACATCAGATGGAATACAAGGCCGCGCCGGGTGGCACCGGGCCAGAGACCGTGGTCCTGTTCGGCGACCCGGCTAAGCCCGGCGTCTTCGTCATGAGGGCGAAGTTCGCGAAAGGGACCAAGGTGATGCCGAGCTGGCGCCCTGACGCCTGGCGGACTGCTGTCGTCCTTTCCGGCACGTACTACTACGGCGTGGGTGAGCGTTGGGATGAGACCAAGCTGGAGGCCTACCCGGCCGGCACGTTCTTCTCCCATCCCTCGAAGCACCCCCATTTCGCCTGGGCGAAGGATGGCGAGGTGATTGTTCAGTTCACTGCCATGGGACCCACGAGCATCACGCGGATACCGCAGCAATAGGTGCTTGCGATCAACCGTTTGTCACCCGGAGCCCAGCCCGGCGCAGACCTCCGTAAGCGGCAGCTGCGGTCCCTCGTGCGGGAGGGGCGCGCTCTACCACGATGGCTAATGAAACCCACCTGGCACAGCGGGGCGGATTTTAGCCGGCAACCGAAATCTGAACCGCCGAATAAAACGAAATGATAGCCCATATCATAGCAGTAACAGCCCTAGCGGTTTGCCTAGTCTCTGGCAATCTACGCGCGCAGCAGGCAACCGATTTACAAATGGTCACAGCGGCTTCGCTACCCAGCATGCTTCGCCAATCTCCCGTCATTGTCGACGTGCGCATGGGCAACGAGCGGCTTGGCGCTGACGGCCAGCAATGGCAACTTCGATGCCCTGCTTGCCTGACTATCCATGCACCGTTCGACCTAGACATGGGTTTTTTCGAGGATGCAGACAGGACCGTCGTGACGTTGCGTAATCGACTTGTCATAATAGTCTGTCGGAAGGGGATACGGGCCCACGGGGCCGCTTTGGTACTCCAGTCCGCTGGTATCGAGGTCTCATTACTGGAGGGGGGGCTCGATGCACTACCCGACGCGATGATAACCGGAAAGCGAATCGCGCACGCAGAATAGCCGTCGGGCGGACGCCCCAATCCCAGCCCGGCAATTTCGGCGAGCTTGCTGCGTTTCCTCGGCACGTGCCAAGGAACGTACACCGAGAGCATACGCCGTCTGATCATCGTCCCTGTCTTCGGATGTGAGAACGGAGGCGGTCTCGGGTGACGAGCTGCCATCGCTTCCGAGCCCTGTCAGAACTGAGGTTGCTGCAGTGCGCACGTCGCTGGCCGCCGTGCCCTACGATTGTGCCACACGGGTGTTGATCCCCGGCACTGAGTCCGATCAGGGTCAGACTCGAGCATTGGCTCAGCCTCCGGCGGCGGACGGTCCACCCTCAGCAGCCGCCAGTCGATCGACGACTGGCAGCTTGCCCCTCAGCTTCGAGCATCGGCAAGATGGACTGCACTCGTCGGTCCGGGCCAGAAGCACGCATCGCGAGTCGGTTCCGTCGTTGCGCTGCAAACGGCCGTTTATTGGGGAGGTGCTGGCTCCGCCTCGACCCATGCGATGAAAGCCATGATCGACGCGAGCTTCGGATGGCCGTCACGGCGAACGATATAGAAGCCGTAACCGGGGAGGGTGATGCGGGAGACGGGCCTCAACGCGCCGCTCGCCAGCTCTGGTCCGATCAGCACGTTGCTGCATATGGCCACGCCCTGCCCGGCGATAGCTGCCTCGATGGCGTGCAGTTCCTCGCGAAAGCTGAGGGTCGCGAGGGCCGCGAGATCGGGGACTGCCTTGTGTCGCGCGCGAGCTGCACGCTGCCAGCGCTGCCAGTTCGGCGCGTTGGAGTCGGTTGGTGGCCACTGGGCATCGATCAGCGGCAAGCGAGCCAAATCGGCCGGGCTCAGCATTCGGCGAGTTGTGACCAGCTTCGGGCTTGCGACGACATGGAACGTATCGCGCATCGTTTCGATCGCGACGCCATCCGGAGGCATCTTCACCGCATAGCGGATGGCGATGTCGGCCTCGCCTGATTTCAGGTCGAGCACAGTGTCGGTGCCGACGATGTCGAGCTTCAAATGGGGGTGCGTCTGACGCCATAGTGGCAATCGTGGCACCAGCCAGCGGGCGGCGAAGGCGTTGGTTGCCGTGATGCGGAGGCGCCCGCCCGCTCCGCCAGCGCACACCGTAGACATCGCCTCACCGAAACTTTCGAGACCGTCACGGATGACGGGGAAGAGCTGCTCACCAGCCCAAGTCAGCGCGAGCGGTCGGGGTCTGCGCCGGAACAGCGGCTGGCCGCAATGGCGCTCGAGCAGCTTGATCTGGTGGCTAATTGCAGTCGGCGTCACGCCAAGCTCGGCCGCCGCCAGCTTGAAGCTCATGTGGCGCGCGGCCGCCTCGAAGGCTCGTAGCTCAGTCAGCGGCGGCAGGTTTCGCATGTTGCTGAGTGTAGATGAGCCAAATTCATCTGCACGTGAATTCTTCGAGCTTGCTTGATCGACCGGGCGCCACCGACACTTGCGCTCCGAGGCCAGCGCAACGAACCATGAGCATGAAAGCCAGCGAAGAACACGACGCTACGACCAGATATCTCGAAGCTCTTCGCGGCTTGGCGCCTCTGATTGCGCAACATCGCGCCGCTTTCGACCGCGACAGATACCTGCCTGACGCCGTGTTCAACGCGCTTGCCGATGCTGGGCTGTTCCGCCTCTGGCTGCCTCGCTCGCTCGGCGGACCGGAGATGTCGCCGCTCGGCTTCATGCGCGTCGTCGAGGCAGCTTCCGCGCTGGATGGATCGGTCGGCTGGCTCGTCGGCAACGGCGGCGGCATGAGCCGGGTAGGCGGCTATCTCCCGACGAGGGTGGCACGCGACTGGTTCGCGAACCCACGCGCCTTCATCGTTTCAGCGACGAGCGCCGTGGGTTCGGCCGAGATCGTCGACGGCGGCTATCGCATCACTGGGCGCTGGCCGTTCGGCAGCGGTGCGCCGCACGCCACGTACTTCATGGGGCTTGCTACCGTTGGCGGCAATCAGGCGCCCGATCAGCCGCGGCTGTGCTGCTATTTCGATCGCGCCCAGGTCACCGTCCACGACACCTGGTACGTGTCGGGTCTGCGCGGCACGGGCAGCTCGGACTTCGAGGTGTGCGATGCTTTCGTGCCGACCGGACAGGTGCATCCCTTCACCGGGCATACGCCGACCGATCCGGGACTTCTGTACCGCTTGCCGCCGCTCTCGGCTTTTGCGTGGACCGTCTCGGTCGTGCCGCTCGGCATCGCTTGCGGCGCCATCGGCGCGTTCTTGGCACTGGCGGGAGCCAAATCCAGGCTTGGCGTCGCGGGCCTCCTGCGCGACCGTGAGCTGGTCCAAGCCATGGTCGGTCGGGCAGAAACGTTGCACAGCGCCGCCCGTGCTCTCCTCATTGAGGCCATGACGGAGCTTTTGGCCGCGACCGACGCCGGCGGCGAGCAACTTATCGGGGCGCGAGCCCGACTGCGCACGGCAGGCGCGTACGGGGCCGAGACGGCGCTGCGCATCGTTGACATGCTAGCCGCCGACGCAGGCTCGGCCGCTATCCTCGAAAGCGGCCCGCTGGAGCGCGCGATCCGGGACGTACAAGCCGCCGCCAAGCACGTCGCCATGAACCCGTCGATTTACTCGGTCGCCGGGCGTTTGCGGCTCGGACTCGATCCAGGGACGCAAAGGTTCTGAGAGGAGAGCATCATGCCCTGCGTGAGGATTGCCACCGGCGCATGGGCCGCTGGAATCGAGATGCAGCTGATCGAGGCCGTGCAAGCTGCACTGGTCAGCGCCTTCAAAATCCCTGAATGGGACCGCGACGTGGTGCTCGACCTCTACGACGCCAACCGCCGCATCGTCTCCACCGGTCGGTCAGAGCGCTACACGCGTATCGAGATCATCGGTATTGCAGCGCGCTCCAAGGATGCCAAGCGGGCCCTTTTTAAAACAATCGCCGACAATCTCGAGGCCGTCGGCGTGCCGCGCGCCGAGAGCCGGATCTTCCTGATCGAGCCCCCGGCCGAGAGCTGGGGCATCAAGGGCGGCCAACTCGCCTCAAAGGCTGACTTGGGCTTCAAGATCGATATTTAGCGCCGTCCGTTTCCTGCAGCCAGCGGACACTCGAAAGTTGTGCGGTTCTGGGCCGTGCTACTCCCGTCATGGGTCACACGCGTCGCCTGCCGCCACCCTCGATAACCATGCCACGGGAGATGTAGCCAGAAAGCTGCCCGCGGATCAACAAGATACGAAGCTAGGGGCACACCCTGGTCAGACTTCCAACCATGGAGACTGACCATGAACGACAACGACAACCAAGCGACGCCAACTGGTAAGCCGCCGCGCCGACCGCCCTGGAACAAGGGCAAGTTGATCGGCGCGAAGCCGCCGCTCCGGCAGGGGCATGTCTGGTCAATCCGGACGAGGCTTCAACTGGGGCGGCGTACCCGTGACCTCGCGTTGTTCAATCTCGCCATCGACAGCAAGTTGCGCGGTTGCGACGTGGTAGCCGTTCGCGTTGATGACGTGGCCCCCAATGGCTACGCGCTCGACCGCGCTACGGTTCGTCAGAAGAAGACGGGGCGTCCGGTGCGGTTCGAACTGACCGAACAAACCCGGCAGGCCATCGACGAACATCTTCGGATCGCCGGGAGGCGGCCGGGCCAATTCCTATTCGCTGGCAGACGCGGCGTCGACAGCGGCCTGACCACGAGACAGTACGCACGCCTTGTCGGCGAGTGGATCGCCGGCATTGGTCTAGATCCTCTCAAGTTCGGCACGCATTCCCTACGCAGGACCAAGGCAACGCTGATCTATCGACGAACCGGCAACTTGAGGGCCGTGCAGCTCCTGCTGGGCCACACCAAGATTGAGAGCACAGTCCGGTACCTTGGCGTCGAGATAGACGACGCCATTGAGATCGCGGAGAAAATCGACGTCTGAAGTACCCGGGCAGAGCTGCCACGCTCTGCCCGACCTCGTTGGGAGAGATGGGCCAATAGTGTGCATCAGAGCGGCGCGTGGCCGACGATCAGCCCGTCCGCAACGAAGCTCTGACCGGACACGTTCTGCTAGCAATATGCCACGCAAGCGCGAGATGGCGGTGGACGAATCTGGGCCAGCACAGAGCACTAAAAAAATTTCCTCCTTGGTGTGAATAAATGAGAATTATTCACTTATTTATTCTTTCTCCATTCAGTTTTACGCAACAATATTCTAATGTGCGGCATGAGCTATCAAGTGAGCCGCGATGCCATGGGCGACAGGTCAGACATATCCATTCGCGCTCTGCGCATGGCGCGCGGCGGGCGAGACGTCGTCACGCAACTCGACCTGGAGATTAAAGCCGGATCGCGCGTCGCCATCGTCGGGGCCTCCGGCGTCGGCAAGTCGACGGTGCTGCAGGCGATCGCTGGCCTTGTCACACCGGCGGACGGAACCATCATCATCGGAGGGCGACCGCTGACAGGGCCGGCACCGTTCGTCACCCTAATGCTGCAGCGGCCGGCGCTGCTGCCGTGGGCGAGTGCGGTTGACAACGTTCTGCTGGGGCTGCGCCTTTCGGGGCAGGAACGGCTCGATCGCGCGGGCAGCCGCAAGCGCGCGACCGATCTGCTGGCGCGCGTGGGCTTGGCTGATCGTCACGCGGCAAAACCGATCGAGCTCTCCGGCGGCGAGCAGCAGCGCGTCGCGCTCGCGCGCGCCCTTGCACCGAACCCGCGCATTCTTCTGCTCGACGAGCCGTTCTCGGCCCTGGACGCTCAGACGCGTGTCGCGCTTCGCCGGGACGTTGCTCACCTCGCCGAGGACAATGGCGTCACACTGATGCTGGTCACACACGATCTGGCGGATGCGACCGCACTCTGTCGACGCATCGTGCGGCTCGAAGGCCGCCCCGCGCGCATCGTCGCCGACGATGACATTCCAACCGCTGCGAGCGCCGACCCCGCCCAACTGGCAACGGCGGCTTGACGGACGGAGGCAACATGCAGAACGACAAGAACGAGCTTCAGACCCTCTGGAGCAGCGAGTGGACGCGCGCCGACTGGACGCGTCGCCAGACGCTCGACAGTCTCGCCCGTGGCGGTCTCGCCGCCTTGCTCGGCACGACCGCGCTGCCGCGCCTTGGCCATGCCTCAACGGACGAGGTGGTCCGCATCGGCTATCTGCCGATCACTGATGCGACGGCGCTGCTCGTCGCGCACTCCAAGGGCTACTTCGAGGCCGAAGGGCTGAAGGTCGACAAGCCGACGCCGGTACGATCCTGGTCGGCTCTCGTCGAAGGCTTCGCCGCCGGCAAATTCAACCTCGTGCACCTGCTGAAGCCGATCCCCGTCTGGATGCGCTACAATAACAAGTTTCCGGTCAAGGTGCTGGCCTGGGCGCACACCAACGGCTCGGGCGTCGTGGTCGGCGGCAACTCCACCATAAAGGACTTCAAGGACCTCGGCGGCAAGCGCGTCGCGGTGCCCTACTGGTACTCCATGCACAACATCGTGCTGCAGTATGCGCTGCGCCAGTCGGGCCTGAAGCCCGTCATCAAGGCGGGCGACGCGGCGCCCGGCGAGACGGCGCTGCAGATCCTGGCGCCGCCCGAAATGCCTGCTGCCCTCGCCGCCGGCAAGGTCGACGGCTACATCGTTGCCGAGCCGTTCAACGCGCTCGGTGAAGTGCGGGTGAATGCGCGCATGCTGCGCTTCACCGGAGACATCTGGAAAAACCACCCGTGCTGCGTCGTCGCCGCCCACGAGCGCGACACGATCGAGCGGCCGGAATGGACCCAGAAGCTCGTCAATGCCGTCGTCAAGGCGCAGATCTTCGCTTCGAAGAACAAGGCCGAAGTCGCGCGGCTGATCTCAGCCGAAGGCACCGGCGCGTTGCCGCTACCGTGGGCCATCGTTCTCAAGGCCATGACCGACTACGGTGCGGCTTACGAGGCCACCGGCGCCATCCGGCATCGCGGGTGGGGCAACGGGCGCATCGACTTCCAGCCGTGGCCCTATCCATCCGCGACCGAGCTGATTGTCAAGGCGATGGCCGAGACGGTAGTCGAAGGCGACACGACCTTCCTCAAGGGGCTCGACCCCGCGCACGTCGCCAAGGATCTGGTCGACATCCGCTTCGTTGAGGCCGCCCTGAAGCGCGAGCCCGATTGGGTGCTCGACCCGAGCGTCGACAAGGCGAGCCCGTTCATTCGTCAAGAGATCCTCGAGCTATGAGTGAAGGGGTGATGTCACTGACAGTCGGACGAAACGTGTCGCCGGGACGGGATTGGCCGTGGATTTCTGCCGACGTCTGGGCGCCGTGCTTCGGCATCACGGTAATCGCCGGACTGTGGTGGCTGGCCGGCGCCGCTTTGCAGGCCAATCCGCGGCTTTCCGCCTTCGCCGGGTTTGCGCCGGGTGCTGCACTGAAAAGCCTGTGGCAGCTCATCGTCTCGGGCGACGCCTGGAAGGCATCGGCACCGTCGCTCGGCCGCGTCCTCGGCGGTCTGGCCTTCGCCTTTGCGCTCGGTGCGCCGCTCGGCTTCGCGCTTGGTCTCTATCCTCTGTTCGAGAAGGCGTTCCAGTTACCGTTCCAGATCTTGCGCATGGTAAGCCCGCTGTCGTGGATGCCGATCGCGATCCTTGCCTTCCCCAGCTGGGACGGCGCGATCGTGTTCCTGATCGCGGCGGCCGCCATCTGGCCGATCGTGTTTGCAACCGCAGCCGGCGTCAAACGCATCGATCCGGCTTGGCTGGCGGTCGGACGCACACTCGGGGGCCGCCCTGGCGGACTGCTGCGCCGGGTGATTATGCCCGCTGTCGCCCCCGACGTCGTCACGGGGCTCCGCCTAGCGCTTGGTACGGCATGGATCGTACTGGTCCCGGCCGAGTTCCTGGGCGTCACGTCCGGGCTCGGCTACGCCATAAACGATGCGCGCGACACGCTCTCGTACGACCGGCTCGCGGCCCTCGTACTGTTGATCGGCGTCATCGGTTTTCTGCTCGATCTCGTCCTCGCACGTGCCCTCAAGCGCCTGAGCTGGACGCCCGCTGCTTGACTCCAACCGCAACGATCAATCCACGAAAGGATCCTCTCATGTCCCAGGCCGCCGCCACGCGCCCGCACGTCGTCGCAGACTTCCAGACCATCGACCCGAAGGGGCTCGCGGAGCTTTCCGAGAAGGGCCGATCCGACCCGCGCGCGGTGCGCACGGTGAAGTGCCGGACGATCGCGGAAGGCCGAAAATTCCGCCACCTAAACTACATCCGCAATCTGCCGGCCCACATCGTCGACGAGCCGCCGGGTCTGCTCGGGGACGACACCGCGCCCAACCCGACCGAAGCGCTGCTGGCGGCGCTCGGCACCTGTGTCGCAGTCGGCCTGCAGGCCAATGCGGTCGCGCGCGGCTGGAAGATCAACGGCATCGGCGTCGATCTCGAAGGCGACATCAACATCACGTCGGTGTGGGGCACGGGCGACCTGTCGCCGAAGTCGGTCGGCTTGTCCGCGGTGCGCATCAAGGTCGATCTCGATGTCGAAGGCGCGAGCCAGGCCGAGATCGACGAGTTGATCGCGCACGCCGGCCAATGGTCGCCCGTGCTCAACACCGTGAAAAATCCCGTTGCTATCGAAATCGCGCGTCGCTGAGATCTACCCGCCGGAGCGGATTGTCATGACCAACCTCCTGCGCTGCCGTACCGTGGAGCCCGTAACAGGCACCGTGCCCGCACCCGCGTTGTCGCCGGCCGCGCCGGCCGACGCATCGATCCAGAGCGTGGGCGACGTCGTCGCCGCCCACGTTCGCCCCCTGGTCCAGCACATCGACAAGGACGGCTTGTATCCCGAGGCCGCATTGCGCGGGCTCGGCGCGGCCGGCGCCTTCGCCCACCATGTCGGTGAAACTGGCCGCGGTTTGCCTGGCGCCATTGCCGACATGGCCGAGGTCGGGGCGACGTGCCTGTCCACCGCCTTCTGCATGTGGTGCCAGGATGCACTCGTCTGGTATCTCGATTGCACGCCCAATCGCGAGCTGGCCGCACGCGCTCTGTCGGACGCAGCGAGCGGGCGGCGCCTCGGCGGCACAGGGCTGTCGAACCCGATGAAGTCGTTCTCGGGCATCGAGCCGCTCGCGCTCAAGGGCGAGCGGGTCGACGGCGGCTGGCGGGTGACCGGGCGGTTGCCGTGGGTGTCGAACCTTGGCCCCGATCATCTGTTCGGCTCGATCTTTGCGACCACCGGCGGCCGCAAGGTGATGGCCCTGTTCGATTGCGGCGCCGCGGGCGTGACGTTGACACAGAACGCGCATTTCATCGCACTAGAAGGCACGCGCACCTACAGCGTGCTGATCCGCGACGTCTTCGTGCGGGATGCCAATGTCCTCGCCGAGGACGCGACGACGTTCGTGCCGGGCATCCGCCAAGGTTTCGTCCTGCTGCAGCTCGGCATGGCCATCGGTGCCGCAAGAGGCGCCGCCGCCGCCATGGACGCCGATGCTAGCGGTCGCGCGCAAGCCACCTGGCTGCCGCTGTCGCCGACCGCGATCCGCGACCGCGCCAGCGATCTTCAGGAACGCGCGGCACGGGCGACATCGACGTGCCACGACCCGTCGAGAGCCGCTTTCCTCGACGTCCTGCGCCTCCGGCTCGATGCCAGCTGGCTCGCGCTCGAAGCGTCCCAAACATTGTCGCTTCAGTTCGGGGCACGCGGCTATCTCGCCGGTTGTGACGCCGATCGGCGCCGCCGAGAGGCCCAATTCGTCGCAATCGTGACGCCGTCGATCAAACACATCACTAAGGAACTGGCCGCAGAGTAGCGAACTGCTGCTTCCGACCTCCAAACGGACGAAATTCCGATCCGCGGTACAAGAGCGGTTCGGGTCACGTGCAGGCTTCACAGGCTGCGCCGTCACGGCTGCACCACACTCAGTTGCGGACATGACGAGACGGCGACGTGGCCCACGTCAACGCCGCACCGGCCAATGCCCGCCCCTGCAAAATCGCGACGACCGACACAGCACTCCACCCCCGACCTACACACTCTCCCTCACCCCGGCCCCGAACCGCTTCTCGATGTAATCTTCCACGATCGCCTTGAACTCGGTCGTTATGTTCGGCCCGCGAAGCGTCATCGCCTTCTTGCCGTCGATGAACACCGGTGCGGCCGGCTGCTCGCCCGTGCCCGGCAGCGAGATGCCGATGTCCGCGTGCTTGCTCTCGCCCGGCCCGTTCACGATGCAGCCCATCACCGCGAAGTTCAGCGCCTCGACGCCGGGATACCGCTGACGCCACTCCGGCATCCGCTCGCGGATCATGTTCTGTACGTCCCGCGCCAGCTCCTGGAACACGGCCGACGTCGTGCGCCCGCACCCGGGACAGGCCGTCACGATCGGCGAAAACGAGCGCAGCCCCATCGTCTGCAGCAACTCCTGCGCCGCCCGCACTTCCAGCGTGCGATCCCCGCCCGGCTCCGGCGTCAGGGAGTAGCGGATGGTGTCACCGATGCCCATCTGCAGCACTATGCCCATCGCCGCTGACGACGCGACGATGCCCTTCGAGCCCATGCCCGCCTCAGTCAACCCGAGATGCAGCGCATAACGGCAGCGCTGGGCCAACAGTGTGTTGACCGCGATCAGGTCCTGCACCGCCGAAACCTTCGCTGACAGTACGATCCGGTCCGCGCCGAGCCCCATCTCTTCCGCGCGCTCGGCCGACAGGATCGCCGATTGCACGATCGCCTCGTGCATCACCGCCCGCGCCGGCTTCGGTGACGCGCTCTTGGCATTCTCGTCCATCAGGTGCGTCAGCAGCTCCTGATCGAGTGAGCCCCAGTTGACGCCGATCCGCACCGGTTTCCCGTATCGCAGCGCCGTCTCCACGATCGCTCCGAACTGGCGGTCCTTCTTGTCCTTGAACCCGACGTTGCCGGGGTTGATGCGCAACTTGTCCAGCGCCTCGCCGCAGGCCGGATGGTCGCCCAGCAGCTTGTGGCCATTGTAGTGGAAGTCGCCGACGATCGGCACCTTGACGCCGCGCTTGGCCAGCCGGTCGCGGATGTGCGGCACCGCCGCCGCGGCCTCGTCGCGGTCGACCGTGATCCGCACGATCTCCGAGCCGGCCCGTGCGAGGCTGGCGATCTGGCTCGCCGTTCCCTCGATGTCGGCCGTGTCCGTGTTCGTCATCGACTGCACGACGATCGGCGCGCCACCGCCAACCATCACGCCGCCGACGTTGACCGGCACAGAGATGCGTCGCGGAGCGATGAGGCTCGTCATGGGTCGACCCTACCAACAGGCGCGGTCCAAAAGACGTTGCGGTCCCGACCGTAGCAGACGCCACCCACTGGTGGCGCGCTGCGGAGGGCCGGATCGCTTGCGGAAAGCACGGCTACCGGAGTGTGGCCTCTCTTTGCGAGAGCGTTCTCGCCGGAGAAGCAGCCACTCTGACAGCCGATTGTGACAACCAGCTTACGCCGCGCTCTCGCCCGACTCGGCGGCGGCCTTGGCCTTCTCGGCGGCGGCGGCCTCGCGCTCCAGGCGCTTCTTGCCGGGCTTCGCCTTCTCGGGATTGTTCTTCGCCGCGCGCTTCAGCAGACCCGCCTTGTCGAGGAAGCGAGCCACGCGATCGGTCGGCTGCGCGCCGACGGAGATCCAGTGCTTGGCGCGATCCAGATCGATCTTGACCCGGTCGGCATGGTCCTTCGGCAGCATCGGATTGTGCGTGCCGATCTGCTCGATGTAGCGGCCGTCGCGCGGCGCCGTCGCCTCGGCGACGACGATGTAATAGTAGGGCTTCTTCTTGGTGCCGCCACGCGACAGTCGGATCTTCACGGACATCGTCTTCTCCTGGTTTGAAGTCAGTTTTGGTTGTTGTCGTGTGGTGCTGCGGGATGCCGGTGGATGCCCACCGTCTGCCCGCGAAGTGTCATTTCGCCATCCGGCCGCGCGCCCAGGCGCTCGGCCACCCCCACAGAGGCGCGGTTGTCGGGATGGATGAGGCTGATCGCCGTCGTCCAACCGAGCACCCGATAGGCCCAGTCCCGCGCCGCAGCGGCCGCCTCGGTCGCGTAACCCTTGCCGTGGAAGTCCTGATGCAATCCCCACAGGATCTCGGGCTCCGGCCAGCCGTAGGGAAACCAGGGGCCGGCATATCCGGCAAAACGCGCCGAAGATCGCTCCTCGATCGCGAACGGGCCGTATCCCCTGAGCACCCAGTGCCCCGCCAGCATCGACAGCCGGCGCCCCGCATCTTCCGCCGACGCGACGCCACCGAGAAACCGCATCATGCGCTCGTTGGCGAGGTAATCGGCGTAAGGCGCGTGATCGGCCGCGCGAAATTCGCGCAGCGTCAGCCTCGGTGTCTCGATGGTGGGCGCGATGCTCATTTCTTTTTGCTCGGCAATCCGGGCAGCCTCGGCATCGCGCCGCCGCCGAGCCCGGGCAGGCCTGGCAAGCGCAACCCGCCGGCGAGGCCGGGCAGAGGTCCCTTGGCCGGAGCCGCAGGCTGCTTCGCACCCCCTTTGCCGCTCGCCCCCGGAAGCATTTCGCGCACCTCGGGCGGCAGCTGCTCCAGCGCCTTCGGATCCATGCGCGCAAGCTCGGCCTGCATGCGCTCGACGTCGGCCGCGCTCGGCGCACCACCCATGCCGCCGCCACCGAGGCCGAGCGCCCCGGCCATGCGCTGCATCATGCCCCGGTTGTTGCCCATCATTTTCATCATGTCGGCCATCTGCCGGTGCATCTTGATGAGCCGGTTGATGTCCTCGACTTTCGTACCCGAGCCCGCCGCGATGCGCCGCTTGCGCTTGGCGTCGAGCGCCTTCGGGTTGCGCCGCTCGAACGGCGTCATCGACGAGATGATGGCGCCCTGCCTTTTGATGACGCGGTCATCCAGGTTGGCGCTCTTCATCTGCTCTTTCATCTTGCCCATGCCGGGCAGCATGCCCATGACGCCGCCCATGCCGCCGAGCTTCTGCATCTGCTTGAGCTGCTCGCCGAGGTCTTCGAGATCGAAGGCGCCCTTGCGCATCTTGCGCGCGATCTCTTGCGCCTTCTCGACGTCGAGGTTCTCGGCGGCCTTTTCGACGAGGCTGACGACGTCGCCCATGCCGAGGATGCGGCTCGCAACACGACTCGGATGGAAATCCTCGAGTGCGTCCCACCGCTCGCCGACGCCCATCAGCTTGATCGGCTTGCCCGTCACCGCGCGCATCGAAAGTGCGGCGCCACCACGTCCGTCGCCGTCGACGCGCGTCAGCACGATGCCTGTCACGCCGACGCGGGAGTCGAATGCCTTCGCCGTGTTGACCGCGTCCTGGCCCGTCAGCGCATCCGCGACGAGCAGCACCTCGTGCGGCCCGACCATCGTCTTCACCTGAGCGACTTCGCCCATCAACTCCTCGTCGATGGTCGTGCGGCCGGCCGTGTCGAAGATGATCACGTCGTAGCCGCCCAGCCGGGCCGCCTCCTGCGCCCGCCGTGCGATCTGCAACGGCGTCTGCCCGGCGACGATCGGCAGCGTCTCGACCTCGACCTGCGTGCCGAGTACGCGCAACTGCTCCTGCGCCGCCGGCCGTCGCGTATCGAGCGACGCCATCAGCACTTTCTTCTTGTCGCGCGTCTTCAGGCGGTAGGCGATCTTCGCCGAGGTCGTCGTCTTGCCCGAGCCTTGCAGGCCGACCATCAGGATGCCGACCGGTGGCGCCGCCATCAGGTCGATCGGCTCCGCATCCGAACCCAGCATGGCGACAAGTTCGTCATTGACGATCTTGACCACCATCTGGCCGGGCTTGATCGCGCGCAGGACGGTCGCGCCGACGGCCTTCGCTCGCACTTTGTCGGTGAACGAGCGCACCACGTCGAGCGCCACGTCCGCTTCGAGCAGCGCCCGGCGCACCTCGCGCATCGCCTCGTTGACGTCGCTCTCGGAAAGCGAACCCCGACCTGTCAGCTTGTCGAATACACCGCTCAGACGGCTCGACAATGATTGAAAAAGCTCGGCCATGCGTCTCAGGCTCCCGGCGTTCCGGTTGGCATGTCTGTTTCTGCTGGCATCGGCATCGTCGTCGCGCGGCTCACGTCGGCGGCCATCAGGCGCCGTCCACCAGCATCGGCTTGAAATCGATCATCACGTGCTGGCGATAGGCCGGCCGTGACTTCAGCCGCTCGTACCAGGCTTCGACGTTCGGCAGCGGCGGCCGCGGCACCGCCAGATTGAAATAGCGGTACATCAGCGTGCCGACTGCTACGTCGGCAATCGTCGGGTGCTCGGCGACGATATAGGCCCGGCCCGCCAGCTGGCGGTTGAGGACATCGAGCTTCTGGCCCACCCGCCGTGCCGCAGCGTCCACCGCCGACACGTCGCGAGCCTTGGCGGGCGTGCGCACGAGTTGCAGGAAGCAGGTTGTGATGATGTCGCTGTAGAGCGACGTCAGCGACCAATCCATCCAGGCATCCGCCTTGGCGAATGTCATCTCGTCGGCCGGCGATAACGTCCCGCGCCCATATCGCTGCGCCAAGTGGCGGATGATCGCGTTCGATTCCCAGAGAACGAAGCCATTATCGTCGATCGTCGGGACCAGCCGGTTGGGGTTCAGCATGCCGTACTCGGGTGTGTCGAGCTTGCCGAATGGCCCGCCGACGTCGTACCGCTCATGCTCGAGCCCGAGCTCTCCAACGGCAAACATCACCTTTTGCACGTTGATCGACGTATTCCGTCCCCAGACCTTGAGCATTCCCAGTCCTCGATAGAAGCCATACCGGTTCGCGTCAGTAGAACGCCCGATTGCGGCAGGCGCAAAGCGGCGGCAGGGCCTTGATCGGGATCGCTGCGTCGTCCAAAGCAAAAAGCGTCCGCGAGCGAGCCTTCGCTGGCGAACGTTGACCGCGATGACGGGGGGCACAGGGTCCACCCGAGTCGACACGGTTGCTCTGGTCGCAAAGATCCAGATATTGCCACGCAACATGGTCGAGTGCTGCCGGGATGTCAACGGGTTGGGTGCACCGACGGGGCACCTCTCGGGCGCCGTTGGTCAATCGCGCCATGCGCACGGACACGTGTGAGCCGCCCTTGCCATATCTTCAGGCCCCGATTTCGCTGTACCCGGCCCTTCCCCCACCTTAATCTGCCGCCACTCCGAACTCTACGGCGCGCGCGGTGCGGCATCGCGGCCCGGCATCTACAATCCCGAGGAGAGCACCTGATGGACGACGCTCAGAGGAATTTCCCGCTCGAGGACATCGATCGCGAGTGCCTGTTCCACCCCAATACGTCGATTGCCGACCATATGAAGAAGGGCCCGGTGATCTTCTCCGACGGCCGCGGCGTCCGTATTCGCGACCAGAAGGGCCGCGATATCATCGACTGCGGCGCTGGTCTCTGGTGCGTCAACATCGGCTACGGACGGCCCGAGATGGCCGAGGCGGCCAAGAAGGCCGTTGAGAGCCTCGCCTACCATCACATCTTCGGCGGCGCCTCTAACGAGCCTGCCATCCGCCTCGCCGAGCGTGTTCTCAAGTTGTTCCACGAAAAGTCCGATGCCCCGCACCTCTCGAAGGTGTTCTTCGGCATGGGCGGCTCGGACGCCAACGACACCAACTACAAGCTCGTCCGCTACTACAACCATCTTCGCGGCAAGCCCGAGAAGAAGAAGTTCATCTCACGCCTCGGCGGCTACCACGGCCTCACCTTCGCCGCCGCCAGCCTCACCGGCATCCCCGTCTATCATAAAGCGTGGGACCTCCCGATGCACGACGTCATCCACGTCTCGTGCCCTCACTACTACCGGTTCGGAAAGGCCGGTGAGAGTGAGGAGCAGTTCACCGACCGCTTGATCGCCGAGATCGAAGGCGTCATCACGCGCGAGGGCGCGGAAACCATCGGCGCCTTCATCGCCGAGCCGATCATGGGCACCGGCGGTGTGCTGATCCCGCCCAAGGGCTACTTCGAAAAGCTGCAGCCGCTCCTGCAGCGCCACGACATTCTCTTCGTCGTTGACGAGGTCATCACCGGCTTCGGACGGACCGGCCACTGGTTCGCGACCGGCGGTATGAAGCTGAAGCCCGACATTGTCACCCTGGCGAAAGGCATCACCAGCGCCTACTTCCCCGTCTCCGCCTCTGTCATCTCATCGAAGATCTGGGACGTGCTCGCTTCGGCCTCGCCCGAGTTCGGCCCGGTCATGCATGGCTTCACGTACTCTGGCCATCCGGTCGGCGCGTCGCTGGGCCTCGTCAACATCGACATCATGGAGCGCGACGAGCTGGTCGAGCAGGCGGCCGAGGTCGGTCCCTATTTCCTGCAGATCCTGCGCGAGCGGATTGGCAACAATCCCTTCATCGGCGATGTGCGCGGCGCTGGTCAGATGATCGCGGCCGAACTCGTGGCCGACAAGGCGACGAAGCGCTTCTTTGACCCCAAGGTCGGCGCCCACCGGGTGCTATCCGCAAAGGCTTTCGAACATGGCGTGCTGTCGCGCGCGCTCCCCTACATCGAGGCGACGTCGTTCTCGCCGCCCCTCTCGATGACCCGGGCCGAGGCCGACGAGGCCACCGAGCGGTACGCCAAGGCCCTCACCGAGTGCACCGACGACCTCGCCAAGCTGGCGAAGGCTTAGGCAGGCCCAATCGCTCTCCCTTCAAGGGCGTGCTCGTCCCCTCTCCCCTCGGGGAGAGGGTTAGAGTGAGGGGGCTGTCAGCGCGAGTTCAGACGCGCAGCGGGTGGCTCTAAATCCTCACCACCCGCACGTTGTTGGTCGATCCCGGCCGTCCCACCGGGAAGCCCGCGACGATCACGATCCGATCCCCGATCGCGGCGAAACCCTCCTCCACGGCGTGCGCTTTGGCGCGCTCGACCATGTCGTCGTAGCTCGTCATTTCCTCAGAAACTACGCTGTGGTTGCCCCAGAGCAGCGCGAGCTGGCGGGCCGTCAGCGCGGTCGGTGATAGGCTGAGGATCGGCACTTTCGGCCGCTTGCGGGCAGCCCGCATGGCTGTTGTCCCGCTCGCCGTGTAGGCGACGATCGCCGTCGCCCCGATCGCATCGGCGATATCGGCGGCCGCTGCGGCGACCGCATGCGGCGTCGTACTTTCCGGGCTCGGCTGCAACGCTTCGATGATCGACCGATAGAGCTTGTGCTGCTCGGTATGCTCGATGATCCGGCTCATCATCGACACCGCCTCGACCGGCCAGTCGCCCGAGGCGGACTCGGCCGAAAGCATCACCGCGTCCGCGCTGTCGTAAATCGCGGTGGCAACGTCAGAAGCCTCGGCTCGCGTCGGCGACGGCGACTTGATCATCGATTCGAGCATCTGGGTCGCCACCACCACCGGCTTGCCGGCATGACGGCAGAGCCTCACCAGCTCCTTCTGCCGGCCCGGCACATCCTCAGGCGGGATTTCGACGCCGAGATCGCCACGGGCCACCATCACGGCATCGACCAACGCCACGATGTCGTCCATCCGCCCCAGCGCCGCCGGCTTCTCGATCTTGGCCATGACACCCGCACGCCCCTTGATCAGGGCCTGTGCCTCGATCACGTCCGAAGGCCGCTGCACGAAGGACAGCGCCACCCAGTCGACGCCCATGTTGAGGCCGAAAGCCAGGTCCTCGCGATCCTTCGGCGTCAGCGGCGATATGGCGAGTTCCGTCTGCGGCAGGTTCACGCCCTTGCGGTCGGACAGCATGCCACCGATCACGATGCGCGCCCGGATTCGGTCGCTCTCGCAACCGATGCACTCGAGCTGCAACTTGCCATCGTCGATCATGATGCGGTGTCCCGGCATCATGTTCTCGAACACTTCCGGATGCGGCAGCGCCACCGACTTGGCGTCGCCGGGTTCCCGATCGAGCCGGAACTCCAGTTCCTCGCCCCTGACCAGTGTCACTGGACCGGCTTTCAGCGTGCCGATGCGGATCTTCGGCCCCTGCAGATCCTGCAGAATGCCAATCGGCCGGCCCTTTTTCGTCTCGAGCGCTCGGATGATGTCGAGGCGATGCTTGTGATCGTCCTTGGTGCCGTGGCTGAAATTCAACCGAAACACGTCGGCGCCGGCATCGAACAGCTTCTCGATCATCGCCGGATCGGAGCTGGCTGGACCCAGGGTCGCGATGATCTTGGCTTTGCGTTCACGGCGCATGCGCGTGTCTCCAGGCTGCTCATTGCGGTGCACAACGGCCCGTCGATAGCACGTCGGCCACCAACTCCCCAACATCCCATTTCCCGGCCCACGCGAGTGGTGCTAGCCTTACGGCAATAATATGCAGGAGACGCCGATGCTGACGCCGGAGCAGGTCGATTTCTATAGTGAGAACGGCTACCTCTTGGTGCCTGACGCGTTGAGCCCCGCCGAGGTCGCCGAGCTACGCCGTGTCGTCGACGAGATCGTCGCTGGCGCCGCCGACGTCACGGGCCACACCGACATTTACGATCTCGAGGACGGCCACACCCGGCAGAGCCCGAAGGTCCGCCGCATCAAGACGCCGCACAAGCACTTCGATTATTTCCGCGATCTCGTCCGCCATCCCGGGTTGACCGCGACGCTCGCAGCGTTGATCGGGCCCAACATCCGCCTCCACGGTTCGAAGCTCAACATGAAGTCGGCCGGCTACGGCGCTCCCGTCGAGTGGCACCAGGATTGGGCGTTCTATCCCCACACCAACGACGATGTCCTCGCGACAGGCATCCTGCTCGACGATTGTGATCTGGAGAATGGGCCGATGCTCATGATTCCGGGCTCGCATCGCGGCCGTCTGTACGACCACCACGCCGAAGGCGCCTTCTGCGGCGCCATCACCGGCGAACTGAACCAGATCGCATTCGACAAGGCGGTCCCGATGATCGGCAAGGCCGGCTCGATGTCGATCCATCACGCCCGCACGCTGCACGGCTCCGCTCAGAACACGTCGACGAAACCGCGCCGCCTGTTGCTGTTCGAATATGCGGCCGCAGATGCTTGGCCGCTCATGGGGGTCACCGACTTCGCCGAGTTCAACAGCCGCATCGTTCTCGGCAACCCAACCGTCGAGCCTCGGGTCAGGCCGGCGCCGGTTCGTATACCGCTGCCGCCGGCGAAAGCGCAGGGGTCGATCTACGAGAACCAGCGTGGGGCGAAAGTTCGCTATTTCGGAACGCAGGCAGCGGAATAGACGCGGGGTCGGAGTGGCCCGGTTCGGTAGGAGGCGACCAATGGAAATCCAGTCGTTCGGCTACTTCGGTGTACGTTCTCAGAAGCTCGATGATTGGGCCGAGTACGGTCCCAAGTTCCTCGGCCTCGAAGTGGTCGAGCGCACGCCCACGACCCTCAAGCTCAGGATGGACGATCGGCGCCAGCGCATCCTCGTATCTTCGACCGACGCCGATGTGACGGCGTTCGGCTTCGAGGTGCCCGACGCATCCGCGTTGGATCAATTGGCGGCACGGCTCGAGGCTCGTCAGGTCAAGGTCCGTCGTGTTTCCGACGCAGACGCTGAGTTGCGCGGCGTGACGTCTGCAATTCGCTTCTCCGATCCGGTTGGTAACGCTCTCGAAGCCTTCCATGGGCCGATCGGCATCGATCAACCGTTCAAGCCCGGTCGATCGATTTCCGGTTTCCGCACTGGCGCGCTGGGCATGGGCCACGCCGTGCTGCACGTGAAAAAGGCCGGGGATCTCGTGCCGTTCTATCGCGACGTGCTCGGATTCCGGATCAGCGACTACATGGTGAAGCCGTTCACGGCCTACTTCTTTCACCTCAACCCGCGCCAGCACAGCCTCGCGCTCCTGCAGACCGGCCGCGAAGGCATCCATCACATCATGATGGAGGTGGGCATGCTCGACGACGTGGGGCAGGCCTTGGATCTCGCCAATCTTCACGACCGCCTGGCCGTCAGCCTCGGCCGCCACACCAACGATCTGATGACCTCGTTCTACGCCAGCACGCCGGATGATTTCCTGATCGAGTATGGGTGGGGAGGACGCTTGATCGACATTGAGGCGTGGTCACCGTCGGAGATGTCCTATGGCGGCAGCCTCTGGGGCCACGATCCCGTCTCCGCGTCACCGGAGATACTGGCTGCCCGCCGCGAGGCCCGCGCTCGTGCCGCCGAAGCCGGGCTGCGCCAGCCCGTACAGGTGGCCGAAGGCAACTACCACCTTGGTTCGAGCGGTCACTGCGCCTGGTGGGATGCTCTAAAGCAAGGTCATTGACCCTCTCGAGCGGAACGGCCACGCGCTATCTTTACCTGCGTTCAGAATCGAAGCCTGTACTGGGCCGCCGCGGCAGCGGGGGCCCATAGACCGGGTCAGGAGCTTTGCGCGCCGCCGGTACGCTTGCCGTATCGATCGCGGCCGTCGGCTCGGCGGTCAGCGGTCGTGACAGCCGGGGATCGAGCACGGGTTCAGGTCGCGGCCACGGCATGTCATCGGACCGTCCCGGCTTGGGCGGCAGGCTCTCACCGCGCAGCAGGACGCGGTGCATCGGCGTCGTCAGGTCCGTTCCCAGCCTTCGCCGCTCGCCGGCTCCACCGAGCGACGTGACCGAGGATACGACGGTCAATCCTCCGAGGATCTCGGTCATTACGGAATCGCCGACATGGGTCGGCTTGTCATTGGATTCCCGACGCGTCATCAGCGAGATGACCGATGCCGGGATCGCGGGCCTCACGATCTCGAGCGTGACGCTCTCCTCCCGCCCCTGGGCTCCGATCGTGCGCAAGGTGACCCGGCTGGTCTCGGCCCTGACTCCACCGCCTGCATCGTCTGGACCTGCGCGGGCCGCGCGCCCTCCGTCGACACCCGGCGTGCCGGTTCTTGCGCCGGAGGCGGCCAGCGGAGCCAGCTTGACCGTTGCCGGTGGTCGCACACGTGCCTGCTCGGCTTCGGTGCCCGCCAATGGGATCATTCTCTCGTCCCAGGCCTGCGCCGCCGCCCGCTTGAGCTCACGCTCTACGAAATAGGCGAGCTTGCGGTAACCCGCCCCCGAAAAATGCACGCCGTCCTGGTCGCGCAGCAGGCGCATCTTGCCCGCAAGATCCGGTCCGTGAGAGCTGTAGTTGCGATCCGCATCGGCGAAGCTGCCGAAAATGTCGATGAAACGCACACCGTTCGCGAGCGCGCGGTTGCGAACCAGCTCGTTGATCATCTCCGCGTCGTCCGTCGCGTCCTGGCGGCGCATGATAGGCAGGCCCACCCAGAACACCGCCACGGAGCGCTTGCGCAGGACGCGCATGATCACGTCGATACGGCGCGCGTATTCGGCTTTCCATTCATCACTGCCGACCGCCATCCGCCGCCCATTAGCGCGCCGCAGTGCCAGCCGATCCTCCGCCCCGAGCATCAACACCACGATGTGTGGCGCGCCGCTGGCGAGCGCGCGGTCGATCGTCACGGCTTCCTGGTCGACGTCGACCCTGATTAGCCCGTTGAGCCATCGCTGCTTGGGTTCGATTTGGAGGCGTGGCTCGTCGGCCAACTGCTCGGAAAGCCCCTCGAGCAAGCCCGCGGCCATCTGGTCGCCCCAGGTTTGCACGCGATACCGGTCGCCCTCGGGAAACGGATCCAGCACGCTCCCGGACTCGCCCGTCTGCCCGCGCGCCGGCGTAACGGGAAGACCGAACCCGGTAAGCAGCATCAGAATGAGCGCGAGCACGATCTTCATGGCGTCCCAGTCGACGGCGAATGTGGCCGGGCGCGCAATTTCGACCAAACCGTCGTCCAGCACAAGGCGTCCGGCCTCCGGCGCACCCAGTCCGCTCAGCCGGCCTGCGCCAGTCGTGGCCGCTCCGGCGTCGTCTTGGGGGTCTCGGTGGCACCAGGTGACGCACCCTGTGGCGCGAGAAAGCTGTCCCAGCTGTCCTGGAAGCGCCGCAGATTTTGCCGCGTCATCTCCGCGAGATCGTCGGCCCCCTGCTGCTCGAAGACCTCGAGCGCCGGAACCAGTGCTGCCGCAGCAGCCAGCCAGTAGCGGCGCCGGTCCTTGCGCTCCCCCAGCCGGATCAGCGCCGTCCCGAGATTCATCTGCGTGATCGCCCACTTGAGCGGCTCCGCCTCTGACAGCAGCTCCTCGAGCGCGAGATTGTAGGCTTCGATGGCTTCGTCAAGCAGCGCGGTGCCTGTCTCGTCGCGATCTCCGAGGGCGGCGAGCGCGTTGCCGAGGTTCATCTGGGTCAGTGCCCACCTGCGCGGGACCTTGACTCGGGGTGTCGCCTCGATGGCCGCCCGGAAGGCTGCGATGGCGTCCTCGAGCTGCGGCGCCGATCGCGTTTGTTCTCCTAGGCCCAGCAGCGCGAGGCCAAGGTTCAACTGCGCCTCGCCCCATCGATCCGAGTCCGCCTCGCTGTCCATCAATCCGATCGCGGTACGATAGGCCGTGGCGGCTTCGTCGAGCAGTGCAGCGCCACCTTCGCGTTCCTCGATCGCGAGAAGCACACCGCCGAGGCTCATCTGGATGCTGGCGTGATCGCCGGGCAGCTTATCGGCCGAGACGACAGCCGCCGCGTCGCGGAATGCCTGGGCGGCCTGACGCAGAGCCTCGACTGAGCCTTCTCGCTCGCCCTGCCGCGCCATGGCCCGAGCCAGCGCCATGCGTGCCCGCATCAGACTGGTCTGGTCCCGCTCGCGCTCGAGCAGCTGGATCGCCTTCTGGTAGATCGTGATCGCATCCTTGAGGCGGTTGCCGCCAGGGTCGCGCTCGCCGGCGACAAACAACGCGTCGCCGTGTCCGAGGCAGGCTTCGGCTAGGGCCTTCGTGTTCGTCGTCTCTGCCGCTTGCCGCACGAGGCCGCCGTACGCCGCGAGCGCCTCGGAAAGCGCAGAAGCGTCGCCCCGCTCCCGCGAGTGCTGCAACAAAGCCTCGGCCCGCTGCAGGTTGAAACGCCATGCCGTCTCGCGCTCGGCCCGCGGCAGGGCCATAGCGGCTTCGGCAAAGAGATCGGCCGCTTGGGCATGCTCGCCACGCGCCGCAAGCAGCTCCGCCAGCCGCCCCGTGGCACGGGCTTCCTCGACCATCTGCGTCCGCAGTGCGAGTGCCTCGTCCTGCAGCCTCTCTTCGGTTCGACGCCGCGTCTCGCGCATTTCCCGCCGCACCAGCCGCAGGGCATCCATCGCTGCCTCGAAGTCACCGTCCGCCAAAGCCGTCGCAGCGGCCGTCTTGAGGCGTCGGATTTCGGCGTCGTCGTTCGACGGACGCATCAACTGCGCGCGCACGTCGGCCAGCCATTGGGCGAGCGACTGCAATCGCGCAATGCGGCCCTCCCCGTCACCAGCCTGGCTGTCCACCAGCGCTACCGCGCGACGAACCGATCGCTCGGCGAGGCCGAACCGCTCGGAGATACCGGCGAGAAAGCTGGTACCTCCGGCCTGTTCGATCTGGATCATGAAGGATCGAGAGATGCCAAGTCCGGCAAGACCGCCCGGCGTTCCCTGGCTCGTCTTGCCGCCTCCCGGTGACTGAGCGTCGGCGAACTCGGAGAGTGCTGTACCGAGGCGCAGCAGCCGCCGCTCGCCGTCGACCACGTGCGCAAAGGTGCGGTCGAGAAGAAAAAGGACCACGTCCTCTCGAATTGGAATGTCGGCCGGGACGGCTGAGAGACCGCCCGCGAAGGCACCGCTGGCACGCGCACGCGCCATGATGTCACTCGCGATGCGCCTGCCTATGGAGTCTCCCGAGTGCGACCCGGTCGGCTTCGAGGCACGAGCCGCAGCGGCGATCTCAGCGAGCAGCGCGGCCGACGGCCGGTGCCGGGCCACCAGCCGGGCAGCGGCGCGCACGTGCTGATCGAGATCGCGTTGGGCGAGCCCTCGGGTCTCGGTGCCGACCCAGACTTCACCGCCGATGGCCTCGACGATGGCGCGAATTTCTCGCATCTCGTCACGTCCGGCGATCCAGCTGACGAATCCGGCCTGATTTTCAATCGTTGAATCCGGGAGAGCCAGATCGCAAGCCGGTGCGGAAGCCAGCGCGGCGCCTCCGACAAGCTCGCTCAACGCTCCAAAAAGCGACATCGCATCCCCCTTTGAATCGCAGCCTCGTGTGACGAGGCGCGTAACAATCCCCTCGATCAGCACTTAAATGATTCGTTCGACGTTGATGGCCCCCTCGATGCGCGAAGTGGCTTGCGCAGCGAGGTAGTCCACCGAAATATTTCTGGAATTGATGCTGGCCCGGTGCGGTGAGCCACGTTGCGGTGCTCGATCGACATCCGATGGCGGTCCGGGTCAATCAGGCCTTGGCACCTTGGCGGCCCGAGCCGAGTGCGGGCGGAGAAGTCGGATCGAGCGGCCAGCGGGCCCGCACGGGCGCGTCGAGGCTGTCCGGACCGTCGCCGCGTGCGAGGCGCTCGGCTCCGGCCCAGGCGACCATAGCGGCATTGTCGGTGCAGAGCGCGATCGGTGGCAGGGCGAGGCGCCAGCCATCGCCTTTGGTGAGATCCTCCAGCGCCGCCCGCAGCCGCACGTTGGCGGCAACACCGCCCGCGACCACCAGCACGTGCCCCTGTGGCGGCACCTGTCGCCGGTTCTCGACGAGCGCCATCGCGCGACGGACACGGTCGACGACGGCGGCAGCGGCCGTCGTCTCGAACGCCGTCGCGATGTCGGCGACGTCTTGCTCGCTCAATGGGGCAATAGCCGTGGCAGCAGTCCGCACCGCGGTTTTCAGGCCGGCGAAGGAGAAGTTCGGCTCCGCCCTCCCGATCATCGGTCGCGGTAGCGGAAATCGTCGGCCGTCACCGTGTCGTGCCGCGGCTTCAACGGCTGGTCCGCCCGGAAAACCGAGCCCGAGCAGCTTCGCCGTCTTGTCGAACGCCTCACCGAGCGCATCGTCGATAGTGGTGCCGAGACGGTCGTAGCGGCCGACGTCGCGCACATCGATCAGCTGCGTGTGGCCGCCCGAAACCAGCAGCAACAGGTACGGAGGCCTCAGGCCGTCTGTCAGTCCGACTGTCAGCGCATGCGCCTCGAGATGGTTGATCGCGAACAGCGGCAACCCGTGCACCAGCGCGATCATTTTCGCCGTGGTCAGGCCCACGATCAATCCGCCGACGAGACCGGGTCCGGCCGTTGCTGCGACGCCATTCAGGTCCGGCCATCCGACGCCCGCCTCGACCATGGCGGCCCCAATGATAGCGTCGAGGCATTCTACATGGGCCCGTGCAGCGATCTCGGGGACCACCCCGCCATAGGCCCGATGCGCGTCCCACTGCGATCGCACCACGTTCGACAGGATGCGTCCGGTGCCGTCCCTGTGCCGGGAAATGACGGCGGCTGCCGTCTCGTCGCAGCTCGTTTCGATGCCGAGAACCAGCGACCGACCCTTGTCCTCGCCCAGACCTGCCGCTTCGATCGCGCTCGGACTCGTCACAGTTCGACCTTGGAGTTTGCGCTCCTCGGGAGGAGAGCGCATAAGCGTGTCCGAGGCCGCGAATGCACGCCTCGACGCACCGGCTATACCCTTGGAGAGGCAATTTGCAAGCACGGAAGGCTCGTATCGGCACGCGCGGGTCACCACTGGCGCTGGCTCAAGCCCACGAGGTGCGCCAACGCCTGATGGCCGCCCACGGTCTGCCGGAAGCGAGCCTCGAAATCGTCGTCATAAAGACCACCGGCGATCGCATCCAGGACAGGCCGCTCGCCGAGGCAGGTGGTAAAGGTCTATTTACCAAGGAGATCGAGGAGGCGTTGTTGAGTGCCGAAATCGATCTTGCAGTCCATTCCATGAAGGACATGCCGACGGCGCTCCCCGACGGACTAGCCATTGCGGCTATTCTCCCGCGCGAGGATGCGCGCGACGCGTTCATATCGCTCGCATGGTCATCGCTTGCGGCGATGCCTTCTGGTGCCCGCGTAGGCACGTCGTCTCTTCGTCGAGCCGCCCAGGTCAAAGGTCTGCGGCCCGATCTCGAGATCGTCGGCTTCCGCGGCAACGTCGAGACCCGATTGGCAAAGCTCGCCGACGGCGTGGCCGACGCCACGTTTCTTGCTTGCGCCGGTCTCCGCCGGTTGGGCAAGACCGATCGGATCACGCGTGCGGTCGAGCCCGAGGAGATGCTGCCAGCCGTCGCGCAGGGCGCCATCGGCATCGAGATCCGCGCCGGCGACCCGGCAACGGCCGCGCTCGTCGCCCCGCTCGACGACCGGCCGAGTGCGCTGGTCGTCGATGCCGAGCGCGCGTTTCTGGCCCGCCTGGAAGGATCATGCCGCACGCCGATCGCTGCGCTCGCGACCCTCTCGAACACGGAAATTACCTTGCGCGGCGAAATCCTAACGCCGGACGGTCGCGTCTCGTTGCGAGCTGAACGCACGGGGCCGGTCGCCGACCGGCTCGCGCTTGCGTTTGACGCCGCCGACGAGCTCAGGTCCAGGGGCGGGCCCGGCTTTTTTTCGGTCTGAGACGCGGCGTCAGTCTGCAGCGCCGGAGGTTTTCATGCACGTCCTCGTTACCCGTCCAGAGCCAGATAGCCTGAAGCTCGTTGGGCTTCTGGAGCAGCACGGCCACGAGGCCTTGGCGGCGCCGCTGTCGTCGTTCGTCTCACTCGGCCTCGAAGCGGAGGCCCTCGAAGGGATAACGGGTCTCGTCGCCACCAGCCGCAACGCCTTGCGGGCCCTCGTCGGCTCGGACGCATTGGCCGCCGCACGCAACCGCACGGTGTTCGCCGTTGGTGGTGCCACGGCCGACGAGGCACGGCGGATGGGCTTTTCGCGCGTCGTCAAGGGGCCCGGGACGGCGGCAGACCTCGGACCTCTGATTGCTTCGCTCGTCGATCCGGCCGAGGAGATGCTGCTTTATCTGGCTGGAGACCGGCTGGCTCACGATCTCGCGGGCGAGCTGCAGGAACTCGGCGTTCGCGTCGACAGTCGCGTCGTCTACCGGATGGAGCATGCTCGAGCCCTGCCGTTGCACGCGGTCACAGCCATAGGGGCTCACGAGATCGATGCTGTCGTGCTCATGTCGCAGCAGGCAGCGCACACCTGGACGCGGCTCGTCGCCGCGCATCACCTTCAGGAGCCGGTTCGCGACATGCTGCATCTATGTTTGTCGGACGCGGTTGCGCGTCGGCTTGCGCCGTTGGGCGGCGTGGAGATCGAGGCGGCCGTTCGTCCGACCCTCGAAGAAATGCTTGCCCTAGTAGATGCCGCTGCGGCAAAATTGGGGGAATAGCAGTTTACCCGTGGAAACTGCTCGGCTTTCCCAGGCCGCTCGATCGGCGCATGGCTCATGCGTCGTTCTGGAGCATAAAGTTTGCGTTTTGGCAGAGGATCAAGCCTCGATGACCGACAAGAAAGACGGCCCGGGCCAGAAAGATGGACCCGCAAAGGCTGGCGATCGCCCTGCCGCCGACAGCGCCGCCAAACGCCCTCACGCAATGATCGACCTGAAGGCAGTCGAAGTGCGGCCTGATTCTACCAGCGCCGGCCCCGTTCCGCCCAAGGCGGCGGAGCCGCCGACGCCGAAGGCGCCTCAGGCGGCAACCCCCCACAACCAAGCGGAGGCCGCGCGAAAAGTGGCGGCCGCAGCCCAGGCGTCCGCCGCCGGCAAAGGTGTACCACCGAGTGGCTCCCCGTCGGCAGTCAAGCCGTTGGGCGCCGCATCGGCGTCTCCAGCCGGCGCGACGGCTGCCGCTGCATCCGCTGCCGCGACCTCGGCTGCGGCATCAGGCGATCGCGGCGCGCCACCGCCGGCCGCCAGCGGTAAGCATGCAGGTAGCGGTATCGGTCGGTACCTCCTCTCGGGTGTCGCCGGCGGCGTGTTGGCGCTGCTTGCTGCCCCACTGATCTCTCCGATAGCGAGTCATCTGTGGGAGGAGGCCGGCGTGCCACCTCCAGTCGCGTCCTTGCCGCCGGAATTCGTCCAGCGCATTGCCACGCTCGAGAAAAAGGCCGCCACGCCCGCCGCGCCACCCTCGCCCGAGAACGATCCGGCTCGTGCCAATGCAACTGCGGAGGCCAATCGCAAGCGCATTGATGCACTGCAGGCGCAACTCGCGGCGGTCGGCGAGATGCAGACGCGCGCTCTCAAGCTCGCCGGCGATCTCGAGCAGCGCCTCTCCAAGGAGCCGCCCATTGCCGATGTCGGCGAGCGACTCGTTGCCCTCGAGCAGCAGCTGACGGAACTCGGCGCCGCCGCCCGAACCGAGCCGGATCGCGCGGGTCGCATTCCGCAGCTCGCGGCGATGACTGGTCGTATCTCCGACCTCGAGGCCGCGCTCGTTGCCCGTGCCGGCGAGCTCAGGAAGGACGCTGCGCGCGAAATCGAAACGCGCATTGCGCCGGTCTCGGAAGCCAGCGAGGCGGCTCGATCGGCGACGCAGCGCATCGACCGCGAACTGGGCACTCTGAAGGGTGAGACCAATCGGCTGGCCACCGGCTTGGACAAGGTCAAGACCGACACGGAGCGATTGCAGCTCGCGCTGAAGGCTGCAGGCGACGACACCGCCAAGCTCGCCGGCTCCGTCGATGGCGTGCGCCGCGAGTTGGAAAGCCGTATCGCATCGATGGCCAAGCCGGACGATGTGAGTGCTGCGGTATCGCCGTTGGTGAGCAAGCTCGGCGCTCTGGAGCGGAATCTGACCACCGTCGTGCAGAGCGAGGGCGAGCGCAACGCCACCGCGGAGCGCATCGTGCTGTCGCTCGAGCTGGGCAATCTGAAGCGGGCCATGGAGCGCGGCGTCCCCTACGACCGCGAGCTCGCCGAGGTCGCCAAGGTGTCCGGCACGCGCATCGACTTGCGACCGCTTGAGGCATATCGCAGGAAGGGTGTCCCGACCTTGTCTGAGCTGGCCAGTTCGTTTCGTCCTGTTGCCCATGCCATTCTCGACGCCGACTCCGAAAAGAGTGACGGATCGGTCGTCGATCGCCTCCTGTCGGGAGCCAAGACGTTCGTTCGGGTCCGCAAGACGACCCATGCGAGCGGAGACAGCAGCCCGGAGGCCATCGTCGCGCGGATCGAGGACGCTTTGAGAGCTGGCCGTCTCGGAGATGTCGTGGCTGAGGCCAAGTCACTCGAACGTCCCCCTGAGATCGCCAAGGAATGGATCGCGACTGTCGAGGCGCGCCAGGCCGTCGATTCAGCGCTGAAATCAATCGATGAGGCGCTGAAGGCATCACTCGGCGCTGGTCCCGCGGCGTCGCCCGCGCCGCCCGCGCAGAAAAAGGGCCAGCCATGATCCGCGTTGTTCTGTACCTGGTCGGCGTAGCGGCCCTCGCCACCGGCCTGTCTTGGATGGCTGATCGGCCCGGCAGCCTCGTCATCAACTGGGAAGGCTACGAGGTCGAGACCAGCGTTTTCCGGGCCGTCGTCCTGCTTGCGTTGTTGATCGCAACGGCGCTGTTCGCGTGGTCCTTGCTGCGCCACATCTGGACCAGCCCGGCGATCCTCGGTAACTACTTCACACGCCGCCGCCAGGAGCGTGGTCTCGATGCGCTGTCCAGCGGCATGATCGCCATTGGCGCGGGCGACCGTTCGCTGGCGTCGATGTATGCGGTCCAGGCACGCAAGGCCCTGCCCAATGAGCCGCTGACTCACCTCCTCCGCGCCCAGGCCGCTCAGTTGTCGGGCGATCGAGTCACCTCCCGCCGCATTTTCGAGGCCATGTTGGGCCAGCCCGATACCGAACAGCTCGGTTTGCGTGGCCTGTTCCTCGAGGCCGAGCGCGAGGGCGAGGCCGAGGCCGCGCAGCAGTTCGCCGAGCGCGCCATGCGTTTGAACCCGCGTCTGGGCTGGCCGATAGAAGCCTTGTTCGGCCGGCAATGTCGCGAAGGTCGGTGGGATGAGGCCCTGGACACGCTGGCGACGGCGACGAAGCACGGCCACTTTGACAAGGCCGCTGCCGATCGCCGCCGCGCCGTGTTGCTGACGGCGCGGGCCCAGGAGCTGGAGGATACCAACGGTGCCAAGGCCCTCGAGTTTGCGGCCGAGGCACATAATCTGGCTCCGGATCTCATTCCCGCTGCGGTAATCGCTGGGCGGCAACACGCCTCGAGGGGGGCGACGGCCAAGGTCGCCAAGGTGGTCGAGCGAACCTGGAAGCTCGCCCAACACCCTGAGCTGGCCCTCGTTTATGCCTATGCCCGGCCCGGTGACAGTCCGCGCGACCGTCTCGTACGGGTGCGTCGCCTTGCTGGGATGGCGTCGCACGCCCCTGAAGCCCAGATCGCACTGGCCACCGCCGCCATCGAGGCGCGCGAATGGCAGGAAGCTCGCCAAGCCCTCGCACCATTGCTCGAGGACGACCTCTCGCAGCGGGTTTGCACGCTGATGGCGCGCATCGAGGGCGAGGAAAGCAACGATGCCGGTCGGGTGCGCGAGTGGCTTGGCCGTGCCGCCGACGCGCCGCGCGACCCGGCTTGGACGGCCGACGGCATTGTCTCGGATCGGTGGCTTCCGACCTCACCCGCCACCGGCGCTCTCGACGTGTTCCAGTGGAAGGTGCCACCGGAGCCGACCGGCGAGAGCGAGGCCGCCGTGGCCTTGAAAAAAATCGAGGAGTTGGTGCTTCTCGGGACGCGTCCTCCGTCCGGAGCTGCGGATCGGGAGGACTCCGACCGTTCGACATCGAATCCCCCTTCCGGCTCCGATAGCGAAAGCCAGCCGCCGCCGCGAGAGGCTCCGCCCTCCGGCCTGAGGATGCGCACCCCCGAAACTGATCGGCCGATCACGGTCGAGGTGCAGCCCGTGACGGATCCAAAAGCGCCAGCCAGTTCTGCGATGGCGTCCGACTCAGGCATCCCGCTGCATCCTCGGCGCACCGCAATCGGCAGTGGTCGTGAAAATGCGAGCGACGTCGTTGTTGTCGAGGCGACCGAGGCTGATAAGCCGAAGCCCTGACCCTTGTGACCGGGAGTGAGTGATGGCCGATACCGAGACTGGGGGAATGTTGGAGCGGCGCCGTGTCGAAGCCAAGCTGCTGGCCCACGTCTATGCGACCTTGGCTGAGAGCCATGGGAAGGAGACTGCCGCCCGGATCATCGGGGAGAGCGTCCGGCGCGCGGCAGTCGAACAGGGTGCAGAGATTGCGGCGGCGCAGGGCGGCAAGACCTCCCTCGAGACCTTCATAGCCGCTCAGGAGCCGTGGACGCGTGGTGGTGCACTGACCGTCGAGATCGACGAGGCGAGCAGCTCGCGCTTCGCCTTCAAGGTTACGCGCTGCGAGTATGCACGCATGTACCGGGAGATGGGCCTCGGTGAGATCGGTCATCTGTTGTCATGCCAGCGCGATGGGACCTTTTGCGAAGGTTACGATCCCAAGCTCAAGCTTTCCCGCACGCAAACGATCATGCAGGGCGCCAGCCACTGCGACTTCGAGTACACGTACGAGAAATGATGATGGCGCGCGGTTCGGCCGATCAGCGCGCGTGTGACCTCAAATCACTCTCGCGGATGGCGGACGTCTGTCGAGGAAACGAGTTCCTCAGGTAGAGGCTCGATGGCCGCCCCCAGAAGCGCCAGGTGACGTGCCCGATCGTGCTCTCTGGCAGCCACTGGCCATCCTCACCGAGGGTTTCCAGCGTCCACCGCCAGCGTCGCCCCGACAGCATGTCGACTCGAAGGCGGGCCTCGCCGGCTAAGGCAGCCTCGAAGGTTCGGCGGGCTATTTCATCGTTGTCGAACTCTTCGACCCAGTTGTCGAAGTAAAGTGCATAGCGGCCATCCTCGACCATGACGACCATATCGAAGCCGTTAGGTCCCGACGCCTTGACGGTGATACCGCTCTGAGACCGTGTCGCCTCCACGCCGCAACATTTGCGGATGGCCGCTTCGACGTCCCGGAGAAACAGATCCTCTTGTCTGGCAAGCATGTATTGCCGCTCTTGGTTGACTTCGCTCCCCTCGGCGCCCGTTCTGATTCGCAGGCATTCTATCATTTAAGTGTCGCGCGCCGAGTTGCACCGGTCAATGATCAGCCTGTGGATATCGGCGGCCGTTGCCAGAATGCGCGCGCAGATGTGGCTTAATTTCGACATTCCAACGACAGACTAAGGTACGAGACCTTCGAAGAGATTAATGCGGAAAGGGCGGCCCGGTGTCTCGAGCCGCCCTTGCCACTTTTGTCTTGATCAAAAGGCCTAAGCCGTCGCTGAGGATCAGGCGGCGGCTTTGGCCGTCTCCGCAGCCACGACGATGGCTCCATCCCGCACAGTCAGTCGCACGGTATCACCGTCCTTGACGTCTCCCGCCAGGATGCGCTCGGCAAGCCCATCCTGCACGCTCTTCTGAATCACCCGCTTGAGGGGCCGCGCCCCATAGGCCGGGTCGTAGCCGCTGTTGGCGAGCCAGGTACGCGCAACATCGTCGAGCACCAGCGTGATCTTTCTGTCGGCGAGGAGCCTCTGCAACCGGCCAATCTGGATGTCGACGATACGACCCATCTCAGTGCGCTGGAGCCGGTGGAAGACGATGATCTCGTCGAGCCGGTTGATGAACTCGGGCCGGAACTTCGTCTTCACCTCTGCCAGCACGTACTCTTTGGCCTGCTGCATGTCGCCGCCGTCTTTCACCGCGACGAGATACTCGGCGCCGATATTCGACGTCAGGATGATCAGCGTATTCTTGAAGTCGACCGTGCGCCCCTGTCCGTCTGTCAGACGCCCGTCGTCCAGCACCTGCAGCAGCACGTTGAACACGTCCGGGTGCGCCTTCTCGATCTCGTCGAACAGGATCACCTGATAGGGCCGGCGGCGCACGGCTTCGGTCAACGAGCCGCCTTCCTCGTAGCCGACATAGCCGGGAGGCGCGCCGATCAGCCGAGCGACGGAGTGCTTCTCCATGTATTCGGACATGTCGATGCGGACCATGGCGCTCTCGTCGTCGAACAGGAACGACGCCAGCGCCTTCGTCAGCTCGGTCTTGCCGACACCCGTCGGTCCGAGAAACATGAACGAGCCGATCGGCCGGTTCGGGTCCTGCAATCCGGCCCGGGCGCGCCGCACCGCGGTCGAGACAGCCTTGACCGCCTCTTCTTGCCCGACAACGCGTTTGGCGATTGCCTCCTCCATGCGCAGCAGCTTGTCTTTCTCGCCCTCCAGCATCCGGTCGACGGGAACGCCCGTCCATCGCGAGACGACGCCGGCGATGTGGTCGGGTGTCACGGCTTCCTCGACCATGACCGCAGACTTACCGTCTCCGCCTTCCATCGCCGCTAGCTTCTTCTCGATTTCGGGAATCCGCCCGTACGCAAGCTCGCCAGCCCGCGCGAGGTCACCGCGACGCTGCGCCCTGGCAAGCTCCGTCCTGAGCCCGTCCAATTCCTCCTTCAGCTTCTGCGCATCGCCCAGCCGGCCTTTTTCGGCCTCCCAGCGACGCGTCATGGCGGCAGACTGCTCTTCTTGCTCGGCGATCGACTTCTCGAGTCGCGCCAGACGATCCTTCGATCCGGGATCGCTCTCTTTTTTCAGCGCCTCCCGTTCGATCTTCATCTGCATTAGGTCGCGGTCGATCCGGTCAAGCTCCTCGGGCTTTGAGTCGATCTCCATTTTCAGGCGCGACGCAGCCTCGTCGACGAGGTCGATCGCCTTGTCTGGCAGGAAGCGGTCGGTGATGTACCGGTTCGAAAGCGTGGCGGCCGAAACCAGCGCGGCATCGGTGATGCGCACACCGTGGTGCAACTCGTAGCGCTCCTTCAAGCCGCGCAGGATCGAGATCGTGTCCTCGACGCTTGGCTCGCTGACGAAAACCGGCTGGAACCGCCGTGCCAGCGCTGCATCTTTCTCGATGTGCTTGCGATACTCGTCCAGCGTGGTCGCGCCGACGCAGTGCAGCTCGCCACGAGCCAGTGCAGGCTTCAGCAGGTTGCCCGCATCCATGGAGCCCTCGGACTTGCCCGCTCCGACGATGGTGTGCAGTTCGTCGATGAAAAGGATGATGCGTCCCTCCTCGGCCTGCACCTCCTTGAGCACGCTCTTCAGTCGCTCCTCGAATTCACCCCGGTACTTCGCCCCAGCGATCAGCGAGCCCATGTCGAGCGACAAAAGCCGCTTGTCCTTGAGGCTTTCCGGCACGTCGCCCTTGATGATCCGCTGGGCCAAGCCCTCGGCAATGGCCGTCTTGCCGACGCCCGGCTCGCCAATCAGCACGGGATTGTTCTTGGTGCGCCGAGACAGCACCTGAATCGTGCGCCGGATTTCCTCGTCGCGCCCGATCACGGGGTCGATCTTCCCCTGAGCAGCAGCCTCTGTCAGGTCGCGCGCATAGCGCTTCAGAGCGTCATAACCTTCCTCGGCCGAGGCCGAATCGGCCGTGCGCCCCTTGCGAACCTCGTTGATGGCCTGGTTGAGCGCCTGCGGATTGACACCAGCGTCCTTGAGCGCCCGCGCCGCCTCAGACGACCCCTCGATCGCGATCGCCAGCAACAACCGCTCGACCGTCACGAACTTGTCGCCCGCCTTGTCGGCCACTTTCTCGGCCTGATCCAAGACCCGCGCCAATTCCTGCGCCAGATAAACCTGCCCCGCGCCGCCGCCGGAAACCTTGGGTCGCCGCTGCAACGTGCGCTCGTTGGCCGCCGCCGCCTGTGCTGCGTTGCCACCAGACTTGTCGATGAGGCCGGAGGCCAAGCCTTCCGGGTCGTCGAGCAGCACCTTGAGCAGATGCTCGGGCGTCAATTGCTGGTGTCCCTCGCGAAGGGCGAGGTTCTGAGCCGCCTGAATGAAACCCTTGGCGCGGTCCGTATACTTCTCGATGTTCATGCGTATCCTCCACCCGCCAGCCATGCCCCGAAGCGGCAGGTCCGGCCGTGATGCTGATCAACCGGAGCCCCCCGAAGGCTGGCTCCTGCCATCATGTAGGAAGCGTCCCGCGCGACGGGAAGATGCCGGCCAGAGGTTGTCTCGTCGCGCCTCGAGATCTTCGCGGTAGCGGGCCCCCGGGGGGAACTTTTGCCTTTCGGTCACATTTCGGCCGTTCACGGCGTGTTGACCGTCCGTATCCGGAGCCGATGGGCAGGCTGGCGGGTTGAAGCCGCTAGACGACGGCGAAGCGAGGATTTTCGATGCGGGCGAACCGATGGCGGCAGAACTCGATCATCGCAGTGACCGCGGTGCTCGGCTGGCTGGTGGCTCTGCCATATGCCCTCGCTCAGGATCCCCGCATTCGCGATCGCGCCGGCAGCGCATCGGATGGCGATTATCGAAAGGCCCGTACTGACGTCCCTCCAGGCTCGCCATCACGATCGAACGCAAATCGCCGGGCCGATCGCTCATCCTCCGCTTGCCCGTCCTGCGACGCATACCCCGAGGCCACGGCCAATCGTCACCGTCTGATTGCGCACATCCCGCGCATTCGCAGTGTCACGTACTATACGAACTATCCCGAGTGGAAGCCGGAGGTTTACGCAGCCGAGTTTCGCAACGAGGCCTCGCGGATCGCGGCCGCAGGTTTCAACACCGTTGCCATTATGGCGACGGCCTCTTGGTTCGATGCGACATCGCAGGAAGTCCTGAAACCTCGTCACGTCGAACTCATGCTGGACATGCTCGAGACGGCCCGTCGCAACAATCTCAAGGTTATTCTCACGCTCGGCCAGCTCGGCAGAGGGTATGCAGCCGACTACCTGCTACCCAAAATTGCGGTGCGGAAGGGGGACCAGGGCGCCCGCCATGATTTCTGCACGTGGTACGATCATCCGGCGGCATGGGCTGAGTACCTGAAATACACGATGGCGTTGCTCGACGCGACGTCCGCTCATCACGACAACATCATCTTCTACCTGTTTTCCGAGGCCGGTTATGACGATACCGGCAAGCGCTGCGCCATGACCAAGGCTGCCTACCGCCGCAACGCCCAACGTGTTCGGCGCACGCTCGGCAGTCTGCCGGCCGAAATCCAAGTCCGCGATCCGCGCCTACGCGCCGGCATCGCAATGGTCTTCCATGACGACGGCTACCTGCGCTTCGGTCACGTGGGACCGGACAACATGCCCTTCCGGCCGCTCGACCGCGACAACGAGCTGAACAATTTCGACGGCTTCAGCACACACCTCTATTGGGATGGCGCGAGACGACCCGACGATACCCGGCTGGTCTACTTCGACCAGTTGTCGCCCGCCTCCATTCGCCGGCGCATGTCGGCAATCTACGATCGCTACGCCGACGCAATGCCGGGGAAACCCTTCTACTTTCACGAGGTCGGCATTTCCGAGTGCCGCACGGGCAAGCGCTACGACCGCATGGAGCGCGCCTTCAGGGCGATCGCTGAATGGTCCTACGAGAACCGTGTAGGCTGGAACATCTGGATGTGGACTCCGATCTATTCCGCCACCGCGACGTGCGACGGCCCGACTGGACATGGTGGGTATTTCCTGACGGAGCCGATCGGCCAGAAGCCCCCTCAGAATGGATACCGGGAGGCGACGCCATACCTCAAGGCGATTGCTCGCTATCTCGACGAGGAGCAGGGACGTGCCCATCACCGCCCCGTCCTCACGTCGGCCTTCGCCATGAAGGATGAAAAGCACGTGCTGGTGCGTTGCGATTACGGCGCTCGGTTATCCTGCATCTCCGCATCCGCCGGCGGCGACACTTGCGATTTCCTCAGCTTCGGCGAAGGCACCTTCGCTACTTTTGCCTACTTTTCCTGTCCACTTTCGGCAAATCCGAAAACCAGGTTGATGTGCAAGACTGAGGCTCAGTCTGCGCGGTGCCCCGCCAGTCCCCCCGTTTCCGTCGGCGCCATGGGCGAACTCTGACCGGCCCGAGCTGCTAATCTCAAAGCATGCCAAGCGGCCGCTTCCCGCGTGGCGGCGGAAAAGCCGTGTCGAGTTCCGAGAGGTCGGCCGCATCGAGCACAAGATCGGCGGCGGCGAAATTCTCTGTCACATGCGCCAGATTGCTGGCCTTCGGGATCGACACGACGTGCGGGTGCCGCATCGTCCAGGCGATGGCGACCGCCGCCGGCGAGACACCATGTTTCTTCGCGACTTTTGCGAGCGCCGCATTGCGCAGGATCGAACCTTGCCCGAGCGGCGAGTAGGCCATGATCATTTCATCGTGCGCCTTGCAGTCGGCGACGAGGTCATGGTCGATTCCGCGCGAGCCCAGGTGATAGAGCACCTGGTTGGAGACGCAGTTGCCACCCGACCGGACCTCGCGGAGCTCCTCCATGTCGTCCACGTCGAAGTTCGACACACCCCAGTGCCGGATCTTGCCGTCCGCTTTCAGCTTCTCGAAGGCCGCGACCGTATCGGCCAGCGGATGCGATCCGCGCCAGTGCAGCAGATAGAGATCGATCCGGTCCGTCTTGAGCCGCTTCAGGCTCCGCTCACAAGCCGCGATGGCCCCGCTCCGCGAGGCGTTGTGCGGATACACCTTCGACACGATGAAGAGCCCATCACGCCGGCCAGCCGTTGCCTCCGCGATGACCTCCTCCGCCCCGCCCTCGCCATACATCTCCGCCGTATCGATCAGCGTGATGCCGAGGTCGAGCGCCGCCTTCACGGCCTTTGCTTCCGCGCTACGGTCTCCCCGCCGCTCCCCCATGTGCCACGTGCCGATGCCGAGCTGAGCGATCGTCTCTCCGGTCTTCAGTTTGACGGTGCGCATGGGATGCTCCTCGCTGTGAACGGGGTGTCTCACTCACGAAGCTCGCATACCTCGCGCGTTATCGGTAGCCTTGCCGGCAACGCGCGACTTGGCGGAGGCGGACGATGACGCACGGCATGGTTTCGGCAGCGCAGCCGGAGGCAGTGGAGGCGGGGCTCGAAGCCCTGAAGGCGGGCGGCAACGCGGTCGATGCGGCCATCGCCACGGCGCTGGTCCAGACCGTGGTCGATCCCCAGATGTGCGGCATCGCCGGCTTCGGCTCCCTGCACGTCTACGACCCCAAGCGGGGCATCCACGAGTGCCTCGACTTTCATGGCCGTGCACCGCTCGCCACGAAGCTGGACATGTGGGAGCACCTTCTGATCGGCGAAAGCGAGGACGGGTTCGGCTTCCAGCTCGAGGGCAAGGTCAACGAGATCGGCTACGGCGCCATCACCTCGCCTATGACGCTGCGCGCTTTCGACGAAGCACTGAAGCGCTATGGAACTCGCAACGTTGGTGATCTCCTCGCGCCGGCCATCCACTACGCCGAGCAAGGCTTCATGGTCCGCCCGCATGTCGCCGCCTACTGGGCCCAGGTGCCGACCGAGGGCCGCGCACCGCATGCCGAGATGCTGACCACGCTCCCGGCCACCCGGAAGATCTACGCCAAGCCCGACGGTACGCTGCCCAAGATGGGTGAGACGCTGAAGAACGCCGACATGGGCGCAACGCTGCGCCGCGTCCGCGATCACGGCGTCGACGACTTCTATTCGGGCGAGATCGGTCGGCGCATCACAGCCGACATGAAGGCCAACGGCGGCCTGATCTCTGAAGCCGACCTCGCCGAGGCGAAGCCCGAGGCCAACCCGCCCCTGTGGGGTACCTATCGCGGCTTGCGCATTTCCACCAACCGTCCGCCCGGCGGCGGCCTGATGCTGCTCGAAATGCTGAACATCCTCGAGCACTTCGACTTGAAGGCCATGGGCCACAACTCGCCCGACTACATCGCGACTGTCGCCGAGGCGATGAAGATCGCAACCGTCGACAAGGACGCCAAGGTCGGCGATCCGCGCTTCGTCTCTGTCCCCCTCGACGAGCTGATCTCCAAGGCCTACGCCGAACCGCTCGCTGCCCGCATTAGGCGCGGCCAGATGACCAGCGTTCCCCGCCTCAAGTCGAAACAGAAAGAAAGCGCCGACACCACGCATGTCGTCGCCGTCGACGAGAACGGCGTCATCGCCACCATGACGCACACGCTCGGAACGCCGTCCGGCGTCGTCACCGAGGGCCTGGGCTTCATGTACAACGGCGCCATGGCCGTCTTCGACCCACGCCCCGGCCGCCCCGGCTCGCTCGCGCCCGGAAAATCGCGATTCTCGTCACTGGCGCCGACCATCGTCTTCAAGGACGACAAGCCGTTCCTCGCCATCGGCGCTCCCGGCGGCACCTACATCGCCATGGGTATCCTGCAGGCCATGCTCAACGTCATCGAGTTCGGCATGACCGCAGCCGAGGCCGTCGCCGCGCCGCGCTTCAATGCCACCTCCGACACCCTCGACATCACCAACCGCATCCTGCGCTCAACCGAATCCGAGCTGAAATCGCGCGGATACACGGTGCGTCGCTGGCCGATGAACTTCCACTTCGCCGGCGTCCACGCCATCCGCATCGTCGATGGCAAGCTCGACGGCGGCGCCGACCCCGGCCGCGACGGCATGGCAATGGCGGTGTGAGGCAAACTCGAATGTCATCCCGGTGCTTGTCACCGAAACCCGCCGCACAAAGGGCTGGAACGGTTGCTCGGTGATACTGAAGCGCCGCATGCAATTCCCGGAACCACGTTCGCGGACAAATGGATCGCGGGAGAATTTCTCTCGATCACAGTCGATTGGTTGATCCCATGACCACCCTCTACCCCCACCTGTTCGCCCCCGTCCGCATCGGCGAGCGCGAGGCCAAGAACCGCATCATGCGCGTGGCCACCACCGCCAATCTCGCCGATCGAAACCGTGTCGGCGACCGGGTGCTCGCGTTCTATCGGACCCTCGCCAAGGGCGGCACCGGCACTATCGTCACCGAGGCGCTGCGCACCGATGCCCGCGACCCGTTCGGTCCCGGAGCCATAACGATTTTCGATCGCGCCGGCCTCGACGGCATCCGCCGCATTGCCGACACGTGCCATGCCGAGGGCGCGCTCCTCATCGGTCAGCTCAACATGGGTGGCCGCCAGCACCTCGCATCGCGGGTCGTGCCCTACCTCATCGCGCCGTCCGCCATCCCTTGCCCGCGCTCTGGGGGAGTTCCCCACGCACTGACGACGCGCGAGGTGAAGGAGACCATCGAGACCTATGTCATGTGTGCCGTCCATTGCATTGAGGCCGGCATGGATGGGGTCGAGATCCACGGCGCCCAAGGCCACCTGATCCAGCAGTTCCTCTCACCCTTCACCAATCGGCGCGAGGACGAGTACGGCGGCACGCCCGAGAACCGCATGCGCTTCGCACGCGAGATCCTGGAAGGCGTGCGACGTCGCGTCGGCCGCCGCGCCATTGTCGGCTACCGCATGGGCGTCGAGGAGTTCACCGAGGGCGGCCTCGCCATCGACGACACGGTCGAGATCGCACGCCTGCTCTGCGCCGAAGGGCTTGCAGACTACCTCTCCCTCGCCCAGGGCAACTTCAACTCCATCGAACAGCATCTGCCGGACCGTCACTGGCCGATCCTGACGTTCCGCGGCCTGCATGGACGATTCAAGGCCGTGGCCAACGGTGTGCCCGTCATCGCGTCCACCCGCATTCAGGGCCCAGAACAGGCCGAAAGCGTCATCGCCTCCGGCGAAGCCGACATGATCGGCCTCTGCCGCGCCCTCATCGTCGATCCCGACTGGCCCGCCAAGGCCAGGCGCGGCGAGGCCAAGCGCATCCGCCGCTGCATTGCCTGCAACCAGTGTTGGGCCTGGATCTCGACCGGCGAGCCGATCGCCTGTGCGACGAACCCCGTCTCCGGCCGCGAGCACCAGTGGGGACCACTCGAGCGCGACAGGGCCGAAATCTCCCGTCACGTCGTCATTGTCGGCGGCGGTCCCGGTGGCCTCGAGGCGGCCCGCGTCGCGGCAGTGCGCGGCCATCGCGTCACTCTGCTCGAGCGTGATGACGTCCTCGGCGGCCGCATTCGTCATGCTGGCGCCGTACGCCACCACGAGGAGATGCGCCATGTTCTCGATTTCCTGGTTCCCGAGGTCGAGCGGGCGGGCGTCGAGATCAAAACCGGCATGACGGCCGATGGCCCGGCCGTGGCTGCCTTGAAACCGGACCACGTCGTCGTCGCCACGGGCGCCAAGCCCGGCGTCCCCGATCTGCCGAGCGATGGCTCCGTCCCGGTCCTTACAGCCGATGGCACCGTCCCCCTCGACGCGCTTCCCGGACGTCATGTCGTCATCATGGATGAGGACGGCTACTACTGGACGAGCGCCGTCGCCGAAAGCGTCATGGCGCAGGGCCGCGTTCCGGTCATCGCCGCCCGCTTCTTCGAGGTCGTCCGCGAAATCCCGGTCGTCTCGCGCATCGCCTTCTTGCGCGAGGTGGACAAGGCCGGCGGCAGTTTGAAGCCCAACACCGGCGTCAAGCGGATCGAAAGCGGACGGGTGGTGCTCGCCAACTACCTGACCGGTCGCGAGGAGATGATTGAGGACGTTGCCGCCGTCGTCTGGGTCGGCCTCGCGATCCCCCACGGCGCAACTCTGGCCGCCGAGATCGAAGCCGCCGGCATCGAGCGCCGCAACATCCACGTCATCGGCGACGCCTTCCAGCCCCGCCGCCTCGTCAACGCCCTCGTCGAGGCTCACGGCATCGCACGCAGCATCGGGTCGAAGGCGCGGTAAACCTCACCCATGCGGATTGGCGCACGCACGCACTCGTAGGTTGGGTCAGTCGGCCGAGCCGGCGCGGCTCTCGTCGCAGAGCAGATGTCAGCGTAACCCAACAGATTGGACTCATGATACCATCATCGTGATGGAGGACGCTGATATGCAGGGATTGGATCGGATCACACACGACCCGACCGTCATGAGCGGTAAAGCATGTATTCGCGGGATGCGGGTCACCGTTTCGACGATCATCGGGCTTCTCGCTGCCGGGAAGAGCCGCGACGAGATATTGGCTGCTTATCCGTATCTTCAACGGGAAGATATCGATCAGTCGCTGGCATACGCCGCCTGGCGCCTTGAAGAGCGCGAGATGCCCTTGGCCAGAGCATGAAGCTCGCGCTCGTGATTGACATGAACTTGTCCCCCGATTGGGTTCCCGCTTTGGATGCCGAAGGCGTCCCGGCGGTACATTGGAGCCAAGTCGGAAGCCCAAGTGCGCCCGATGACGAGATTATGCGGTGGGCGCGCGACCACCGATATGTCGTCTTTACCCACGATCTCGATTTCGGTGCCCTGCTTGCACTTCGTCGCGCCGACGGTCCGGGCGTGATCCAGGTGCGTAGCCAAAACGTGCTGCCCGTGCATTTGGCAAAGCTTGTCGTGAGTGCCTTGCATCAATACGAGCCGGAACTCGCCGCGGGCGCGCTGATCGTTCTCGATGAGGCCCGATCTCGGGTACGCATACTCCCGATTTGAGCAGGACCGGACACCGCCCCTACCCCTTCGCCTCCGCTGTGACGCGAATGTGCAACTCGCGAAGCTGCTTGTTCGAGGCCTCCGCCGGTGCGCCCATGAGCAGATCGCTCGCCTGCTGGTTCATCGGGAACAGCGCAACGTCGCGCACCGTCTTGCAGCCCGTCAGCAGCATCACGATCCGCTCAATGCCGGCCGCCATGCCACCATGCGGCGGTGCGCCGTACTGGAACGCCCGGTAGAGTGCGCCGAACCGCGCCTCCACCGTCTCAGGCGCCAATCCCGCGATGCCGAACGCCTTCACCATCGCATCGGGCTTGTGATTGCGAATGCCGCCCGACGCGATCTCGTAGCCGTTGCACACCATGTCGTACTGGTGCGCCTTCAGCCGCAGCAGCGCCTCGGGCCCCTCCTTCTCGGCGGCTTCCAGCGCCGCGAGCCCGCCCTGGGGCATCGAGAACGGGTTGTGCGAGAAGTCGATCTTCTTCTCGTCCTCGTTCCACTCGTAGAACGGGAAATCGACGATCCAGGCGAGTGCGAACCGATCCTCGTCGATGAGCTTCAGCTCATGCCCGATCTCGTCCCGCGCCAGCCCCGCGAACTTGTAGAACTTCGCCGGATCACCGGCCGTGAAGAAGCAGGCGTCGCCGATCGCGAGGCCCATCTGTTTGAAAAGTGCCTCGGACCGCTCTGGACCCACGTTCTTGGCAATCGGACCGGCCCCTGCCGCGCCCTCCTCGGCCCGCCACATGATGTACCCGAGCCCCGGCTGGCCCTGCTTCTGCGCCCAGCCGTTCATGCGGTCGCAGAAGGCCCGCGAGCCGCCGCCCTTCGCCGGGATCGCCCACACCCGTACCTTCGGGTCGCGCTCGATCATCTGCGCGAACACCTTGAAGCCCGAGCCGCGAAAATGCTCGGTCACGTCGGCCATCTCGATGGGGTTGCGAAGGTCCGGCTTGTCCGTGCCGTACTTCTGGATCGCCGTGTCGTAGGGAATGCGCGGCCAGCCCTTCGTCACCGGCTTGCCGTCGGCAAATTCATCGAACACGGCCGTGATCACCGGCTCCATTGTCGAGAACACGTCCTCCTGCTCGACGAAGCTCATTTCCACGTCGAGCTGATAGAACTCGCCCGGCAGCCGGTCCGCGCGCGGGTCCTCGTCGCGGAAACAGGGCGCGATCTGGAAGTAGCGGTCGAAACCCGCCATCATCAAAAGCTGCTTGTACTGCTGCGGCGCCTGCGGCAGCGCGTAGAACTTGCCCGCATGAATACGCGAGGGCACCAGGAAGTCCCGCGCGCCCTCCGGCGACGAGGCCGTCAGGATCGGCGTCGGGAACTCGTTGAAGCCCGCATCGTGCATCCGCGCGCGGATCGATTTGGTGATCGCCAGCCGCTTCATGATGACGGCGTGCAGGCTCTCGCGCCTGAGATCCAAGAACCGGTACGTGAGCCGCATATCCTCGGGATAATCCGGCTCGCCAAACACCGGGACAGGCACCTCTTTGGCCTCCGACAGCACCTCGATCTCGGCCGCATACACCTCGATCTCGCCGGTCGGCAGCTCCGGGTTGACGGTCCCCTCCGGCCGCTGCCGCACCTTCCCGTCGATGCGGATCACCCACTCTGAACGCACACGCTCAGCCATCTTGAACGCTGGCGAATCCGGATCTGCCACCACCTGCGTCAGCCCGTAATGGTCCCGCAAGTCGATGAACAGCACGCCGCCGTGGTCGCGCACACGGTGCACCCAGCCCGAAAGGCGCGTCTCTGAACCGATGTCGGCGGCTCGAAGCGCGCCGCAGGTGTGCGAGCGATAGCGGTGCATGGCAAGTCTCCGGCTGGGCGGCGGCGGGCGAACGTGCCCGCAGCGAAAGCCCGGCCGTCATCCATGGCTGTCGTTGGCTTGTCAAGCATGCCACGCTCAGTCGACCGCCCTGGGACAAGACCCGTCCCAATTACGGTTGTCGAGAAACGTGTGCGGAGTGGCAGCCGTCTTAGAGCCGTGTTCGTTGCGATTCAGACACGACAGTGCCCCGTCGGTTACGCTATACCTCAACGCATGCGTGTCATTACATCGACCCCGGACCTCACCGCACTCTGCACCGAGCTCGCCCGTCACCCCTTCGTGGCCGTCGACACCGAGTTCATGCGCGAGACCACCTTCTGGCCCAAGCTGTGCCTCGTTCAGCTAGCCTCCCCCGGCGTGGAGGCCATCGTCGACCCGCAGGCGGACGGCCTGGATCTCGCGCCGTTCTTTGGGCTCATGGCTGACGAGAACGTCGTAAAGGTCTTCCACGCCGCACGGCAGGATATCGAGATCGTCAAATACAAGGCTGGCCTCGTTCCCACGCCCGTCTTCGATACGCAGGTCGCTGCCATGGTCTGCGGCTTCGGTGACTCGATCTCGTATGTGAACCTCGTCAAGAAGATCACCAACCGCGACCTCGACAAATCCTCCCGGTTCACCGACTGGAGCCGTCGCCCGCTCTCGCAGCATCAACTCGTCTACGCCCTCGGCGATGTGACGCATCTGCGCGACGTCTACCTCCACCTGAAGGCCGAGTTGGAGAAGAGCGGCCGCACGCATTGGCTCAGCGAGGAGATGGCCGCGCTGACCGATCCGGCCACCTACGAGCTGGAGCCGGAAGGCGCGTGGCGCCGTCTTAAGCTCAAGGTCCGCAACCGCAAGGCTTTGGGCGTTCTGATAGAGTTGGCCGCGTGGCGCGAACGGGCGGCCCAGTCGCAGGACGTACCCCGCGCCCGCGTTCTCCGCGACGAGGCCTTGTACGACATCGCCAACCAGCAGCCGACCGAGACGGCCAAGCTGTCGGAGCTTCGCACCTTGTCTGACGGCTTTGCTCGGTCCTCCCGCGCCAAGGAGATCGTCGAAGCGGTGAAGCGCGGACTCGCGCGCGACCCGAAATCGCTTCCGGCAATCGAAAACGGGCCCTCGTTGCCTGCCGAGGCTGGCGCCATGATCGACTTGCTTCGGGTCCTGCTGAAAGCCGCTGCAGGCCGTCACGGCGTGGCGTCACGCCTCATCGCCGACAGCGACGACCTGGAGCGGATAGCCATCGAGAAGGAGCCGGAAGTGGGCGCCCTCAAGGGCTGGCGCCGCGAGCTTTTCGGCAACGACGCCATGCGCTTGAAGCGCGGCGAGCTGGCGCTCGGCATGAAGAGCGGCGAAGTCGTTGTGATCGAGACGCGCCGCGAGACTTAGAGTTTTCGCCGCGGCATGCAACGGAACGGTTCGCAGACTGCGTTATCTACATCGAGGCCGCACAAGCCGCTCGCTCCGCGAGCCGGGTGCCTCCACGTCCAGGGAGTTCCATTCATGTCCGTTCTGCTTCGCCCGCTGCTCGGCGCCGCGCTGCTGTTCCTCGGGCCCACCATTGCGGCGGCCCAGACTACCGCCCCGGTAGCGCCTCCGGTGGAGGCCTCGAAGCCGGCGGATGCCAAAAGCGACACAGAGCCCGGCAAGGAAGGCCGTGGCCGGCGTCTCGCCGCCTGTCGCGCCGATGTCGCCAAGATTTGCCCAGATGCCAGCCAGGGCAATCGGACGGCGTGCTTGAAGGAGAATGCGGCCAAGCTCTCGCCGGAATGCACAGCGGCGCTGGCCGATATCGAGGTCAAAGCCAAGGCAATGCGCGAAGCTTGCGCGACGGACGTTAAGACCCACTGCGCAAGCGCTGCAAAATCCAAAGGCGGCGAAGGAATTACCCAGTGCCTGCGCACCAACTCGGTAAAGCTCTCGGCATCCTGCAACGACGCGATCAAGGCCCGCTACGGCAACAACTGAGCTGGAACACCCGGTCCCGAAACGTGTCCTCGTTCCCTCGCAAGAGGATCAACCCCGGATCTGATCCGGGGGACGAGGCCTCCGCCGAGTCCGCCCGTTGCGATCGCTAGTTCCGGCTCAGCGCCAATCGAAGCGGTAGGAAACGCCGACGCCGCCCGTCCATTGGTGCTCGCTCTCGACCAGCGGGCTGTCCCCGGCATCCCCGATCAGGTGCGCGTAGCGTGCCGAGAGCTGCAGTGTCCACAGTTCGCTGAGTGCGACTTTGGCGGTGGCGCCGACGAACACGTCCTTGAACCCGGCTTCGGCGCTGTAGACGCCCAGGCCCGCGACAGACGCCGCGCTTTGCGCCGCGCTCAACCCGAAATAGGATTGCATGTAGTCGTCGTCGGCATAGCTTGCGCCCACGCTCCCGACCACCTCGACGCCTGGCGCAATGTCGAATCTGGCTTCTGTGCCGAGCCTCAGCACGCCCGCAGTGTCGTTGCCCGTCACTTGGTGATGATAGGACAGGAACGGTTTCAGCATGCCGATCCGGTAGGCCATGTAGCCGCCGATCACGAGGCCGCCGTCGACGTCACCGATGCCGCGAAGGCGGGGGCCGTCGTCTTCCTCGCGCCCGAACCGCCATCCGACGAGCGGACCCGCCTCGAAGCCGCTGTGCTCGAACAAGCGGAACCGGACGTCGTCCACGCCTTTGACCTGAAACCGGCCCTCACCTCGGCCGAATGACGGCGCAATGATCGGCACGCCCATCACGCGATAATCGGAGGAGCCTTCGTACTTCGGCGTGACAATGGCCAGTGCACCGAGCGTGACACCACCGAAAGCCGGCTCGTCCTTCGACGAGCCCCAGTCCCCTGCCAGCGCTGGCGATAGCCCGAACACGCTGAAGAGAAACCCGGCCGCGAGCCGCTTGCCGATCAACCCGAGATGCATGTGTCCCCCAGCCGCAACCCACACCACCATCCTCTGGCGGTGAGATGTTTACGCGCCGTTAACACTATCAGATCAGCAGGCGCCTTTGGCCCGCTGCCCGTCGGTAATCTGGGTGTGTTGCACTTGCGCCACGCAAAGCAAGGTGGTTGCCCGTCCCGCAGCCTCTACCCCGGTCCGATCATCAGCTCCGGCCGCACGATCGCGTCAAAGTCGTCGGCCGGTATGCCGTCCTTGATCGCCTCTTCGCGCAAGGTCGTGCCGTTCTTGTGGGCCGTCTTGGCGATCTTGGCCGCTCGATCGTAGCCGTACTTCTCCTTGAGCGGCGTGACGAGCATCAGCGAGTTGGCGAGCCCCTGCGCAATGTTCTCGAGGCGCGGCTCGATGCCGACCACGCAGTTGTCCGTGAACGAGACCGCCGCATCCGCGAGCAAGCGCACCGACTGCAGGAAATTGTAGGCCATCACCGGATTGTAGACGTTGAGCTCGAAATGCCCCTGGCTGCCGGCGAACGTCATCGCAGCGTTGTTGCCGTGGATCTGCACGGCCACTTGCGTCAGCGCTTCCGACTGCGTCGGGTTGACCTTGCCGGGCATGATCGACGAGCCGGGCTCGTTCTCCGGTAGCGACAGCTCGCCGAGACCGGCCCGTGGCCCCGAACCCAGGAACCGGATGTCGTTCGCGATCTTGAAGCAGCTCATCGCGACGGTGGTGATGGCGCCGTGGGTCATCACCATCGCATCGTGCGCGGCGAGCGCCTCGAACTTGTTCGGTGCCGACGTGAACGGCAAGCCCGTGATGGCCGCGATACGGTCGGCCACCTTCTGGTCGAATCCGACCGGTGAGGCGAGGCCCGTGCCCACCGCCGTGCCGCCTTGCGCCAGCTCCATCAGCGCCGGCATCGTGCTTTCGATGCGTTTGATGCCATTGGCGATCTGCATCGCGTAGCCCGAGAATTCCTGGCCCAGCGTCACCGGCGTCGCGTCCTGCGTGTGCGTCCGGCCGATCTTGATGATGTCCTTCCAGCTCTCCGCCTTCGCATGCAGCGCGCCATGCAGCTTCCGCAGCGCCGGCAGCAGGTCGTGCACGATCTGCTCCGCGCAGGCGATGTGCATCGCCGTCGGATAGGTGTCGTTCGACGACTGGCTCATGTTGACGTGGTCGTTCGGGTGGACCGGCTTCTTCGAGCCCATCTCACCACCGAGCACCTCGATGGCGCGGTTCGAGATCACCTCGTTGGCGTTCATGTTCGACTGCGTGCCCGAGCCCGTCTGCCAGACGACCAGCGGGAAATGCTCGTCGTGCTTCCCGTCGATCACCTCCTGGGCGACCTTCACGATCGTCTCGCCGAGCTTGGCCTCGAGCTTACCGAGGCCCATGTTGGCCTCCGCGGCCGCCCGCTTGACGATGCCGAGCGCTCGGATGATCGGCTTCGGCTGCTTCTCCCAGCCGATCTTGAAGTTGCCGAGCGAGCGCTGCGCCTGCGCACCCCAGTAGCGGGTGGCGTCCACCTCGATGGGGCCGAAAGTGTCGGTCTCGATGCGGGTCTTCCCGGTGGTCATGGGGGCATCCTCGGCAGCTGCGGCGATTGTGTGCTCGGATTAAAGCCGCCCTACTCTAAGTGCAAGCGGTGGCACGAGATGCGGGAAATGGGTCGACAGGCTATGCTCGCGTCGCGAGTGCCACAGAGGCGGAAACGGATTTGCG
>JALHMC010000011.1 GCA_022844225.1 Hyphomicrobiaceae bacterium | reverse complement strand
AACGTCGCGGGGCATCGTCTATCGACCGGGCAGATGGAGGAGGTCGTCGCGCGCCACAAGGATGTCGGCGAGTGTGCGGTCATGGGCGTGCACGACGAGCTCAAGGGGCAACTCCCGGCAGGATTCATTGTCCTCAATGCGGGCGTCAACCGGGATGCCAAGGAGATCGAGGCCGAGGTGATCAAGCTCGTCCGTGACGAGATCGGGCCGGTCGCCGCGTTCAAACAGGTGATGACGGTGAAGCGCCTGCCGAAGACGCGGTCGGGCAAGATCCTACGCGGCACCATGCGTGCGATCGCCGACAGCGAAGCGTGGAAGATGCCGGCGACGATCGACGATCCGATGATCCTCGAGGAGATCGCCGAGGCGCTGAAGTCGCGCGGCATGGCGAAGGAGAACAAGGGGCCGGCGTAGGACCCTGCCTCCGTGCCTAACCAAGTGTCATCCCGGCGCTTGTCGCCGGGACCCATGGTGCAGCAGGCGCAGTCCCTTGTCGGCGAAGCAGGAGACGCGGCTGGCTCACCCCACAGGCCATTCGTCTCGGACTCGCGGAGCGATGGGTCCCGGGCACAAGGCCCGGGATGATGGCTATTTGGTTCGGCGTCCCGCTTGAACCTACCCCTTCACCAACCTTTTCGCCGCTTCGACTGTCTTGGCGACGGTGATGCCGAAGTGCTCGTAGAGCTTCGGTGCGGGTGCCGAGGCGCCGAAGCCGGACATGCCGATGAAGCGGTCGGAGAAGCGCAACCACTCGCGCCAACCCATCTCGACGGCGGCCTCGATGCCGATGCGCGGGGCCTCCCCCAGCACCGTCATGCGGTAGGCTTCCGGCTGCTTACGGAACAGCTCGAAGCTCGGCATCGAAACGACGGCGGCGTTGATGCCACCCTTAGCCAGCTCGTCAGCCGCGGCAACGGCGAGGCCAACTTCCGACCCGGTGGCGATCAGCGTCACGTCGCGCTTACCTGAGACGTCACGGAGTACGTAGCCGCCTTTTGCCGACAGGTTGTCGTCGGTATGCGTGGTGCGCAGGTTGGGCACATTTTGCCGGGTGAGAGCCAGAATCGAGGGCGTCTCGCCGGGCGCTACGGCCAGCGCCCAGCATTCGGCCGTCTCGACACCGTCGGCCGGACGGAAGACATGGAGGTTCGGGATGGCGCGCAGTGCGGCCAGATGCTCGACGGGCTGGTGCGTCGGGCCGTCTTCGCCGAGGCCGATCGAGTCGTGTGTCATGACGTACACGACACGCTGGCCCATCAGAGCCGACAGGCGGATCGAGGGACGGCAGTAGTCGGTGAAGGCCATGAACGTGCCGCCGTAGGGGATCAGCCCGCCGTGCAAGGCAATGCCATTCATGGCGGCGGCCATGGCATGTTCGCGCACGCCGTAGTGAATGTAGGAGCCGGAGAAATCGCCCGGCTTGATGACGCCCTGCGACTTGGCCTTGGTATTATTGGAGCCGGTGAGGTCGGCCGAGCCGCCAATGAGGGCGGGGCACGCGGCCGTCAACTTCTCCAGAGTCAGCTCGGACCAGACGCGCGTCGCTTTCTGGCCTGTCTCGGCAGCGGCGGCCTGCTTACAGGCACGGACGGCATCCGCGATCGCAGCTTTGACGGCGCCAGCCGGATGGGCCAGGGCTTCGCGCTTTGCGGCGTCGACTTTGGCGAAGCGCGCTTCCCACGCCTTACGTGTCTCGGCACCGCGCGCGCCGGCGGCGCGCCATGCGTTGAGAATTTCGGCGGGGATCTCGAATGGCCCGTGAGGCCAGCCGATCTTCTCGCGGGCGCCCTTGATCTCGTCAGCGCCGAGCGGCGAGCCGTGCGAGGAGGCCTTACCCTCCTTGGTCGGGGCGCCGTAGCCGATGCGCGTCCTGCAGGCGATCAGCCAAGGCTTGGACGTGTCGCCCTTGGCGGTGGCCAGGGCCTTTGAGACTGCGGCCGCATCGTGCCCGTCGACCGAGAGCGTTGCCCAGCCGGAGGCTTTGAAGCGGGCGATCTGGTCCTCGCTGGTCGTCAGGCTGGTCGGGCCGTCGATCGAGATGCCGTTGTCGTCGAAGAGCACGATCAGGCGCCCCAGGCGCAGATGGCCGGCGAGCGAGATGGCCTCCTGCGAAATGCCCTCCATCAGACAGCCGTCACCGGCGATGACCCAGGTGCGGTGATCGACGATGTCGTCACCGAGGCGGGCATTGAGGATGCGCTCGGCGATGGCCATGCCGACGGCGTTGGCGAGGCCCTGGCCGAGTGGTCCCGTCGTGGTCTCGATCCCGGGGGCGTGCCCGAACTCGGGATGGCCTGCGGTCTTCGCGCCGAGCTGACGGAAACTCTTGATGTCGTCGAGCGTCATGCCCGGCGTGCCGGTCAGATGCAGCAACGCATAGATCAGCATCGAGCCGTGGCCAGCCGAGAGCACGAACCGGTCGCGATCCGGCCACTCGGGGTGTGCGGCGTCATACTTCAACGCCTCGGTGAAGAGCACGGTCGCGACGTCGGCCATGCCCATCGGCATGCCCGGATGGCCGGACTTGGCTTTCTCCACCGCATCCATGGACAGTGCCCGGATGGCATTCGCCATATCCTTGATGGAGGCGCCGAGCGCCTTCGCCGTGTCTGCCATTGAACTATGTCCTCGGGCCGGTGCCTTGCCGGGGCTCGTGGCCCCCCGTTGCAAGTTCCTTAAAGGTCTCACGAAGTCCCGTCCACCCGCCCCCTGCCAATACCGACAGCCGCGCCGGACGCACGGTTTCGGGAAAAGCCGGGAACGACTAGGCCTGTATCGCCGTTCAGTTCGCGTGGGAGAGCCGTGTCGGAGAAGTGTCATGCATGGAATCATCTACATTGTCGGTTTGATCGTGGTCGTACTGGCTGTTCTCTCATTGTTTGGAGTTCGTTGAGCCATGGCCACGCAAGGGATCGAAATCGAAGCGCAAGCTCGTTCCATCGACTGGGGCGCGGTGCTTGCGGGAGCCGTGGGTGCCGCCGCAATCTCAGTGCTGTTTGCAGGTTTCGGCACGGCTCTAGGACTGTCCATGACATCGGCGCATCGTTTCGCCGGCGTGTCCGGCACCACATTTGCGATCGTCGCTGGGCTTTGGTTCGCACTGGTGCATATTGCGAGCTTCTACGCGGGCGGCTACGTCACCGGGCGGATGCGCCGTGCCATCAGCATCACGGCCGAGGAGCGCCACTTCCGCGACGGCGTGCATGGGTTCCTGGTTTGGGCCGTCGGAACACTCGTCGGCGCTTACTTCCTGGCCAGCACGGCGAGCGCGATAACCTCGAAGGTCGCGGACACGGCGGGACAGGCCATGCAGACCGTCGGGCAGTCGGCCGTGCAAATGGCGGGGTCGGCTGCCGGCCAAGCCTCTTCGTCACCGGAGAATCGGGCGTCGGCGGAGAATGTGCTGTCCTACTACGCCGACCGGCTGTTCCGGCGCGGCGCAACCGCGCCAGGGGCCGCTGCGCCCGCAAGCCCGCCGCAGGATCGTGCCGTTGCGACGGCCGAAGCGGGCCGCATACTGGCGATGGCCCTCTACAACGACCGGCTGGAGCCAAACGATCGGACCTACCTCGCCGGAGCCGTCGCGGCTCAGACCGGATTGCCGCAAGAAGACGCGGCGCGGCGCGTCGACGAGGTTTTCCAAGCGGCTCAGACGGCGAAGAACCAGACCGCCGCACAGGCTCGCGAGGCCGCCGACACGGCACGGCGATCCGGCGTGCTAGCCGCGTTTCTCGCTGCCGCGGTGTCTCTCGCCGGCTTGATCGCGGCGGCAGGAGGAGCGGCCGCGGGCGGCCTGAACCGCGACGAGAACCGGGTCCCGTCCGTCCTCGGCTCGACCCGATTCTGGTAACCGCCACAACCCGTACGCAATGCGATCAAACGACCGGTCGCGTCAGCGCGTTCATCGTGCGTCGGCTGCATTGGCGAGCGACCGGAGAGCGTGCACCGACCTCCGTGTCGCCGCTGCCGGTTCGCTCGGTACGTGGGTCTCGACGACGAAGGTGATGTCGCGCGCGCGGGCCGCAGCGTAAATCGGATCGAGCAGCATTCGGAACGGGATATCCCCCTCGCCGAGCGCGACCATGCGCCCCTTGGCCTCACTCCAGTCCTTGAAATGGATCTGAGAGACGAACGGCGTCAGCGCCTCGATGTCGGCTTCACTCGGCCGCTCGCGGCGCCAGGCATTGGGGATATCGAGGAGCGCTTGCAGACGCGGGTCGCGCCAGCGGTGCATGGCGGCGACGAGGTCCGCGACCGTGTGCAAGTTGCAGACGTGCTCATTCTCTATGTGGAGCGTGGCGTCGTGGCGCTCGGCGAGACGGATGAGCTTGGCGTAGTCGTCGTCCAACTCGGCCAGTGTGAAGCCATCGTGCTTCTAGAGCGAGAAGACGCGCAAGTTGCGGGCGCCGAGGATTTCGGCGCAGCGGAACGCATCCTCGTAGAGCTGATCGGCGGTGCGGCCTTTCGTGTCGAAACCGAACTGATCGCCCATATCCGCGGCGGCGTGTCCGGGTGCCGGCCACTTCAACAGCGGCGTCGCGAGCGTGCCGACGGCGAGGCCCGCGTCGCGGATCTCTTTCGCGGCGGCTCGTTGGGTGGCTTCGTCGAGCGACATGAAATTGACGCCGCCGATCGAGCGGACGTCGACCTTTCCGAGCCCTTCCTCGGCGGCCATGCGCAGACCGTCAGCCAGAACGGGAGAGACCTCGTCGGTGATCAGGGAGAGGCTGATGGACATTGTGCTGCTCCGGACTAAGGAAGCTACGGCAACGGCAGTTCAACTCCGCACGACAGCCTTCACGTTGGCGCCGTCGACGGGGAGCGAGGCGAGTTCGGCGAGCGTGATGGGCTTCACGGGGGGGCGCAAGCGGAAGTACCCGATCTCGGCTGGTGAGACGCCCCGCTTGGCCGCCATCAGCTCGGTGACAGTCAGGCCGCACATGCGGCCCTGGCAAGGCCCCATGCCACACCGCGTATAGGCTTTGAGCTGAGCGGGACCGAGCGCGCCGATGTCGACGGCTTTCGCAATGTCTCCAGCCGTCACCTCCTCGCAGCGACAGACAATGGTTTCGGGAGCGGGACGGCGGAATGCGACGGCGGGACGATAGAACGTGTCGAGGAAGGCGCGCGGACGGGCGAGGGCACGCAGGCGCTTAAGCGCGGGATTGGGCGAGGGAACGAGATCCGAGGCGATGCCGAGGGCGCGGGCGGCGCCAATCCCGGCCAGCCGCCCCCGCTCGACGGCCATCTCCCAGCCACCGATACCGGCGCCGTCGCCAGCGATAGCGATACGCTCGAGGCCCGTCTGGCCGAAGGGGTCGATCTCGGGGACGAAGCAGAGCTGGCGATCGTCCCAGCGGTGGCCGACGCCAGTGGCCATCGCCAGGTTGACCTGAGGCACCACGCCCTGGTGCAGCAGGACGGTGTCGGCGGGGATCTGCTCCTCCGCGCCACCGCCGCGACGAAAACGGACGGCCGTTGCCCGCTCGCGGCCGTCGATGGAGAGTGCCGTGACCTTGCGCAGGACGCGGACGCGGGCGCGGACCCTGGCCATCAGCGCAAGGCCCTTGGCGAGGTAAGGCGAGGCGGCGAAGGCCGGGAAGCTACGGGTGGCGGCAAGGCGTGCCCCAGGATCGGTCGTGTCCAGAAGCGCCGAGATGCGGCCGCCGGCAGCGAGTAACTGGGCGGCATAGAGCCAGACCAGTGGTCCGGTGCCGGCGATCACGAGCCGGTCGCTCGGGTAGAGACCGGACGTCTTCAGGAGGCCCTGAGCGGCGCCTGCCGTCATGACACCGGGGAGAGTCCAGCCCGGTATGGGGAACGGCCGCTCCATGGCGCCGGTCGCAATGACCACGCGCCTCGCCGAGACGTAGCGCGCCTCGCCCTCGGCCGAGAGGCCGGCCACGCCGTCGGCGTCGAGGCTCCAGACCTGGGTCGAGGGGAGGTAGGTGGCGCCAGATTCGTAGAATGCGCGGACGGCGGGGGCGCCGGCCCAGTAGTCGCTTCCGAGCACAGGTCTGCTCATGACCGGCGTCGTCATGATCGCCCGCCAGATCTGCCCGCCCGGTCCGGGTCCTTCGTCGATGACGAGCGTGGAGAGGCCCGCGCTTGCCGTCACCGTCGCGGCGGCCATACCGGCCGGGCCGGCGCCGACGACGAGCACGTCCCACATCTCGGGAAGCGAGGCTAGGCGGCTCATCGACCGGCCTCACGGCGCCTGGATTGCGTCTCGATCGCCATACCGTCACGGACTTCGATCAAGCAGCCCTGCCGATTGCCGACGCCATCGATGGTGACGAGACACTCGAAACACACACCCATCAGACAGTACGGGCCTCGCGGGTTCTCCGAGACGGTGGAGACGCGGCAGGCGGCGACATCGGCTGTCAGAAGCGCTGCGGCGACTGTATCACCGACCCGTGCCTCGACAGCGCGGCCGTCGATGCTGATCGGGACCGTCCGCTGATGGCGGTCGTCAACGCGGGCGAGCATCGAACCTCCGGGCCGAGAATGCGTCGAGCGAGGGATCAAGTGTGCCCCGGGCGATCATCGGTGCGATCTCGAGGGCGTGGTTGGCGGCAAGCGTCACGCCGGAGTGGCAAGTGACCACGAACGCGCCGGGCGCTGTTGCGGACTGCTCGTAGATCGGGAACCCGTCGGCGGTCATGACGCGGATCGCGGACCAGGTGCGAACCACGTTGAGCCGCGCGAGCCGAGGGAACATGCGCACGGCGCGGTCCGCCATGACGGTATTGATCGGCAACGTCATGCCGGTGGGATCGGTCGCCTCTTCCTTGCTGTCGCCGATCATGACGCTGCCTTCGTCCGTCTGGCGGACGGTGACGACGGGGTGATGCAGGAAGGGGGCGACCCGCTCGGTGACGATGATCTGGCCGCGCTCGGGCAACATCGGGGCGCTGAGGCCGACCATGGGGGCCAGCGTCATGTTGGCGTTGCCGGCGGCGAGCACGACCTTTCCTGCGGTCAGCTCGCCCTTGGGCGTCGAGAGGCGGAAGGCCCCGTCGCGGTTGGCGATGCCGTTGACACGGCGGCCGGGCAGATAGGCGCCGCCGTGGCCGGCCAGTCCCGCGTGCAGCGCGCGGAGAAGCTTCTGCGAGTTGACGTGGCCGTCGAGCGGGCAATAGCTGCCGCCGACCACCTCCGGGCCGACGTCGGGGAGCATCTTGCGAACTTCCGCGGCGCCGAGGATTTTCGTCTCGTAGCCAACCATGCGCGGCTGATTGTGCAGGCGCATCAGGGTCTGGGCGCGGGTCTCCAGTTCCTTCTCCGAAAGGGCGAGATGGAAACCGCCCGGCTGCTGTAGCGCCACGTCGATACCGGTTTCGCGGGCCAGCTCGTCGGCGAGCGCCGGCCAACCTCGCGATCCGCGGACGGTCCAGCCGGCATACTCGGGCATACCGAGGCCCTTCGACTGGACCCAGACGAGCGCGAAGTTGCCGCGCGAGGCGCGCTTGGCGTCATCGCCCTCGTCGAGTACGGCGACGCGCTGGCCCTGACGTGCCAGACCCCAGGCGACGGCCGCGCCGACGAGCCCGCCGCCGACGACGGCGACGTCATAGTCCCTGCGTTCCGTGCCGTGCTGCACCATGCCTCGCCCCATCGTCTACCGAAGCAGGTGACACTCGTCGGGTGCGAACGTCAACGGCAGCTGTCGCCGCCCCGGGGGAGGTGTGCGCCCCCAGACGGCCTTAAGAACCCGTGACGCAGCTGCCCTGCGTGACATCCGGCCCGCGAGACGCTATCTCCGGCCCGCCATGCTGCACATCAACGAGCTAACCTATCGCATCGAGGGCAAGCCCATCCTCGAGGGCGCGACCGTCGCCATACCAACCGGCCACAAGGTGGGTCTCGTGGGGCGCAACGGCGCGGGCAAGTCGACGCTCGTGCGCCTGATCGTCGGCGAGATCGCGCCCGACGACGGCTCGATCAGCACGGCGAAGGGGGCCCGCATCGGTTATGTGGCTCAGGAAGCGCCGGGCGGCGACGACAGCCTGATTGACTGGGTTCTCGCGGCCGACACCGAGCGCGCGGCCCTGCTCGACGACGCCGAGACCGCCACCGACGCAACGCGCATTGCCGCCATCCACGAGCGACTGGTCGATATCGACGCCCACTCCGCGCCGGCGCGCGCCGCCCAGATCCTGTCCGGGCTCGGCTTCGACGACGACGCCCAGCGCCGACCATGCCGCGAGTATTCCGGGGGCTGGCGGATGCGCGTCGCCCTGGCGTCGGTGCTGTTCCTCGAGCCCGAAGTGCTGCTGCTCGACGAGCCGACCAATTATCTCGACCTCGAAGGCACACTCTGGCTCGAGACCTACCTCAAGAGCTACCCGCACACCGTCGTCATGGTCAGTCACGATCGCGACCTCCTCAATCGTGCGGTGGGTAGCATCATCCACCTCGATCGCGGGAAGCTGACGCTTTACTCGGGCGGCTACGACACTTTCGAGGAAACACGGCGCGAGAAGCAACGCCTCGACCTCAAGCTGCAGAAAAAGCAGGAGGAACAGAGAAGCCACCTCGAGGCGTTCATCACGCGCTTCAAGGCCAAGGCTTCGAAGGCGGCGCAGGCGCAGAGCCGCGTCAAGGCGCTGGCCCGGATGCAGCCGATCGCCGCGGAGATCGAAGACCGCGTGGTTCCGTTCCGCTTCCCGGCGCCGCAGAAGCTCCTCGCAAGCCCAATCCTCCAGCTCGAACGAGCCAGCGTCGGCTACGCGCCCGACGCCCCGGTGCTTTCGCGTCTCGACTTGCGGATCGATCAGGACGACCGCATCGCGCTGCTCGGCGCCAACGGCAATGGCAAATCGACGTTCGCGAAGCTGATCGCAGGCCGGCTCGCCACGCTGGACGGCACCATGCGCCGCTCGCAGAAGCTCGAGGTCGGCTACTTCGCGCAGCACCAGCTCGACGATCTCGCCGCCGGGCTCAGCCCATTCGACCAGATCACCCGCCTGATGCCGACGGCGACGGAAGCCGAACGCCGCTCGCGCCTCGGCACCTGGGGCTTCGGCGCCGCGAAGGCCGATACCAGGGCGGATAACCTGTCAGGTGGCGAGAAGGCTCGCCTGCTGATGGCCATGACGGCCTTCCACGCGCCGCACATCCTCATTCTCGACGAGCCGACGAACCATCTCGACGTCGACAGTCGCGAGGCGCTGGTGCACGCCCTGAACGAATATGAAGGTGCGGTCATCCTGATCAGCCACGATCGCCATCTGATCGATGCCTCGGCGGACCGTCTCTGGATCGTTCGAGGGGGCACGGTGCGGCCCTATGAGGGCGACATGGAGAGCTACCGCACCGAGTTGCTGGCGGAGCGCGGCGGCAAGACGCGCGTCCGGACCGCCGACGACAAGCCCGACGCCAAGTCATCCCGGGCCGATCAGCGCCGCGATGCCGCCGAGCGCCGCCAGCAACTCGCTCCGCTGCGCAAGACGGTGCAAACGGCCGAAAAGCGCATGGAGACGCTCGCGAGCGAGATCGCGAAGCTCGATGGGGCGCTTGCCGATCCGGATCTTTACGTGCGCGATGCTGCCAAGGCCCAGCGGCTCGTGGTCGAGCGTGGACAGAAGGCCAAGGCGCTCGCCGAGGCGGAAGAAGCCTGGCTCGCTGCGACGGAAGCCTTCGAGGCCGCCGAGGCTGCAGCCTGACGCGCCGCGCACCGGTCGTGGCGTCAGCGCTCGCGATGCCAGACTGCCGATCGACAGAGGATGACGATGGCACAACCGGTCAGCTCGAGGCGGTCGGGGCCGACGACTCTGAGATGACCGTCATAATGGCGGCCGTCGGTCCGGTTGTAGAGCCGGCCCGACCAAGTCGCTTCGCCCGTTCGTCCGGCGCCCTCCACAATTACCAGTCCGACGATCTGCCGCTCCCGCAGCCCAGGGTCGGGGTTCTTGTCGTCAGACCGCTGCGCATCGCCGACGCTCAGTATCCGGGCGCAGAGCTGGTCGTGACCGCACGAATAGATTCGAATACGGCTACCGTTCTCGGGATGGCGCCAAACCCCGTAGGGCTGCTCGGCGGCTTGGGCGAACGCGTTGCCCATGCCGGGTCCGATCGCCAGCCACAGGGGGAGGGCGGCACCCAACGCGGGCCAAACCGCTCTACGTCCGATTTGGGCCGCCCGGGCCGCGAAGGCAATCATGGTCCATTCTCCTGGCGCCGCCTCGCGAGGCGGTACGGCGCGTGGCACTCTCGATATGCCCAGGCTATCGGAGGAGCGAGCGGCAAAATTCGGCCAAGAGTGTTTCCTCTGGAAAAGAACTGTTGCGGAGAGCGATTTGACATCTGCGGCGTGATCTCTACGGAACCGGTGCCGGATGTCCAGTCGCGATCGCGGGGACATTCCAGCGCCAGTGCGATCTCTAGGCCTTTGCGGTCGATGCTGCCAACTGCACGTGGACCGAACGCGCCTTTCGGGATAGATTTGCACCATGACGATTTGGCAGACGATCTCGAGCGCCGCCGTCGCAGCGGCGCGCATTGACAGCCTCGCGCCAATCCTGCGCGCGGTGGGTCTTGGCGCTGGCAACGACACATCGAGCGTCGCCTTCACGATCGCCATTATCGCGCTCTCGGCCAAGATGGCAAAGTCGGACGGCATCGTGACGTGCGACGAGGTGGAGGCCTTCCGCCGCGTCTGCACCTTCCCGGAAAGCGAAGCCGCCAACGTCCGGCGCGTCTTCGATCTCGCCAAGGAGGACGTCGCCGGCTACGAGCACTATGCCCGTCAGGTCGGACGCATGCTTTCGGAAGAGCCCGAGCTGCGGCGCGACGTGATCGAGGGCCTGTTCGTGATCGCCGCCGCCGATGGCGTGCTGCATGAGCGGGAGGATCGCTATCTGAGCGATGTCTCACGCCTCCTAGGTCTCACCCAGGCCGAGCTCGAATGGATCAGATCGCTGTTCGTGACCGCAGAGGCGGACCCCTATACGACACTCGGACTAACCCCCTCGGCGACGCCGGCCGAGATCAAAGCGCGGCATCGCGCGCTCGTCATCGAGAATCATCCGGACCGCTTGATCGGCCGCGGCGTTCCTGCCGAGTTCATCACGATCGCCGAACGGAAGCTGGCCGCCATCAACGCCGCTTTTGACAAACTCTGCGGGGAGACGCGTTTGTGATCTCGGCCCGCGATTCGCTGCTCACCGCGGCCATTCACCCCTCGCCCTGCTGCGAGCCGCGCCGTGGCGTCACGCGGCCGGACATCCTGCTTCTGCACTATACCGGCATGTACTCGTGCGAGCGCGCCATCGACTGGCTGTCGCGTCCCGAGGCCAAAGTCTCGTGCCATTACGTGATCGACGTCGACGGCACGATCACGCAGATGGTCGCCGAGGATCAGCGCGCGTGGCACGCGGGCGTCTCGGCGTGGGGCGGCGAGACTGACATCAACTCGCGCTCGGTGGGCTTCGAGATCCACAACCCGGGCCACGACCAGGGCTATCCCGATTTTCCCGAGGCGCAGATGGCGGCCGTCGTGGCGCTCGCGTCCGACGTGGTGCGCCGCTGGTCGATCCCGCCCGAGCGCGTGCTCGCCCATTCAGACGTTGCTCCGGCCCGCAAAATCGACCCCGGCGAGAAATTCGACTGGCGGCGCCTCGCGCGGGCAGGGATCGGTCTGTGGATTCCGCCCGAGCCCGTTGACCCGGCTGACGCGGGCTTCGAACCCGGCGCGCGTGACGACACGATCGCCAAGGCCCAAGATCTGCTCCGCCGCTACGGCTACGCCGTCGAGACGACGGGGGAGCTGGACGTCTCCACAGCGCTTGTGCTCGCCGCTTTCCAACGCCACTTCCGACCGGCCCGCGTCGACGGACGCCTCGATGCCTCGACGCTCGCCACCATCGAGCGCCTCGTCGCCGCCCTCGTCACTCGGGGAGCTTCGGCACGTGCCTAAAAAGCCACCCGCCCCCACACCCGTCTCGACCGGCTTCTGGCTCCTCAAGTCGGAGCCGGATGTGTTCTCGTGGGAGATGCTGAAGGAACGAGGGCAGGCCGGCGAGCCCTGGACGGGCGTGCGCAACTATCTCGCCCGCAACAACATGCGGGCCATGAAGCTTGGCGATCTCGCCTTCTTCTACCACTCCAACATTGGCAAGGAGATCGTGGGCGTCGCGCGGGTTTCGGCGCTTGCGCATCCCGACCCAGACGACGACACCGGCACCTGGGAGTGCGTGGACGTGATCGCCGTTGCCGACATGCCGACGCCCGTGACGCTCGCCGACGTCAAGGCCAGCAAGAAGCTCGCCAAGATGAGCCTGGTCACTTCGATGCGCCTCTCCGTACAGCCTGTCACCCGCGCCGAATGGAACGAGATCTGCCGCATGGGCGGTCTCGATCCCGATAAGCTCCCCGGGCGATGAGGCGGCGGGGCGCAGAAACCACGCTTGGCCCGCCAATCGAACTGTTGAACACCGAGTGGCTCTGGTCGCGTCTGCCGAGCGTGCAGCGTTTCGGTCATCCGGGCGTCGACCGCCACCGCGGGGCGGTGCGCGAACTGCTTTCGCGACTGAAGCTGCAAGACAACTCCGAGTGGAACGACTACGGTTCGGGCGTCGCGTCCTTCTCAGACATCTGGGTCTATCGCGACAAGCCGGCTTTCCGGCGACCGAAATACGACGGAGCCGATCACTCGTACACTGGCCTCTGGGTGTTGCTGTGCCGGCTTGCGCCCTGCTGCGTCATGGGCCAGGGCGACAAGTCGTGGTCGGCGACACTCGGCGGTCGTTACATGCCGTCGTTCATCGGCGTCGATAGGTTCACGACACCCGAGATCCAAGACTTGGCCGATCGTGTGGCCGAACGGCTGGGTGCCCGTGGACTAACGCGGCTGCGGAAAGCCGACGTGGCGCCACTGCTGCCGACCGAATGGCGGTTCCAGTCGAACCTGGCCGACGGACCGCTTCGAATCTTCGACGCGCTTTTTCATTGGAACGACTGACACCGCATGCATGATCCAGCCGCCTTCATTCGCGCCAACACCGAGCTCGGCCGCGCCACCCTTGTGCCGGAGATCGACCTCCATCTTGCCAGCGACTCGCACCGCATCTTCCAGACCGCCGAAGGGTTGGAGCGCTCTCCAGATCAGCGTTTCCCGCCGTACTGGGCCTTCGCCTGGCCCGGCGGGCAAGCAATGGCGCGGTACATCCTCGACAATCCCGCCCTCTTTGCGGGACGCCGCGTCGTCGATATCGGCTCGGGCTCGGGGGTCGGTGCCATCGCGGCCATTATGTCCGGGGCCGTGCAGGTGATCGCTGCCGATATCGACCCCATGGCCGAGATCGCCATCGCCATGAATGCCGCCGCCAACGGCCTTGCCGGTCGCATCGAGACGACAACGCGCGATCTGCTGAGCGAGCTTCCAGACGCCGACCTCATCATTGTCTCCGACCTCGTCTACGAACCCGAGCTGGCACTTCGCGTCGGCGCCTTTCTCGAGATGGCCGCCGAGGCCGAAATGGCCCTGCTGATGGGCGACCGACTGAGCGGACGCCGCCCCGCCGCCGTCCTCGACGAACTTGCGCGCTATCCAGCGCCGCTGGTGCCCGCTTTGATCGAGGACGATCCCGAGGAGGGACGTGTGTGGCGCGTTCGCTCGCGGGCGTCGCGTCGCCGCGTCCGTCCGGGTATAGCTGTGCAATGACGACCTCGCCTCCTGCGGCTCACGACTGGCCAATGTTCATTCGCGCCAATACGCGACTGATGACGCCACCGCTGGTGCCCGAGATCCACCTGCATCTCGCCGAGGAATCGCTGCCGATCTGGCGCAAGACCGAGGAAGAGCTCGGCGCCATGAACGTGCCGCCGCCCTACTGGGCCTTCGCCTGGGCCGGAGGACAGGCGCTCGCCCGGCACCTGCTCGATCATCCGGACCTGGCTCGCGGACGCGACGTGCTTGACCTCGGCGCGGGCTCGGGCCTGACCGCCATCGCCGCCATGCGGGCCGGTGCGCGATCGGTGCTGGCGGCCGACATCGACGCGGTTGCGCTGGCGGCCTCGGCGCTCAATGCCGAGGCCAATGCGGTCGCCGTTGCGGTCACGGCAGACGATCTCCTCGCCGCGCCGCCGGACCCGCGCTTCACGATCGTTCTCGTCGGAGATCTCTTCTACGAGCGGGAACTGGCCGACCGGGTGCTCGCGTTCATCGAGACCGCCGCACGGAATGGAGCCCGAGTTCTGATCGGCGATCCTGGCCGCAGCTATTTCCCGCGCGGGAGGTTCGACCAGCTGGCCGAGCACCGCGTTCCGGTCACGCGCGAGCTGGAAGACGCCGAGATCAAGCGCACGGCTGTCTGGCAACTCGCTCCGGCCAAGCCCTGACACGGCTAAAAGCCGGAAGGTCCGAAGGCGAACTCGTCAATTTTCGATACGCATAGATCCGAAATTCACGCACTTGTGATGGCCATTCGTGCTGCCTGATATTGAACGTCGTTCGACAAAGATGTAACACTGCTCTCAACGAAATCGATCGTCGAAACGGCCCATCGGGAGCACGCGTCATGAAAGGCAAATTCGGCATTTTCCTCGGAGTGGGCTTCCTCGTCCTCTCCACCATCGCGGCCGCCACGGGCAACTTCGCCGTGCGACTGGATCTGGCCGCCAAGCAGAGCCCGCAAGCCCAGCAGGCCGCTGCTGCGAGCACGACCAATAACGGCTCGGCCATCGCCATCCAGCGCATTGCGCTCTCGCAGGGCGCGGCGACCGGCTTCGGTCAGTTCCAGACCCGCTCGAACGTGATTGCGCCCGGCACGCCATTCAACATCTACTTCGAGCCGACCAACCTCGCGACCCGCTTCGAGAACGGTAATGTGAGCGCGTCGATGTCGGTCGATATCCTGGTGCGCAACGCCCAGGGGCAGACCGTCGCCGTCCGCGACAACGCCTGGCAACTGCCGCTGACCCGTCCGTCGACGGGCCCCGCGCCGCTGACCCAGGTCTATGGCGATCTCATGCTCAACCACCTGACCTTCGCCGAGGGGCGCTATCAGGTCGTGCTGCGGATCCACGACGACTTCAACGGCACCTTCGTCGACCGCACCCTCGACGTCGAGTTGCGCCGCGCGCCGGTCACGCCCGGCCCGCGCCTCTCGCAGAATGCGCCCGCGAGCCAGACGCGCTGACGGTTGTCACGAGCGAGAGGGCGCGGCAGTCAACATCTGCCGCGCTTTCTCGCAATCCTTGCCCATCTGCTCCATCAGCGCTTCCATGCCATCGAAGCGACGATCCGGGCGGATGAAGCCTACGAACGAGACCTCGATCTGCTTGCCGTAGAGATCGCCGTCGAAGTCGAACAGGAACACCTCGAGGACCGGCGGCCCATTGTCGAACGTCGGCCGTGTGCCGAGATAGGCTGCGCCCTGATGGCGTCCGTCCGGGCCATCGACGAAGACGGCGTAGATGCCGTAGGCGAGCGGCGTCGTTCGCGGCAGGACCACGTTGGCCGTCGGAAAGCCCATGCCGGTGCCGCGCTTGGCACCACCGACGACCTCGCCGGTGACGCTCCACCAGTGTCCCATCATCGCCGCCGCGCCCGCGACGTCGCCCTGGGCGATCTCGGCGCGGATCGCGGATGACGAGAACACTTCACCCCCTTCGGCGACCGGCGGCACGACACTTACGCCGAAACCGAGCTTGCCGCCGAGGCGCTGGAGGTCCTCGGCGCTGCCGCCGCGGCCCTTGCCGAAGAAGAAATCGTAGCCGACCACGACGTGGCGCACGCCCAGGCCCTTCACCAGCACGCGCTCGGCGAATGCCGTCGGCTCGAGGCTCGCGACCGTCTCGCCGAACGGTACGACGACCGCGAGATCGAGGCCGTAGCGCTCGAACAGCTTGAGCTTGCGCTCCAGCGACGTGATGCGGAAATGCGGCCGCTCCGGATGGAAATATTCGCGCGGGTGCGGTTCGAAGACCATGGCGCCCGCGAGCCGCGACCCTCCCTCGCGCGCCGAAGCCGCCGCCTCGCCGCGTGCCCGCGCAATCAGCGCCTGATGTCCGCGATGGACGCCATCGAAATTGCCGATGGCGAGCGCGGCGCCGCGAAGCGAGGCCGGGAGATCCTGGTAGCCGTGAAAGACGTGCATGGGGCGCTTTTCGGATGCTGAGGACAGGGGTCGCGGGCAAGCCTACAGCATGCCCGCGTCCTGATGAACATCCGCGTTGGCGGCTCCTGAGGCGGACTTCGCCACCGACGTCATTTCTCGAGCTTGTCCTGCGTCTTGGTGTCGAAGTCGCTCGCCTCGTGGCGCTCGTGAAGCTGGCTCGACGGTTCGCCCTGGATGCGGTTGACCATCCGCCCCCGCTTCACGGCCGGCCGCGCGGCGATCTCGTCGGTCCAGCGCTGGACATGCTTGTAGTCCTGCACGGCGAGGAATTCGCCGCCGCCGTAGAGCAGCCCCTTGGCCAGCGCGCCGTACCAGGGCCAGATCGCCATGTCGGCGATGGAGTAATCGCTGCCCGCCATGAACTTGTTATCGGCCAGATGCCGGTCGAGCACGTCGAGCTGGCGCTTGGTTTCCATGGCGAATCGGTTGATCGGGTATTCCCACTTCTCCGGCGCGTAGGCGTAGAAGTGTCCGAAGCCGCCGCCGAGATAGGGGGCGCTGCCCATCTGCCAGAACAGCCAGTTGAGCGCTTCCGTGCGGGCGCCCGGGTCCTTCGGCAGGAAAGCGCCGAACTTCTCGGCGAGATAGAGCAAGATGGCGCCGGACTCGAACACGCGCTGGGGCTTCGCCGGGTTCGACCGGTCGAGCAGCGCCGGGATCTTCGAGTTGGGGTTCACGCCGACGAAGCCGCTGCCGAACTGGTCGCCGTTGCCGATGCGGATCAGCCAGGCGTCGTATTCGGCGCCCTTGTGGCCGAGCGCGAGCAGTTCCTCGAGCATCACCGTGACTTTGACGCCGTTGGGCGTGCCCTGCGAGTAGAGCTGCATCGGATGCTTCCCGACCGGCAGCTCCTTTTCTTGCGTCGCCCCGGCGATCGGCCGGTTGATGTTGGCGAACCGCCCGCCACTCGCCTTGTCCCACGTCCAAACCTTCGGTGGCGTATAGCCGTCTGCGCTCATGATCGTCTCCGGTGGCTGCCTGTTCAGGCTGGCATTGCGAGCGGCCAGGGTAGCGCATGTGGGTTGAGGGGCAAAGGGAGCGGGGCGGGGCGGGGCGTCGGGTGGCGGGCCGCTCGCCGTGCAAGACGTCCTTATGGGAGTCCTTGCCGCTTCGACGGGTGGCATGGGTGGCCGAGATCGCCGGACGCGTGCGGCGATTGGCTACGGTTATTGCGGTTTTGAGCAGGAGCGGATGTTGGCTGACCGGGCGTCGCCCACAGTGCCTGACATTGCAACCATGACCGTTGTCGGGGGCGCAGTTGGCGTGCTCGAAAAGGTGAAGACCACCAGCCGCCCTTGTGAAAGCGATACCCGAGGCTTGCATCGAGTAATTATGTCCGCATACGATACCTCGTCGGGGAAGGAGACGACAACGTCGACTCGATTCCCGATTGTCCGGCGACGATATACTTTAAAGTAAATGGTCTTTGACCCATCCGGTTGCCGGATCTCCTAAATTGTTTCCGTAATAGGAAAGGGAGACCTATGATCCTCGTAAAAGGCGCCGTGACAGTTCTCTCGGTGATCGTAGTCACGGCCGTAGCGCCTTCTGTGGCCGCACAGTTCGTCCAGGAACATGTTATTGCGGTGGAATCCTCGACGCCGGCATCGGCGAAAGAGTTTCTTCAAGGGAACAAGGGCCCATCGGTTCAGCTTGCTGGACAATTGCGCCTCGCGAAAGATGGACCGAAGCAGCCACTCGTAGTGTTGCTGCCCGGCGCAGGCGGCATCGGTGCGTCGAACCACACTTCGAACGAATGGGCTCGTGTGCTCAACGAAGCCGGACTATCAACCTTTGTTCTGGACAGCTTCACTGGTCGCAAGAGGTTCGTCATAGGCGAGCACGCGACGTTACCTCCAATCGTGCGAGTGGTTGATGCATTTGCTGCTTTAAAAGTCCTCTCGGAACACCCCTTCGTAGATAACGGCAAGATATCCGTGATGGGTTTTTCCCACGGGTCGGCGGGCACCATGTATTCAAATACCGCTCGGTTTCATAAGCTTTACGGTAACGGGTTGAAATTCGCGTCCCATATCTCGGTATACGGACTTTGCGCCACACGTTACCGTGGAGACGAGGATCTCATAAGCCCGATGCTGATCCTTCATGGAGATGCGGATGATTGGGTTCCGGCAGCCCCTTGCGTCTACTACGCCGAGCGCCTCAAGAAGGGCGGCAAGGATGTCCAGATCATCACCTATCCGGACGCTCATCATGTTTTTGACTCGGTGTACGTGGGACCAGTAAAAAAGATGGACTTCACGACAGCAGCGGGTTGCCGTCAGGAAGAGACTGATGCTGGAGATATTGTCAGTGTTCAACACAGAAGCCCCTCGCGAAAGAGGACGCGTGCAGAACTAAGGGCGTTTCGAGAGGCTACAACGAAGCAGCAACAAAGAAGGCCCACATAGACGTCGTTGAGTTCCTCAAGAAAAATGTTCTGAAATGACATGTTTGATTCTGCAATAGCGCTACGGCTGCGGAATTCGGGACACGCCCGGGTCACGTGATCCGGTTTCGCTGCTGATGTTCCGTTGCGGAGCGCAAGAGAAAGAGCGGGGGCAGGTTTATTTTAAAGGAATGGGATGAGAGAAACTTTCAAATGTAGCAACAGCAAAGAAGTCAGACGCTGGCGGTAGAATCGACCTTGGTGCGGCCGACAGACTAAAATTGAAATCGTCGGCAGTGACCAGGAGTCCCGTTCAACCACAAGGAGATCGCATGACTCCACTCTGGCCAATTCCAAGGGATGCCAAGTGGCTTGAGGTCAATGGCTACCCACTGACCTACCAGGACGCCGGCAGCGGGCCGACAATCGTCTTGCTTCATGGCTCGATCGTGGACTACCGCACGTGGGAGCCAACTGTGGCGGGGCTATCGTCGCGTTTTCGCGTCGTCGCTCCGAGCTTGCGCCATCACTTTCCCGAGTCATGGGACGGGGTGGGAGCAGATTTTACCATCGAGCAGCACGCCGCAGATGTTGCAGCTCTCGTGAGTTCTCTCGCGGTGGGCCAGGTCCATCTTCTGGGCTGGTCACGCGGAGGATTAGTGGCCGTGGAGATGGCGCGGCAAGCACCAGAGCTGATTAAGACGCTGATATTGGAAGACGGGACGATTAGTGTGGCTGGCGATGAAACGGACGCAATGCGCCAAGCTAAAGCAGCAGCCGAAAAACGCATGAACACCCTCAATTCGGCTATTCGACGAGGTGAGTTTGAGCGAGGGGCGCAGCAGTTGGTAGACGCTCTGAACGGTACCGGTGCATGGTCTCGGTTGCCTCCAGAGCGTCGTCAAATCATGCTCGATAATATCAGCACGGCGTTGGCGGACACACGCAACCCGGTCCCTAAGGAAGTGCTGGCTGCGCTCAGAATGCCGATGTTACTGCTGACCGGCGAGAACAGCCCAAAATCCTACGCGGAGTTCTACGACACGCTTCGAAAGATCCGTGAATGCGGCCCAACCGTAGTCATACCCAAAGCTGCTCACCTCATGCATCTCGACAACCCGGTCGCATTCAACACGGCCATCATGAGATTCGTCTCTGAGAACTGAGCTTGGCAGAACCGAAGTCGACCAGACGGTCGGTACCGGGAAGTCCTCTAGCTTCCGATCAATTGCGGCTAGAGCGGCCCGACGCCGCCGAACGACTTGCGCTCCCTCCGCAAATCAGCCCCACCCCGAAGCGTTCGCGGTGTGACCTTTGTCATCCCGTGGCTTGTCCACGGGACCCATTTCTCAGCTTGCTCGGTGTGCTCCTGTGGGAGGCTGCTGCGCGAGTGGGAACGGCGAGGACTCGGGCTGCCAGTCCACGGGCCCCTTCGACGCATATAGCTTTCGGCGCGATGGGTCCCGGTGACCCCGGCCTTCGCCGGGGCAGGCAAGCACCGGGATGACATGGGTGGGTTTGGCGAGGCTAGCGGATCGCTTCTGCGCCGACGTGGGTCCCCGCCTTCGCGGGGATAACGTCGCTTCGGGGGGATGGGCGGCGCGACCGGCGTCCCCAAAACTTGACCCAACCTACGGGTTCGCTCGCGCGTCGCCGTCAGGCTGACGGCCGTTTCGGCACCATGAGGATCGCTTCGCCTTCGAGGACGGATTTGTCGGCGACGGTGCAGACGCAGTCGAAGCGGGCGCGGCGTTTGGCGGGGATCAGCTCGACGACCTTCACCTTGGCGATGGCGTGGTCGCCGATCCGGACGGGTGCGCGGAAATTCAGCGTCTGGGAGACGTAGATGGCTCCGGGGCCCGGCAACTCCATGCCGAACACGGCCGAGATGTAGCCGGCGGTGAGCATGCCGTGGGCGATGCGGCCCTTGAACATGGTCTTGGCGGCGTAGTCCTCGTCGATGTGGACGGGGTTCTTATCACCGGTGACCTCGGCAAAGGCCATGATGTCGGCCTCGGTCACGGTCTTGGCGAAGCTCGCCTCCATGCCGAGCTCGAGGTCCTCGAAGTAATAGGTCGTGCGCTGGTGGAAGGTCATAGAGGCCTCGGGCTCCCGTCCACGGACCTGAGCGTCGTTGCTGCGCTCAGTGCCCGAATTCATGGCAAGGCGCTCAGTTAGAGGGATATTCCGCAGTGCAACAAGCGTGGTCGAATGTCGCTGGAGGCCTTTGAGTGGCATGCGCAATGCAAACCTCGGGCCGTGGCAGCCACCAAGAGTGAACGCGCGGCGGATCGGAGAGGTTGCCGACGTCCCGGCCGGTCGCTATATGACAGGTCTCCCCCAATGCATGAGTGACCGTCGGGCGAGCCGTTAGCGGACGGCGGTCGTCGAAGGATATGCCAATGAGCGATCGTAAACCATTGATGCCCAAGGCGACAGCCGTATGGCTGGTCGAGAACACATCGCTGAGCTTCGATCAGATCGCCGAGCTGTGCGGATTGCACAACCTCGAGGTGAGGGGCATCGCGGACGGCGACGTTGCACAAGGCATCAAGGGCCAGGACCCGATCTCGTCGGGCCAGCTGACGCGCGAGGAAATCGCCCGCGCCGAGTCGAACCCCAACTACCGCCTGCGCCTTGCCGAACCGAAATACGAGATGCCGGTCGTCAAGACCAAGAAGGGGCCGCGCTACACGCCCGTTTCGCGCCGCCATGACCGGCCGAACGCGGTGCTCTGGCTGCTGCGCAGTCACCCGGAGTTGAAGGACAGCCAGATCATGCGCCTCGTCGGCACCACCAAGCCGACGATCGCCGCGATCCGCGAGCGCACGCACTGGAACTCGCCCAACCTGCAGCCGCAGGACCCGGTGACGCTGGGCCTGTGCTCGCAGATCGACCTCGATGCCGAGGTGAAGAAGAGCTCGAAGCGCGTGCCGGCCGGCGTCGCGGCACCCACCATGGACGAGCCGGACCGCGCTGGTACGCTTCTCCCCACCAGCCAGACCATCCCGGGTCTCGGCGACCAGCCGGGCATCGAGGATTTCCCAGCGTCGGCGGAGGACGAACGCGCCGCCAACTCGGACGAGGATGCGCGCGTGTTCGCCAAGCTGAAGGAGCTGACGCGTCCGAGCGAAGAGGTCGACGACGAGGCGGACAAGGACTGATCGCGGCCCGCAAAGCCGATCGCCGGAGCTTCAGAGCGCGGCGAGCCGGCTGTTGCGGACGTCCGTTACCAGCATCGCCCCGGGCGCATGCGTGATGGCGAGTTCGGGTGCGACGGCCGCGATCACGGCTTGCGGGGTGACGCCGCAGGCCCAGAAGACGGGCAGCTCGTCGGGGCGAACCTCGACGGCGTCGCCGTAGTCCGGGCGGGCGATGTCGGCGATCCCGATCGCCTGCGGCAGGCCGATGTGCACCGGCGCTCCATGGACGGCCGGGAACCGCGACGTGATCTGGATCGCCCGGATCGCGTCCGCCGGCTTGAACGGCCGCATGGAGACGACCATCGGTCCGTGGAACGGGCCTGACGGGTGGCAAGCCATGTTCGTCCGGAACATCGGTACGTTGACACCGCAGGTCTGATGGCGGAGTTCGAGGCCATCCTCGACCAAGGCCTCTTCGAACGAGAACGAGCAGCCGAGCGCGAAGGCGACGAGATCATCCCGCCAGAACTCGCGGATGTCGGCCACCTCGGCGACCAGTTCCCCCTTCCGCCAGACGCGGTACATCGGGACGTCGGTCCGGATGTCGAGATCCTGGCCGAGTTCAGCCATGGATGGATCGCCGGGTGCGGGCGACATGCCGATCAAGGGACAGGGTTTGGGATTGAGCTGGCAGAAGCGCAGGAAATCGGCAGCGAGATCCTTCGGCAGCACGGCGAGGTTGGCCTGAACGAACCCGGGCGCGAAACCGTGGGTGAAGCCATTGTACGTGCCCCGGCGAAAGAGCTGTCGGGCCTCGGCGCCCGTGCGAATACCGTCCTGCGGGCGCGCGATCGTCACCGTTTCGCCGTTGGTCGCGCCCCGTGGCGCCGTGCCGTCCTGAGGTGCCATTGCCTCCTACTCCATGACTGCGGTGCGACTACCCGAGCTTCGCCCTTGCCTCGGCCATGACGCGCTCGAACTCGGCGTCAAGCGCCGTACTGGCGCCCCGGCAACCGTCCGCCACGAGACGCGCGAACTCCAGATAGTCGCGCCGCCGGGAGAGTGTCCACTCTCCCGGCGGGTTGCTGATCGTATCGGCCACGTTGCAGGTCTTGTCGGCGAGCTTGATCATCTTGGCCCGCTCAGAGAGATGTACCGCGTGGTCGATCTCGTGGCGTTTGCGCTGCTGCCACGTCACGCCCGGCTCGTCGGTGAGCTCGGCCACCAGCGCCGCGATCTCGTTGCCGAAGATACGCGCCAGTTCGGCTCGGGTGGTCTCGGTATCCTCAATCGTATCATGCAGGATCGCCGCCGCGAGAGTGACGGGATCATCGATACCAGCGATGCGATTGAGGCGCTCGGCGACTTCCAGCGGATGGTTGATGTAGGGCGTATTGCGCACGCCCTTGCGCCGCTGGTCGCGGTGCTTGTCGGCTGCGAAGTGGGCCGCCTGAATGACGAGCCCGATGCCTGAGATGTCCGGCTTCATGATTCTGGCGTTACGCCCGCTTGGCCTGCCCTGCAAGTTTCGCGAGGTCCGGCACCGGCCGCGCCGTCGATGCATCGCTCGCGAACGCCGCCTCGATCGCGGCTGCGACCTGTAAGACGTGCAAATCCGAACCGCGCGGCCCAATTACCTGGATGCCGAACGGCAGTCCCTTGTCGTCTCGCCCGCACGGGATCGAGCACGCGCAGCAAAGCGCCATTGTCGGCGCATAGGCGAGGGCCAGCCAGCGCATGTAGGTCGGCATTCGCTCGCCGTCGATCTCCTCGACGAAGAGCTGTGCATGCGGGAACGGCGACACCGACGCGGTCGGCGCGATCAGCACGTCCCAGCTTTCGAAGAATGCGTTGACGCGCTGCATCAGCTTGTGCTGCTCGACCATGCCACGGCCGATCTCGGCCATTGTGAGCTTGAGGCCGCGCTCCGTGTTGTCGATCACGTTACGATCGAGAAGATCGCGATGGGCCGCGAGTTTTTCCTGGTGCTGGGTGGAGAAGGCCAGCCCGCGGTGGATCTCGAAGATCTCGTGCAAACCCGAATAGTCCGGATGGGTCTCCTCGGCGACGCCCAGCGACGGAGCCAAGCGCTTCATCCGATCCGCGAACACGCCCCGTATCGCTTTCGCCACCGGCGCCTGCCCGAAATCCGGTGTCATCGCCACGCGGAGACTCGCCAGATCGGCCGGCATGAGAACCTCGGGCAGATCGAGCGTGCCGGTGGAGTAGGGGTCGTTGACGTTGTCATCGACCTGCGCGCGAAACAGCAGATAGGCGTCCTCCACCGATCGTCCCATCGGCCCGAGCACGCCCCACGGGATCAGCCCCGCTGACCGGTCCGGCGACGGCACCACGCCGACCGAGGGACGGAAGCCGACGATGCCGCTGAAGGCGGCCGGCGTGCGCAGAGAACCACCGTAGTCCGAGCCGGTGGCGAGCGGCATCTGCCCGACGGCGAGAGCCACAGCCGAGCCACCAGACGAACCGGCAGCCGTCAGCACCGGATCGAACGGGTTGCCGGTCGCGCCATAGACGCGGTTGCGCGTGTTGGCACCAGCCCCGAACTCCGGCGTGTTGGTCTTGGCGAAGATGTTGGCGCCGGCCATGCGCACGTTGGCGACGTTGGCGCCATCTTCATCGGGCACGTGGTCCTTGAAAATCAGCGAGCCCCAGGTCGTGCGCAGTCCCTGGACAGCCTCGAGGTCCTTGATGCCGACCGGGAGGCCATGGAGCAGGCCGAGCTGGCGGCCGGCCATGACATCGGCCTCCTGCTCCTTGGCGGTTCTACGGGCCAGCGCCTCGTCCTGCGCCACGACTGCATTGACCGCGCCATTGGTCTCGGCCGTCCGCTTCAGGCAGCTTTCCAGCAGTTCGACCGGCGACAGCTTTTTCGCGCCGATCAATCGTCGGGCCTCGACTGCGGAGAGTTCGCAGGGTTCGGTCGCTTGCTTTGCCATTTTTGTCGTCGTCCTCGTCTCAGGCCTTGTGTCCCGTCTCGCAATTGCCGACTACACTGCGGCAACCTCTCTCGGCAATTGCAGTACAAGCGCCACACTAGCGACCGGGTACGCCCCGACCTTCGGCAATGTCCCAATAGACGCCCGCCATGAGGCCGGCGGCGCTGCGGATCACAGGCATCAGCACGTGCTCGTCGGGCCAGTGCTGCGAGCACGATGCATACGAATGGGGAATCCAGATCGCCGGCATGCCGAGATCGTCGGTGAAGATGTCGTTGCAGATCGAGCCGCCGGTCGATGGGATCACCGCCGGCTTCGTGTTGGACGAGCGCTGGATCGAACCACGAACGAACATGGCCCAGGGATGATCCGGCTCGATGCGCGAGGCCCCGAACGTGCCGTCGTTGATGGCGGGTGGCGGGAGCACCTTGACGAGGTCGTGGCCCTTGTCGGCGAGGTGCTTCTCGATTGCAGGGATGATTTGCGATGTGTCCGTGCCCGCAACGAAGCGAAGCTGACAGTTGGCTACGGCCTTCGGCGGGATGGCGTTGACGGGTCGGCCCGGAGTGCCGGTCGTGAACGCGAGAATGTTGAACGTGTTTGCCGCATAGACGCGTTCGGCCGGCCGCATACCGGGCTCGCCCCACCAGTCGTCCACCTGCGGGCCGTCGGAGCCGCCGTCGATCTCGACATCGGCGAGCACCTCTTTCACAGCGGCAGACGCCGGCGGCGCCTTCAGCGCGTCAACCAGCAACTCGCCTTTCGGGCCGACGATCGAGGCGAGCGCATGCGCCAGCAGGAAACCAGGGTTGGCGATCAATCCGCCCCAGTTGCCCGAGTGGTGGCCGCCCTCGCGCAAATCGCAGACGAGGTCGAAATTCATGGCGCCGCGGCAGCCGAGCGAGAGCGTCGGCCTATCCTGCTTCACGCGCGGCCCATCGGAGGCGACGAGCACGTCGGCGGCGAAATCAGCGGCGTTGGCCCTGACCAGCTCCTTCAGGCCCTTGGAGCCGGCTTCCTCACCCGTCTCGATCATGAACTTGGCATTGAAACCGAGCCTGCCGCCGCGCTCGTCCATGACGGCCTTCAGCGCAGCCATGTTGATCGTGTGCTGTCCCTTGTTATCGGCCGTGCCGCGTCCGTAGAGCCGATCTCCGTCGCGCGCCGTCACCCACGGGCCCTTGCCCTTCGTCCACTGCTCGTCCATGCCACGCACAACATCACCGTGGCCGTAGCCAAGCACCGTCGGGAGGCGCGGATCTTCGATGCGCGTCGCCAGCAGGACGGGCCCCTGGCCCGCGATCGGGTTCTCGTAGACTTTTGATGTGAACCCCATCGCCGCGAACGCGGTAGTCATCTCGCCATCGAGATAGCGGTGGCATTCGGCGATGGCACTCGCGTCGGGAAACTTCTGGCTTTCCGTGCGGATCGCGACACGCCGCGCGAGATCGGACTCGAAACCACCACCGTCGACGTAGGCCTCCATGCGGTTGATGGCCCCGGCTCGCGTGCCTGTCGTCTCGTTCCTCGCCATCGCCTCGTGTCTCCAGTCACCGAACCCGGCAGTCGATCCCGACCGCGCCCGTATTCGACCATCTTCGCCGCTGCAGTGAAAGCCCTTTGCCTGGGCATGTCCCGCCTTGTCCTGTTGGCGCATGCCTCGCATGCACGGAGCGGCTGGCTCCTGCCTTTTCACGGTCACCAATGCCGCCGATAGCGCTCGCGTTGCATCAACCAGCGATTCGGGATCGACGCTGAACGATCGGAGGGGCATAGGTGTCTTCAGTCGAGAATCGCCGTGGGGCCGCCGTCAGCTCCAGCGAAGGCGGACCGGGAGGGAACGCCGTGGGGAAGATGGTCGCAGCGCCACGCAACGACGTTGCGGCCGGCATTCTCTGGGTAACGCTGGCGATGGCGCTGTTCGCTGGCCTCGCAGCTTCCTCGCGCCTCGCGATGTCCTACGGCTATCACCCGCTCCAGATTGCGTTCTTTCGCTTCCTTTCGGCCCTGGTCCTGATGCTGCCGCTGCTCGCGTGGCGGGGGTTCTCGCTGATCAAGTCGAACGCGCCCGAGCTCTATGCCATCCGCGCCAGCATCAGCCTGTTCTCGATGACGGCCTGGTTCTGGGCGATCGCCCTCATTCCGCTCGGAGAGCTGACGGCCATCGGCTTCCTGTCGCCGGTTTTCGGCACGCTGGCGGCCATCGTCATCCTCGGCGAGAAAGTGCGCGCGCGACGCTGGACGGCGATTTTCGTCGGTTTCATCGGCGCCATGATCATGCTGCGACCGGGCGCCTCGCCGATCGGTCTCGGGCAATACCTCGCGCTCTTCTCCGCCTTCACGGGCGGCGTGATGGCTGTTCTCCTCAAGCAGCTCGCTGGCCGCGACGACCCCGACAAGATCGTCTTCCTGACGACGCTGATCATGACACCGCTGGCGCTGATCCCCGCACTCTTCGTCTGGCGCACGCCGACCTTGGAGCTTTTGCCGATCATCACCGTGGTCGGGCTCACAGGTGTTCTCGGCCACATGTGCCTCGCGCGCGCCTTCCGTGCCGCCGACGCGTCGCTGGTTCTGACGCTAGAGTTCTCGCGGCTGCCATTCGCAGTGGCGCTCGGGTTCATCCTGTTCGGCGAGCTGATCGACACCTGGACCTGGGTCGGTGCCGCGATCATCTTCGCCTCGGCCGTCTACATTGCCCGCCGCGAGGCCAAGCTGCGAGCCGAGGCACGCCGAAAGGAGATGGAGGGCGGGTGAAGCCCCTCGAACGAAACCAGCGCTGATCTGCGCCCCCCGCGAAGCGAGACCGCCAACGTGGGCGGCCTCGCATCATCGAGCCTCAGTGCGCCTTCGGCGTCTTCGTGTTCCCGCGAACGACGCGCCGTCCGAGCGAATGGCGGTGCACCTCGCTTGGGCCGTCGTAGATGCGGAAGGCGCGGACGTCGCGGAAGATCTTCTCGACCATGGTGTCATCCGTGACACCCATGCCGCCCAGAATCTGCATCGACCGGTCGACGACGCGGAAGATCGCCTCTGAGCAGATCACCTTGGCCATCGAACTCATCGTCGAGGCCTTATCGCCCTTATCGAGCAGCCAAGCGCAATGCCAGATCGCCAGACGTGAGACGTGGATGTCCATCTCGTTGTCGGCGAGCATGAACGACACGCCTTGATGCTCGCCGAGGGTCTTGCCGAACGACATGCGGTGGCGGGCATACTCGGTCGCGATGTCGTGGGCGCGTACCGCCGAGCCGAGCCAGCGCATGCAGTGCGTCAGCCGCGCTGGTGCGAGGCGGACCTGGGCATACTGGAACCCCTTGCCGATTTCGCCCAGGATGTCCTCGCCCGAAACGTGCAGGTTCTCGATGTCGATCACCGCATGCCCGCCCATGAAGCTCGAATCCATGGTGCCGAGCACACGGCTGATCTTGAACGCCGGGTTCGGCAAGTCGGTCATGAACATGGTGCAGTCGCCGGGGCCATCGCCGGTTCGCGCCATGATGATGGCGAAAGCCGCCCCCTCGGCTCCCGTGATCAGCGTCTTGCGTCCGTTGATGACGAAGCCGTTGCCGTCCGGCTTGGCCGTGGTCTTGAGCAGCAGCGGATCAGCGCCAGCGCCGCCGTCCGGCTCCGTCATCGCGAAGCACGAGCGCACCTCGCCGGTGGCCAGTTTGGCAAGGTACTTCTTTCTTTGCGCCGGCGTCGCCACCACGTCCAGGAGGTGGATGTTACCCTCGTCGGGTGCATGGAAGTGGAGCGCAATTGGCCCCAGGATCGAGTAACCCGCTGCCTCGAAGACCACCGCCTGCTCGAAATGCGAGAATCCCTTGCCGCCGAACTCCTCGGGCGAGTTGATGCCTAAGAGGCCCGCCTCTTTCGCCGTCTGGTTCAGGTCGCGGCGCATGTCTTCCGGGATGCCGTGCGCCCAGCGCGGGTCCTTCTCGAACGGAATGATCTTTTCACGGACGAAGGCGGCGACCTTGTCACGCAGCTCGGCCAGCGGCTTCTCGATCTCGAAATCCATAACGGCTCCGTTCCTCTTTCCGACTTGGGTTGGGGCGAGACTAGCCCGTGGCGCGCGTGGAGCAAGCCGCTCGGTCGTCGCTGCTTGAGCGAGGTCAAACGCGGACGCACGAAACTTATGCCCGAGCGTGCCTCTCCGTGGCACACTCTGCGGCAGTCTCCAGAGTTGCAACTGCTTATCCTCGCACTCGCCAGGACGTAGGGCTTGCCAGATGGCGACCTCCGTGAGCACCCTCTCGAACGCCCCCGCGGATGGAGACACCCCATGCAGATCGGTATCACGCTGCCGCTCATCGATATCGGCGGCGATCCCGTCACCGTCCGCGACTTCGCCCAGGCGGCCGAAGGCCTCGGCTATGATCATCTCGGGGCACCGGACCACGTCCTCGGCGCCAACGTCGCCAACCGTCCCGACTGGGGGCAAAGAAACACATCCGCCGACCTCTTCCACGACCCGTTCGTGCTGTTCGGCTACCTCTCGGGTCTCACCAAGTCGATCGGCTTCTCCACCCAGGTGCTGATCCTCGCCCAACGCCAGGCTGCTCTCGTCGCCAAGCAGGCGGCCTCGCTCGACGTGCTCTCCGGCGGTCGCTTCCGCCTCGGCGTCGGCATCGGCTGGAATCCGGTCGAGTTCCAGGCCCTCAATGTCGACTTCAAGACGCGCGGGCGCCGCTCCGAGGAGCAAGTCCAGGTGATGAAGGCGCTGTGGGCCGAGCGACACGTCAAGTTCTCGGGCGAGTGGCACACCATCGACGATGCCGGCATCAACCCGCTGCCGACGAAGCGCGCCATCCCGCTCTGGTTCGGCGGCCACGAAGACGTCACGCTCCGGCGGATCGCGAAATGGGGAGACGGCTGGATCATGCTAGCTCACCCGCAGGGTCCCGAGGCGACGGCCCAGTTCCAGAAGTTGAAGGACTACGTTCGCGAGGCCGGTCGCGACCCGGCCTCGGTCGGTCTCGAGGTCTGGGTTTCCACCGCCGAAGGCAAAGGCCCCGAGGACTGGCGCCGCGCGCTCGAGGGCTGGAAGGCCGCCGGCGTCACCCACGTGACGCTCAACACGACGTATGGCCGCGGTCCCCACACCCGCATCCCCGGCCGCACGCTCGCCGACCATATCACCGCCATGCGCGACTACATCGCGGCGGTGAAGGATCTGGCGTAATCCCGACTTGCCCGACAGGACGCTGAACATGCCCGACGCTCTCGCTCCTCGCCTGAAACTCGGCGTCATGGCGCCCTCGACCAACACCATCGTCCAGCCCGACATGGACGATATGCGCCCCTATGGCGTGACCAACCACTACAGCCGCATCTACACGCCCAATGCGGCGGCGCTGTCGAACGACACCTTCCGCGCCGGCATCGGCGTCATCGGCGACAACGTGATGGCCGCCGTGGACAGTGTCATGACCGCCGAGCCCGGCTATCTGGTCATGGGCATCTCGGCGCTCTCGTTCTTCGGCGGAGCCAAGGGCGCCGACGCCTTCGTCGCTGGAATCGAGCAGCGCTCGGGGCTGAAGGTCACCGTCGGTAGCCACGCCATGACCGCCGCGCTGAAGGCCTACGGCAACGTACGCCGAATCGCACTGTTGACGCCCTACTGGCCCGTCATGAACGACGAGGTGAAGCGCTACTTCGCCGACATGGGTTACACCACCGTCCGCGACATCGCGCTCGAATGCAAATCCTGGGTCGGCATCGCGCATACCACCTCGGCCCAGTGCCGCGACGCGCTGCGGCGCCTCGACGGGGACGACGTCGACGCCCTGGTTCAGGTCGGCACCAACCTCTCCATGGTGCGGCTCGCGGCGGCCGCCGAACTCTGGCTCGGCAAGCCAGTGATCGCGATCAACACAGCCACCTACTGGCACGCCCTGAGAGCGAACGGCATCACCGACAAGGTGCCGGGCTTTGGCAGGTTGCTGGAGGAGTTTTGAGCCGGACTGGCGAAACGTCTCGCCGCCACCGCCACGGTTCGCGCTAATGCCGAGCGCGATGCGCCCACGGGCTAGCGACTCGTCAAAATGTGCCGCTGATAAGGGTCGCCAGGCGCGAAGGGGTTGATCCCGGCTGCGAACATCGTGATCGCGACGCACGCGACAATGAATCCGATGGTACGAGCGTTCATGGCGGCAACCTTTCCACCGATGACGTCACGTCACCGATGCGTTTGAGGGGCAGTGCAACGCCGAAGGGAGACTATGCTCCCCGAGGCCTTACCGAGCCCCCTCGACTCTTCCTCAAATTTTGATCATCGGATTAAGTGTTGGGTCACGAACCCAGCCGACGCCGAGCTGCGGTCGGCCGTACGATCGGTTGACTTCCGGGCCTTCGCCGCCCGACCATGAACCCTTTCTCACGCCAGCGGCTCCCGATGAGGCTCCCATGAAGATCACGCACGTTCTCTCGCAGATCGTCGAGCTGCCGGCCGACGAGCCGCTCGCCGATGGCCCTCAGGTTGCAGGCGCCACGCGCCCCTTCGTACTGGTCAAGATCGCCACCGCCGACGGCACCGAAGGCATCGGCGTCACCTTCTTCGGCGCCGCCATGAACCGGACGCTGAAACAGGCCGTCGACGACCTCGGCGCGCTTATGATCGGCATGGATGCCCTCGCTACCGAGCGCATCGCCCAAAAGCTGCGCGATGCCTGCTCGAGCGCTGGCCCTCAGGGCGTCTTCACCCTCGCGCTCTCGGCCCTCGACACCGCGCTCTGGGACATCAAGGGAAAGCACCTCGGCCAGCCGGTTGCCAAACTGCTCGGTGGCCATCGCGACAAGGTGCCGGCCTACGCCTCGGGTGCGCTCATGCGCCAGTTCACGCTGAACGAGGTCGAAACCGCCGGCCGCAAACTCGTCGATCGCGGCTGGAAGGCGATGAAGACCCAGCTCGCGTTGCCCGGTCACACCACGCCGGAGATCGAGGTCAACCGTATCAAGGTGTTGCGCGAGATCATCGGTCCCGACATCCAGCTGATGTGCGACATCAACCAGCGCTGGACCACCTACCAGGCCGTCGACATCGGAAAGCGCGTCGAGCCCTACCACCTGCACTGGCTCGAAGACGTCACCCGCGCCGACGACTTTCAAGGTCTCGCCACTGTCACGGCCGCTTTGAAAACACCCATCGCGGGCGGCGAATACGTCTGGGGTATCGAGCCGTTCCGCCAGATGCTCGAGCGGCGCTCCGTCGACATCGCCATGATCGACCTCGTCCGCGTCGGCGGCATCACGCAATGGATGAAGGTCGCCGGCATGGCCGAGGCGCACAACATCCCCGTCGTCTCGCATTTGATCCCCGAGGTGCACGTCCATCTCATCGCTGCCATCCCGAACGGCGAGATCGTCGAGTACATGCCCTGGTGCCGGAACCTGTTCGAGAACCCGCCGATTCCGGTCAACAGCGAGATGACGGTGCCCACGTCCCCTGGCCTCGGGCTCGCCTTTACTAAGGACATCGATCAGGGGTTCCGAAAGGCTTGACCCCTCCTTTGGGCGGGACGTGTCCGTGCCGTTCACTCACTCGCGCGGGCGCGTCTCGGGGCGACCAGGGCCAACGGCGAATCCGCTCGACCGTCGGCCGGCATGCGGGCGCGATTGAGGTTTGCCGGTCTCGGCGTTGGGGCAACCGCCGTCTCGAGCGGAATCGGTTCGACGACGGCATCGTGCGGCTTGACGCGGCGAGCGTCCCGCCCGAGCACGCGTGCCAGAACGTGCGGCGGCAGGCCAGCGCTCTCGGCGGCGTTCACGTAGGGTTGCCAAAACTTCCGGAACGCCTCGCGCGTGGCCTGGGCCGACGTCGGTTGCGTATCTGCCGGCCGGAACGATTGCCCCGCGAGCCAGGCGTGGACGGCCTGCCAGACAGCGGGCGGCGCCCGACGGTTACGGGGCCCGCGGATCTGAGAGATGCACGGCGCATTACTGTCGTCCGGCTTCAGCGTCACCTCGACGTCGGCAATCGAGCGGCCCTCTTTGCGGACGCTGAAAATTCTCACCCGCCCGTAGGCGAGGTGCGCGGCGTACTGGTCGAGGCAATTCTCCATCGCCACGCTCTCGGCTACGAAATCCTCGACCGTGCGTAGCGACACGATCGCGTGGCCAGACACGGTGGCGTCGTCGAGCCAAGTCCCGCGCGGACCATCCGCCAGGGCACCCACGAGATCGATCCTCTTGCGCCATATCGAGACCTCGTCACGGGCGCGCTTCCAGCCGATGGCCGGCGACCACGCCCCGCGCAACAGGCGATGACCTGCGAAGCCCGGATTGAGGCTCGCCCATGCCCAGGCCAGCAGCCACTGCATGTCCTCGTCGCTGGTGTGCGGCGGGAGAAGTCGAGGCTCGCGAAGGCACCATAGCGCCAGATCACGCCCTGCCAGCCGATGACCGACCAAGGTGCGTTCGAACCAGACCGCGGCGTCGCGCGGCTGGTCGGGCATGCGATTGACGGCTGCGGCGGTGAACTCCTCGTCGGCCGGAAGCACGGGAAGCGGCTGGGCGAAGGCCTGTGCCGGCAGGCGACGCAACCACAGCGGCAGTTCCAGACATCCCGCCGCGAGCTTGAGCGGGTGACCGGCAACGACTGCCTCGAAGGCCGCCTGTCGGCGTCTGACATTGCTGTAGCCGGTGGCGAGCGCGAACAGCAGAGCCGGGTAGGAATCCGCCAGATCCTCGACCGCGGGCGCGCAAGAGGTCAGGCCGGCAATGTACTTCCTGTAAGGCTGTGGGAATCCGTTGAGCCGCCGCATGCGCCGCTCCGTGACTGTTTCGGTCAGCCGCTCGACTGGACGAGGTGCTCCCGGTCCCATGCCGTACTCCCAACGTTCTCGGCTCCCACCAACCTGTTCGAGGCTAGCGGGACATGATGGCAAAAGCGCGGGCGCGCGAAAGCGTTCACGGCGTAGGTCCAAAATCGGACCCGCCCGCCATCTATTCATATACAACCACGGGAAGCGCCGGTTGTGCTCGCTCTCGCGCAAAATTTGATGGGACGGTCGCGCCCACTCACCGAAGCGCTGCGAGCGCCTGCGAAAAGCCGCCCAGCGAAATGGGGATGCCGATGCCGGCCTCTTCGGTCTGGAAGATGATGAAAACCGCCGTCTTGCCTGACTTCAACTGTTCGATGAGCTTATCCTCGACCACAACCTGCGCGTAGCAGGCGAAGTTCTGGCACCGGAGGAACGGCGCGTTGCCGACGTCTCGGTCGTCAATTTTCAAGCCGAGGCCCGGCGGCAGCAAGACCCCGAGTGGGGCAAAGACACGCAAAACCCTCGTACCGTTAGAAAAAACCTGGAAATAGACCGTCAAGCCGACATTGTTGCGGTCCTCGGCCGTGACACTCTGGACCAGCGCGCAGATCTCGTTCCTGGCGCCAGGCGGCGGCGGCTTGCACACTACCTGCCAGTCCCCGTGCTGGGCCTTGACCGTGCCGGACTGAGCCGCCGCCAGATCGGGCCTGGTTAGAAGGCCAGCGAGCACGACAATCGTAGACAGCGCGGCGATACGCGTGGCTCGGCAAAATCCGCGCCCCAGGCACCGCAAACCGAAACGCCGCATCATGCCCATTGCGTCCACATTCTGCTCCTGACCGTGACGGCAACAGCAGCCGCTGTGATCGCGGCGCGCAATCCGGACCCGGTATCCCATTGCGCACTGCCGACGGCCGACGACATTCATTGTCCGGCCGCGGCAGTGACAGCACGCCGATAACACGCACGAGGCGAGGAGACCACGCCCCGATGCCGCACGACCGGTGAATTCATTGCGGACCTCCGGTATCAAAAGCCTGCCCAACAGCGCCCCTGAGGGGGGGGCCGGATGAGGCGCGATCGAGCAATATGCCGCAGCGCAGCGCGCTTGAGTCGCCTGCGCGCGTCGTGCTCACTTCTCTGGCAGGGTGCGCGTAAAGGCGTCGCCTGGGCAAGAGCCGGTTGAACAGGTCCTTTTTAGCTCCGCTGACGGCGGCGGGCCTCAGGTATCTTCGAATGCCGATGCGACGTCGGCAGCGCGGAGAGATCGCCTTTTCAACACGTAGCGCACTTGCGGCTGGCCGGATGGCATGGCATGCCGACTGGCGTGGCCCAGGCATTCGGTTACTGCGGCGCGCCGGCATCCGGCGCCCGACGCGAGACAGGCGGCAGGTCGAGGACGACGGATGATGAGACGGCTCAGGAACGCGTTGCAGAGCACGGTGATCGGCGCAGCGGCGGCCATCGCATTCTCGGCGACGTCGGCATTGGCGGGAACCGGAGAACCCTCTCCGTGGCAAATGGGCATGCAAGGTGCCGTCACCGACATCGCGGAAGGCATCCACTCGTTCCATGATCTCGTCAACGTCATCATCATTGCCATCGCGATCTTCGTGCTGATCCTGCTCGCGATCGTCGTGTTCCGCTTCAACGAGAACGCCAACCCGGTCCCGTCGAAGACGACGCATCACACGGGGCTCGAGGTCGCCTGGACGATCATCCCCGTCTTCATCCTGGTGCTCATCGCCATTCCGTCTTTCAAGCTGCTGTTCGCCCAGTACAGCTACCCGAAGGCCGATGTTACTTTGAAGGCGACGGGCAATCAGTGGAACTGGACCTACCAGTACCCCGATCAGGGCGGCTTCAACTTCACCTCCATCATGCTCACCGATGCCGAACGCGACGAGCGGATCAAGAAGGGCATCAAGGCTCCTCGCCTGCTTGCCGTCGACAATGAGGTTATCGTGCCGGTCGGCAAGGTCGTGCATGTCCTCGTTACCGCCAGCGACGTGATCCACAACTGGACGGTGCCGTCGTTCGGCTCGAAGGTCGATGCCGTGCCGGGCCGGACCACCGCGACATGGTTCAAGCCCAAAGCCGAAGGCGTCTACTACGGGCAGTGCTCCGAGTTGTGCGGCAAAGACCACGCCTTTATGCCGATCGCCGTCCGGGTCGTGAAGCCCGAGATTTTCGATCAGTGGGCAGCGCTGATGAAGGACCGCAAACGCGGACCGGCGCGCGAGTTGATTGAGAAGGCTGCGATCGAGCAATCAGGCAGCAAAGTGGCCGCCACCACCAAGTGACATGGCCTCGGCATTGCGACGTCCACGCGTCGCAAGCCGCAACATAAAATCGAAGACCGTCTAAGCTCCGCAAACCGAGGCGATAAGAAATGGCCGGCAGCGCGCACGCATCACACGACGATCATGAGCACACGCCTTACGGCATGGGTCGCTGGCTGTTCTCCACCAATCACAAGGACATCGGCACGATGTACCTGATCTTCGCCATGGTGGCGGGGGTGATCGGTGGCTTTCTGTCCGTTATGATGCGTCTCGAGCTGGCCGAGCCGGGCATGCAGTACTTCGGTAGCGCCCACATGTACAACGTGTACGTGACGGGTCACGGCCTCATCATGGTGTTCTTCATGGTCATGCCGGCCATGATCGGCGGATTCGGCAATTGGTTCGTGCCGCTGATGATCGGCGCGCCGGACATGGCCTTCCCGCGTATGAACAATATTTCGTTCTGGCTGCTGCCGGCTTCGTTTACGCTGCTCCTCATCTCGATGTTCGTCGAAGGTGCCGGTACGTGCGCACCGCCGGGCGACATGTCGGGCTGCGGTGTCGGTGCCGGTTGGACTGTCTATGCACCACTTTCTACGACGGGCCATCCAGGCCCTGCGATGGACTTCGCGATCCTGTCGCTGCACGTCGCCGGTGCATCGTCGATCCTGGGCGCTATCAACTTCATCACCACGATCTTCAACATGCGCGCGCCAGGCATGACCCTGCACAAGATGCCGCTGTTCGTCTGGTCGGTGCTTATCACGGCCTTCCTGCTGCTGCTGTCGCTGCCCGTTCTGGCCGGCGCCATCACCATGCTGCTGACGGATCGCAATTTCGGCACGACGTTCTTCACGGCGTCCGGTGGTGGCGATCCCGTCCTCTACCAGCACCTGTTCTGGTTCTTCGGCCATCCAGAAGTCTACATCCTGATCCTGCCCGGCTTCGGCATGATCAGCCACATTGTCTCGACCTTCTCGCGGAAGCCGATCTTCGGCTATCTCGGCATGGCCTATGCCATGGTCGCCATCGGCCTCGTCGGCTTCGTCGTGTGGGCCCACCACATGTACACGTCCGGCATGGGGGTGAACACGCAAGCCTATTTCGTGTTCGCCACCATGGTGATCGCGGTGCCGACCGGCGTGAAGGTCTTTTCGTGGATCGCGACCATGTGGGGCGGATCGATCCGCTTCACGGTGCCGATGCTCTGGGCGTTCGGCTTCATCTTCCTGTTCACCGTCGGCGGCGTGACGGGCGTGATGCTCGCAAACGCCGGCGTCGACCGCGCGCTGCACGACACCTACTACGTGGTCGCTCACTTCCACTATGTTTTGTCGCTCGGAGCCGTCTTCGCCATCTTCGCCGGCTGGTACTACTGGTTCCCGAAGATGTCCGGCTACATGTACAACGAGACGATCGGCGTCATTCACTTCTGGTTGACCTTCATCGGCGCCAACATCCTATTCTTCCCGCAGCACTTCCTCGGGCTGGCTGGCATGCCGCGGCGCTATGTCGACTATCCCGACGCCTTCGCGCAGTGGAACCAGATATCGTCCTATGGCTCCTACCTGACCGCCTTCGCGACCCTGGTGTTCTTCTTCGGCGTGTTCATGGCCTTCTCCAAGAAACAGAAAGCGGCCGACAATCCGTGGGGCGAGGGTGCGACGACGCTCGAGTGGACACTGTCTTCGCCGCCTCCGTTCCACTGCTTCGAGACGCTGCCGCGCATCGACGCCAAAGAGCACCACTAATCTGCCGGGTGATTGCTCATCCCGCAGCATCACGATCGAGACGGGGGGCGTGCGCTTCCCGTCGTTGAACTCGAGACCAGGAGTTTTCTGTCCGCCATGGCCGAGATCGGGGTCACATCAGACGAGACGAGCAACCCGACGCTCGGAGGAGACATCGAGGATTACGTCGCCCTCCTGAAGCCGCGCGTGATGTCGCTGGTCGTCTTCACCGCGCTCACCGGAATGGTTGCAGCCCCTGGCGCCCTGCATCCTGCGCTTGGTCTCATTGCACTCCTGGCCATCGCTGTCGGAGCCGGAGCATCCGGTGCGCTCAATATGTGGTGGGACGCCGATATCGACGCCATCATGCACCGAACGCGGTCACGCCCCGTTCCGCAAGGCCGCGTCACCGCCGACGAGGCGCTGGCCTTCGGTCTCGTCCTTTCCGTGTTGTCCGTGCTCACTCTCGGCATCACCGTCAGCTGGTTCGCGGCAGCTCTGCTGGCGTTCACGATCGCCTTCTACGTGCTCGTCTACACGATGTGGCTGAAGCGGAGCACGCCGCAGAACATCGTCATCGGCGGTGCCGCTGGTGCCTTTCCGCCCATGATCGGCTGGGCGGCCGTGACCGGCGACGTCAGCCTCGACAGCTTCCTTCTCTTCCTGATCATCTTCATGTGGACGCCGCCGCACTTCTGGGCCCTGGCCCTTTACCGCGCGCGCGACTACGAAGCGGCTGGCGTACCGATGCTGCCGGTCGTCTCCGGGCCAGGTGAGACGCGGCGCCAGATCCTGCTTTACAGCGCGCTGCTGGCTCCGCTGGCTTGCGCGCCTGCCGTCACTGGTCTCGGTGGCGTCGTCTATGCAATCGTCTCGGTCGTCCTCGGCATCGCGTTCGTGGCGCTCGCTGTCGACGTCTGGCGCAAGACCGATAGCGCGGCGGGGGACAAGGCTGCCAAACGTCTGTTTGCATTCTCGATCCTGTATCTTTTCCTGCTGTTCGCCGTACTGCTGGCCGAGCACTCGTTCCGGCATCTCGTTGGCTGAGGCGCGAAAGGAATGAGCGTGGCGACTTCCGCAGAGGACGAGCACAAACGGCGGCAGCGCATGCGCTCGCTCGCCATTGGGCTCGCGCTCGCGGCACTGGTCGTTCTGTTCTATGTCGCGACCATCGTCCGACTGGGGCCGAACGCGCTCAACAAAAAGGATGGTGGCTTCACGTCACGTCCCCCAGTTACCCAAGACGCAACCAAGCAGGTCCCCAAATGACGAACAGTCACGGGCATGCCAGATCGGATGCCAAAGTCGCCGTTATCTGCGCCAGCATCGCGATCGGTATGGTTGGCCTCGCCTACGCCTCCGTGCCGCTCTATCGGTTGTTCTGCCAGATCACGGGGTTCGCCGGTACGACGCAGCGCGCCATCGCTCCATCCACCGAGGTGCTCGACCGGACAATCACCGTGCGCTTCGATTCGAACGTCGCTCCTGGGCTCGAGTGGGACTTCGCACCGCTGGTGACGACGTCCGAGGTGCGCATCGGCGAGAACAACCTGGCTTTCTACCGCGCGACCAACCGCTCGTCGGTCCCACTCGTAGGAACGGCGACCTTCAACGTGACGCCCGAGCAGGTCGGCGCCTTCTTCAACAAGGTTGAGTGCTTCTGCTTCACCGAGCAGCGGCTGGAGCCGGGCGAGTCGATGGAGATGCCGGTGAGCTTCTTCGTCGATCCGGCGATCGTCAAAGATACCGATGGCGCGATGGTTCGCACGATCGCACTGTCTTACACGTTCCATCCGGTGGTGAAGCCCAAGACCAGCGCAGAGGCGCGCCTACCGTCCCAGGACCGGGACGCAGGCTCAAAGGAGAGCGCCCAACAATCGCTACCACCGGGATAGTTGCATCGGCGGCAAGACCGCGGGCCAGCCCGTTGCCCGCTTTCCGCACAAGACGCTCGAAGTGATGAACGGCAGGGTGGTCCAGCCACCGACAGCCGCCAGAGGATGAGGGGACCAGGAGAACCGAGATGGCCGACACCCACGCCAAGAACCACGACTACCATCTCGTCGACCCGAGCCCCTGGCCCGCGGTCGGCTCGCTGTTCGCATTCGTGATGGCCGTTGGCGCCATCGTTTGGATGAAGACGCACGGCAGCCCCACAACCACGCTGCTGGGAATGCGCGGCCCCTGGTTGTTCGCCATAGGCACGTTCGGCGTGCTGTACACCATGTACGGCTGGTGGCGCGATGTCATCAAAGAGGCGCACCGCGGCGACCATACCCCCGTGGTGCGCCTGCATCTGCGCTACGGCATGATCATGTTCATCGCCTCCGAGGTGATGTTCTTTGTCGCCTGGTTCTGGGCCTATTTCGACGTCTCTCTCTTCCCCTCTGGCGTGCACCCGCTGCCGATCACCCAACCCGACGGTTCCGTGGTCGAAGGTCGGGATCTCATCGGCCTTGTCGAGCGCAACGCCTTGACCGGTGGCACGTGGCCGCCGAAGCCGAGCGAAAACTTCACCGCGACTTTCAATCCGTGGGGACTGCCGCTCGTCAACACTCTCGTTCTGCTGTTGTCAGGCACGACGGTGACATGGGCGCATCACGCGCTGCTCGAGAACAACCGCAAGGGACTGATCCAGGGATTGCTTGCAACCGTGGTTCTCGGCTTCATCTTCACGCTGCTGCAGGCTTACGAATACGGGCACGCTGCGTTCAATTTCTCGGGCCACATCTACGGCGCCACGTTCTATATGGCGACCGGCTTCCACGGCTTCCACGTCATCATCGGAACCATTTTCCTTGCAGTCTGTCTGGTCCGCGCGATGAAGGGCCACTTCACGCCCAAGCAGCATTTCGGCTTCGAGGCTGCTGCCTGGTACTGGCACTTCGTCGACGTGGTCTGGCTGTTCCTCTTCATCGCCATCTACGTGGTCGGAGCCGGTGCCAATCCTGCTGGTGCCCACTGAGCCACGCGATACAGCTTATCCACTGCGGAGGGCGGCCAATGGGCCGCCCTTTCTCGTTCCGATGCAACGCGGCTCTGCAATCCGGCCTTGGCGGGCGCGCGGGACGCCTTAAACTATCGGCCGAACGAAAAGCGCCAATCAGCAGAGCACCATCCCATGTCTCAGCCGACGTCCGAGCCCGAGGTCCTGATCCGAATCGAGGGCCGCGCAGGCCGTCTGACGCTCAACAGGCCTAAGGCCCTCAACGCCCTGACCCTCGGCATGGTCCGTGAGATCTGGTCGACGCTTCTCGCCTGGAAGGATGATCCGGCGATCGCCCTCGTCATTCTCGACGGCACCGGCGACCGCGCTCTCTGTGCGGGGGGAGACGTGCTTTCGCTCTATGAAAGTCGCACGGAGGGCTCCGGTCTCGCCCGCACCTTCTGGCGCGAGGAATATCGCCTGAATGCCCTTATTCATCGCTATCCGAAGCCGTTCGTTGCCATCATGGACGGCATCGTCATGGGAGGCGGCATCGGTCTCTCCGCCCACGCGCAAGGTGGTGGGCGCATCGTCACCGATCGCTCGATGCTGGCCATGCCCGAGACCGGCATCGGTCTCATCCCGGATGTCGGCGGCACCTGGCTCCTCGGCCGTGCGATTGGCGAACTCGGCATCTACCTCGGCCTCACGGGCGCGCGCATGAACGGCTCGGACGCCATTCAGGCAGGATTCGCCGATGTCCACATCCCGCACCAGCGGCGCGCCTCCCTCGTTGCGGCTCTTACCGACGCCAACGGCGAAGCGGTCTCCGACATCCTCGACGAGGTGGCCGATGCGGCGCCAGTTCCCGACTCGCCGCTGATGGCACTGAAGCCGGAGATCGACCGATACTTCGCCCAGCCTTCCGTCGAGGCCATTCTTGCGGAGTTGCAGACGACGACCGCCGATTGGGCGATGAAGACCCGCGCGGATCTTCTCCAGAAGTCGCCGCTGGCGCTCAAGGCTTCCCTGGCGGCCATGCGACGTGCCCCAAGCCTCGGCTCTCTCGAGGCCGCTCTCAACGTGGAGTTCCGCCTCTGCACGCACCTGTTCGAGGCGGGTGAATTTCCCGAGGGCGTGCGCGCACTGCTCGTCGACAAGGACAAAGCCCCAAAATGGCGTCCGTCCCGCATCGAGGACGTCACCGACGGCATGGTCGAGGCTCTGTTCGCTCAATTGCTGGCCTCGGAGGAGCCGGGCCTCACTCCGCCGAGGTAGGTCGCGTCGCATCAGCGGATGCCGCGCACGCATAGACTCGGACCGAGCCTAACCTGCTCGAAATGTTGCCATTTTCTTAAGGCTGATTGGCCGTCGTCAGTTGAGTCGAGTCGAAGGCAGCCGGATCGTACGAGACGCCGATAGCCTCGTCGTACGGGCGGCGGGAAGCGGGGGCTTTCCATCGTGTTCTGCGTGCAGCGGGAGCGGTCAAGCCGTTCCTCAACGCCACTCATGCGCCGGAGAACCGCGCCATGGATCCCATCATCATCGTCATGATCACGCTGCTCGCTCTCCCGAACGGCGATAACGGCGTTCACGTCAAGCCTTTCGACTCTGCCGCCGCCTGCACGGAGGCTGCTGCCATCGAGGCGTCCGACCCGTTTGTCGCGCACGTCGAATGCTCGGAGCTGACCGATGGCAACCTGACGCTCAGCTTCAAGCGCAACCCTGGACAGCCCGCCACCTCGTCTCCGGCCAAGGCTGCGAGCTGACGTGCAGGCTGCGCCCAGAGCCGCTGCGGGCACGCCCCATATAGTGCCCCGGTCTGGAACTTTCCGCAGTTCCTCGATCTGCGTGGGCGCCGGTCCAATGTGCTGACCCAACGGCGAAGCGGCCGCCCATGCTCCGCGAAAGCTCAAGTCCATCTGGCAATTCTCGTGAGTTCGCGCCCGCGTAACGCTATCTCGTGAGTCAGCGCGGCGGACCAAACTTGCTGCGCTGAGCCGGATCATCTGTCGTCGTAGACCGAAATAACCCTCTCAGTCGCATGAGCTTATTCTGGCTTACGAATGGTTCGGCAGCGTGGCGGATGGCGAAATAATTAACTATGATTCGTCAAGTGCAAACTCATTCGTTTGAGATTCATCAACTATTTTTGCTGATCCCCCTTGCACAAATGCCACAGATGGGCTTTCATAGGGGTGTCCGAAACGTGGCGCCGTCCCACCTATCCCCCCATAGTGGCGTCACGCTTTTAGCCCGCGGCCTGTCCCCCGGCCGCGGGCTTTTTATTTGCTTTTTGCCGTGGCGCCCTGCGACGCCCTTTCGAAAGGCCTTCCGAGCTGCTGGCAAGCCGGCACGCCGGGCTAAATGGTCAGCACCATTTTGCCCTGAACCCGCCGCGCCGTGATCTCCGCAAATGCGTCGATGGCGCGTTCCAGCGGGAACGACTTGTAGATGCGCGGCCGAAGCTTGCCCTCCTGCCAAGCCGCAAGCAAGCCCGTCAACATGGTCCTCGACTGGTCCGGATAACGATGGCTGTGCTCTCCGAACACGACACCAATCACTGAAAAATTCTTGACGAGAATAAGGTTCGCCGCGGGCTTCGGCACCTCGCCCGAGGCGAAGCCGACCACCAACATGCGTCCTTCCCAGCCGATTGCCCGGACGCAGGCATCGAAATAGGGCCCGCCCACGGGATCGAACACCACGTCCACTCCGTTGCCGCCCGTCAACTCGCGAAGCCGGTCGCGCAGATTCTCGGCCCGGTAGTCGACGACCTCGTCGGCGCCGTACTCCTTTGCCAGAGCCAGCTTCTCTGCTCCGCCTGCCGCCGCGATGACGCGAGCACCCAGCAGCTTCCCGCATTCGATGGCCGCCAGCCCGACCCCACCGGTCGCGCCCAGGACGACGAGCGTCTCACCGGCCTTCAAGTGTCCGCGGTAGTCGAGGGCGAATTGCGCCGTGCCGTAGGCTACGGGAAATGCCGCTGCCGTCTCGAAGTCCATCTTGTCGGGAATCGGGGTCACGATACCGCCGGGCAGAACGATCTCGCTGGCGAAACCACCGGCCAGTCGCGCGAACGCCAGCACCCGATCACCGGTCTTCACATGGGAGACGCCGTCGCCCACCTCCATCACCACGCCCGCGACCTCGAGACCCGGAATGAAGGGCATCGGCGGCTTGACCTGATACTTGCCCTCACACATCAGGATGTCAGGAAAGTTGACGCCCGCCGCCTTTACACCGATGCGAACTTGCCCTGGGCCCAGGATCGGGCTCTCGACCTCGTCGACGCGGAGCGAGCCGAGGTCACCGAGAGTATGGCAGCGCAAGGCACGCATGGGCAGGACTCCGTTCTCTTCCAGTCACTATCGAGCACTCGCCGCCCGGGTAAGCGTGTGGCAGGCGCCGCTTTAATCGCGCCCCGCCTCGGCCAACGCCTTGAGCTCGCGCCGCATCAACTTCCCGGTCGGCGTCAGCGGCAAGGCCTCCGTCAGACGGACGACGTCCGGAACCTTGTAGCCGGAAAGTCGCTCGCGGCAATGGGCGACGAGCTCAGTGGCGTCGACCTGCACCCCCGGCTTCGCCACGACGAACGCCACGATGGCCTCACCCATATGCGGGTCGGCAAGCCCCGTCACGCCGGCGATACCTACCGACGGATGCTGCTGAAGAGCCTCCTCCACCTCGGCTGGCGAGACGTTGATACCCGACCGCTTGATCATCTCGGACGAGCGCCCGGCGAAATGGAAATGCCCACTGTCATCCAGGTGTCCGAGATCGCCTGTGCGGAACCAACCGTCATGGGTCATCACCTCGACGTTGTGCCTGGAGCTGTCTCCGAGATAGCCGGGCATCAGGAATCCCTTGACCTCGACGGCGCCGGTCTCGCCAGGTCCGAGTAGTGCGCCGCTCTCCGCATGCCTGATGCGCAGCGACACGCCCGGCAGTGGCGGGCCTTGACAGTGGGCTCGCTCATCGAGCGACCACCCATTCGGCGTGACGCAACAATTACCGTACGTTTCCGTCGAACCGTAGATGTTGCAGATGCGCGAGGCACCCAGCACCTCGGCCGCCTTCAGGACATCTTGTGGCGCTCCGATGGTCACGCCTGTTCGCAGCGTCCGCGTCCGGTCCCGCGCGAATGCCGGATGCGCCACCAGCGCATTGGTCATGGCCGGCAGGGTATAGAGCGCCGTGCAGCCGTGCTGCTCGATCAGGTCGAGCGCTTCGCCCGGCTCGAAGCGGCTCTGCAGCACAAGTGTTGCGCCGTGCGTCAGCGTGGCCGGCAGCGCGTTGACGGCACCGTACGACCAGAACAGCGGGATCGAGATCAAGACGCGATCGCCCGGGACCAGGCCTTGTCGCTCGCCGATGTTGAAGCCGTTCTCGATCGCCGCGAAGTGTTGCAGCGGCACGGCTTTCGGCCGGTTGCTCGATCCCGACGTGTAGAGCACCACGAGAGTATCGCCCGCGCTCGCTCCTTCGCCGGGAGGCAAGGCAGCGATCGGCGCACTGGCGCGGTAACTTTCGTAGGACTCGAACCCGTCGCGCGGTGCGCCATCCACCAGAACGAACCGCTCGAGCCCCGGATGCCGCCCGGAGGCCTTCAATGCGACGATCTCGTCAGCGAACGCTTGAGCGCCCAGCCGCTCGATCAGGAACAGGCACTTGATGCCGCTGTCCTCGAGCAGGAAGTCCAGCTCCGGGCCCTTCGACCAAGTGCTGAGCGGAATGATGGTGGCGCCGAGTGCCGCCGCGCCGAAGAAGATCTCCAGCCATTCCTTGCGATTGTTGATCAAGATACCGACCGCATCGCCACGTCCGATGCCGCGTGCTCGAAGGGCCCCAGCGACCCGGGACGCAGCGTCATGCAACCCGGCGAACGACACCGTGCCCTCTCTGGCGATCACCGCCGGGGCATCGGGGGCTCGCGCCGCCTGCTCGGCCAGCAGGTCGAAGACGGTTCGGCTGAATGGGGCTTGCATGTCCGGGGGTCCAGATCGTCGATTCCGGGGCGGCCCTTGCGGCAAGACGATAAGCCAGCTGTCCCGCTGCGAGCTCTGCGATTAACGTGAGGCCGAGTAGATACCGAGTGCGACCGCCCCGTGTCTACCCTGCCCATCATCGGCCAAGTCGCCGCTCCTCGAGGGAATTTTCCATGCCGCTTCTCGTCAGCGAGCCCGAGCCTCACGTCGTCCTGATCACCATCGACAACCAGGCCAAGCGCAATGCCATGCCGCGCGCCATGTTAGCCGAGCTCGCCGATCTCTGGGACCGGCTTGCCGCGGATCCCGCCTGCCGTGCGATCGTCATAACGGGGGCCGGTGAGAAGGGCTTCTGCGCCGGCGCCGACATCGGGGGCGATCTGACCGCCAGCCCCGAGACGGCGGCCATCGTCAACCGCTCCCTGCTCAAAACCAGCGTTTACCCGAAGCCGATCATTGCCGCCGTCAACGGCGACTGCGCCGGCGGGGGCGTCGAGTTGCTGCTCGCAACCGACATCCGGGCGGCCGCTCCTCACGCTCGCTTCGGGTTGCCCGAGGTGCGCTTCGCCATCTACCCGTTCGGCGGCGCAACGGTGAAGCTCGTCCAGCAGATCGGCTATGTCCACGCGATGGACCTGATCCTGACCGGACGTCTCGTCGACGCCGCCACCGCCGCCCGCCTCGGCCTCGTCAACGAGGTGGTCCCCGCGACCGACCTCCTCGACTGGGCCTTGGCGAAAGCGCGCGCGATCGCCGCCAACAGCCCAGCCGCCGTACAAGCCGTGAAAACACAGATCTCGGCCACCATCGCCGAGCACGCCCAGGCTCGCGAGCCGCTCGACCAGACCCTCGGCGACCAGGTGCGCGCCAGCCCCGACTTCAAGGAAGGCGTTGCGGCGTTCCTCGAAAAGCGCAAGCCTGAGTACCGATAACGCCCAAGCGATGGAGCCAAGCCACGATGTCCCGCGAGCGCATGCCGGTCATTCCGGACGACAAGATGACGGACGAGCAGAAGGCCGCCGCCAAGACGTTTGCGGAAGGGCGGGGCTATGCCGTTCGTGGGCCCTTCGCGGCCATGCTGCGTAGCCCCGAGGTGATGCTCCGCGCCAAGGCGATGGGCGACTACCTGCGCTTCAAGAGCACGCTGCCGCCGCGCCTGAACGAGTTGGCGATCTGCATCACGGCGCGCCAGTGGGGGCAGAGCTATGAGTGGCACGCACACCGCCCCTTGGCCGAGAAGGGCGGCCTGCGGCCGGCGATCGCCGACGCCATCGCGGACGGCCGGCGGCCGCGTGAGATGTCGATCGACGAGGAGTGCGTCTACGACTTCGCGACCGAGCTGCATCAGAACAAGTGCGTTTCGGATGCCACCTACGCACGCGCGCTCGCGCTGTTCGGCGAAAAGGGCGTCGTGGATCTCACCGCGGTCAACGGCTACTACACGCTGATCGCCATGGTGCTCAATGTCGCCCGCACCGCGCTGCCCGAGGGCGCTAAGCCGGGCCTAGAGCCGTTCCCGCGCTAGTGTAGCGCCCCTGACGTTTGATACGCGATTGCGGCTAGGCTCATCACCAAACGTCAGGGGCAAAAGCTACACTGGAAACATTGAGTAGCCAGTGTTCCTAATGGCGCCGACATTTGCTCTCGACCTAGCCGCGAAGGGAAGCAAATGTCGGCGCCGGCATACTAGAGGTCAGCCCATGAGCGATGCTCTTCAACGCCTGATCGACAAGGACGAGATCCGCGATCTGATGAGCCGCTACGCGCGCGGCGTCGACCGGGCCGACTGGGACGCCGTGCGTGCCACCTATCACGAGGACGCCTACGACGATCATGGTGACTACAAGGGTGGACTTGATGGCTTCATCGAGTTCGCAAGATCCCGCACGGGCGGCGCGACCCAGGTGATGCACTTCCTCGGCGAATGCCTCATCGAGTTCGCCAACCCTGACATCGCCATCGCGGAGACGTATTTCTTCACTGCGCACACGCTCGGCCCGGAGGCACAACGCCAGTACGGCGCAGCCGCGAACGGTGGCCCGGTCCAGCTTTCCCACTACGGCCGCTACGCCGACCGGGTCGAGCGACGCGCTGGCGTCTGGCGCATCGCGCACCGCATCGTGATCTTCGAGACGACGCGGCTCTCGCTCGGCGAAGTGCCGCCGATCAAACCAAGCTGGGCCACGCATCGGCGAGACAAGACGGACCCCATTTTCCGTCTTCGCGCAGAGGCTGGGCTGACCTGAAGCAAGGCTCCGTTTGCCATGACGAGACATCGCCGTTGACCATCGCCGCGGTCGGGGTTGAGTGGCCGCGTCAGGTGGCGGCGGTGAACTTGGAATGCGGAAACTGCAGAGACGATTCGATAGTGCTTGCGCTTGGGCGCTGCTCGGCCTGGTCTCGGCCTTCTCGCCGCAGCCAGCCAACAGCCAGGGCCGCGGTCAATCCGTGACGCCGACAGCCCTCGTTGCCGACAAGGCGAGGGGGGAGCCATGTGCCGCACTGCGGCCAGATGAGTTGCCCGCGGTTCAGTCTGCGCAGGGCTTGCTCGAGCGGCTTTGGCTCGTCCACGACAGGGGCCTTTTCGCCGCCTACACCATGCCTGGCGAAAAGCGCAATCCGTTCGATCTCTCGCCGCCGACGCCCGACTCGGGACCGCGTGACGGTTTCGTTCAAGCACGGGCGCCGATCTGCATGGCCAGCCGCGGCGACGGCAATGCCTTGACAATCAGATTCTTGACGCGGTTCTACCGGTTCTACGAGGCTGGCCACGGCTGGTCGCCGCCGTTGCGGGATGGTCTTTTGCTGGAGGCTGCCGTCACCCAGGCCGGCGCCGAGTGGCAAGCCCGCGACACGGGCTCGGAACAAAGCGTCCTTCTGCCCGAGCAGAAGCCCCGCCTCGCTGAGGCCACCAAACTGCCCGACGAGACCGCTTGGGCCGAGCCGATGCCCGGTTGCGGCAAGCGTCAGCGCTGGAACGGCAGCGACTGCGTCGCCCGGAAGAGATAGGGCGCGTCAGCGGTTGCGTCGCCTGTCCCCGATGGCCCCGATCAGGGCTTGCGCTGCGGCGGGATTGCGCACTTTCGCCCCCGATATGAAGTACGCAAAGACGTCTCCCCGGCGCGCCCACGATCTGAGCCGCTGGCCCAGCGCTGCGAGTTCCTTTGGAGAGAGGCCGTCCGGCTCGTCCTCGCGGCTCTCCATCAGTCGGGCGTATGTGAAGTCTGTGGTTTGGACCTCGATCTCGGGGAATTCCTCGTCCAAGGCGACAACGATGGCCACACTTCTCTTCCGAGCCATCGCGAAAAACGTGTCGTTGACGAAGCTCGGGTGGCGCACCTCCACCGCGTGCCTGAGCGGCAAGCCGTGTTGCTCGGACTTGAGCAGATTGAGAAAACCCGTCATCTCGTCCGCATCGAACTTCTTCGTTTTCGCGAGCTGCCAGTTAATGGGGCCGAGCTTTGCACCGAGTTCGACGAGCCCCTGGGAAAGAAAGTTCTCGATCGCCGCACCAGCCGTGCGCAAGTCTCTGCGATTGGTGCAGAAGCGAGATCCCTTGACCGCAAAGACGAAGTCATCTGGCGTCTCGTCTCGCCATTTTCGCCAACTGTCCGGTTTGAACCTGGAATAGTAGGTCCCATTGATCTCGATCGACGTCAGCTGGCGCGACGCGAAGCTCAGCTCCTGTTTGTGCGCCAAGCCTTCGGGATAAAACGTGCCGCGCCAGGGTGCGAAGGTCCACCCGCCGACACCGATCCTGATCGCTCCGGACATGCGAGATTCCCTGCACGCAAACTGGTTCCACTCGCCGAACCCGCAGCGGGCTCGATTGGATCCTCGGTTCCAGCGCAGTCGGCAGAATTGTACTCAGTCCGGGACGATGCCGCCGTCGACATTGTAGGACTGGCCCGTGATGTTGCGCGCGCCCGGAGACGCCAGGAACACGACCATCGCAGCGATATCCGCCGGATCGTTGGCGCGCCGGATGGGAATGATCTCGAGACGCTTGGCGTCCATCGCCTCGATGCTGAGCCCCTCCTGCTGGGCCCTGACGCGGAGATTGGCCTCACCCAGCGCCGTCCGAGTGACGCCTGGGCAGACCGAGTTGACGTTGATGTCGTATTTGCCGAGTTGCTGGGCCGCGGTCTTAGTCAGGCTGATCACCGCGCCCTTGCTCGCCGCGTAGGCCGCGTTCGAGGTGCCGGCATAGCCCTTGCCTGCGATCGACGCGATGTTGATGATCCGCCCGCCACGCTGCTGGATCATCACCCGCGCCACGCTTTGCAGGCAGAAGAAAACGCCTTTCGCATTGACCCGATGGATGCGGTCCCAATCCGCCTCGGTGATGTCCATGATGTCAGCGCGCCGCGTCACGCCGGCATTGTTGACGAGAATGTCGATCCGACCGTAGGCCGCCATTGTGCGGTCGACCATACTCTGGATGCTTTCGACGTCCCCGACATCCACCGTCAAGGCGAGCGCTTTGCGTTGATGCGCCTGGATCGAGTTTGCCGCCGCCTCGGCGAGCTTGCCGTCGATGTCGGCTGTAATGACGGTGGCACCGGCTTCAGCCAGCGCCGTCGCGGTCGCGGAGCCGATGCCTTGCCCGGCTCCGGTGACGATCGCAATTTTGTCCTTGAGCAGCATGCGCTCACTCCTGCTTCAAGATCTTGACGGCGCCTCTTCAGGCCGCCAGCCCGCCGATGCCCATCGCGTCGCCGTAGCGCCGGCTCGCCTCGAGAAAGTCGCCGTACTTACGGTGCACAGCGGTGTGCTGCACGCAGGCGAGCAGCAACCGGTTACGGTCGAAGCTGCGGTTCTTGAAGTAGTCCTCGACGAGGAGTTGCCCGAGTTCCTGGTTGTGCGGATCGTTGCCGATGCGCGTCGCACACAGCGCAAGCTGCTGCGCGAGGGCTGCCGGATCGCCACCGCCTGCGAGATAGGCCCGCGTCCACGCGATCGCCTGCGGGCCGTCGAGAGCGACGGTCGAGGCGACGACGTGCTCGAGCATCTGGCCCGTGCTCTTCGCATTCGTGCCCGCTGGCAGCTCGGCGCGCACCTCGCGGCCGTCGCCGACCTGCCGGTTGTGCCAAGCATTGCGATTGAGATAGGTGGTCGCGACATACAGCAGCTTAAGGCGCTGCGGATGCTCGAAGGTGTCGTAGAACCAGCCGAGCGTGTTGAGATACTCGTAGCAATGCTGGGGAATGGAGAAATTGAGCGTGTCCTGCGTCTCGAGCAGGACCTGGGCACCGCCGACCTGCAGCACGTCGAGGATCTGCCGCGGTCCCTTGCCCGCCAGCAGCAATCGGCTCAACGCTTCCTGGATACCCGGCTCTTGCCCATGAAGGACCACGTCGAGAAACGCCTCGGCTTCATCTTTCGACAAGGGTGCCGTCTGGCGCAGAATCTCGGCCTCCTTCGCGGTCGCTCCACCATAGGGGATAGCCGAGATCTTCTGCTTCTCGATGTAGTGCGTGATGCAGTTGCAGGCCATCTCGTACGTTGAGTACCAGCGCGGCCCGACCCCGATGTCAAGTGCGCCCGCATAGAGCACGTGATGCGCATTGTCCCAGCCGACGAAATTGCCGAGTTCGACCGTCGCCCGCGCCCGAAAAGACTTGTGCCCCGTGGTGTAGGACCGATTGAGGTAGACGCGATCCTGAAGGTCGATCAGGCCGGCGAAGCAAAGTTGCGCCAGTGCCTCCTTTCGATTGCCGGGCTCCTCCATGATCCCGAGGAACACCCGGTAAGCGTCCAGCACATGCCCGCGATGCACGAGATCGAGCCACTGGTCGAGCTTCTCGTCGAGAGAGCCCTCGATGTGCTCGGCGGTCTGGTCCGGCCAGTGCACGACGGGCTTCACCGGTTGCCCTTTTATAGGCTCCATGCCGCGCGAATAGTGCCCCGGCGCCTTGTTGATCTTCTGGTTCCAGATGTCGAGTCCGGTCGGGATGTACCAGATCGTCTGGGCCATCGGCAGCCCGGCCATCTCCTTCGGCATCAGCTTGGCCAGATGCGTTGTCGCGCGCGCTGAAAGCAGGCAGTGGTCGTTGTTGACGAAATTCACGAAGCCTTTGTCGATGCGCTCGTGATAGGGCACGTGCGTCAGCGGAGCGTGAATACGAACCCCCTCGTTGACCAATTCCGGCAGCGGCCGGCCGGCCTTGACGAGGCCATAGTAGGCTTGGCTGGCGCCGACCTGATCGCGATCGAGGATGCGCTCCTCGAGCTTGTCGTAGAGGCGGCGGGCCTCGGTTGGAATAGTCTGGGTGGAAGCTGCTGTCTGGGGCATGGCAATCGTCCTCGGACGCGCGATGGGAAGCGCCCTGGCCAATCCACCTCGTGCACGGTTGGCTCCGGACGCTCCTCAAGCGTTGCACACCTTTGAGCGAAGTCAAACGCTCTCCGATCGCCCTGAGGATTGTCGGCCCGCTTTCCACACGTCAGTATCGAGCCAACGGTGCGCGCCGCACCGATCGGAACGACACCCGGGGAGACGGGAATGGCAGACACCTTCGACTATGTCATCGTGGGCGCAGGCTCGGCCGGCTGCATTCTGGCCAATCGGCTATCGGCAGACGGTCGCCACAGCGTTTGTGTGCTCGAGGCGGGACCACGCGACTGGCACCCGTTCATTCACATCCCTGCCGGCTTCATCCATACGCTCACGATGAAAAGCGTGAACTGGCTCTATGAGGCCGAAACCAGCGAATGGACCAACGGCCGCGTCATCGCTGTGCCCCGTGGCAAGACGCTCGGCGGCTCATCGTCTATCAACGGCCATATCTACAATCGCGGCCAGCGCATGGATTTCGATGGTTGGGCTCAGAAGGGCAATCGCGGCTGGGGCTACAACGACGTGCTGCCCTACTTTCGTAGGACCGAGCAACGGATCGGCGATGCCGACGATACGTTCCGGGGGCGCCAGGGCAATCTCACCGTGACCGATCTCGGGGTCACGCATCCGCTTTGCGAGGCCTTCCTCAAGGGCGCCGCAGAACTCGGGATTCCACGCAATCGCGACTACAATGGCGAGCGCCAGGAGGGCATCTCCTACGTGCAGCGCACGGCCAACAAGGGTCGCCGCATGTCGACCGCCCGCGCCTTCTTGAATCCCGCACGCTCACGCTCGAACCTCACCATCCGCACCAACGCGCAAGCCGCGCGCCTCGTTCTCGACGGCAAGCGCGCCGTCGGTGTCACCTATGCCAAGGGCGGCCGGGGCGGCGCCCTCACCGAGGTCCGGGCGCGTCGCGAAGTCATCGTCTCGGGCGGCTCCGTCAATTCCCCACAGCTCCTGCAAGTGTCCGGTATCGGCCCCGGGCCCCTTCTTCGCTCGCTCGGCGTCGAGGTTCGCCACGAGCTTGCCGGCATCGGCGAGAACCTGGCCGATCACTACGCGCCCCGCTTCGGCGTCCGCGTGAAGGGTATCGAGACCTTGAACGAACGCTCGAAGGGCCTCCGACTCGCCGGGGAGATCGTCAAATACTTCACCGGTCGTGAAAGCATTCTCGCGCTCAGCCCGTCGATGGTCTATGGTTTCTGGCACTCCGACGAGGCGACGCGGCCGAACGACTTGCAATTTCTGTTCACGCCGGCGAGCTACAAGCAGGGCCGCCACGGTCTGCTCGACGACTTCCCTGGCCTCACCGTCGCCGCCTGGCAGCACCGCCCCGTCAGCCGCGGTTATGTGCGTGCCCGCTCGTCCGATCCGTTCGACAAACCGTCGATCCAGCCCAACTATCTCGCTGAGGAGACCGACCGGCGCGTGACTGTCGCGGCGATGAAGTTCGCAAGACGACTCATCAACACGTCGCCGATGAAGCCCTATCTGGCGGGCGAGGAGTATCCGGGTGAGAACGTGCGGTCCGATGACGAGCTACTCGCCGCCGCCCGTCAATGGGGCTCGAGCACCTACCACCTGATGGGCACTTGCCGCATGGGCCCCGCCAACGATCCGACTTCGGTCGTCGACGATCAGTTGCGCGTGCGCGGAATCGATGGCCTGCGCGTGATCGACGCCTCGATCATGCCGGCCATGATCTCTGCCAACCTCAACGCTGCAACGATGATGATCGCCGAGAAGGGTGCCGACATGATCCTCGGCAAACCCGCCCTGGATCCGATCCTCCTGCCGGAGCTGGCGTGACACAAGAGCTCGACTGCGCCGCGGCACTCACTCCGGCAGCATCATAAACAGCCGGGTCACGTAGCAGGCCGACGGCGTCATCCGGGGCAACAGTGCCGGCAACTCATCGCGCGTCGCGACGAGTGCCGAGCCCTCCGTCACTACCACGTCCGCGATCGGGACATCCTGCAGCACGTAGTAGACACCCTTGACACCGCCGCCGGCCGGATAGGCGACGGAGAAATCAACGAGCGGCTGGAAGCGCTCTGCAGAAAAGGCGAGCCCCGTTTCCTCCTCGATCTCTCGCCTTACCGTCTCGATCGGCGTCTCGTCGCCTTCCTTGTGCCCCCCGAAGAGCCCAACAAGCCCCGCATAGAGCAGCCCGGGAATGTCGTCGCGCTGCTGGAACAGAAGGCGACCGCACGCCCCGACGACAATCGCCGCCGCGACCTCGCGAAAGGGCTCGTCGATCTGACCCTTCATGGCGTTGCTCCCCGCAATGCTTCCTCGCTCACGCCTCCACGGCACCAGCAAGCCACTGCGTCAGCACTGATGCCGTATCGAGAAAGTCGCTGATCTCCATCGCTTCGTGCGGATTGTGGCTGCCATTGGCGTTGCGCACGAACAGCATGCACGACGGCACGCCGGCTACCGTGAATGTTGCCGTGTCGTGCGACGCGGGGCTTGCCAGGGGCATGGTGGGAATAGCGATCGCTCCCGCAGCCTCGGTCAAAGCCTGCATCAGCCTCGGGTTTGAAGGTGCCACATCTGCCGAGGCCCGCTTGCCGAGATCCACCCGGACGCCGCGTTTCGTCTCGATGTTTCGGGCAAGCGCCAGCACCTCCGCCTCGAGTGATGCGAGATGCGCCTTGTCGTAGGCACGCACATCGAGGCTCAGCGTCATCAACCCCGCCACCTTGGTCAGCGCGTGCTCGCGCGCATCCGAATAGAAGCGACCAATCGTGAAGGCCATGGGGCGTTTCGCGGCGTCGGCCGCTTTCCAGATCTCGTCGAGGCCCAGCGCAAAATCGCTCGCCGCGAGCACAGCATCGTGACGGAAGCGCCGTGGCAATCCCACGTGCGCCCACTCGCCGTGGATCTTGATCTCGGGGTAACGAAAGTTCCCAGGCACACCCGTGCCGATGGCAACCGACAGTCCCGCCTCGATCAGTTGCGGCGCCTGCTCGATATGGACCTCGACCCACGCTGCGATGTCTTTTGCATCCAGTGACGCTACCTTCCGGCGCACGGCATCGACGTCGGCGCCGCACTCCGCCATGTGCTCGGCGAGCGGCCGGCCGGTGTCGGTTCGCTTTGCCTCGAGCGCACCGTCCGGCAGCACGCCGAAGGCTGACCGCGAGCCGATATAGGAGACCTCGAACCAGACGCTCTCCTCGGCCCGGATCGCCATCGTGGTCACGTCGCAGGCCGGGGTGACACCGAGCGTCTTCAGTGCCCGCATTGCCACGAGCCCGGCGATCACGCCGGCCGCACCATCGTAATTTCCACCGTTCGCCACCGAATCGATGTGCGATCCCATCATGATGCGCGGTCGGTTCCGATCCTTGCCGGGCAAGGTCATGAACAGGTTCGCCGCGTGATCGTAGCGCTGTTCAAGGCCGAGCCCCTCCGCAACGCGCTCAATGACGCGATACCCGAACTGCTCGCCCTTGCCGAAAGTATCCCGCGTCACGCCCGGACCGGCCGGATCGGGGCTTCCCGCGCGCAGCTCGTCGAAGAGGGCGGCAACGTCACGCTCCTGGGCAAGCACGGCTCGACGGATCTCGGCGCTAGAGGGAAGCACGATGCAGGCTCCTTGATTTGCGAATGGACGGTTTGGAAGAGGGCGCTACCATCCCGTGGACACAATGACCCCGGGAGTGAGCACGATGCAATCGGACCTCGAAGGGCGGCGCGCTTTGGTCACGGGTGCCCAGCAGGGCATCGGCCGGGCAACCGCTGTGGCGTTGGCCCGCGCCGGCGCCGATGTGGCCATCAACTGGCTCGACAACCACGAGCAAGCCGAGGCCGTCGCCGCCGACATCGTCGCTCTTGGACGCAAGGCCGTGCTCGTTCAAGGCAGCGTCGCATCAAGCGCCGAAGCTGCCCGCATTGTCGCTGAGGCCAGCGACGCACTCGGCGGCATCGACATTCTCGTCAACAACGCCGGTGTTTTTCCGCGCTCGCCCTTCCTCGAGCTCGAGGAGGCCGAATGGGATCTCGTTCACACTGTCAATCTCAAGGGCAGCTTTCTCGTCGCGCAAGCCGTCGCCCGGAGCATGGTCGCGGCGGGCCGGAGAGGTGCGATCGTCAACCTGTCCTCGTCGTCCGTGCGCGGCCACGTCCTCGGTGTCCACTACTCGGCCAGCAAGGCCGGCATCATCGGCCTCACGCGCTCGATGGCCCTTGCCCTCGCGCCGCATGGCATACGCGTCAACGCCATTGCGCCAGGCATCACCGACACGGCGCAACCCCGATACCAGTTCAGCGAAACCGAAATGGCCGAGCAGTCCCGCCTCGTGCCGCTCGGCGCCATGGCACAGCCGGGCGATATCGCCGACATCATCGTATTCCTGGCGTCCGATCGCTCTCGCTTCATCACCGGCGAGGTGGTCCACGCCAATGGCGGCCTCTACATGGCCTGACGCTCACCCCTCGACCGACACAGGAGATGCGCCGATGAAACTCCCCGCTCACAATCGCTACGATTACATCCCGATCACCAGGCGGCCCGACTACACATGGCCCGGCGGGAAGCGACTCGCCGTCTACTTCTGCAACAACATCGAGTATTTCGCCTTCGGGACAGGGCTCGGCTCCGACAGCACCGGCGTTCCTGCACCCCAGTCGCAACGCAACTACGCGTGGCGCGACTACGGCAACCGGGTCGGCATCTGGCGCATGTTCGACCTGTTCGATGAGCTGCAGTGTCCGCTCGCCCACAATCTCAACTCGATGATCCTCGACCACCATCCCGACATCGGCGAGCGGATGCTGAAGCGCGGGGACGAGTTCGTGGCACACGGGCGCACCAACGCCGAGCGGCAGGGGGAGATGTGGGAGGAGGACGAGGCTCGCCTCATCGCCGAGACGACGGAGACCATCCGAAAGTTCACCGGCAAGCAGCCCGTCGGTTGGATGAGCCCCTGGCTCTCGCAGAGCCGAGTGACGCTCGATCTACTGCAGGAGGCCGGCTACCTCTACCAGTGCGATTGGCCCCTCGACGACCAGCCGATCTGGATGCGGACCCGGAATGGCCGCATCCTCAACATGCCTTATTCGATCGAGATCAACGATTCCCCGACGCTGGTCATGCGCCAGCACACCGCCATCGAGTTGATGGACATGTGGATCGACCAGTTCGACGAGATGCTGGAGCAGTCCGAGCGTGGACCGGCGCTCGTCTGTCCGTTCGTGCTGCACACGTTCCTGCTCGGCCAGCCGTTCCGCATTCGCCAGCTACGCAGAGCCATGCAGCATATCTTGAAGCACCGCGATCGAATCTGGCTCACCCAGCCCGGCGCGATCGCTTCACATATCCAAGCGCTTCCCGCCGGAGCCGTGCCGGGCGCTTGATCGGCGACTTGAGTTCACGTGTGCCCCCCTCACCCAGCGAGATGAGGGGGACCACGCGTCGCTAGGCTTCAAGCCTGTGCGGCGTCAGTTTGCACGCACCGCAGACCACGTATCGTCGAGCGCCGACGTCAGCCTCTTGATCATCTCGCCGACCTCATCCTCGGTGATGATGAGTGGCGGCGAGAACGCGATGCGGTTCCCGACGAGCCGCAGGATGAGCCCGTGCTTCTTCGCATTCTTGGCGAGGATATCCATCACGCCGGCAGATCCCGGATACATCTCTCGGGTGGCCTTGTCCTTGACCACCTCGAGCGCCCCGATCAGACCGACTCCGCGGAAGTCGCCGATCAGCGGATGTGCCTCGAGGGCCTTGAGCCCGCCAATGAACGGCTCCGAGACGCGACCGACATGGCCGATCAGGTCCATCTCCTCGTAGATTTTGATCGTCTCGAGCGCGACCGCCGTCGTCACCGGATGCCCGGCATAGGTGTAGCCGTGCGCCAAATGTCCGACCTTGTCGGTCTCGATCATCAGCGCCTGGAACACGCGCTCGTTGAGCAACAGTGCCGAAATCGGCTGCAGACCGGCCGAGAGCGCCTTCGCGCACGAGATCATGTCGGGCTTCAGGTTGAAGGTCTGGCTGCCCCACATCTGGCCGGTACGCCCAAACCCGCAGATCACCTCGTCGGCGACGAACAGGATGTCGTACTTCTTCAGCACAGCCTGGATCTTCTCGAAGTACCCAGCCGGCGGCAGAACGGCACCACCGGCACCCATCACGGGTTCGGCCCAGAACGCCGCGACCGTCTCCGGTCCCTCCTCCAGGATCAACTTTTCGAGGGCTGCAGCCATACGGGTGGAGAACTGCTCCTCCGTCTCGCCGGGCAGCTGGTTGCGATAATAATTCGGGAACTCGGTATGCCGGAACGCATCGAACGGAAGGCCTGATTCCTGGTGCATGTCGGGCTTGCCGGAAATGCTGGCCGAGGCACAGGTCGAGCCGTGATAGCCCATCTTGCGGCCGATGATCTTGCGCTTCCAGGGCTTGCCGTGGGCGTGCCAGAAGTACCACACCAGCTTGACGGCGGTGTCGTTCGCCTCCGAGCCGGAGCACTGGAAGAACACCTTCGACATCGGCACCGGCGACATCTCGAGCAGCTTGGCGGCAAGCTTGATGGCGTTCTCGTTCGATGCGCTGCGATAGATGTGATAGTAGCCGACCTTGCACATCTCGTCGTAGGCGACCTTGGCGAGCCGCTCGACGCCGAAGCCCAACGAGGCGCACCACAGGCCGGCCGCTGCCTCGAGATACTCCCTCCCGTCATCGTCGTAGACGTAGATCCCCTTGCCGCGCGTGATGATGCTCGGACCTTGCTCCTGGTGCTGCCGCAAGTTCGACTGGGGATGAATGAGGCTCTGCACGTCGAGAGCATGCAGGCTGTTGGCAATCACGGTCATGGTTGGCGCTCCGGGGGCCGTTCATTTCGCCAGCAGAAGTGAGCATCCCGGGCTCCGAGCGTCAACTGACAGATGCGAAGGAGATCCGTGGCACAAGGCCGTCGCCCGTACGGAACCAAAAGACCGCCTCCTGACTTGTTCATGGCGATGCGAGAGGCGAGCCAACTTCCGTGACAGCCGCACTACGTAAGTTTCTGGACGACTTGGCAGACACGTTCTGGCTTGTGCCTGGAGCCGTGGTGGCCGCTGCCGCGGTCCTGGCCTTGGTCCTCGTCGAGTTGGATCGCAGCCGCATCAGTGAAACGGCATCGAGCCACGCCACTTGGATCTACGGAGGGGGCGCCACGGGCGCCCGTTCTCTCCTTGGGGCGGTCGCCTCATCTACCATTACCGTCGCTGGCACGGTGTTCTCGATCACGATTGCCGCGCTGACACTCGCGGCAGGCCAGATGGGCCCACGCCTGCTTCGCAATTTTACCCGCGACCGCGGCAATCAACTGACTCTCGGCATTTTCCTTGCCACGTTCGTCTACGCTTTGCTCGTACTGCGTAGCGTGCGATCCGAGGACGAGGGCGGGTTCGTTCCGCAATTGGCCGTCTCGACCGCAATCGGCCTCGCCATGGTCTGCGTGGCGGCGCTCGTCTGGTTCGTCGACCACATGGCCGGGCGGATCAGCGTCGATACCGTCATCGCCCTCGTCAGCGATGATTTGAAGCGAACGATCCGGCGCCTGGCGCATGACACGGCACCGCCCGCGCCTCCGCCCGAGGCCTTCTGGCGATCTGCGCTACCGATCTGCGACGGCCGGCGCGGATACCTGGTGCAATTGGATGACGCTGTCTTGGCGGACTGGGCCGCCGAGAATGGTACCGCTATCAGGCTCCTCAAGAGACCTGGAGATTTTGTATTTCCCGGTGCTCCGATCGCCTTGGCCCTTCCTCCCGTCGAATGCATCGACGATGCGATCCGCGATGCGACGGCGATCGGTCAGCAGCGCACGACTTCCGCCGACCTCGAACTCGCAGTCCGGCAACTCGTCGAAGTCGCACTGCGCGCGTTATCGCCGGGCATCAATGATCCGTTCACCGCCATCGCCGTCCTCGATCAACTCGGGGCGGCCTTGTGCCAAGTCGCGACCTTGCATCTTCCGACAGGCGTGACTGAGCGTGATGGACGCCCAGTCGTTGTCGCACCCACCGTCGATTACGATGGGCTTTGCGATGCCATGCTGCACGCGATCCGGCAGAGTGGCGCGGCCAACGCACCCGTTATCATCCGTTTTTTGGAAGTCTTGGCCGAAGTCGCGAGTACCGAGAGCAATCCCAGCCGCTGGCGGACGCTGACGCGTCATGCCGATCTGGCCCTCACCGACGCCGAACGGGCGATCGCCTCGGAGGCGGATCTCTCCGTCGTTCGCCAGCGGCACAGACGCGTGCGTGCTGCGATGAACCGACCGCACGACCCGAAGGCGCGGGTCATGACGGCCACCGAGGGCGACGAGGGCTGAACCCCGATCCGCTTCGGCCTCCTCACCGTCGTGCCAGCAGCCGGGACAACCCGTCGAGAAGTTCGGAGAGGTTCAGTGGGTGCGATATTCTGATCCAGTCTTGACGGTCCGTTTGCGGCTCTCGTCCCCCGCCAATCACAATGACGGGCAGATGCATGGTCTCCAGTTCGTCAAGCACTTTTGCTGCATCCATGGACGCCGCTTCGCTATCGATCACGGCCGCGTCGAACGACAGCTCCTTGAGTGCATGATTGAACTCCTCCGCAGACCGCGCCGATCCGACGACCAGATATCCTGCATCTGCGAGCGCTGCCTCGATACGCAGTACGTCGAGCGGATCGTCCTCGACAACGAGAATGCGCCGCCATGCGCGCCGCTTTCCCTGACGGGGCATTTGAGGGCGGCCGCCGGCTTTCGGCGGGCCGTCGCCCGGATCGAAGTACCAAAGGCCGGTCAACTCCGAATCGGGTAACTCGGCCCAGATCCGACACCGAACTCCCTCCGGCAGGAATTCGAGCTTCGACCGCAGATGCGGCAGCCGCCCGATGCGCTCGATCAATTGTCGCCCGAGGCCGCCATCCTTCGGTGCATCGACCGCAGGACCGCCCCGTTCCGTCCAATCAATCACGACGCGACGCGGCTCTCCCGGTGCGACGTGCCACGCGATATCGACGCGGCCGCGTTCCGAAGACAGCGCTCCGTACCGCTTGGCGTTGGTTGCGAGTTCATGGAGGATGAGCGTCAACTGCAACGCGGTCTGTGGCGGCAGAAACACGTCCTCTCCGTTCATCGTCGTCTTTTCGCTCGAACCGATCGTGATGGCGAATTGCGAAGCTACGAGATCGCGCAATAGCGCACCCGACCAATGGGCGTCGGCAAGAAGTGCTTGCGCCGCCGCCAGAGACTGGATGCGCCCCGTGAAACTGGCGACGAAACCAGGCATGTCGGACTGCGTTCGCGCCGTCTGAGCGGCGAGCGATTGCACAATCGCAAGCGTGTTCTTCACCCGGTGATTAAGCTCGGCCACCAGCAGATTGCGGATCGCGTCGGCCTTACGCCGCTCTGTAATGTCGCGATTGGTTTCAAGAACGAGGTTGCGCCCACCGGCGCGGATCAACTCCAGGCGGCTATCCACCCAGATCTCCGAGCCATCTCTGGCCCGGTGCATGATCTCGCCACTCCACTCCCCTTCGCGGAGCAACCGCTGCTCCAGGCTCTCGCCACCATCAGGGTTGACGACGCCCAGCAGTTCCCTGGTGACCGCTCCAAGGGCTTCGCTGCGACGATAACCGTACAGTTCCTCGCAGCCCTTGTTCCAAAGGATGATGCCATCCTCGATATCCCACACCAGCATGGCTTCGTGCGATAGTTCGATGACGCGGGCGAGTTGGCGGAGGCGTTGCCCCAGAATGCGCTGCTCGGTGATATCGGTATGGGTTGCGCACCACAGAACGACCCGGCCCGCCTCGTCCGTCACCGGCACGGCACGCGATAGAAACCACCGGTAGCTGCCGTCCAGGCCGCGTAGAGGTAGTACATCCTCCCACATTACGCGGTCCTTGAAGGCCTCGTTCACATTCGCAATGACATTCTCGACGAAATCCGGGTGGTGTACCGAGCGCCAGCCTTTGCCGCCCATGTCGGTCAGCGTCGTACCCGTGTACTCGGTCCACCGTCTGTTGAACCAGAACACGTCGCCATGCGCATCGGCCATCCAGGCGAGTTGCGCCATGTTGTCGGCGAGGGCGCGAAACCGCTGCTCACTCGCCTGCAACGATTGCTCGATCGCCTTCTGTTGGGTCACATCACGAGAGACAATGAGGTGATGGCGCATTTCGCCGTTATCGCCGCGCACCGGACTGACGGCGACGTCCCACCACTTCGGAACGCCCTTGAATGTCGGACAAAGTCCAGTGAAACGCGCTATTTCCCCGTCACGGGATTTCGATAGGGCGTCATGGACCTTCGAACGCATCTCTTCCGGCCAGAGCCCCGCCCAGCTCTGTCCGATGAGATTGGTGTCGGGTTCCAGCTCAAGCAGGAGCCTGCCCCGATCGTTGACGAACTCGAGCAGACCGCCAACATCAACAAGCTTCACGCAATCGACGCTCGACGCCAGCATCGCCCCACCGAGCAGTGCCTCGACCCACGAGCCATTGCCAGAATGCGGTTTGCCTTCGAGGTCCGCAGCCCCGGCCGGTGGCGGTTTGTGCTCCATCAACGATTCGACTTGTCGGCTGTTACGCACGCACTCCAGCGATACTTCCGCGATGGCCTCCGCATGACCTTCGCTCGTAGGCAGATTGGAAACGCTTCATTCCTATTTTAGCAACATGCGTGGAAGCGCCCTCCAATCTGAGTCTCGAGGTGCCTAAGCGGCAGCGTCACCACGCGGGCGCCCCGCACGAATATCGAAGAACAGAGCCTGGCTCATGACGGCCTTGACCATCTCGGGCCGAAAAGGCTTTGTGATGAGGAACGTCGGCTCTGCCCGCTCGCCAGTCAGCAAGCGCTCTGGATAGGCCGTGATGAAAATGACCGGCACGTCGATCTCGCCTAGGATGTCGTTCACAGCGTCGATGCCTGAGCTGCCATCGGCCAACTGAACGTCGGCGAGCACAAGACCGGGGTTGGTCTTACGTGCCACTGCCACCGCTTCGCCGCGAGTCACCGCAATGCCAACAACCTCGTGGCCTATCTCCGTGACAATGGACTCCAGATCGAGACCGATCAGCGGCTCGTCTTCGATGATCAGCACCCGCGCAGCGATCTGATCGGCGATCTCGCGGCCCGCCGTATCGACGAGCGCGCGCACTTCGCTCTCCTCAATATCGAGTATCGACCCGATATCGGCTGTCGGGAATTCCTCCAGCGCTGCCAGCAGAAACGCCTGCCTCGGCCGCGGCGTCAGCGTCTCAATCCGCCGATCTGCCACTGCACTGGCACCGCTATCGGGCGTGTCGGCGGTGTGGTTCATCGGCATGGCATCCCAGACCTTCAAGAAGGCCCGATACATTGCCGTTTTGGGCGGCAGATCGCGCCGCAATAATCCCTTATCCGCGACCAGAGCCTCCAGCGTCGCAACGACATAAGCGTCGCCCCGCTCTTGTGACCCGGTCAATGCTCGCGCGAACATGCGCAAGGCTGGCAGCTGCGGCGACACGACGTCCGCAATCGAGATAGTCATTCAGCGCAACTCCCCACGAGCGGCTCATAGCTGCAAACGACAACGCACAGGATCTGGGTCGGTTCCGACGATAGCGAAACATTTTTTTGCGGCCGGGCGCGCCACGACTGCATTGCCTTTCAACTGTCGAGTGTGCGCAACGGGCATCTCGAACGAAGTAGCTAATCCGCGGCATCCGGGGCGCAGTCTTCTCAAACGTCAGGGGGCGTGTAGACGCGTCGGCGTCTCGCCGTTGTCAGAGATCAATTCCCCGGCGTCGGTCACACCGAGCAGTTCCGCGAGCTTAACTCTGGCCCGATTGACCCGGCTCTTGATCGTTCCAACCGCACACCCACACATCAGGGCCGCATCCTCATACGCGAACCCCTCGGCACCGACCAGAATAAGGGCCTCCCGCTGTTCCTCCGGCAACGTCGCGAAGGCCTTCGAGAAATCCAACAGGTCCATATGGCCGGACTGGTTACCCTTAACGCTCAACTGCATGGCGAGCTTGCCATCGGAATCGTGGACTTCGAACTTTCGCTTACGCCGTTCTGAGAGGAACGTGTTGCGCAGAATCGTGAACAACCAAGCCTTCAGGTTGGAGCCGGGAGCGAACGACGTCCGGCTGCGCCAAGCCTTCACCAAGGTTTCTTGAACCAGGTCGTCTGCCTGATCGGCATTGCCGCACAAGGATCTGGCGAACGCGCGCAAATTCGGCACGAGCTGCGCCAACTCCTTCTGCAAGTCGGAGGAGTCGGTCGGGCTGCTCATTCCTTACGCTCCGATTTAGCAAGCTCACTGAGTAGCTTCGAGAATTTGTCCGGTAGCGGCTCGGCAAGAATTTCACCGTAGACGCGCCTGAGGTGCTGGCCGATGCGCCCCTGAGCCTCGACCGGCAAGACGACATGATCGTCGTTCGACGATCCTTGCGAGTTCCCGTTTGCCTTCGGTTCGTTGTCGTCGTTTTGGTGCATAGCCTCATGCCGCCCCGTTCGATTGACCGCTATTCCTGCGCGCCCGCTATCATTCATTGTCCTTACGCCCATTGTCCAAACGTCCCCAAACCATTTCCAACTTGGCAGAAACGCGCCCCCAAGTGTGCGTCCGAACGCTCTATCTGACCAGAAGTTCCGTCAGACCCGGGCTCGTTCGTCGCGATCCAAACCAGCGTCAACAAAAGCAGAACATTCACTCGGCCGGTTGCATCGGGCTCTCAGAGCCGTCTCCGCCCTGGCGGCTGAGGATGAATCCAGCTGCGGCAAGTGCCGCCACAAGCGGAAGATTACGCACTACGGCGCGAACCACGAACGGGATTGCCATCGGTCCCAGAGCCGCCAAAGTTGCGGCAACAACCTCTCGGTCCATCGGATCCAGCAAAGGTGCGTCCGAGGCTCCGTTTTCAATCTTGCGCTCTGCGGTATCGGCTTGCGATGTATTCGCCGCGTCCGGCGTCTTCGATCGTGACGCCACGATCCCCGCCGTGATCGCGCCAATTACTATGAACACTCCAGCCATTACAACATTGCCGGTCTCGCTCCCGAACTCTCGATAGAGATACGTGGCAAGCGCGGCCGTCGCGAATCCGGCAGCGATCAGGAAGGGCAGCGCCACCAGTGCTCGCGCCAGCACAACGGCGATCGCATTGTCGACCGACGCTTCGGCACGCCTGAACAACGACTGTAGCATGCTGGTCCCTCCTGATCGCTTGCGCCGAACGAGCCTTACGATTTCCAGAGAGCGCCGATGACGAAACCGAGCGCAGCCGCAACCGCAAGTGTCGCCATCGGCTGATCGCGCACGGATTTATCGACAGCGGTACGGAAATTCCCGGCAACCTCCTGAACCCGCTCGCCAGCGACGCGACCCTGCTCGGCAACTTGCCGTGCCGCCTGCTCAGCGCTGTGCATCGCACCTTCGATTTGCTCGCCAGCTTTGGATGCCAGATCGGACGTCGTGTCGCCGAGCTGACTTCCCGCCCTGCGTGCGCGATCCTCGACGTCTCGCGTCTGATTAGCGTAGCTACCACTGGTCGTTGCCATGCTCGATCTCCACTCTCGCGTTAGGTGCCGGCGCACACACCCGCGCCGACACCACAACAACGCAAGGGATCGATTTCAGTTCCCGGCGGAGCCGTCTCTACGTTTGATCGAGGCACAAACGAAAAACGGCCGAGAGCGTGACGCTCTCGACCGACATTCTCGATTCAAACCTGTCTGACCGGACATCGCATGTCTAAGCGCGGCGTATGAAGCCCACGACCACGGAGACGACGAAAAGAACGATGGCCACCCAGAAAAGAATTCGTGCGCCTTCCATTGCCGTTCCTGCGACGCCTCCGAACCCAAAGAACGCAGCGACAAGCGCCACGACCAGAAACACAATGGCGTAGTGCAGAAGATTACCCATGTCGACTCTCCTTAATCTCTTATTTCCCGCCGGTTGAAGTGGTCAACTAAACCTGCCAACTGCGATTTTGTTCCGCAGACGCAAAAAAGACGTCGATTATCGCGGCTCAAGTTGGCGTAACGCGATCGCCGGGACCAGGATTGATCTCCCACGGGAAATCGAGAACGGAACTTGGCTGCCGATGCGATGGATCACGCCGTATGGGTGAACGGCTCTTCGATTACCCCATCGACGGCCGATCGCGGCACGCTCATAGTATGCCGGATACCGTTGGAGTCGTAGTCGGTGGTCAGACTGCCCCGCAGTCCCCGCTCGATAGCGACACGCATGACGCTCGAGCCGAAACCCTGAGTTCGAGGAGGGGTGACAGGAGGGCCGCCTCGCTCCTGCCACTCGACGATCATTTGGCGGTCCGCGTCAGCCGACAACCGCCATCCAAGCTCAACCCGCCCCGTGGGCACCGACCATGCTCCATACTTCGTCGCGTTGGTGGCTAGCTCATTGAGCACCAGACTGAGAAGGGTCGCCTCATTGTGGTTGAGCTTCACCAAAGGCCCATCTGTCGTCAGCGCATCGGGTCTTGTTCCGATGTACGGGTCGAGCAGCCCACGTGAGAACGACTCGAGATCCGCCTCATGCGCCGTATTCGGATTGAGAAGGTCCTGAACCCGCGCGAGGCCCGCGAGCCGCGACCGATACGCTCGATTGAACTCCTCGATCGAGGCCGTGTGCCGTCCCGTTTGCGAGGCAATCGCCGTCACGACCGCGAGGGTGTTCTTCACACGATGAATGAGTTCCTGGTTGGCGAGCTGCGCTGCCTCCTCGGCGCGCTTCCTCTCCACGACCTCGTCCTTGAGTTGACGCTCAGCCAAGGCATACCGATGCCGCGAGTAATCGAGCACACCGGAGATCGCAGCAAGGAGGCCGCTACACAGCAGGCCGACCAAGAACACCGACAATGGACGCCGCCATTCCACAAGACCGTCGGCTCCCGGTAACGTAGACGCGCGCAGCGTCCATCGCGATTGAGCGATCGTCAGCGCATAGTTCTCGACAAATTTCGCTCGCGGCGCCACCGCAGAGCCCGGCTGCTGGCCGCCGGACACAAGACTGTCGAACAAGAGCGCACTGCTATCGGCGGTCTCACCGTCGAAAATCTCGAGCCTCAGCCGTGCGAGCACTCCTGGGGCATGCCGCTGCAGGGACAAGCTGAAGAAATCGCGCATTCGAAACGCACCGTAGACCCATCCGCCAATATGCGCGCGCCGCGCTTCGACGGAGTCGGGGCGACCGCCGCCGGTGTAGAACGGCATATAGAGAAGTGTGCCGGGTTGCTGGTCATCCTCCGTTTCCTGCACGAGCGTTACCCGCTGAGACAGTGATGGCTCGCCTGTATCGCGTGCGCGCTCCATGGCTGCGCGCCGGACAGGCTCCGAGAACATGTCGAAGCCAAGTGCCTGCTCGTTCCTCCAGTCGAGTGGCTCCAGATACATGATTGCCGTGTAGAGCGGTCGATGGCCGAGCGGGCGGAACGAGTAGCCGCTGATACCGTCCTTCCTCTGCTCTGCAACAAGAGCGTCGATCTGATCGGCGGCCACGATCCTGACATAGCCGAGCCCCTGACTGCCTGGAAAATTCTCGGGCAACGCCAGCGAGCGCACGAAAATGGACCAATCACGGCGCGTGAGCGGTCCCGTCGCTTCGGCCAAACCGGCGCCGGCTCGCAGCGATTGCTCATAGGTCCGCATGACATCGACGATCGCAGCCCGAGCCATTCGGACCTCGAGCTTGAACGCGGCCTCGGCACGTGCGAGAGCGTCGCCGCGCGCCATCCAGGCGAAAAACGACGCTAGCGAAAGAGAGATTGCCAGAACAACGATGGTCGGCGCATAGGCGCGAATACTCTGCGCACTAGTCTCTGCTTCCAGCAATCGCATGAGACGCTCGCCTCGCCATAACGCCCCGCCGCCGATGGCCCATTGGCAATCTCAGCGCAGTCCGATACCCATCCCACGCGAATAACTCCGCCGGAAGTTCGGACCGCGGTCATTTTACGCTGAAGACGTCAGTGCGCAAACGCGTCCCGCACGAGGTCACGCATCACTCCATACCACCGCACGGCATGAGGGTCCTTAAAGTAAGACATACCGCTGACTTCCATCGCGCCGGCCAGGAACGCCCCCGAACTTCTCTGCGTTTTCGTTGCAGGAGCCTAGCAGGAGGTCTCGACATGCAAAGCACCGGCACTCAGCAAAGCCTCATTTCGAGCGAACGCGTTCAAGGAACAACGGTCTATTCTCCCAATGGCGATGAAATCGGGAGCATCGATCACGTCATGATCGACAAGCAGTCGGGCCGGGTTGCCTACGCCGTCATGAGCTTTGGAGGTTTCCTGGGAATGGGTGAGAGCCATCACGCCTTGCCATGGAACGCACTCAAGTATGACACCTCGCTCGGTGGCTACCGTACGGACGTTACGGAGGATCAGCTTCGTGCGGCGCCGGAGTACAGCGAGTCGAGCTGGACGGACCGGGACTGGGAGCGCCGCACGTACGATCACTACGGCGTCCCGTACTATTGGGGAACGGGATCTGTCTGACAGTATCGTGTTCAATAGAAAAAAGCGGCCTGGTGGTCTCCCACCAGGCCGTCCTCGTGTCGAGAGCACTGCTGCAGATCGATGATTTATTTTGCGATCTTCGGCAGGGCTCGGACTTGCTCGGAATCGAGGTTGAGTATGATGCGATCGTTCTCAAGCTTGAACTGGTTCGGCATCAATCGCACCCTCGTCTCGCCCAATCCGAGGAACCCGCCGATATCGGCGTGCATCTCTGTCACTTTGCCGCTCGTATCGCGCTGGATCGCCGCGACCTCGCCGACGTTCTTCCCGTCGCTGCTGTAGACAACTTTATCGACCCACGAGTTCGCCTGCTCGTCGGTCAGAGTCACCTGTCCAGCGGTTGTGCTCGGAGTCGTCGTTGTGACGGACGGCGCTGGTGTCACCACAGATGGCGTTGCAGGGGTAGGCGTCGTCGTCTGCGGCTGCGTCTGTGCGATCGCCGACGAGCCGGCGAACAGCATGGCAATGGCGAATGGAACGACCCGGTTCATGATATTACTCCTGATATTCCGTTGTGCGGCAGACGCCGCCAACGGGAGTATCAACGTTGCGCTGCCTGATCCGGTTCCAGTCTCGAAACCGCATTCCTATGTCTGCCATCGTCCCTGCCTAAATCGTCCTGCAGCAGCGAAATCCCCGCCCCGGCAGCGGAACCTTGATTCAGCCGACACGTTTCTCGAAGCACAAGAATTACCGGCTGTCCGAATATCTCGAGTGGGATATGTCGGCGGCCAACGGGCCAGGGACCGCCCGGTCGCATGTCAATCGGACGCAACGGTACAGAGAACACGGTGGTTTTTCCGATTTCTCACCGCGGCCAACGAAAAGGCAGCCGAGCTCTTCCCCCGTCTGCGGCGGGCGGTCCTTCCCCAAGCTCGTCACGATCCCTCAAATGAACAGCGACCACGGGTCGGTTGCGCTCGATCGCCCCCGAAACCACTGACAGGTGAACCAATATGTCTACCTTGCCGCCGGTGGCGTCATTGCTAGTCCGTGGCGCGAGTGATGATCGGTCAATGGTTCCACAGTCGTCGAGAAGCACGCTCCGCGCCGCGCACGAGGCTTTCGAGCTTGGCGAATGCGACGCGCGGGTCGACCATCCGATCGCCGGCGAATGCGGCAAAGCCGGAATCCGTCGACGCAATCACCCGCTCTCGACCGACGACGTTGGCGTAGCGCTCGAGACGGTCGGCTACGACCTCGGGGTGCTCAACGTAGTTGTTGGTCACGTCGATCACCCCTGGCACAAGAACCTTGTCGTCCGGCAGCCGGATACGCTCGAACACGCGCCAATCGTGCTGATGCGTCGGTGTCGCGGCCTCGAGCAGGATCGATCTTGGCCTGCCTTTCAGAATGACCGGTAGGATCTTCTCGAGTGCGATGTCGTGCGTGTGTGGGCCTTCGTAGTTGCCCCATGAGACGTACATCCTGAGGCGTTCGGGCGGCAGCCCGGCCAGTGCATGGTTCAGCGCCTCGATCTGCTCCTCGGCGTGATTGAGGAACGCGGCATCGCTGGCATGCTTGAAAATCGTATGGCGCCCCATCGCGAGGTCAGGGCAATCGATTTGCAGGTCGAGGCCGGCCCCGACGATCGCCTCGTACTCGACCCGCATCGCCTTCGCGAGCGCCTCGAGGTAGGCTGCATGCGTTGGATAGAAGCGGTTCGGATGGAAGATTGCGATCAAGCCCGGCGATGCCGCCGTCAAGAAGGCGCCGGCCGGCCGGTGCTTTCCGACTGCGGCTTTCATGCGACGGATGTCGGCCTCGAGCGGCTCGCGCGTCCGGATCGTGACGGGACCGGTACAGGTCGGCCTCTGAAACTTGTGCGGCCGGCGCCGTCGCGACTCGGCTGCCGATGCAGCTCCGGGGAAGTCGTCGAGATCGGCCGGTGTCACGAGCGGGCTGTCGCCCGAGAAGCCTGTCAATCGATGCTGGATGTAGCTCGCGTAGGTGAGCTTCGAGAACTCGCCATCCGAGACGATGTCGATGCCGATGCGCTTCTGGCGCTCTACCTCGACGTCGATCGCCTCGGCGATCACGGCATCGAAAAGCTCGGCGGAGACCGGGGTGCCGGCCTCCTCCGCCTCGACGACGTCGCTGACCATCTCCGATCGCGGAAGGCTGCCGACGTGCGTCGTGATAATCCGGTCGATCGAGGTCATGGGGCGAAGCTCCTCAGGTGCCGAAGGAGGGCCGTGACTTGCGCGCTGCCGTGCCGGCCACGACGAAGCAAGATCCTAGCCGCCAAAGTTGACCACTTGCACTCTACGATTCTCGTCGGCGTTGGGATTGGCAGTGTTTTTCGGCTGCTCCTCGCCGTAGCCGATCGCGAGCAGCCGTTGCTCCTCGACCTTGAACTGAGCCGCGAGAAAACGCCGGATCGTCTCGGCTCGCCGTTGCGAAAGCCGCAGATTGTAGGCGTTGCTTCCCTTTGCATCCGTATGGCCCGCGAGGAGGAATCGCGTCCCCTTCAGTGCATCGGACGACAGGGCTTTGCCGAGTTCGACCAGGGTCGGGATAGCCTGTGGGCTGATCTCGGACGAGTTGAAATCGAAATAAATGGTGAGATCGATCGTGGGACGCGATTGCGCGATGGCCGCGACCTCGTTGCGCTGCGTCGGGGAGATCTGCCCCGGCGGCGCGACGAAGAGGTTGTCGAGCCGTGGCTCGATGGGGGCCCCGACCGGAGCTTCGCTGGCCGAGGCCGGGTTGACGGAGCTTGGCGGGGTTCCGGGATTGCCGGCCGGCGCGGAAAGCCCCCTCGTGCGGCGAGGCGCGTCCGTGCCCTCCCCTTGACCCGATTTCAGCCTTTCGATGATCTGTTCGGCCGTGGGGGGAGCTTGCGCATGGCCGGCGCCTGCAGCACAGGCGACCAGTACGGCCGAAACCATCAGGCAAGACAAACGAGACATCATGACATCGAGACCCGGTCGAGGATATGAAGGCTGAGAATACCATAGCCAAGGTCGCATTTAAGGTCTCACCGGCCAAGCGTCCAGCTTACCGGATCTAAATTACCCGTTAGCCGACAGCCGTCACCTCAAGACGTCTCGAAGCCACGAGTGACCCAGACGGAGGACGCGCGATGCCAGACGAATCCGGGTCCGCCCACGACGGGGCCAGCGCTGCATCCGACGGTCCGGTAGACAGCGCCCAGTCCGGCGGCTTCGTTGCCCTGCGGTCCGGCCTGACCATCCGCCACTACATCATCGAGGAGGTCATCGGCGCGGGTGGCTTCGGCATCACGTACCGAGCCCGTCACGACCGCCTGAAGTCCAAAGTTTTCGCGCTCAAGGAATTCTTCCCACGGCAATTCGCGACCCGCCATGGCATGCATGTCGTCAGCACCGCCGATGGAGGCGGCCTGTTTCGATGGGGGCTCGACCGCTTCCTGAAGGAGGCCGAAGCGCTAGCCAAATGCGAGCATCCGGGCATCGTCGACGTCGTCGACTATTTCGAGGAGAACGGCACGGCTTACGCGGTCCTCGGCTATGTCGAAGGCCAGCAGATGGGACAATGGCTCGACGGCCTCGGCCGGCCTCCGACCCAGGCCGAACTCGACCGCATCCTGATGCCGCTCCTCGACGCTCTCGAGACGGTCCACGGCGCCAACCTGCTTCACCGCGACATCGCGCCGGACAACATCCTCATCCGGCGTGACGGCAGCCCGTGCCTGATCGATTTCGGCGCCTGCCGCGAAGATATCCGCGAGCGTTCGCAAAAGCTTTCGGCCATCGTCAAGCATGGCTACTCCCCGCCGGAGCAGTACCACGGGATCGCCGAGCTGCAGGGCCCGTGGACCGACATCTATGCCGTAGGCGCCACGCTGTATCGCTCGATTTCCGGACGCCCGCCGATGGATTCGAGCCGCCGCGGCGCGCTCGGCGACGAGTTGAAACCCGTCACGGAGATGACGACGACCGACTATCGACCGGGCTTCATGGCAGCCATCGACATGGCTTTGCGCTTGAAGCCCGATGAGCGACCCCAATCCGTCTCTGACTGGCGGGCGATGCTGACGGGCCACGAGTCAGCGGGCGGTTCAGGGTTGCCGAAGCTATCCGCCGACCGAACCTCAGACACACCGCATCGTGCCGCGGCCGCCAGCGGTACTACCAGAGCGCCGGGTCCGCCGCCGCGCGCTAGTGATCAGACCTCGGCGCTCGTTGGCTCAGCCGAAGGCCGCCCCGATTCGACCAGCCCCATTGCGCCGTTTCTCCGTGGAGCCCTCGTCGCCGGTATCGCCGTCGTCGCGCTCGCCATGGCGGGTGCCTTCGCCTACTGGCGATCGGCATCAGCTCCCCAGTCCACGACCACGGCCTCGGTGTCGAAGTCGGCGGTCGGGCAACTGTCTGAGCCCGCCTTGCCAGCGGTTTCCGTGGCGGCCAAAGCGACGGATGCGATACCTGCTGGACCCTCTGTCCCGATTGCTCCCTCCCCGCCCCAACCCGACCCAGAGCAGGTCGCCGAGGCGGCGTGGAGGCCGCTCTCCGCATCGACCGATACCGCTGTGATCGAGCGCTTCATCGCCGAGCACGCCAACGCACGAGTTGCGTCAACCGCCAAAGCCCGGCTCGCCGCGCTTCGCGAGGATCAAGCGCGTGAAGCGGCGGCATCGGCCCAGCCCAAAGCAATCATCGAGGAGGCCGCCCGCCAGCGCACGCGAGATGCCAACTGGGCGGCTTGCCAAACCGCCGGTGACGGCGAAAAGGCGGCCCGCTGCTCTGTGGTGGCCAACAGCGACGACATTCCCTCCCGGCGCGCCGCAGCCCTGCATCAACAAGGCCTCGCCGAGCGGCGTCTCGGCAACTACGACAAAGCGGTCGCGGAGTTGACCCGCGCCCTCGATGTCGCTCCGAGCGACGCGCAGGTGCTCACCGACCGTGGCATCGCCCATTTCCTTAAAGGCGACCCGGCGGGGCGCGAAACCGCAATGCGCGACTACGATGCCGCCATCCGCATCGATCCCAATCACGCGGAAGCCCTCAACAATCGCGCCTGGAGCCTGTTTCAAACAGGCCGCGCGAGCGATGCGCTCGCGGATGCCAACCGGTCGATCGCTGCCAATCCGGCCAACGGGTATGCCTACGATACACGAGGCCAGATTTTCGAGTCGCTGGGTCGTCGCGAAGACGCCATCCGCGACTATGAGCGCGCCATCGCCATCGACACCACACAGGAAACGAGCCGGGCGGCGCTCGCTCGCCTGAGACCTCGGGCCAGATAGGCCATCGAGCCCATCCGAAGCGCCGAAAAATGCTTGCTCGTATCGCGTTAAACCACGACAGTTCGATCGGGTTGCTGGTCGCGCTCAAAGTCCGTCTCAAGCTCCAACCGCCTAATCGACAGCAACGGAGAGTGGATGCCGGCAAAGCACCTGATCATGATCGGTCACGCAGCGCTCGACCGTGTCTATCGCGTCGAGGCTTTCCCGCGCGTGCCGACTAAGGTTCGTGCGATCGAGGCGATCGAGGTCGGCGGCGGCATGGCCGCGAATGCTGCGGTGACTGCCGCCAGGCTCGGAGCCAAAGTCGAGTTGTGGAGCCGCGTCGGGGACGACAATGCAGGCGCCATCATCAAAGCCGGACTGAAGGCCGAGCGGGTGGACATCCGAGCCGTCGAGAGCTTCGAGGATGCCCGGTCATCGACATCCGCCATCATCGTCGACGACCATGCCGAGCGAATGATCGTGGGTATGCGCGATACCTCGATGCCGACGAGCACAAGCTGGCTGCCGCTGGAACGGATTTCCCAGGCCGATGCGATACTGGCCGATTTACGGTGGCTTGAGGCGACGCGGACGGCTTTCGAACACGCGCGCAAACACGGCGTGGTCACCATCATCGATGCCGACGTCGGCGCACGCGAGGCGCTGCCCGAAATCTTGGAGCTGTCCGACTACGCCATCTTTTCCTCGGCGGCGCTGCGCGAACTCTTTCGCGATGGCGACGACGACGCCCGTCTGATGCGCGTGCTGGCACGGGGCCCAAAGCATGCGGGCGTCACGCTCGGCGCTCAAGGCTACATCTGGCGCGAGGCCGACGGCAGCAGTGGCGCGCAGCCGGGCTTTACCGTCGACGCGGTCGACACGACGGGAGCGGGAGACGCCTTTCATGGCGCGTTCGCGCTCGGTCTTGCGGAAGGCCGCGATACGGCGGATTGCGCTCGACGTGCCGCTGCGGTCGCCGCCATCAAGTGCGGCCGACTCGGGAGCCGCGCCGGACTCCCGAGTTCGGACGAACTCGACGCCTTCCTGGCGATCCACGGGTAATTCAATCTGGATGCCACCCGGCGGATTGCAACTTGTGGCGGGCCTCACCATTGCCATCGCCGCATGTCTGCTTTGTCGAGAGTGAGTTTCCCACGTTCAAGTGCATTTGCCGCGGCGCGCCGGCTCGTCTCCGGAACGAATCTCGGGTTGTATGCAGCGTACGGGACACGATTCGCGGGTTGTCGGACCACCTCCGACGCTCAGTCATTGGGGGAGCCACACATGCAAAGCTCGTCGTCGGCGCGTGCGATTGCCGTAACCGAGAAGCGGGTGAGCGCAGCGGCTGCCGAACCCCCGATCGCGCGGGCCAGCGCGATGCGCACGCTGGAGATCGAGGAGCAAGGCCTCGCGGCTCTTCGCGCCATGCTCAACGACGGCCTCGGGCCCGCGTTCGAGAAGGCGGTCGGCATGCTCGCTGCGGCTCGCGGTCGCGTCATTGTCACCGGCATCGGCAAATCCGGTCACATCGGCCAGAAGGTCGCTGCGACGTTCGCCTCGACAGGCACGCCCGCGTTCTTCGTGCATCCGTCGGAGGCCGCGCACGGTGATCTCGGCATGATTGCCCGCGACGACGTCATTCTCGCGCTCTCCTGGTCTGGCGAGACCGTCGAGCTGACCGGCATCATCACCTACTCGCGCCGCTTCAACGTCGGCCTCATCGCCATTACGTCCAAACAGGCCTCGGCTCTCGGCAAGGCCGCCGATGTCGTGCTCGAGCTTCCGCGGGCGAAGGAAGCGTGTCCGCACGGCCTCGCGCCGACGACTTCCACCACCATGCAGCTGGCGCTCGGAGACTGCCTCGCCATTGCTCTACTCGAGCAGAAGGGGTTCTCAGCCCACGACTTCCGGATCTTCCATCCCGGAGGCTCACTCGGCGCACAGCTCAAGCATGTCGGTGATCTGATGCACAAGGGCGATGCGCTTCCCCTGGTTCCACTCGCCATGCCGATGAGCGAGGTGATCGTCACCATGACGACCAAGAGCTTCGGTTGCGTCGGTGTCGTCGACGCCGAGGGCCATCTTGCGGGCATGATCACCGACGGCGACTTGCGCCGTCACATGGGCGCCGGGCTGCTCACCCGTATCGCCAGCGACATCATGACGAGGCAACCGAACACGCTCTCGCCCGGCATGCTGGCGCCGGCCGCACTCGATAAGATAAACTCATTGAAGCGAACGCAGATGTTCGTGGTCGAGGACGGCATTCCTGTCGGCATCGTCCACGTCCACGATCTGCTCCGTGCAGGGGTCGCCTGAAGGGCGTCGCTCGTCTGTCAGGAAGGGTCCGGCGAAAATGCAGGTCGTGATGTGCGAGGCTTATGGCGGGCCCGAGAGCCTCGTCGTGAAATCCGTGCCGTCGCCTACGCCGGGCGAAGGAGACGTCAAGATCCGGCTGCGCGCTCGCGGCGTCAGCTTCACGGACGTGCTTCGTATCGCCGGCCAGTATCACGTCAAGACGGCGCCGCCGTTCATTCCCGGCGGGGAGGCCGCGGGTGAGATCATCGAGCTGGGCGCCGGGGTCACCGGAGTGGCCGTGGGGGATCGTGTTCTCTGCGGCGGCGGTTTCGCAGAAGAAACGGTTCAGCCGGCGGCGTCCGTCATCAAGCTTCCGGAGACAGTGAGCTTCGAAGCTGCCGCCGCGTTCCGGTCCAACTACACGACGGCACTCTATGCCCTGCAACGCGGCCGACTGCAGCCCGGGGAAACCCTACTCGTACACGGCGCTGCAGGCGGCGTCGGCTTGGCGACGGTCGACGTCGGCAAACTGATGGGCGCCCGTGTCATCGCCACTGCGCGCAATCCAGAGCGCCTCGAGATCTGCAAGCGCCTCGGAGCCGACCACGTCATCGACTACAGTTCCGGTTTCCGTGATAAGGTCCTGTCGCTCACGGGAGGGCGCGGGGCCGACGTGATCTTCGATCCCGTTGGCGGTGACGTCTTCGATGAGTCGATGCGCTCGATAGCACCGTTCGGCCGCATCCTGATCGTGGGCTTTACCAGCGGTCGCCCTGCCGTCGCCAAGACCAACCATCTTCTCGTCAAGGATGCCGAGGTCGTCGGTTTCACTATCGGCGCCCTCAATCGTCTCGACCCCGATCGCGCCCGCCGCAACCTCGACGTTCTCGTCGGCTGGCTCGGCGCTGGCCGGATCAGTCCCCATCATTCCCACGCGCTGCCGCTGGCCCAGGCGAGCGAGGCGCTACGCCTCGTCGTGGAGCGCAAGGTGATTGGCAAGGTGCTTCTGGTCTGATCGCCGTCTGCGCCACCTGGCTCTGCGCCAGGCGAACAGGCCAACACGCAATCGCCGCCGGACGCGGCTAGGCCATCGCCGACGGTGTCTCGACCATCAGGTCAGCCGCTGGTGCCTTACATTATGCGCGTTTGCCCCGTGCCGCCGCGATGGCATCGCGATCGAGACCCAACTCGCCGAGCACCGCATCTGTGTCCTGGCCGACGGCGGCCACGTCACCTCCGCCGCGGACCATCGCGCCGTCCACCTCCACGGGCAACGACGGGGCCCGGAATTGCCGGCCGTCCGCCATCCGCGAAACTGCCAAGCCACCCGGCCGCATGACGTGAGGATCCTGAAACATGTCGCTCGGCTTCGCGATCGGCGCGAACGGTATCCCTGCAGGTTCGAATGCCGCCGTGAGTTCCGCCGCCGGCCGCATCGTCATGGCTGCTGTCACGATCGGGATGACCCAACTGCGCGCGTTGATGCAGTCCATCCGCGTCTGCAAGCGCGGATCGGCCTTCAACTCAGCAAGATCGAGAATATCGCAGAGCGTCGCCCATTGTCCTTCCGTCACGGCACCAACGAAGAGTTGCTTGCCATCACTCGTGGTGAAGATGTCGTAGACCGGCCAGGAGAAATCCCGCTCGGGCATCGGTGGCGGACTAACGCCCTCCAACTCGAACTGCACCATGTGCTGAGCCACCAGAAGCAGGCTGTTCTCGAAAAGCCCGATGCGCACGTCGCGGCCCTTGCCGGTCTCGCGCCGCTCCATGATCGCGCCCAAGACGGTCGCCGCGCCGAACAATCCGGCCATGACATCGTTCGCCGACGATCCGACACGTAGAGGGCGACCACTCGGACCGGTCATATAAGCAAGGCCGGTCATCATCTGCACGACCTCATCGAGCGCTGTGCGCTCCTGATAGGGCCCGCTCAGAAAACCTTTGTGGGATGCCACGATCAGCCGCGGAAACCGCCGCCGCAGATCCTCAGGGTCCGCGCCCATCTTGGCCAGTGCGCTGTCGCGGAAGTTCTCGACGAGCACGTCCGCCGTCTCCAGCAGCCTGTCCAGCGCCTTGCGGCCACTGTCAGACTTGAGATCGAGTTGCACCGACTTCTTGCCGCGGTTGAAAAGCGGGAAAAACGGCACGCCCATGCCGCTCAGATAGCGCGTCTTGTCGCCCTCCGGCGGCTCAACCTTGATCACCTCGGCACCGAGAAACCCGAGGAACATGCCGCACGATGGCCCCATGATCATGTGGCTCAACTCGACGACACGCACACCCTCGAGCGGCTTGAATTCGGCAATCATACGTCGCACTCCCCGTCGCATCGTGGATTTCCGCCGACCCTAACGTGGCGCTGGCCCGATGTTATCGGATTTCGCCATGTTCCTCACTGCGACGAAGCCATGCTAGATCAAAAATAGAACATTATAAGAACTTTTGATTGACGACGATCTGGTCGGCGACCATATTAATGAGGATAGCGCTAGGCCAACGCGCTTAGCCTTCAGGACTGCAGCCCGAGCGATACGGCAACGTCATGATCCATCGAATCTCAGCGCATTTGCCGCTTCCGCCAATCTCGGAACATATCTGGGACAGCAAGTACCGCCTCAAGGCCTCCGACGGAACACCGCTGGACGAGACGCTCGATGATACCTGGCGCCGCGTCGCCAAAGCAGCCGCGTCACCGGAGGCAGTGGACCGGCGTGATCATTGGCAGGAGCGGTTTTTCAACGCCATGAGCGACTTGGCGTTTCTTCCTGCTGGCCGGATCATTGCCGGAGCGGGCACCGGCCGAAACGTAACCCTCTTCAACTGCTTCGTCATGGGCCGGATCGAGGACGACCTCGGCTCGATCTTCGACAACGTGAAGGAAGCCGCACTGACCATGCAGCGGGGCGGTGGCATCGGCCACGATTTTTCCACGTTGCGGCCGAGCGGAGCGCTCGTGCGCAGCGTCGCTGCGGGCGCATCCGGCCCCGTCAGCTTCATGGACGTGTGGGACTCCATGTGTCGCACCATCATGTCCGCTGGACAGCGGCGGGGAGCCATGATGGGGACGCTCCGGTGCGATCACCCGGACATCGAGGCCTTCATCGACGCAAAGGCGGATCAGGGCCGCCTGCGCAATTTCAATCTTTCGGTCCTTGTTACCGATGCTTTCGTAGAAGCGGTCCGTGCGGACCGCGATTGGGCTTTGTCGTTCGAAGGCACCGTTGCGCGCACTGTAAAGGCTCGCGGGCTCTGGGACCGGATCATGCGGGCGACGTACGAGTATGCCGAGCCCGGTGTCATTTTCATCGACCGCATCAATGCGCGCAACAACCTCGCCTATTGTGAGACGATCCAGGCCACGAATCCGTGTGGCGAGCAGCCCTTGCCGCCCTACGGCGCCTGTCTTCTCGGCTCGATCAATCTCGCCCGGCTCGTCGATCGCCCTTTCGAGCCTGACGCCCGACTGGACGAGAGCCGTCTCGGAGAACTGGCAGGGCTGGGCGTGCGCTTCCTCGACAATGTCATCGATGTTTCGGCCTATCCGCTTGCCGCCCAACACGCGGAGGCCAAAGCCAAACGCCGGATCGGTCTCGGAATTACGGGGTTGGCGGACGCGCTCGCGATGTGTGGCATTCACTACGGCAGCCCCGACGCACGCCATCTTGCCGGTCGGTGGATGGCGGTCGTCGAGCGCAACGCTTATTTGGCCAGCGCCCGGCTCGCCGGCGAAAAGGGCGCATTCCCGTTGTTCGAGCCGGAGCCGTTTCTCGGGAGCCCGAACGTGCGGCGGCTCGACTCGGACGTTCGTGAGGCAGTCATGCGCCATGGCGTGCGCAACGGCTGCCTGACATCCATCGCTCCGACCGGGACCATCTCACTCCTCGCGGGCAACGTCTCGAGCGGCATCGAGCCGATCTTCGACACGCACTATCAGCGCCGTGTGCGTGAGGCGGGTGATCAGGTCCGCGAGGAGACGATCGAGGACTACGCCTATCGGGTCCATCGGTCGAGATCCGAGGCTGCCCAACCGCTGCCCTCCGCTTTCGTCACCGCGAGCCAACTGACGCCGACCGAGCACCTGCTCATGCAGGCGGCCGTCCAGGCTCACGTCGACAGTTCGATTTCGAAGACGATCAATTGTTCGGAGGACATCGACTTCGAGACCTTCAAGCGCATCTATGGCGAAGCCTATGATTTGGGCTTGAAGGGCTGCACCACGTTTCGGCCGAACCCGACAACCGGTGCCGTGCTTACGGCTTCCAGTGCTGCGGCGGCGACCCAGGGCGCCGCGCCCTCCGTTGCTGGCGGGTCCACGTCCGCAGCCACAAGCGGGAGTCCATCGACGACTGCTGCTGCATCAGCCGGAAGCACCACAGGGCCACCGAGCGCCGCCCTCGAGCCAACAGCGCGGGATGGCCGGCTCGTCTCGCATCCCTCGCTCCAGACGGTATCGTCCGAGACAACGGGCGTCGTCTACATGTCTCCCCCACTGGAGCGCGAGCCGGTACTCGCGGGCTATACCTACAAGCTGAAATGGGTTGGCAGCGACCACGCGATCTACGTGACCATCAATGACATCGAGCGAGATGGACGCCGCAGGCCGTTCGAAATCTTCATCAACACCAAGAATCTCGAGCACTACGCCTGGACGGTCGCATTGACCCGCATGATCAGCGCGGTGTTTCGGCGCGGTGGTGATGTGTCGTTCGTAGTCGAGGAGTTGAAGGCGGTTTTCGATCCCCAGGGTGGCCAGTGGATGGACGGCCGTTATGTCCCGAGCCTGCTCGCCGCGATCGGAGAAGTCATCGAAAGACATCTGATCCAGATCGGCTTTCTGCAGCATGCCCCACCCGCCGCGGAGGGAGTCGTGCCTGATCCGAACGGGCGTGAGCAGAGCGACGAGTGGCCCGCCCGCAACTCGGTCCAAAGCCGGGGGCGGCGATGCCCGCGATGTGAAACAGGCGTGCTCGTCGTGCAGTCGGGTTGCTGGATCTGCAGGGATTGCGGCTATGCGAAGTGCGGGTGACATCGGTTATGGCCCCAAGGGCGGTGTGGCTAGAACTCACATGATGGGCTCGAGAAACTTGTCGGCGCACCAGAACCGTTGCCGCCGGAACACGTCCCATTCAAAACGGTAACCGTTTTTCCGATTGCGATTGTAAGGGAGGGTATCAGGTGCGACGTTGTGCGTCCTCGACCTGATCTTGCTCGATGAGTCGCTGCTTCGGCAGCAACAGCGGAGTTCAGTCGACGTCGACGCGATGGGAACCAATTCAGCTGTTCGGAATTGCAGCCACATCAACCTATAAGTGCCGGGTAGTCGTATGGAGTGCAGCGTAGACTGCGAAGTCGACCAGGTCAGATTACCGGCGCCGGCCGTCGTACCGTTGCCTTTGAGCGGCCTCGGCACCGAGACGTGGCATACGGCGACCGGTCAGCGGCTCAGACATGCGGTTTATAGCCTGATCGGATGTCCCGGTGTTCTTGCCGCGACTTATATACTCGTTCGCAACTGTCCGGATGGCATGCGTGAAGTGCTAGCGGTGCGGCGAACCCGTTCGGACATACCCAGTCTCAATCTTGCGCGCATACGTCGTGCAGGGGCTCGACTGGGTGCGAACGAGGTGCACGTTTTCCATGGCGCGCAATCCGCAGAGGAGCGGCGTTGGCTCGTTGCCGAGCTTTCGCGCTCTGTAGGCCTGCGCCGGGGTGGCAGCCGCAGGCGTGCAACGGCATCGGGTGCTGCGCTGCGATCCGGTCTTACCTGATATTGAGCGCAAAACGGGTATTTGGCACGCTGGCGACGGCTAGCCTCGCCTCGTGTGAGATGCAAAAGTTGCACTCGAAGAATTGATCGCGTTTCTTTCGGCTCCGACAGTGCGCCGGGATGCTAGCTGGCCGCCATCGGCGGCGGCAGGGCGGTCAGATCTCGAGGCCTTCGTTCTCAGCAAATCGCACGAGTTCGTCGCGCAGACTTGACGATGTCGTATCGATCAAAGCTTCCACGTGAGCCGCTGCGCGGCTGACGTCCAGCGACAACAGCATGGCCTTGACGGGTCCGATCGAGGCTGGCGCCATTGACAGCGACCGCAACCCGATTGCGACGAGGGCCACCGCCTCGAGTGGCCGTCCTCCCAATTCCCCACACAGCGAGACGGGTCGCGAGTGGCGTTGTCCCGCCCTTACGACAGAGCGCAAGGCCCTCAGAAATGGCGCGCTCAATGTGTCGAATCGCGTGCCAACCCGATCGTTACCCCGATCCGCCGCGTAAAGGTACTGCAGCAGATCGTTGCTCCCAATCGAGACGAAATCGACGACCTCCATGACCTCGTCGAGGGCGAACAGGAGCGACGGCACCTCGATCATGATCCCGATCTTCAGCCGCGACGGCAGGCGAAGTCCGCGCCGTTCGGCGCGTTGAAGCTCGCCTTCGATCAAACTTCTGACCGCTTCGATCTCGGCCCGTTCGGAGACCATCGGTGCCATCACCGTGAGCGGCCGGCCGTCGGCAGCCCGGATCATGGCGCGGATCTGGGTCTGGAGCAGGGCTGGGCGATCGAGGGCCAGCCGCACCCCGCGCCAGCCGAGCGCCGGGTTCTCCTCAAGGGTGCTCCGGAGGTAGGGCAGCACCTTATCGCCGCCGATATCCAGGGTCCGGAAGATCACCGGTCGTTCGCCTGCCGCATCAAGGACAGCGCGGTAGGTTGCGATCTGTCGCTCGAGCCGCGGCAGGGAGGGCGCGATCATGAACTGCAGTTCGGTGCGATAGAGGCCGATCCCGTCGGCGCCCGATTCTCCGATGTGGGCCAGATCAACGGGCAAGCCGGCATTGATGTGCAGTTCGACCCGCACGCCGTCCCGCGTCACCGCAGGCCGATCGCGCAAGGCATCGTATTGACGCTGGCGGCGGGCGCGAAACCTGGCCTTGTCGGCATAAACCGACACGACCTGGCTCGACGGCCGGATGTAGATCTCGCCCGCCTCCGCGTCGACGATGATGGCGCTGCCCGGCTCGACGCGCTCCATGATGCCGCGCGCGCCTCCCACCGCGGCGATACCCAGCGCCCGCGCGACGATCGCGACGTGACTGTGGCTCGAGCTTTCCTCGATCACCAGGCCCTTCAGGCGCTCCCGATCGTAGTCGAGCAGGTCGGCCGCCCCCATGCTGCGCGCCACGATCACCGTATCGAGGGGCAAGTCCGGCTTGGGCGCGTCGTTGCCCGCCGCACTGGCGAGCACACGCAGCAAACGGTCCGACAGATCGTCGAGATCCCGCAGCCGATCCCGCCAGAACGGATCCTGCAGCCGCAACATGCGGGCCCGTGTGCGGTTCTGCACCTGTTCGACCGCACCCTCGGCGGTCAAACCCGACCTGACGGCCTCGACCAGGCGGCGTTGCCAGCCGCGATCGTTCGCGAACATGCGGTAGGCTTCCAGTACGTCGCGGTGCTCGCCAGCGCGCGCCAGATGGCTCTGGCTCATCAATGCATCAAGCGTGGCCTTCAGCTCGCCAATGGCCGCCTCGAGGCGCTCGACCTCGTGCGCGACATCGGTTGCGACCAGCTCCGTCACCGCGACACGCGGCGCGTGAAGCACGACGTGACCGAGAGCAATCCCCTCGGCGATGGCCTGCCCACGAACAAGATCGTCGATGGCTCGCGTCGCTGCTCCCGTCGCACTGGCGACCGAACCGGTCACCAAGTGTTCGGCCAGTACCATAGCCGTCGTCTGGAGCGCCTCGACGTCGTCGTCCGAGTAGTGCCTCAGCGTTTTGTTCTGGACGGTCAGGACGCCCAGCACCTCGCCGCTTCTCAGGATCGGGACAGCCAGGAACGAGTGGTAGACTTCCTCGCCCGTCTCAGGCCTGAACGAGAAGGCTGGGTGCGCCTGCGCGTCCGGCTCGTTGACGGGGACCGCGAGTTCAGCGCATCGACCGACCAGACCTTCGCCTCGCTTCATGAAAAGATTGTGGACGGCGGCGGGATTAAGACCTTCCGTGGCGAACAATTCGAGCGAATGATCTTGGCGCTTCAAGTAGATCGAGCACACCTCGGCCACCATGAGCCCCGACACGAGGCGCACAATCTTGTCCAGCCGGCGCTGGCCATCGTCCGTTTCGGCCATCATCTCGCGCAGCCGGCGCAGAATCAGTCTGAGCGTCGGCTCCGCCGAGGCGATATGCGGCTCCTCGACTAGTCTTTTTGGCATGTCAGGAATGAGCCCGTTCAACAAACAGCAGTCAAGTAATCCCGCTGGACCTCGGCATCAGCATCCCAATGCCGGGCCGCCAGGACATCTTGGCCACGAGGCTGATTGGCGACGCTCGGCCGCGCATCCGTCGGAGTCGACCGGACCCGCGCCGCTTTCGGTGCATCGCCTCAGTCGGCGTCGAGGCCATAAAGCGAGTGCAGCGTTCGCACTGCGAGCTCGGAGTAGGCGGCATCGATCAAAACGCTGATCTTAATCTCGGACGTGGTGATCGCCAGAATGTTGATGCCCTTGCCGGCCAGCGCCTTGAACATCTGCGCAGCGACGCCTGCGTGGCTTCGCATGCCGATGCCGATGACCGACACCTTCACGACGTCCGAAGAGCTGACGAGTTGGCACTCCCCGATGGCCGATTGGGCCGTCTTCAAGACATCGAGCGCGCGTGGCAAGTCGGTTTGCAGCACCGTGAACGTCATGTCGGTCGAACGCTCGTCCGACGACACGTTCTGCACGATCATGTCGACATTGATGTTGGCATCCGCGAGGGGGCCGAAAATAGCGGCGGCGATGCCCGGACGGTCGGCGATCCCACGCAGCGTGATCTTGGCCTCGTCCTTGGAGTAGGCGATGCCGCTGACGACCTGGGTCTCCACGATCTCATCCTCGTCGCAAACAATGGTTCCAATCTCGTCCCACGTCTCGGGACGGGCCGCCTTCATCTCCTCGGGCGGCACGAAGCTCGAGAGCACGCGCGTGCGCATGCGGTAGACCATGGCGAGTTCGACCGACCGAGTCTGCAGCACCTTGGACCCAAGCGAGGCCATCTCCAGCATTTCCTCGTAGGAAATCTTGGGCAGCCGCCGGGCCTTGGCCACGATGCGGGGATCGGTCGTGTAGACGCCATCGACGTCGGTGTAGATATCACAAAGATCGGCCTTGAGCGCCACGGCGAGTGCGACCGCACTGGTATCCGAGCCGCCTCGCCCCAGTGTCGCGATCCGGTTCCTGGTGGGCTCCAGGCCCTGGAAGCCCGTGACGACGGCGACTTCACCGGCATTGAGCCGCTCGATCAACGGCCCACCGTTGATGTCGACGATACGAGCGGCACCGTGGGCCTGATCGGTGATCACGGGAATCTGCCAGCCTTGCCAGGATCGTGCTGGAATGCCGATCGACTGCAACACGATGGCCAGCAGTCCGGCCGTGACGCATTCGCCCGACGCCACGACGGCATCGTACTCGCGCGCATCATGCAGCAACGAGGCCTCGCGCACCCAGGCGACGAGCTGGTTGGTGGCGCCCGACATAGCGGAGACGACGACGGCGACCTTGTTGCCGGCGTCGACCTCACGTTTGACGTGGGCCGCTACATTGCGGATTCGCTCGACGTTGGCGACGGACGTGCCGCCGAATTTCATCACCAGGGTTGCCATGGGCCGTCTCGCGAAAGCGCCCTCGAGATCCCGATCATCGCTGATCGGACGAACGCAATGCCCAGCCGGCCGGGTCGGCTTAGGATAAGCCGAGTCCGGACCGTTACCGGCCCTAGGGCAAGCTCTTCAGAGCGCACTCATACGCGGCGCCTCGCTGGCTTGCAACCGCTACGCGATGCTCCACGGGGGCGGGCTATACACGACAGGTCGCAAAACGGCGCCCTGGGCTCAGGCATCCCGGTCGTCGTTGCCGCTGAGAGCGCTGCGGGTCCAGGTTTGTGAGCGCTTGAGGAAGTCGTGCAGCGACTTGCCCCGCTCGGCCGGGAACCGTTCGCCGGTGGTCGAGAAACCCGAGATGCGATCGAGGCGAAAAGTCCGAAAATCGTCGCGCAACTCGCACCACGCGGCGAGCACCCATACGGGTCCGAAGTAAGCGAGGGAGAGCGGCCGCACCGTTCTCTCGCTGCGCTTCTCGAGCACGTCCCGATACCGGAAATGCACCCGGGTCTGGCCCCGGATGGCACGCCTGAGCTCTGCCAGATCGAACGTCAGCGGTTCCATATAGTGCGTCGCAGGCGCAAGCAGCGCCGTCTGTGCCATGTAGCTCCTGAGTTGATCCGGAATCACCGCCTCGATCTTGGCGATGGCGTCCGTGGCCGCTGCGGCAAGCTCTTTGTCGGCCCAGGATTCGACGATCCGTGCACCCAGAACCAGCGCCTCGATCTCCTGCTCCTTGAACATCAACGGCGGCAGGTCGTAGCCCGCCCTCAGGACGTATCCGACGCCCGCTTCGCCTTCGATCGGGACTCCGGACGCCATCAGGTCTCGAACGTCTCGATAGATGGTCCGCTCCGACACCTCGAGCGCTTCGGCCAGCTCGCGCGCCTTCACGGTCGGCTTGCGCCGCAGGAGCTGGATGATCTCGAACAGACGATCCGCGCGACGCATAGGCACCTCCACGGTTCGCTCGCAGCACGCCGACGCAGCCTACGACCTGGCTCCTGACAACACGCTGTCAGGAGGCTTTCGGCTCTGCTGACTCAACGCTGTCAGCGGCTCTTGGCCATGGTGCGGCGATCCATTGGGACCCTCGTCTCGAGGCCTTAGAAAAACGGAGCCGAAATGCCATCCCACATCGCTTTCCCTACCCCCACGGATCGCGCCGTGCGAGCCACGCTACGACTGGTGAACCGGATCGCGGCGCAATTGGCCGAGTTCCACACGCGGCTCAACCGTCGCCGGCGCATCCGCGCCACCCGCCGCGTGCTCGAGAGCCTGGACGACCGCACGCTGGACGATATTGGCATCGACCGATCGGAGATTCATTCGGTCGCCGCAACGTCTTGGGTGGGCGATCGTTATCGTGACACGGCACACATCTGAACGCTGGAGGCTCTCATGATCAACCACATCTCGATCGGTGTCGCCGATCTCGGTCGTTCCGGGCGCTTCTACGATGCCACCCTGCAGCCTTTGGGCTACACTCGGCTGAGCGACAGCGCCGACGGCATCGGCTATGGATCGAACGGAACGGCTGCATTCTGGATTATGGTCGTTACCGCTCCGGTGCCACCCAATGCCGCTTCCGGTCTGCACATCTGCTTCGATGCGCCGTCGCGTCAGTCGGTCGACGCCTTCCATGCGGAAGCACTCGCCGCAGGGGGGGCGGACAACGGAAAACCCGGCCTTCGTCCGGAGTACACTCCGCCCTACTATGCGGCGTTCGCCATCGACCCGGACGGCTACCGGATCGAGGCCTATTGCGGCAGAGCATGAACCTGAGGGGGTGATGGCCGAGCAGGACAAGTCCGAGGAGCATTTCGTGCTTTTTGAAACGGCTTTCGGCTCGTGTGGAATCGCGTGGAGTCCGATCGGTCTGACCCGCTTGCAACTCCCCGAGGCGACGCCGTATGTGACGCATCGGCGGCTGGCGGGCCCGGGCCGACGGGCCTGGGAAGGCCAGCTTCCGGCGGCGATCGACGAAGCAATGGCCGAACTCGAAAAATACTTCAGCGGCAAAGCCACCGACTTTGCTGCTGTCAGCGTCGATCTCGGGGACAAGCCGCCCCTCCAGCTCGCGCTCTACGCTAGATTGCGGCTTATTCCGTGGGGTGAAACGACGACCTACGGCGCGTTGGCTCGCGATCTCGCCGTGCCAGGTGGGGCGCGCGCGGTCGGCCAAGCGATGGGTCGCAATCCCGTGCCGGTGATCGTGCCGTGCCATAGGGTGCTCGCAAGCGGCAATGGCCTAGGCGGTTTCTCTGCGCCCGGGGGCAGGACGACCAAACAGCGCCTTCTCGAACTCGAACGCGCCAACGCCATTGAGCGGCTTCCCTTGTTCGCTCCGAAGCGATGAAGGCTGCAGGGCGCGCAGAGAACCGCGAGACGCGTGATCGGGGAGAGCGAGAGCGGCATCGCGCGAGCAACCTATCGTCGCGCTTCGCGTTGATAAGGCGGGTGCCGCACTGCGGTCAGTGGTGCGACGCCAAGACTGCCACCTCCGAACGTAAGGGCACCGCGGCGACCGGCGTCTCTGAAAGGAACCAAACATGGACGAGACCGATCGGCACAAGCACACTGATGCCCATCCGGCGGAACTCACCGCGACCGAGGCACGACAGGCCGCGAGACGGCCCATGACCGTGCGCGTCCTGGTGATCGGCACGTTGTTGGCCATCTTTGCCGGACTGGCGATTGGTGCATACTACTATGGCTCGGCTGAACGAAGCCCGCCCATAGAGGCCGCGCCACCTCGCACCTGATCCGTCGAGCCATGCTTCGTGGGATGATCGGCCTGCACGACGTTCGACTTGGCCGCCTCAGCAGTCGAACGAGCCATCACCTGATCGTAGGATCGGCATAGCACTGACGCATGATCTGGCAGCGGTGCGAACCTGAAAAATGCATGCTGTCGCCCTTGGCAGGGCTGATGAACTTGCAAATCTCGTCCAGTCCAGCCTCGTCGAGCCAGCCTTGGCGCCGCCCCCGCTGGACCGCAAAGCAGTCGGCGGTCTCTTCATCGGGGCCGCGGAACTGGTGGCCGCATTCGTGGGCAAAGATCCACTTCTTGACCACCGTCGGCACCTTGCTCATCAGGCGTGGATTGAGAATCAGGAATCCCGGATACGCCGCGCCGTAGTCGTCGAGCTGGTTGTCCATAACGGTCGGGCGCTGTCCGCACGTCATGCGAAAGCCATCGAGCTTCACTTCGCCTGGCTCCACGATCTTGGCATCGCCGCCGACGTGCGCAACGTACTCCTCGGGTGTCGGGCCTGCGATGACCGGAGGCGCCGTGGCACCCATCACGATCCAGAGCGCGACTGCGACCACGGAAGCCGTGTGTGCCCACCGTCCGTCGTTTGCCACTGCATCCTCCTTTCAGTCACGACGTCCGTTCAAACGGCACTGTCGCCTCGCCGCTCGACCACTGCAACCCCAAGCACGCTAGGAGATACTGCTGAACCGGCGACCGCGTCTCTTCTGTCACATTCCCCCAGGGCGCGGTGACCTCTCACAGCAGCCTCAGCGTGCAGCCGAGAACCTGACGCCAAAGCTAGGCTGACCCTGTGTCGGCATCCGCCTCGATCGCCTCCATATCCGCATCCGAGAGGCCAAAATGATGGCCGATCTCGTGAACGAGAACATGGGTGACAAGATGGCCGAGAGCCTCGTCACTTTCCGCCCAGTAGTCGAGGATCGCCCGACGGTACAAGAAGACCATATCCGGCTCGGGCGATTGATCCAGAACACTTTTCCGATCCAGGCTGACGCCCTTGTAGAGCCCCATCAGATCGAACGGGCTTTCGATTCCCATCTCGTCGAGAATGTCGTCCGTAGCGAAGTCCTCGACCCGGAACACGAGGTCACGGCACAGTTTGCGGAACTCCGACGGCAGCCGATTCCATGCGTCAGCGGCCAAGCCCTCGATGTCCGCGAGGCTAGGCGCCGTCGCGTTCTGCCATTCCCGACCGCCGCGCATCTGGCCTCCCCTGTCACACGAGCGTCATCGCTTAGCGTGCCTGGGAGGAATTGACCAGTGGCGGACGACGGGCAACCGGCTGCGATACGCGGTCAGGCAGGTTCGACGACTGCAATCAGCTGACTTACGCCGATGACGCGGCGAAGAGAATGCTCGATCAGCTCTGCCGTGCGCGGCGCGACCGCGCCCAAGCGGAGATCGACGGTCATCTGCGAGCCGTCTCCCGATTCGCAGGTGGCGTGCACCCGGCTCGGCACCGTCCCGAGTTTGGCGAAGGGCTCAATGAGGCGCGACAAGAGACCGGGGTCGCTCGGCCCTTGCACGAGATAACGAGCGGAGACGCTCGAAGACACGCACGCGGTGTCGAGTCCGAGATCAGACGACGATTTGGCGGACATGGGGCAGTTCCATCGCAACGGTATCCAAACGAAAAAGGCGAATCCTCCCGGTGCCCTCAGGCAACCGGGGCCTTAATTCGAATGGCATGTGCGAGAACGAGGCTCATGCGCGACTATAGGCGTAAACCTCTTAACGAATCAACCACCGCTCGCCTCGTGTGCGGCTTTGTCCGACACGGATATGGCATGCGGGGCTCCGCGTCCAAGATCGAAGGCGGCCTTGAGGCCTGCCACTGCCGAGTCAACGCTGAACCACGCGATTGCGGCATCGCGCCGGTCCATGAAGCTCGCCCAGCGCACGGGACCATCGAGCATATCGAGCAACGCGTCGCACCAAGCGTCGACCTCCAGCGGCCGAACGAGGCCGACGCCGAACCGATCGACGAAACAGGGTGAGGACGTGGCGTGGGGCGATCCGAGCACGGGAGTTCCGCACAGCACAGCCTCGTTGGCGACGAGGCCCCACGGATCGTGACGGGAGGGAAACACCAGCACCTTGGCCGATCCGAGCGCGCCGGGCATCTCGTCGGGCTGCAAGGCGCCATCGAAGTGCGCCTCAGCACCTGCAGCAGCCAAGCGTGCCACCAATTCTTCCTGCTGGGGACCTTTGCCGGTCACGCGCACCCGCAGCCGTCGGCCTCGAGCGGCTAACCGCTCCACGACTCCCGCAAAGAACAGCACACCTTTGAATCGCTCGTTGATGCCGCCGGCCAGGATCACGTCATAAGGCCGCTCGTCGTAAGTGTTGATCCGCGGGGGTGCATCCCAGGCCGAGACGATGGGCACTACGACGCCTCGACCGCTCACCAATCCCCAGTGTTCCAGCAAGGCGACACTGGCCTCGCTGGCGCAGATCCCGTAGCGCGCGGCCGGGACCATCATTCGGCGCATCAAGCGGTGCGGCGTGGAGCTTTCTCCCGGATCGGTGTCGAGTGTGCCGTCCGTTGCGACGCCGTAGGGCAAGCCGGTTGCGCGTGCGTAGGCGACCGCAAGCGCCATTGTCGGAGAGAACGCTGCGACAGCGAACGTCTCGGGCTTGAGACGCGCCAGTCGCGTGACGATGGACGGGTTGGCATAGACGTGGCTCGCGTCGTGGCGATGCCAACGCAGGCCCGGCAAGACCGAGTGCTGGAAATGTCTGGGGCTCGCCACCTGCCACGCCCTGTGCGGCTCGATCCTGGCACAGGTAAAGACGTGCAGATCTTCACGATAGCGCTCGGCGTACGCATCGTAGGCACGAAGCGTATAGGGGGTCAGGCTACCTGTTACGATGGCGATCGGCATTGGAACTCGGCTCGCGGACGCATCATCAGCTGACCGGGCGACGGCCGCGATGCCGGCGCCGGGCCGAGGACGACCCTATCGAAGCCACCGTAACGGAACAACGTGTACCGAGAGTGCGCGCGGCCCCGGCGCCTGTCTTGGTTAGCGAATAGACGGGCGGCGAGGCCGGGTGGCGGCGAGGGTTCAGAGGTCCAAATCCTTCGCAAACGCGGCGCGATCCTGGATAAAGCGAAACCGCAGTTCGGGCTTGGTTCCCATCAGCGTATTCACCGTCTCCGAAACGGCCTCGCGATCGGCCTCGGAAATCTCCACTTTCAGCAGAGTGCGGGCTTTGGGATCCATGGTCGTGGCCTTGAGCTCGCCTGGGTTCATCTCGCCCAAGCCCTTGAACCGCCCGATCGTCACCTTGGCGTTTGCCGGGAATTCCTTCTTCACGAGTTCTTCCCGGTGGCGATCGTTGAGGGCATAGACCGTCTTGGCGCCATGGGTCAGCTTGTAGAACGGCGCCACGGCCAGATAGAGGTGCCCGTTCTCGATCAGCGGGCGCATCTCCTGATAGAAGAATGTCATGAGCAGCGAGGCGATGTGCGCGCCATCGACGTCGGCGTCGGTCATGATGATGACGCGGTCGTAGCGCAGTTCCTCGTCGCGATACTTGGTGCCCGTTCCCGTGCCCAGCGCCTGGATCAGGTCGGACAGGAGCTGGTTCTGAGAGAGCTTGGTCGAGGTGGCACTGGCCACGTTCAGGATCTTGCCGCGCAGGGGCAGGATGGCTTGGGTCCTCGGATCACGGGCCTGCTTGGCGGAGCCACCGGCCGAATCGCCTTCGACGAGGAAGATCTCCGTATCCCCTGACGTCGAAGAGCAATCGGTGAGCTTGCCCGGCAGCCGCAGCTTGCGGGTGGCCGATTGCCGGGAAACTTCCTTCTCCTTACGTCGCCGCTGACGGTCCTCGGCCTGCTCGATGGTCCACTCGAGCAATCGCGTTGCCTGCTGGGGACTATCGGCCAGCCAATGGTCGAAGGCATCGCGAACCGTGTTCTCGACGATCCGCGTCGCTTCGACGGTGGAAAGCCTGTTCTTGGTCTGCCCCTGGAACTCGGGCTCGCGGATGAACACCGACAGCATCGCCATCGACGTGCCCATGACGTCCTCGGCGAGGATCTGGGCGGCCTTCTTGTTGTTGGTCAGCTCACCATAGGCCCTGAGACCCTTCATCAGCGCATTGCGCAGGCCCGTCTCATGGGTACCGCCCTCGGGGGTGGGAATCGTATTGCAATAGGACTGCGTCTCGCCATCCGCGTCGGCCAGCCAGCACAGCGCCCATTCGACGGAGCCGTGACCGCCGTCCTTGTCCACGCGGCCTGAGAAAATATCCTTGGTGACGAGTGTCTTGCCGCCGATCTTCTCGCGCGTAAGGTAGTCCTTGAGGCCACCGGGAAAATGGAACACGGCCTCTGTTGGCGTTTCGTCGGTGATCAACTCCGGCGCGCAGTTCCAGCGAATCTCGACGCCGCCGAACAGATAAGCCTTCGAGCGCGCCATCTTGAGCAACGTCGCGGGCTTGAAGGCGCAGCCTTTGCCGAAGATCTGCTCGTCCGGCTTGAACCGTACAGTCGTCCCGCGTCGGTTCATGATCGAGCCCAGCTTCTCGAGCTTGGTCTGCGGGATGCCGCGAGAGAACACCATCCTGTAGAGCTGCTGGCCGCGCGCCACCTCCACCTCGCAGGTCTCGGACAATGCGTTGACGACCGATACGCCGACGCCGTGCAGGCCGCCCGAGGTGTTGTAGGCCTTGCCGTCGAATTTGCCGCCCGCATGCAGCGTGCACATGATGACTTCGAGCGCCGATTTCTTCGGGAACTTCGGATGCGGGTCGACGGGAATGCCGCGACCGTTGTCGACCACCGACAGATAGCCGTCGGCCGTGAACTTGACCTCGATCCAGCTGGCATGCCCGGCAACGGCTTCGTCCATCGCATTGTCGATCACCTCAGCAAAGAGGTGGTGCATCGCCTTTTCGTCGGTGCCGCCAATGTACATACCGGGACGGCGCCGAACGGGCTCAAGACCTTCGAGCACCTCGATGTCGGCCGCCGTGTAGGCGTCCGAGGCATCTCCGGCTCGCGTACGGCGCGCGGCCTTGTCCGTCATGTCCTGGGCGGCATTGCCGAAGAGGTCGCGTGATGATGCCATGCGTTTCGGTCCGCTTTTTTGTGGCCCCGACGACAGTGCCGACGCGGACGGCGGGCACTGGCTACGAGCGGGGCGAATCCGTTGCAGATCGTATGTGGTCCGACCTCGCACGGCAGCGGCCAGGATGACAAGAGCACCGGTGCCGCGGCTAGTGTCCTTTCGGCCGCGAAGTTCGTTTCATCGTGCTGCCGGGTCGGGACGAACTTCGCGGCCGAAAGGACACTAGCCAGATCATGAACTTAGTGGGGCGTCGTGTTTGGAAGTCCGCTGTCAGCGACTGCCGAGAGAATGAAGCGGACTTCCAAACCGCCACACTCGTGTAGAAACAGTTATGTGGCCGATCTGGATGGCGGGGTCTGCTAGGCGGCACGGTCAGCGCCCGCCATACATCGTGCTGTTCGAACCTACCATTGGAGGCCCCCATTGGCAGCACTGCTCGTCGTCCTGGTCGTCGCCTTCGGGCTGGCGCTTCTCCCGCAGATGTGGGTCAAGAGCGTGCTGCGGCGTCATGCGGTGCAGCGGTCTGATTTCCCGGGCACCGGAGGCGAATTCGCGCGCCACCTGCTCGACGAGATGAATCTGCTGCACGTCAAAGTCGAAGAAACGCAACTCGGCGACCATTACGATCCCGAGGCGAAGGTCGTCCGCCTGACGCCGCAGCATTTCGATGGCCGCTCACTGTCGGCCGTCGTGGTGGCGGCGCACGAGGTCGGCCATGCCATGCAAGATGCTACGAACTACGGGCCGCTGCACGCCCGCACGCGCATCGCCAAGCAGGCGCAATCGATCGAGCGCGTCGGCATGGCGGTGATGCTGGCAACGCCGCTGGCGGTGCTGATTTTCAA
>JALHMC010000010.1 GCA_022844225.1 Hyphomicrobiaceae bacterium | reverse complement strand
TCCCATCAGGACCAGCATGCTCGCCGCACACGCTGAGATGTAGAATGAATTACGCATGGTCGCTCCACTGAGGCCATTTGGGCCTGTGGTCATAACTTAGCCGAATGCCAAAAGTTCCGGTTTGTTCCGCCTCAATCGGTGGGAGGTCAGCCGCCCGTGACGCTCATGTGCCGCTGCACGGCAGGCCGCTTGGTGCGGCGGTCGATGATGAAATCGTGCCCCTTCGGCTTCCGCGCGATCGCCGCATCGATCGCCGCCGACAATAACCCGTCATCGGAGCTGGCCCTGAGCGGACCCCGCAGGTCGGCCGCATCCTCCTGGCCAAGACACATGTAGAGCGTGCCCGTACAGGTTAGTCGCACACGGTTGCAGCTTTCACAGAAGTTGTGGGTCATCGGCGTGATGAAGCCGAGCCGTCCGCCCGTCTCGCGAACCCGCACGTAACGCGCCGGACCGCCTGTCTTGTAAGGGATGTCTTCCAATGTCAGGCGGTCGAGCAGACGGGCCCTGACCACCGACAGCGGCAGATATTGATCCGTCCGGTCACCGTCGATATCGCCGAGCGGCATCGTCTCGATCAGCGTGAGATCGTAGCCTCGCCCATGCGCAAAACGCAGCAGATCCTCGATCTCGTGCTCGTTAACGCCCTTCAAAGCCACCGCGTTGATCTTGACAGCGAGTCCAGCTTTGTCGGCGGCGTCCAACCCCTTCATGACCGAACCGAACTCGCCCCAGCGGGTGATCGCCCGGAACTTCGCCTCGTCGAGCGTGTCGAGTGAGACGTTGATCCGCTGCACACCCGCTGCCTTGAGGTCCGCCGCGTACTTGGGCAGCTGGCTACCGTTCGTCGTGAGCGTCAGCTCCTCGAGCGCGCCCGTCTCGAGATGACGGCCGAGTCGCTGAAAGAGCCAAAGGATGTTCTTGCGCACCAACGGCTCGCCGCCCGTGATCCGCAGCTTCTGCACGCCCTTGGCCACGAAGGCGGAGCACAGCCGATCCAGCTCCTCGAGTGACAGCAGGTCCTTTTTCGGGAGGAACGTCATGTGCTCGGACATGCAATAGACGCAGCGGAAGTCGCAGCGATCCGTCACCGAGACGCGCAGATACGACACGTGTCGTCCGAACGGATCGATCATGGGAGAAGCGGCAGGGCCCGATGGCGGCTGAGGCGCGGTGATGACGGTCATGGCTGCTCTTTGGATGTCCTTCGCACCTGATATAGCACGTCTGGTCGAAAATCCGAGTCCCGACATCAGAATTTAGTCGCTCCGCGATCCACTCATTTGATCACGCGCAAGTCGCTCCGAAAACCGCCGCGTTCCGTAAGGCGCGCGTCAGCCCTCCCGTCAGCTCTTCAGCAGGCGCGCTACGGCATCGACGTACACCTGTGCACCCAGAACGATATCCTCGTCCGCTGTGTTCTCCGACCAGTGGTGCGAGATCCCCCCGATCGACGGAATGAACACCATCCCAGCCGGCATCACCTCTGCGAGAATCTGCGCATCGTGCCCCGCCCCCGAAGGCATCCGGGTATGACACCCCGGTAAGCGAGCCTGCGCGGCGGCTTCGATGGCACTCTGGAAACTGTCCGCCATGACGGCCGGCATGCCTTTGCGCTGCTGCTCGAGCATAACGCGGCACGGCCCTGCGCGGTCAGCCTCCGCAACGAGATTGCGGAGCGCATCCTCGAGCTTGTCCAAGAGCGCCGCATCGGTATCGCGGAACTGGAACAGCATCTCGGCGCGCCCCGGGATGATGCTGGGATCGCCCGGGTGCAGCGTCACCCGGCCCGTCGTCCACACCGTCCTCGGGCCGCAGATCGTCGGAAACAGCTGCTCGATGGCCACGATGAGCCGGGCGCAGGCCACGCCGGCATCCTTGCGGATCGCCATGCGAGTCGTGCCGGCATGGTTCTGTGTGCCCTCGAAGCTGATCACGAAATTGCGGCTGCCGACCACCGCCGTCACTACGCCGATCTTCAGTTTGTTGGCCTCGAGCCAATCACCCTGCTCGATGTGCGCTTCGAGAAACCCGACGTAGCGCTTCGCATCGACCGTGAACCTAGGCCGACCCTCGAACCCAGCCGCCCGCAGCGCCTCCCGCATCGGTGTGCCACTGGTCCGGTCCACCGCCGCGTCGATGTCCGCCTCGGACAGCTTGCCGATGCCGGACTTGCTGCCGACGAAATGTCCGAAATGCCCCTCCTCGTCACACCACGCCGCGACGTCGACGCCACACCCGGCGAGCGAAGGGTCGGCCTTCACCGCACGAGCGGCTTCGAGCGCGTAGACGACACCGAGCGGCCCGTCGAGCCAGCCTGCATAGTTCTGACTTTCGAGATGCGATCCGCCGAGCAGCTTAGGCCCGTTAACCGGTGCCTCACCGAGCACGTTGCCGATCCCGTCCACCGTCGTGCGATGGCCCAGCGCCTCGAGTTCAGCCTTCAGCCAGTTGATCGAGGCCACGTGCTCTGCCGACAGCGCTGGCCGGTGCACGCCGGTCTTGTAGGCGCCCATGGTGCGCAAATGCTTCAAGTCGCGCAGCACCCGCTGCCCGTCCGCCGTCGCCATCGATCAACTCCGATCCTTGAGAGTGCTCACATCTGCCGAGTATTCGTCGGCGCAGAATGTGCCGCCCTGATAATACTCGGCCGCCGGGTGTTTTTGCGAGGCCGGCGGCTCGGCGGCGAGCACCTGGGCCGCGAAATCCTCCGATCGGCCCTGCGGATCGTAGCCGAGCGCGCGAGCATGGCTGTTGTCGTACCAGGACCGCTGGTTGTCGGAGACCCCATACATAACTTCGTAGACCAGTCCCGGCCGCTCCAGCCCGATCCGGATGAGCTGCACCAGGTCGTCGGGCCGGATCCAGATGGCGAGCCGCCGCGCGTCGAGGGGCTTGTCGCCGACGTTTCCGATGCGCAGCGACGTGACGCCGATGCCGTGCTTGTAGGCATACATCGCCCCGAGCCCCTCGCCGAACAGCTTCGAGACGCCATAGCGGCTATCCGGACGCGGAATGACGTCGGTCGGGATGGTGGTCTCACGCGGATAGAACCCGACCGCATGGTTCGATGTCACGAACACCACGCGCTTTACGCCTGCCTTCCGCGCCGCCTCGAACAGGTTGTAGCAGCCGACGATGTTGGCTTCGAGGATCGCCTCCCATGGCGCTTCACCCGAGCGCCCGCCGAGATGGATGATACCCTCGACCCCCTGGCACGCCCGCTCGATCTCGTCCGCCTTCGCGATATCCGCCTGGATGAACGTCTCCGATGGCTGGAGATCCTTCGGCGCCTTGATGTCCGACAGGACGAGCCCCGGATAGACCGGCGGCAGCAGCTTCCGCAGATAGCCGCCGATGTTGCCGGCAGCGCCGGTGAGCAGAACACGTTGCATGCAAGCCTCGCGCGCGGTGGGATTGACCCGGATCGTAGAGGATGCCCGCGTGCGAGCAAGGGGCGCCGAGGGATCTTGCTATTCAGGAGCGTAGCACACGGGGAACTGCGGTCACGGCGAGTGTGACCAGGTCCGCAGCTGAGGGTGAGCCGCCGGCGCGTCCAGGCCACCCGTTGCTGAAAATGACGAAGTCTGCGACCCGACCTTCACGCCATCCGTTCACGCTGAGGAAAGGCACCGGGCAATTTGAAGGAGTTCATCCAATGTAGGATTAAACCCATAGACGATCCGCTGCCAGACGGGTGAGGTTGCCAACACAAACCCCAGCAGGAACACAAGCCATATGCTGGTATTCAGCGCTTTATTCATGACGGGCTCCGCTTAGCGGCGCTGACCGCCTCGAATTTCCTCTGACCCCGCCTTACATAGAAATAACCGACGACCAACATGACGACGCCCCAGACAATAAAACCAATGTCCCAATAAATGCGTTGGCTTTCGGCAACGAGTTCATTGACGCGATGCACGCCAAGAATGTGATGATTGACCAGTCCTTCGACGGTATTGAAGGCACCGAACCCCACGAGCATGGTCCCGACCAAAAGATCGCTCGACCAATAAAGATGCTTCGTTCTGGCGGTTCGCCAGAGGATAAACAATCCGGCCAACACAAAGAGGTATGTGGCGGAATGGAAAATTCCGTCCCAGAACGTGTTGAGCTCCAGATTTTCTACTGTGTTAACAGGATACCAGCTGCTGAGCATGTGGTGCCATTGGAGCACCTGATGAAGAATAATGCCGTCGAAGAACCCACCCAACCCCAACCCGAACAAGACCCCGGCCGAGAGCGGAAAGTGACTGTCATGAGCGTCATGAGGCGTAGTCTTTCGTACCATGCCGATGTCTCAACGGGGAGAGAATGCCACCATTCGTGAGGGAACACGCACATGCCGGCGAGCGTTCCAACCGCGGAGGTGTTCCATGGCTTTTCCTACGACGAAAGAAAGGGTGCCGACCCACACTGCAGACCACGTTAACGAACGGATCAGGCGTGAGACGGAGGATCGCGTGCGGCGGCTATCCGGACGGCCCGCCACAGTCGCACAGCGTCTACGGGAATTAGACGCAGAGTGGGATATCGAGCGCGCCATTGAAATGAATGCTTCGGCTCTTGCATTTGTTGGTACGGTTCTCGGATACTTTGCGCATCCTTACTGGCTTGTGCTGCCAGCTCTGGTGACAGCATTCTTGTTTCAACACTCGATCCAGGGTTGGTGTCCCCCCGTACCTGTGCTGCGCCGTTTCGGTTTCCGGACCGTTTATGAAATCGAGGAAGAGAAGCAGGCCCTCAAGGCTGTTCGCGGCGATTATGAAAGGGTGACGGTTGCGTCAGACAAGGCAGAGGCAGCATTGACAGCAGCCCGCGCATAGGAGCGCGGACGCCGCATGTGATCGCCTGATGAATTTCGCGATCTGGCGTGGCAATCCGGAATACTTGCTCGTCACAGAGGAGTTTCAGCGTCCCTCACCGCCCCAGCTTGTAGAACTCGTCGTTCGGACGCATGCCGGTGACGTTGGCCATGCGGTTGGACAGCGCGAAGAAGGCCGCGATCGCCGCCATGTCCCAGACGTCGTCCTGCGTCCAGCCATGCGCCTTGACGGCCGCGATATCGGCGTCATCCACCTCGGCCGAGTGCTGCGACACCTTCATCGCGAACTCGAGCATGGCGCGTTGCCGGGGCGTGAGATCGGCCTTGCGGTAGTTGACGGCGATCTGGTCGGCGATCAGCGGGTTTTTGGCGCGTATGCGCAGAATGGCACCATGGGCCAGCACGCAATACTGGCACTGGTTCGCTGCGCTGGTCGCGACGACGATCATCTCGCGCTCGGCCTTCGTGAGCCCACCGGGCTTGTCCATCAGCGCGTCGTGATAGGCCATAAAGGCGCGAAACTCGTCCGGTCGGTGAGCAAGGACCAGGAACACGTTCGGGATGAAGCCGGACTTCTCCTGCACCGCCTCGATCCGGGTCCGCACGTCTTCGGGGAGGTCGGCGAGTTTCGGGACGGGAAAGCGGCTGATGGGCGGTTTCGACATGGCGGCTCCTGGCTACGACGCGGGCATGGTTCCGGCGAGACGAGAGCAAGGCACGGTGCCCGCTGACTGTCCAGCCGCGCCGAAAAATTGTTCGGCCGACCTCATCCCACCGTCGCGCAACCCTTAGCATGGGCAAAAGCCGCTCCACTCAGCGCGGCACCATGTACCGCCCGAAGCGCTCGGTATGGGCGATCAGCCCATCGACATCGCCGAGATACTGCACGACGTAATCGGCAAAGCTGCGCCAGTGTGCAACCGCATCTTCGCGACTGGCCCGCCCCCGGTAGCTATCCTCGACGACTTTGAGCAGGTCCAGCAGCGCATCCTTGTGCTGCACGTCAGCACGACGAACATGCTCGACCAGAGCCATCAACTCCTGCGAACCATCATCTCGAGCGAGACCGGCGGGCAGGACCGTTGGAAGGGCAAGCTGCTCCCGGCCGGCCGCTTGCGGCACGGACTCGCCGCTCGATGCCCGGCGCTCGCTTCCGCCTGTGACTTGCATTTGCTGCGAAACCGGCGTGCCGCCCGCCCGGCGATAAGCCCCTGCTGCCAGTTCGCCGGTGGGGACGCCCTCCGCGTGAGCCCCTCCCGCGCCGAACGCTCCGCGCCCGGCATGCCCGTTGGCATAGGCTTCGCCGCGCCGTCCGATCGGCACCGTATGCGACACCGCGGCATCCGAAGTGAGCTGCGGTCGGGTCTGCACCGCAGGCAGCTGCTGCGGCAGCCCGGCCGGCGGCCCGGACCATGTCACCGCAGGCTGCGACCCTCCGGTACCCTGCAGCGCGGGTGTCGTTTGGGCGACCGCTCGACCGGTCGAGGCATTACCGGGCTCCTCCATCGCATGGCGTATCCGCAGGATGACCGATGCCGCCGCCTCGTCGGTGCTCGTCGGCAATTCGACGCGGCCACCGTCCGAGGTTCGGATCATCAGGACCCGTCGCGCATAGAGGAGCAGAAACAGGCCGATGCCCGTCGCGCCGAAGCCCAGCCAGAGCGGCAACGAGCCGCCACTCTGCAGCTTGAAGGCTAAAAGCCCGCGCATCACCATTTCGTTGCCGATCAGACCAAAGCCCGCCAGCACCAGGAGTGCGCCGAACGGCCGAAACGGGTAGAGGGCCTGACGACCGACACTCACGACGTGCTGCAATTGAATGATGCGGTCGCCGAGATCGACGACCCTCGGCGTGATTTCCAGCTTGTCTTGATGCTCCGTCATCGGCGCGCTCTCGGGTCGGGGCTCGCGACCGGCACTCGAACTCGTCTGGTCACCATAAACTCAGAATAGGTCGATTTGTGGTGCCGGCGCCAGAGTTAGATCGAACTCACATCGGCGGAAAGACTTGTTTGCGCTTCAGCTGTTGTTGGTCACGGCAACCCAGGCGTCATCGTCCTGTGCCCTCCGCTCGAACATCAGAAAATCGTAGTATCCGCAACGCCCCTCGCCCGGGTAGCGGCGACAGATCCCGGGACGGGCCTCGTAGATCGTGCAGCGCCGTTCCTCGATGTGAAAGAAGCGGCAGATCTTGCCGAAATGCGGATCCGCTTTGCGGCGCATCGCATATTTTGCACCGTGCGCCACCTTGGTGAACTTCGCACGCGCGTCCTCGAAGCTCAGCCCGTGATGCTTCGCCAGTCGCTCGACATCGCGTCGTTCGAGGCGGATCAGCGGATAGCTGCAACAGTAGCCCGGGCACTTCTTGCAATTGTACGACGGCATCTGCTGCGGGGCTCACTCGCGTTGTGCAAAATTAAGCGGCTCGACCGGAAAGCAAACTGAACGAAGCCGGCGCTAGAGCATCCGGGCTCGCACCTCGCTCCCACCCCACGTAAGATAGCAGGGTAGCCGGCGATGACCGGCCAACTCATAGCACGAATTCAAGAGGAGGCTCGATGTCGATGTTCGATCTCAAGGGGCGCGTGGCGCTTGTGACGGGCGGCAACGGTGGCATCGGACTCGGCATGGCGCGTGGCTTGGCGACCGCGGGCGCCGACATCGTTGTCGCTGGACGCCAAGCCGCTAAGTCCGAGGCGGCCGCTGCCGAGCTGTCGCGCCTTGGCGTCCGCACCGCCGTCATCCAAGTCGATGTCGCCGACGAGGCCTCGGTCCGCGCCATGGTCGACCAGACCGTCGCCCGCATGGGTCGCCTCGATATCCTGGTCAACAACGCCGGCATCAACATCAGGAAGCGGCCGGAGGAATACAAGATGAGCGAGTGGCGCGAGGTCCTCTCGATCAACCTCGATGGCGCCTTCTACTGCTCCCACGCGGCCCAACCCGCGATGAAGGCCGCCGGTGGCGGCAAAATCATCAATATTGGCTCGATGATGTCGATTTTCGGTGCGCCGTTCGCCGCACCGTATGCGGCATCCAAGGGTGGCATCGTTCAGATGACCAAGGCGCTCGCCACCGCTTGGGCCGTCGACAACATCCAGGTCAACGCCGTGCTCCCCGGCTGGATCGACACCGAGCTGACGGTAAAGGCACGCGAGCAGGTGGACGGCCTGCACAACAACGTGCTCCGGCGTACGCCAGCCGGACGCTGGGGCGAGCCCACAGACTTCGCCGGCATTGCCGTCTTCTTGTCGTCGAAGGCATCCGACTTCGTCACAGGCGCAGCGATCGCCGTCGACGGCGGATTTTCGATCCAAGGGTGACGATGCCCCTCCTCGGCCGGCTGCACTTTTCTCGCAGCGCTTAGTTACGCCGGCCGACTGAAGAACTCCGGACCCGCCCCAGTGATGCGCGGGTCCGTTGTCCCGATCGCCTTCGCATCCTTTCCGTCGTAGTCGAGAGCGCCGAGAACCAAGCGAATGGCGTCGAGGCGGGCGCGCCGCTGATCATTGGCCAGGATCACGGTCCACGGCGCGACGGCCGTGTGCGTAAAGCGGAACATTTCCTCCTTCGCCTGCGTGTACTCAGCCCACTTTTCCATCGCGGCGAGATCCATGTCGGTAATCTTCCACCGCTTCAGAGGATCGTGGCGCCGCTCGTGGAATCTCAGGAGCTGCATCTCGCGCCCGATTTCGAGGTAGATTTTGAAGAAGCGAATGCCGTCCCGGACCAGCATGCCTTCGAACTCCGGCGCTTCGCGCAGGAAATCGGCAACCTGATCGGGCGTGGCGAACCCCATTACCTTCTCAACGCCGGCCCGGTTGTACCAGGACCGGTCCAGCAGCACAATCTCGCCCGCAGTCGGCATCTGTGCAGCATAGCGCTGGAAATACCATTGCCCACGTTCGGTCTCTGTCGGTTTGGTCAGCGCCACCACGCGGGCGGAACGCGGGTTCAGATGCTCGCGGAAACGACTGATACAACTGCCTTTGCCCGCCGAGTCACGCCCCTCGAACACGACCACGATACGCTCGCCAACCTTGCCGGTATGGAACTGCAGCTTTACCAGTTCGATCTGGAGGAGCTTCAGATCCCGCTCGAATTCCTCCCGCTTCAGTTTCTTGTCATAGGGATATCCGCCACTGCCGAGCGCACCGTCCTCGATGGCTTTCGGCAGCTTGGGGTTGTCGATGTCGAAGCCACCCACGCTGGACCCGCTTCGCTGACCACTCTTGCCCTTATCGCCCTTCGCCATTGACATCGTTCCTCACGCCTGGACAGCGCTCAGTGTGCCCCGGCCAGGCGTCGCCGCGCAATGAGTTGCCTGCGTCTCTCCTGGGGCCCAAACGAAAACCGGCGACGCTCCCCCACGAGCGCCGCCGGTCTTCCCCCGCTTTATACGTGAAGTCTCTCCGCACCCCCACACGTGGTGCGAATGCTCCTTCGGCTCAGGCGTCTGCCGGCTCGGCCTCGTCGGCCTTCTGGACCAAGGCCACCTTTGCAGGCTCGGCCTTGATCACCGGCATCGGTGCCCGCTGTCCGTATCCGGCGCCACCACCGCGCCGTGCTTGCGGTGGCTGGAAGGCCCTGCGAGCATGGAACTCGCAATACGGCAGCCCAGTCACTTTGGTCTTCCCGCAGAAATGGAAATCTCCGTCCTGTGGATCGCCGATGGGCCAGCGGCAGCTGCATTCCTCGAGCGTCTGGATCGATCGACGCTCGGTCATCGGAATGACCAGCTCTTCCACTGGAGCCACGAACGGCTCAGCCTCTTGGTACAGCGCCCGCAGCGCAGTATTGCCCACGTTCGCGAACCTAGGCTTGGCAGGCGCAGGGCGCTTGGCGGCCGTCACGGGCCGCGTACGCGGCCGGTGGCTTTTCATCCTCGTCGTCGTTGCGCGGCCCGACAGACCGAGGCGGTGGACCTTGCCGATCACCGCGTTGCGCGTCACGGAGCCGATGCGTCCTGCGATTTGGCTGGCGCTGAGGCCTTCGCCCCACAGCTTCTTCAGGAGCTCAACTCTCTCGTCGTTCCAACTCATTTTGATCGTCTTCCTTGCGGAAAGCGCGAAGAAATGCGCGAGGCGCACTCCAACCCTCACCGGCAAGACTCTGGGCCCGATGACCGGCGCGACATGCGCGCAACAGGACACCTGGGCCGGCCTCGAGCCGGTCACGAACGCAGACAGGAAGGGACGCTTGACTGATACAGGGGCGGATGAACGGTACGATCCACCCGTTGCCGGGGCCGATACTCGAAAAAAGCTACGCGCCAACCGACTGGAGACACTTGACACTCTGGCGAACAATTACGCGCCATATCTCGTGTCTGACAGGTCCGAGAATACTATGGGCTGTTTTCGCTGCACAAGTCGTGTCGTGATATGAAAACCGATTGCGTTATTCCGTCGTTGCCTTTTGGCCACGTAGCGATTCGTGGTTCGCTGTATGTTTTTGTGTAGTTTCGATTATCCGCGAATCTTGCTTGACAGTTGCCGCGTTCAACAGTCCGCATGCGCCGTATCCGGCGACCGCACCGGCTCGAGCTTGGTTCGGACAAGCCGTGTCCCGCACACTCGCGAGCTGCTTAATGGTTCTCGGCACCACTAATGCGCCGCTGACCGGATTATTGACAGGACGTCGCACCAAGCCTTATCGTTCCTCTGCTCGAGCCGCCGGCCTTGGCGGCTTTTTTCGTTCGCACCACGGGTTTCGCACCCAGGGGTTCCAAGCCATGTCTGCAACGTCTTCTGCAAAGGCCTCGTCGTCTCACGCTTCGCCTTCAACCGGCCCATCGCCGGCTGTCATGTCCACGTACGGGCGACAGGACGTTGTGTTCGAGCGAGGCGAAGGCTCATGGCTCATCTCCACGAGTGGTGAGCGCTATCTGGATTTCACCAGCGGCATCGCCGTCAACGCTCTGGGGCACTGCCATCCCAAGCTCGTCGCCGCGCTGACAGAGCAGGCCAATACGCTTTGGCACACCTCGAACCTCTATCGGGTCAAGAACCAGGAGCGCCTTGCCGAGCGCCTCGTGGCCGAGACGTTCGCTGACTGCGTGTTCTTCTGCAACTCGGGGGCCGAAGCCTGCGAGGGCGCGATCAAGGTCGCCCGCAAGTATCACGCGACCGGTGGTCAACCCGAGCGCTATCGGATCATCACATTCGAAGGCGCCTTCCACGGACGCACGTTGGCGACTTTGGCGGCAGGCGGCAACGCCAAGTATCTTGAGGGCTTCGGTCCGAAGGTCGAGGGCTTCGACCAGCTCCCCGGCTACGATCTGGACGCCGTCGCCAAGGCGATCGGCCCCGAGACGGCGGCCATCATGATAGAGCCTGTCCAGATGGAAGGCGGCGTTCGCGTCGTCCCGGACGAGTTCATGCGCGGTCTCCGGAAGCTCTGCGACGACCACGGTCTGTTGCTGGTGCTTGACGAGGTCCAGTCCGGCATGGGTCGCTCGGGTAAGCTGTTCCACTACGAGTGGTCGGGTATCAAGCCCGACGTCATGGCGATCGCCAAGGCGATCGGTGGCGGCTTTCCGCTTGGCGCCTTCCTCGCCACCAAAGAGGCGGCTCGCGGCATGGTCCCCGGTACGCATGGCTCGACGTTCGGCGGCAATCCGCTGGCGACGGCTGTGGGCAACGCCGTGATGGATGTGATGCTCGAGCCGGGCTTCCTCGATGAGGTCACTCAGAAGGGTCTGCGCCTGAAGCAGCTCATGGCCGCCATGAAGGACGAGCACGCCGATGCCGTTGAAGAGGTCCGCGGCGTCGGACTACTCGCGGGCGTGCGCTTGAAGGCAGAATTCCCGGCCGGCGACGTCATGAAGGCAGCCACCGCTGAAAAGCTGCTCACCGTTTCGGCCGGCGATAACGTCATTCGTATGCTGCCCTCTCTGACCGTCAGCGAGGACGAGATGAAGGACGGCATCGCCCGGCTGTCGCGTGCCATCTCCTCGTTGAAGAAGAAGGCATAAGGCGCGCCCGTGCTCACCCGCTCGCAGCCCAAGGCAAACCGGACGACGCCCGCCAAGGCCGTCCGGCATTTCCTCGATCTCGATCAGATTCCCGCGGCGCAGCTGCGTCGGATCGTCGACATGGCGCACGCCATGAAAAAGGCCGGCAAACGCACTCCGAAGGAACTGCGTCCGAAGGGCATAGCGGACTCCGTCCTCGCGATGATCTTCGAGAAACCGTCGACACGCACGCGCGTCTCGTTCGATCTCGCCATGCGCCAGCTCGGCGGACAGACGATCCCACTGAACCACGCTGATCTGCAGACGGGTCGCGGCGAGCCGGTGTCCGATACCGCCAAGGTTCTGTCCCGTTACGTTGACGGCATCATGTTGCGAGCCAACAAGCACGAGACGCTGCTGGAGTACGCCGAGCACGCGACGATTCCTGTCATCAACGGGCTGACCGATCTTTCGCATCCGTGCCAGGTCGTGGCTGACATCGTGACGTTCGAGGAATCGAAAGGCCCGATCAAGGGCCGCACCGTGGCCTGGGTCGGCGATGGCAACAATGTCGCGACCTCCTGGATGCACGCGGCCGTCCGCTTCGGATTCGAGCTTCGGCTCGCTTGTCCTCCACAGCTCAATCCCGATGCTCGCGTTCTGGAATGGGCGCGCGCCGAGGGCGGCGAGATCCTGCTCACCGACGAGGCCGACGAAGCCGTCAAGGCGGCCGATTGTGTGGTCACGGATACCTGGGTCTCGATGGGCCAGACCGACGCGACGCGCAGAAAGCAACTTCTCTCACCTTATGCCGTGGACGATGCCCTCATGAAGAGGGCCGCCAAGGGCGCCGTGTTCATGCACTGTCTCCCCGCCTATCGCGGTCTCGAGGTTTCGGCCAGCGTGATCGACGGACCCCAGTCCGTGGTCTTCGACGAGGCCGAGAACCGGTTGCATGCGCAGAAAGCCATTCTCGCGTGGTGCCTCGGGGTGTAAGAGGACGCTGCTGGAGTTGCACCGGGATATCGTCGCTCCCGATCAGACTCCCGGATCGCGAAACACGAGGCATGGCTATGATGGAGCGAGCGACGGCGCCGTCGCGGCTGGCGCGAGGTACGAGTGCCGACGACATCGTGCTGCCCTTCGGCACCGTCAAGTCGCGGGTTTCCGGACGGATCGTGCGTCTCGGCCCAGCCGTCGACAGCGTGCTTGCAGCCCACGACTATCCGGATCTGGTCAGCGCGATCCTGGGCGAGGCGATGGCATTAACCGCCCTGCTGGGCCATCCGCTGCAAGCAGGCGGCCGCCTCATTCTGCAAACCAAGACCGATGGCCCCGTTGGATTCATTGTCATCCACTACGACGCGCCCGGCGCCATGCGCGGCTATGCGAGCTTCGATCGCCAGAAAATCGACCAGCTTTCTCGCAGCGAGGCAATGGTGTCTCCCAATGATCTGATTGGCGCGGGTCGCATGGCGATGACCATCGATCCAGGGGGCAGCCTTTCAAGCCATCAGGGGATCGTCGCGCTCGACGGCGGATCGCTCAGCGACGCGGCCCATGCCTACTTCCGCCAATCCGAGCAACTTCCGACCTTCATCAGCTTGGCGGTGGCCCGGCAGATGATGCCCGGGATCGGTTCGACGGCATCACAGTGGCGTTGGCGCGCCGGCGGCCTGATCGTGCAGCACGTACCCCGCCTCGGCGGCGACCCTCGCCCCGACGAGACACCTGAGGAGCGCGACACCCGCCTTCACGGCGAGGACGACGACGATTGGTTGCGCGTCTCGACATTGGCGTCGACCGTCGAAGGCCACGAGCTGATCGACCCGTCACTCTCGCCGGAACGACTGCTCCTGCGCCTGTTCCACGAGGAAGGCGTTCGCGTTGGTGACGAGACAACCGTCACCGCACGCTGCCGCTGCTCGAGAGAGCGCATTGTCGGATTCCTCCGCGGTTTTCCGGTAGAGGACTTGGCCGACATGCGCGAAGCCGATGGAGCGATCACGGTGAAGTGCGAATTCTGCTCGGCGAGCTATCGCTTCGAGGACGCCAGGCTCGACTGAGTGACGGCCCGCGACGGGCCGTTACTCCATCGCTGTGAAGATCTTCCCCGGGTTGAGAATGCCGAGCGGGTCCAAAGCCTGCTTGATCGCCCGCATCGGGCCGAGCGCCGCCCCATGCTCCGCGATCAGATACTTCTTCTTGCCCTGACCGACGCCGTGCTCACCTGTACAGGTGCCGTCCATCGCCACGGCACGTTCGGCGAGCCGTTTCAGGAAGATTTCGATCGCCTCCATCTCCTTGGGGTTGCTCGTATCGACCATCGGCTGCGTATGGAAGTTGCCATCACCCACGTGCCCGACGATTCCAGCCGGCACGCCCATGGCCTTGATATCGGCTTGGGTCTCCATGATGCACTCTGTCAGCCGCGAAATCGGCACGCAAACGTCGGTCGCGATCGAGTCTCGCCCCGGATAGAGCGTCCGCATCGCCCAATACGCCTCGTGCCGCGCCTTCCACAGCCGGCGCCGATCCTCCTCGCGCTCGGCCCATTCGAAGCCTGTGGCTCCTTCGGCCTCCGCGATCTCCTTGAACCGCGCGACCTGCTCGTCCACCGCCGCCTGCGTGCCATGGAACTCGAGGAACAGCATCGGGCTCTCACGCAGGCCGAGGTTCGAGTGCTTGTTCAGCGCCGCGACCTGCACCTCATCGATGAGCTCCGACCTGGCGAGCCCAAGATTGAGCTGAATGGCCTGGATAACCGAGTTCACCGCACCGTCGAGCCTTTCGAACGAGCAGACCGCGGCAAGGATCTTCTCGGGAATGCCGTAGAGCCGCACCGTCAGCTCGGTCATGATCCCGAGGGTGCCTTCGGAGCCGACGAGCAGCTTGGTCAAATCGTATCCCGCCGAGGATTTGCGTGCCCTCCGCGCCGAGCGTATGACGCTGCCGTCGGCCATCACCGCCGTGACGTTCAAGACGTTGTCACGCATCGTCCCGTAGCGCACCGCCGTCGTGCCCGACGCTCGTGTCGCCGCCATGCCACCGATCGTCGCCTCCTCGGCCCCCGGATCGACAGGAAAAAACAGCCCCATGTCACGCAGGTAGTCGTTCAGCTTTTTTCGCGAGACGCCAGCCTGCACCACGCAATCGAGATCGCTGTCGTTGACGGTCAGGATCTCGTCCATCCGCGATAGATCGATCGATATGCCACCGTTCGGCGCATTGAGATGACCCTCGAGCGACGTCCCCGCCCCGAAAGGAATGATCGGCACCCGGTGAGCCGCCGCGACCTGCACGACCTCTTGCACCTCATCCGTGGACAGAGGCCACACCACTGCATCGGGCGGCTGATTGGGCAGCCACGTCAGTGTATGTCCATGCTGGCGCCTGATGGCCTCTCCCGTTTGCAACCGATCACCGAAACGCTGCCGCAGGATGGCGATCGCCGTAATCGTCTCGCCAGCGGTACGATTTCCTTCAGCGCTCATGCCCATCGGCCTCCAGCCATGTCGACTTCTCACGGGTAGCTCGCGGAGAGCAGAACCGTGGCCGTTAGGCCACTCAGATCAGCTGCAACTCCATTCGTGTGCCGCGGCAATAGCCTTTTTTTTGGCTGATGGATAGGTTAACCGCCGACGATCAATCGGGGCGTCGTCTGTAACCACTAGGAGTTGAAAATGTACGGGAGGCTGCTTGCGCTGGCCCTCGCGATCGTCGCGATGGTGCCGGCCACTGCCGCGTTGGCACAGGTCGAGGTCACGCTGGGCGAGGAGAAGGCCCGCAGAGTCGTAAGCGAAGTCGATCGGCTGGACGTTCGAGGTGTAAGGGGGAAATTCCGGGGCATCCGGGTATACGCCCTCGACCGAGCCGCCGTGGATATTGCCAAGATCGATGTACTCTATAGCGACGGCAGCACATTCACCGAGGACCGCGGCCGTCCCATTCGTCTCGATGATCGAGACGTCCGCACCCGCATTCTGGGCCCGAGAGACGGCAACGGCCCCGAGAAATTCATCGACGAGATCGTGCTTTACTACAAGACGGCACCAGGTGAACCGCGCCAGGCCCCGATCCGTGTTGTAGGCATTACGAGCAAATCCGGCGCCAGAGCCGTCCGGCCACGTAGATCGGCGACGCCCGCGGTTGTAAGGCCGTCGAGCGGCACGATCCCGTCGCGACCGACGACATCGACACCGGTTTCTGCAGCTCCCGGCTCAGTGACGGCCGGTGGAGACGTGCTGTTCGGCGTCCAATACGTCGGCTTTAACATCGACCGTGACGTGATCAAGATCGGTCGCGAACTGGGTAAATTCTCGAGAATCCGTCTTCGCGTTCTCGACAACGACCTCTTCTTGAACGAGATGCGCGTCGTCTACACCAACGGTGAGCCCGACGTCCTGGCAGTCTCGGCCAATGTTCCGGCCAACTCCCGGACCAGATGGTTCGATCTGAAGGACGAGCGCTTCATCAAGGAGATACAGCTCGTCTACAAAAGCCGCCCCGGCTTCCGCGGACAATCCCGCGTCGAAGTCTACGGTGAGTTCGCCGAGGGCTGGTTTAGCGAGCCGAAGAAAGATGGTTCCGGTGCCATCGTCTACGAGAGCGAGGCGTTCAAGCACAGCAACAATCGCGGTTGGCTTTACCTCGGAGGCCAGCAGCCGAAGTTTTTCTCGGTCAGCTTGAAGAAGGGCATCGGCTACGAAACCGATGCGATCTCGGTTGCCCGGAATTGGGGCTTCAATCGGATGCGCCTCGACGTCAAGGACCGCGCCATTACGTTGAACCGGGTCACGGTCGTCTACGGCGATGGCACTACTGATGCGGTACCCGTCGGAGAAAAGGTCGAGGGCGGCAGCTCTTTCGGACCGATCCAGCTCAAGCGAAAGCCGATTAGCGAGATCCAGGTCAGCTATCGCTCGCGCGTGTTCGATAAGACCGCAACCGGAAAAGCCCAGGCCTTCGTCGAGTTCTGGGCCCAGTAGACAGCATCAGCCGTCCGATCATGACGCGAAATCATCGAGGGGCACTCACTATGGGTGCCCCATTTTTATTGCAGCAGATCGCGGAGAGTCAGCGGCGCGACCGCACGCGCCGCAAATCGATGCCAGTACACCACTTCCGAGCAGAGCAGCGCCAGCTTACCCTTACCCGCGCTTCCAGAAGCACAATTAGCGCGTCAGCACGATCATATCACGGCCGGCGCGCTGCCTGGGCATCCTCGACCAGTGTGAATTGCAGAAGCAGGGTCCTCTGCAGGAACGTATTGAAATTATTGTCTGATATGAGGGTTAGGACCGTCTCGCCGTTGCGCCCTCGGTGCGCTGCCAGTCCCTCCATATTGTCGATAGCACTCGACATATCTGCTTCGAGAAGGGTCTCCCCCTCGAGCAAGGCACCCGGCTTGATAGCAGAAGCCTCGAAGCGCCGGATTCGCATTTTCACGCCCTCGGTCCAGCGAAACCGGCGCTCGAGCACGATCAACGTTCCGTCTGGCAGGGACACCGCGTCGGTAATGTCGAACCCGCCGATATCCGTCAGCATGAGGCGCTGAGCGACATCCTTAATCCAGATCCATCCCGTGTGCTGCTCCGTGGGTCCCGGATAACGCTCGGAGAAAGCCACGACGCTGCCTTTGAAGGTCCCCCCCTTAAGCACGGCCACCGCCTCGAATCCGGCGTTGGATCGCATGCGTCGCGTTTCTGCCGGCAGTCGCAGATACCGCAGCGGTGCCTGCAAGGCTCCGTCTAGAACCGGGAAAACGCCGATCCGATGATTCCGCTCGAAACCCACGAGTGCTAGCCCGCGCCCGAGCGTTCCTTCCGAAAGCGTGATCGACTCAGCATCGAGATCGCGCTTCTTCTCGATCTTACGCCCCTTCAGTGCCAGCACGGGCCCGATGCGGCTCTTCAAAAGACCTATCGGCGCGTCATCGCGATAGCTGATCTCGGCGGCCAGAAATGTGCCTTTATCTGAAATGGCCAGGATACGCCCACCGTCGGCGTCGATCGTCAAGCCGGACCAACCTCCGAATGCCTCTTGGCTCGACGAGAGCACCAAGCCGCCGCGAAACTCCAACCGTCCAAATCGACGGGCGTTGGGTTGCCCCGATTGGAAATGAGTGATGGGCCGAGCTTGAATCTCGATCGGCTCGGTCTCGACGGGGAGTTGCGGTCGAGTGGATTGTGACGCGGCTGGCCCCGCCATCACGAGCGCGACGACGACCGCGAGCCCACTCCGCCGCGCCCCGAATCCAGCGTAAGGGATGCGGGAGGTCATGATCGAGTTCCAAGACAGGGGCTGCGAGTTGTTCGGTCGGCGAGAGCTAGCATGGCTGTTTGGAGGTCCCCCTAGATCTCTCGGGAGACCGAAAAACGCGGACTTATCCTCGTCCGCGCCGCCGACCGCCCGAAGCCCGGCCCGCCGGTGCAATCTCGACTTGCTCGTCGAACAGCTCGACGAGCTTGTCGGTCATCGCACCCGCGAGTTCAGTCGGATCAGTGATTGTCACAGCTCGCCGATAGTACCGCGTGACGTCATGGCCGATCCCGATCGCCAGCAACTGCACGGGCGACTTCGTCTCGATCTCCTCGATGACCTGCCGCAAGTGACGCTCGAGATAGCAACCTGAGTTCACCGACAGCGTCGAGTCGTCCACCGGCGCACCGTCCGAGATCATCATGAGAATGCGGCGTTGCTCGGGCCGGCCCAGCAACCGTTGGTGCGCCCACGCTAGCGCCTCGCCGTCGATGTTCTCTTTGAGCAACCCCTCCCGCATCATTAGCGCGAGCGACCGCTTAGACCGCCGCCAGGGTGCATCGGCGGTCTTGTAGATGATATGCCGGAGATCATTGAGCCGGCCTGGTCCGGCCGGCTTGCCGGCAGCGAGCCAGGCTTCACGCGACTGACCGCCCTTCCAGGCACGCGTCGTGAAGCCGAGAATCTCGACCTTCACACCGCAACGCTCCAGGGTCCGCGCCAGAATGTCGGCGCAGCAGGCTGCAACCATGATCGGCCGTCCGCGCATCGACCCGGAATTGTCGAGCAACAGTGTAACCACGGTGTCCTTGAAGTTCGTATCGTGCTCGCGCTTGAACGATAGCGCATGCATGGGATCCATGATGATGCGCGGCAGGCGCGCGACATCCAGCATGCCTTCTTCGAGATCGAACTCCCAAGAGCGGTTCTGTTGAGCCATCAGCTTTCGCTGCAGCTTGTTCGCCAGACGGGAAACGGCGCCCGAAAGGTTCCTGAGTTCCTTGTCCAGGAACGACCGCAACCTTTCCAGCTCATCCGGCGTCGACAGGTCGTCGGCATCAATCTCTTCGTCGTTCGCCTTGGAGAACACCTTGTAGCCGAACCGCTCTGGGTCATCGAGCACGGAGGTATTGGGACGCCACGGCTCGCGCGTCTCGGCCATCTCGTCGCCTTCGGCATCGGCGTCGAAATCATCCGTATCGCCATCCTCGGAGGCCTCGGCCGTCTCGCCGTCTTCGCTCTCGGAACGCTGCTCGTCGGACTCCTGATCTTGCTGCTCGGACCCGTCCGAGCTGTCCTGCGACTCGGCCTCGCCGGCATCCGGCTGCTGCTCCTCGTCGCTGTCGCCCTCCTCGCTCTCGCCTTCAGAGCGCTCCTCGGTGAGCTCGAGCGCCTTCAGCATGTCGCGCATCATCCGCCCGAAGGCGGCCTGATCATCGGCAACTTTATCCAGCCGCTCGAAGGCTGGGCCGGCCTTCTCCTCGATGAAGTCGCGCCACACATCGACCAAACCCTTTGCCGTCTCCGGCGCCTTCAACCCCGTCAACCGCTCGCGCACCAGCAACGCCAGCGCATCCTCGATCGGCGCGTCCTGTCGCTCGCTCACGTCGGCGTAGCGCCCGTGGGCGTACTGATCCTCTAGCTTGGCTGTGAGATTCGTGGCCATACCCGGCATACGCATCGCACCGATCGACTCGACGCGTGCACGCTCTGCGGCCTCGAAGACCGATCGTGCCGGCCCGGCGCTCGGCGCGAGTCGATTGTGAAGCTTCTTGTCGTGCCGCGCCGCCGTCAGCGAAAGACTGTCGGCCCACCCGCGAATGACGGCAATTTCCTTGGCCGACGGTATCCGTGACGGCTCGGGAAGCTGCATATGGTTGCCATCGAGCTCGGGTTTTCCGGGCGCGAAAGAGACCTGCATCTCCTTTTCACCGGCGATGGCTCGAGAGGCCAACCCCAGCACCCGCTTGAACGGCTCTGCTGGCGATTCCTTGTTCTTCTTCGGTGGCTGGGCCATCTAATTGTTACCCCGGGCCTCGTGCCCGGGATCTATCGAGCCGCAGGCACCATAGAAATCGTTCAGCTAAACGGCTGCTCCTCGCGCGACGAACACCGCACTGGCGCGTGCCGACCGTGAAGTCCCGAGGTTTCCCCCGGGACCACCGTCAAATCAGCTCAGTGCCACGTTCGCAGCGGACTCCGGCAGTTCTTCACCGAAACACCGTTGATAGAACTCGGCGACCAGCGGCCGCTCCAGCTCGTCGCACTTATTCAGGAACGTCATCCGGAAGGCGAAGCCGACCGAGCCGAAGATCTCCGTGTTCTCGGCCCACGTCAGCACCGTACGCGGGCTCATCACCGTCGACAGATCACCGTTGATGAACGCCGACCGAGTGAGGTCGGCAACACGCACCATGTTGTTGACGACCTTCTTCTTGGCATCACTCTTTGCAAAAGACTTCGCCTTCGAGAGGATGATGCCCACCTCCTCGTCGTGCGGGAGATAGTTCAGCGTCACCACGATCGACCAGCGATCCATCTGACCCTGATTGATCTGCTGCGTGCCGTGATAAAGGCCCGACGTGTCACCGAGGCCGATCGTATTCGTCGTCGAGAACAGCCTGAACGCCGGATGTGGCCGGATCACCTTGGACTGGTCCAGCAGCGTCAGCTTTCCCGACACCTCGAGGATGCGTTGAATGACGAACATCACGTCCGGGCGTCCGGCGTCATACTCGTCGAAACAGAGCGCCACATTGTTCTGCAGAGCCCACGGCAGGATGCCCTCGCGGAACTCGGTAATCTGCTTGCCGTCCTTCAGAACGATCGCATCTTTGCCGACGAGATCGATGCGGGACACGTGGCTGTCGAGATTGACTCGCACGCAAGGCCAGTTGAGCCGTGCAGCGACCTGCTCGATGTGGGTCGACTTGCCGGTGCCATGGTAGCCCTGCACCATCACGCGGCGGTTGTGCTTGAAGCCGGCGAGGATCGCCAGCGTCACCTCTTTGTTGAAGAGGTAATCCGGATCCACGTCCGGCACGTGCGGATCGGGTTCCGAGTAAGCCGGAACCTCGAGGTCGGAATCGATGCCGAAGACCTGCCGCACGGAGATCATCTTGTCTGGCATGCCGGATACTCCGGCCTCAGCTTGGGCGCGCATTGCGTGATTGGTCCCGATCATAGTTGCGTTACGGTCGAGCATGGCACGCAGAGAGTGCCTGCGCCAAGCATCGATGACATGGGAGAATGCAAGCTCAAACCAAGCCTGCCTGCTTCAGATAATTATAGGCCTGGATGATCTCGCGCAACTTGTCTTCCGAGCCCCGGTCGCCACCGTTCGCATCCGGATGGTGACGCTTAACGAGATCCTTGAACCGGGTCTTGATCTCGTCCTTGGAGGCCGTCTCCGGGAGATGCAGCGTATCCAGGGCACGCCGCTCCAGAGCCTTGAGCGGGCGCTTTTTTTCGGCCGCCGCAGGCCCGGCTCCAGCCGCTGCCTCGTCCTCGAAAAGCCGATGCGAATCAACCTTTCCGAACCGTGCGTAGCGACGCGCGGGGTCACCGGCCTGCCGTCCGGGAATGTCGCCATTGCCCCCCATCCGCCAAGTCGGCCGGTGGCCGGTCGCAGAGCTTTTCTGGAACGTCTCCACCTCCGCGTTGCTCATACCTTCAAAGTAATTATAGCTCGCGTTGAATTGACGCACGTGGTCGATGCAGAACCGATAGTAGCCCTCCTGCCCCCGTCCGCGCGGCGCGCGATGGCTGCCAACGGCGGAGCAACCCTTCCATTGGCACGGTTCCTCGCGCGGCGCCTCCTTGGGCTCCGTCCCGCGGGCGATGCGGATGCTGTCGAAATATTTCGATTCGAGTTTCATTGCCGCAAGTATGATCCGAGTTGGGCCAGCCGCACAAGAACAGCGGCGGGAATTGCGATACACGTTGCGCGGCTGCATCCGGAAGCGGCGACGCTATGCCGCGCGATCCCGCACCGTTTCACGACCACGCCTTCTGCCCCCACGTGATGCCATGCGAGAGCAAGGAATTGCTGAATGACCGTCGAGCAGCAGATTCGCGAGACCCTCATCGTGGCGTTGGAGCCGATCCGGCTCGATGTCATCAACGAATCCCACCTTCACGCCGGACACGCCGGCTCGCCCGGCACAGGGTCGAGCCACTTCCGCGTCCTGGTCGTCTCACAGAGGTTCGCCGGACAAAGCCGCATCGCGCGCCATCGCCTTGTCAACGACGCGCTCGGCGACCTTCTGCGAGATAAGATCCACGCCCTCGCGATCAAGGCTTACGCGCCGGGCGAGCCGATCGTCTGAACCACAAATCGGACCCGAATTGGGCCGAATGCAAAAACGGAGCAATGGCATGACCGACCAGCGTCTGGAGGCGATCGCAGCTCGCCTCGCAACCGCACGCCGCGAGGGCGCACGCGTGAGCCTGGAGGATCGCCCCAGAAATTTCGAGGAAGGCTTTGCGGTTCAGGATCGTGTCGTCGCCCTCCTCGGCGAGCCGGTTGTCGGCTGGAAAGTCATTGAGGTGCCCAACGGCCCAGTCGTCTTCGCACCGATCTTGGCCGGGGGTGTGGTGCCGGCCGGAGGCAACTGGCAGGTCAAGGGTGCCGAGCCGGCGGGCATCGAACTCGAGATCGCGTTCCGCATGGCGCGTGATGTCCCCGGGAACGCACCAGCCTCCGAAATCATCGAGGCCATCGGCTCGGCGCACGTGGTTTTCGAACTGTGCCAGAGCCGCAACGTCGACCCGGAGACACTTCCCCGCCACGTAGGCCTCGCCGACTGCATCCTGAACGCCGGCATCATCGTGGGCAGCGAAATCGCCGGCTGGCGCTCGATGGAGCTGAAGTCGGTCCCGGGCCGCCTTCTGGTCGACGGCAAACCTCACATTGAAGGCAAGAGCGTTGACCCACTGCGCGCGCTCTCGGTGCTGCCCTCCGCGCTAGCAGCACGAGGCAAAGCGCTCAAGGCTGGCCATGTCGTGATCACGGGTAGCCTGATCGGGATGAATTGGCTGACCGGCAAACATGCCATCCGCGGCGAGATTGACGGCTGTGGAACAGTCGAAGCAAGCGTCACCGCGCGTTGATCTGCCCCTCGTAACACCGGAACCGCCCCGCTCTCGCGAGACGGTTCCGGGTGACCGCGTCGAGTCTCGTCTCACTGCTGCGGCGCGGGACCCGGCGCGGGAACCGCCTCGGGAGCACCTTGCGGGCTGGCTCCGGCGTCCAGTCCAGGTCCGATCGGCGCGCCTTGGTCGAGCGGCGCCTGCTGAGCAGCGAGGGGCGCCTCGATCGAAGCCGGGCTCGGCACTCCAGCAGCCGACTTCAGCACATGCTGTGGCGCCACATGAACGACCGGCCGCGTGGCTGGTCGCACGATCACGACCTGGTTGTGACCATGTCCGTAGCCGAAGCTATGACCGTAGCTCGGCCCGTGGCTGTAAACCGGAGCATGGCTGTAGGTCGGAGCACGGTAGGTCGGCACATGGTGGTGGTGACTGTAAACTTGGCGGTGGCCGTAGTGACCGTGTGCTCTGACGTGCCCATGATGGCGGAAGCCATGGCCGTGATGGCCATGGAAGTGATGCCCGTGGCTGGCGGCACGGTGGCCGTGACCGTGACCCGAGCGATGCCCGGCTTCCGCACCGGTGGCGGAGACGAGGCCAAGTGCGAGAGCGATGGCGAGAAGAGCTTTCATGGTCCTGATCCTTTTCGATGGCTTGGCGCTGGCGAGGTTGCTCGTGTCCGGTCTGCTGACCGCCGCAACCCGTCCTTCATGTCCATCTTTATAGAACATCGTTCAAAACTCATCAATAAGAAACTGACCGTCTCGTTATAACGAGTTCGTGAGAGACGTCATCTCTAAGGCAACCCCGTTCAGGTGGCGCCGGGATCGGCGTCCTCCGGTGGCGTGACCCGCCGCACACGAACGCCGGTTACACGGTTGCGCTGCTTGCGCACGACCTCGAAGCGGTACCCGTGGAAGGTGAAGGCCTGCCCGATCTCTGGGATCATCTGGGCCTCGTGCATTACGAGTCCCGCAATGGTCGTTGCCGCTTCGTCCGGCAGGTCCCAGCCCATCGCACGATTGAGATCACGAATGGCCATCGTCCCCTCAACGCTCACGGCACCGTCGGCCTGGGGCTTGATTTGCGTCTCGGTGTCGTGCTCGTCCGAGATCTGCCCAACGATTTCCTCGAGAATATCCTCGAGCGTCACCAGCCCCTGCACTTCACCATACTCGTCGACGACGAGCGCCAGCTGCACACGACGGCCGAGAAACTGGCCAAGTTGCTCTTGCAGGCTCGTCGTATCCGGCACGAACCACGGCGGCGTCAGGATCGACGCGATATCGATGGTCGCGGGCTTCCAGTCGTTGTGCGCCAGCGCTGCGAGCAGATCCTTGGTGTGAAGAACCCCGATGAAATTGTCCGGCCGCTCGCGCCAGACCGGCAACCGCGAATACTGCCCTGCGAGCACCTGGTTGACGACGACTTCGGGAGGATCGTCGGCATCCAAGGTATCCATCTTGGTCCGATGCACCATGACGTCGAGAACTTGCAACTCTTTGAGGTCGAGAATCGCGCCGAGCATCTCCGCGTCGGCCTTGGCCACGACCCCGCCTTGCTCACCGAGCGCGATGCTGCCTCGCAATTCCTCGTGCGCGGCCAGGATGTCGGCCTCGTCGTCACGTTTGGATGGCGTCAGCCGGAGCACGAGCTTGACCACGAAGTGAATTGCCGTTGTGAACGGCCATAACGCCGTGATCAGTAAGCGCATCGTTGGAGCGACAGCGAGCGCAAATTTGTCCGAGTAGGCGAGCGCATAGGTTTTCGGCAGCACTTCGGAGAAAATGACGACCACGATCGTCATTGCAATGGTGGCGTAGGCCACGCCGACCTCCCCGAACCAGCTGATCAGCAGGCTGGTCATGAGCGCCGAGGCGCTGATGTTGACCAGATTGTTGCCGACGAGAACCGTGCCGATGATCCGCTCGGGTGAAGCCAGCAAACGGTTCACCAGTTGCGCACGAAGATTGCCCTCTTGCTCCAGCGCATGCATCCGTGCCCTCGACACGGCCGTGAGTGCCGTTTCACTGCCGCTGAAGAAGGCCGACAGCACGAGCAGCACGAGGACGCTCAACAAGATCCACACGTCGAAAGACATGGCCCTACCAGTATTCTAAAGGCTTCAGTTCCTATTCGCCCCGGCTCGGTAACGGCTCTAAGCCGCACCCGCCTCTTGGCTACCGACCTCGCACTCCATGAATACGACGAGCCGGTCCATCTCGACCTCACGGGTGATGAAGGCCTCGCCGATGCCGCGCGCGAGAATGAACGTCAGCCGACCGGCTCGAACCTTCTTGTCCTGGCCCATCAGCCGAACCAGCTCCGCCGCAGTTGGCTTGCCAGGCCCCGGAATATCGCTGACGCGCGTCGGCAAGCCGACCGACCTAAGATGCCGCGCGACCTCGCCAGCCGTTCCAGCCGGGGCGAATCCCTCGGCCTCCGAAAAACGGAACGCCTGAGCCATGCCGATAGCGACGGCTTCGCCGTGCAGCAGGCGGTCGGAGAACCCGGCCCACGCCTCCAGAGCATGGCCGAATGTATGACCGAGATTGAGCAGCATGCGATCCCCCGTCTCGGTCTCATCGCGCGCCACAATTGCTGCCTTGGCCGCAACCGATCGTCGGACAGCCTCGGTCACGATCGACGCATCATTTCCGAACAGGCTCGCACGGTGCACCTCGAGCCAGTTGTAGAACTCACGATCGCCGAGCAACCCGTATTTGACCACCTCGGCATAGCCAGCACGCAGTTCACGTACCGGCAGCGTCGAGAGGACGTCGGTGTCCGCGAGGACGAGCGCGGGCTGGTGGAAAGCCCCGATCAGGTTCTTGCCGAGGCGGCTGTTCACGGCCGTCTTGCCGCCGACTGAGCTGTCGACCTGAGCCAGGAGGCTGGTGGGGATCTGAACGTAACGAACGCCACGCCGGATGATGCTGGCGGCGAACCCGGCAAGATCTCCGATCACACCCCCGCCCAGCGCGATAACGATATCCGATCGTTCGAGCCCCATCTCAAGCAGGCCATCCGTCAACTCGGCGAGTCGCGACATGCTCTTGGTCGCCTCCCCCGGCTCGAGCACGATGGTGCCGGCATGCCGGCCCGCTGCCTTCAGACTTGCCTCGAGCGGGGACAGATGGCGCGCAGCAACATTGCGATCGGTGACGATTCCGCACCGTGCGGCCCCCAATCGCGTCTCGATGAGGCCAGCCGCATCGTTCAGCACACCCGGCCCGATCAACACCTCGTAACGCCGCTCGGCAAGCTCCACGGGCACTGAGATGACGTCGAGGCGATGATACCCAGCAGGGTTTCGACTGGAAGGATCGGGATCGTTCAACTTCAATTCCTCTTTGACGGATGCAGGTGCACATGACTGACCACAGCCATGGCAGCGTCATGATGCATCTGCACGCACCGCTGCGGGCGACTCAGATCCGGTCTCGATCCTCGGGACCGACAATCAAAGGATGCGTTTCAAGCATAGCCACGATCTCGTCGACAATCACCTCATGCGGGACGTCGCGGCTTTCGACGACGAGATCGGCCTCAGCGTAGATCGGATAGCGGGCCTCCATGAGCGCCCTCATGACGGCCTCCGGGTCCGCGACCTTGAGCAACGGGCGATTGTCGCGCTTCATCACGCGGCGCATCAGCACCGGCAGCTCGGCACGGAGCCAGATCGCGATGCCCGCCGCCCGGATAGTGGCCCGCGTCTCCGCATTCATGTAGGCCCCGCCGCCGGTCGCCAGCACTTGCGGGCCGTTCTGGAGCAGCCTGCGAATGACACGCCGCTCTCCGTCGCGGAAGGACGCCTCGCCGTGATCTGCGAAGATTTCCGGAATCGTCTTCTGGGCTGCCTTTTCGATTTCGTCGTCAGCGTCGAGAAACGGCATGTCCAGCCGGGCCGCCAATCGCCGGCCGACGGATGACTTGCCACAGCCCATCAAGCCGACCATCACGAGTGATCTGGCACCCAGCCGCCGTTTGATTCGCGTGACCGTCATGGCTGCGACCGCTCAAGTCCCACCGCACACCTGTGGAAACTCCTTAGGCGACTGCAACAAATTGTAATCGCGATCGAAAAGCTCTCACCCATCCTCGTCCATCGAAGCTGCGAACCGAGCCAGTACGTCAGCCGGTTTGGCTTCGGAGCGATCGTGGTCATAATGGAGACAACTTGGCGCATCACCAATAGGGTTCCGCAGGGTCGACAGATGCCGAGCTTGTTTCGTTTCCTGTCCGTGGTCGGTCTCCTGTTCGCTGTAACGGCAGGAGGCCTCTACGCGCTCGCCGAGCTGTTCGAGCCGGTGCCGAAGGAAGTATCGCAGACGGTGCACGGCGTAAAGATTCGTAGATAGTCGCTTTGCAAGGGTCGCGCTGCGGCACGCGTCTGCGGGCCGCTTCGAGAGACGAGGATTGCACGTCGATGGCCCGACTGCCCGCCGCCGGCTTCGGCCTTGCGCTCATGTTGGCCGTAACCGGGCCGGCATCGGCCGACGATGCCTGGAACCCCTTCAAGGAACGCGATCAGGCTCGGAATGCGGCCCGTTCGTCTCGCGCCACGATCGACAACCCCGCTTCACGCGACGAGCAGGCGCCATTGCCATCGATGAACGGTGTCGCAGGCAGACCTTGGCAAGACGATGGACGGTCGGCTGAACAGCCATTCACGGGCACGGACGGCGCCATCTCGGCCGAGCAACCGGCTCAATGGTCCGCGGCACCTCCGGGTGCAATCGGCGCGCCGCCGAGCCCCGTAGCAGACGCGGTCCAGCGTTCCGAGTTGGAACCCCTGACAGAGTCCCTTGCCGCCGGTCTGCCGCAGGGCATGTGGCAGGGCATCGACCAGTCCACCCTCCAGACCTTGATCGCCCCTCTGTCCCTGCCGCCGCGATCTGCAGCCTTAGCAGCGCTCTGGCAGCGCCTCTGGTCCTCTCCGGATGGCGCGCAGTCGGCCGCGCCCCTGCGGGCCGATGCCTCGACAGGTCCATCGTTCGACGCCATTCGCCTCGAGGTGCTTTATCGATCCGGTCTCCTGGCTGATCTCACAAAAGCCGTCGCCGCCATACTCACTGACCACGCCGATCCTCTGACCGCTCTTCTTGTCGCCCGCACCCGGCTGATGATCGGTGACGACGAGCCGGGCTGTAGCGCGATCAAGGGTCTCCAGCGCCATCACGCGTCCTTCCCGAAACCAGCGCGTCAGGAGTTTCTCATCCTTGCCGCCTTGTGCGGCACCCGGAACGGCGACCCTGGTTCTGCGGCTCTGGCCGCAGAGCTGCTTCGGACCGAGCAGATCACAGCACCCCTCCCGCTCGCCGCCCTTGATGCGCTCGCGGCCGGAGTGGCAGACGCGTGGCAGCTTCCTTCAGTGAAATCGATCGGTCTGGTCGAATATCGCTTCCTGGAACTGGCTCGCGTCGGCCAGACTGCAGGCATCGTGGCATCGGCTGAGCCCGCACTGCTGGCCGCCCTCGCAACGAAGGCGCCGGATGCCGAGACGCGCATTCTCGCTGCTGAAGCGGCCGTCGCCACTCTGATCATCACGCCGGCCGATCTGGCCGCTGCTTACCGATCTGCGTCGTTCTCGCCCGCCGCACTCGCGACCCCCCATTCCGAGACCCAGACGCCGGCCCTGAAGCGAGCCCTGCTGTTCAACGCGCTTGAGGCTGAACGCACACCAATCAAAAAGGCACGGCTGGCGCGCTCCCTGCTGGACGAGGCGCGCCGCGCCCAAGGTCCTTACATGGCGACGGCCGCCATGCTCGCTCCGGCCTTGGCTGGTCTTCGCCCGGCCCCGGAAATCGGCTGGTTCGCCGAAACAGCCATCGAAATTGCCCTTGCCGCGAACCGGCTCGACGCCCTGGCCGGCTGGACTGAACCGCCGTTCGGCGAACGCTACGGTGGTTTGAAGCACTGGCTCGTGTTGGCCGACATCGTCGATGCCACTAAGCAGAACCGTAGGGGTGAGCATTTGCCTGCCATCGAGCAGGTCGCCGTGAGAGGCCGTCTCTCCGCTGAGCTGATGCACCGCCTCGTCACGGTGCTCGACGCACTCGATTTTCAGATCCCGATCCCGCTCTGGGAGGCCGCGAGCCGCTCACCCCAGCCGACGTCCGGACATCTGCCCGAGACGGGCGTTCTGAGCGAGTTGCAGGCTGCTGCCAAACGCCAGGAACCGGGCCGCGTCGTCCTTTCCGCTCTCCGCGCCCTCGGACCCGACAACGGCGCAACGGCCCATATGATTGCGCTCGGCGACACCATTCGTGCACTGAAGCGGGCCGGGCTCGAGGCGGATGCACGGCAGCTCGGCCTGGAAGCCCTCTTCATGAGCTGGCCCCGCAGTCAGAACGACTAGGAGCGCACGCATGCCAGAGCCGGACGCCCCTCCGGAGGTGCCAATCGAAAGTTTTCTGGAAATGATGGCGGCCGAGCGCGGCGCGGCGCCGAACACGCTTGCCGCCTACCGGCGTGACCTCGAGGACTATGCGGCTTTCATGGCTGTCAGCGGCACACCCCTCCTAGCCGCACGTCCCCAGAGCATCGCTGCTTATCTGAAGGCGGCCGCCGCCTCCGGCCTCGCTGCCACATCAAGGGCCCGCCGTCTCTCCTCGATCCGCCAGCTGTATCGCTTTCTTGCCGCCGACGGGACCATCACCGACGACCCGACAACCGGTTTCGCAGGTCCGCGCCGAGAGCGACCCCTCCCGAAGATCCTATCTATTGCCGAGGTGGAAGCCCTGCTTGATCGCGCCGCCGCTCGCATCGACGGCTTGTCCGGCCGCGACCGGTTCCGGGCACTTCGGCTCAAGGCATTGCTGGAAGTTCTCTATGCAACCGGCATGCGCGTCTCGGAACTGGTCGAACTACCGCGCAGCGTCCTGACCGGCGACGACCGCGTTCTGACCATCAAGGGCAAGGGCGGTCGCGAGCGGCTCGTCCCCCTGAATTCTGCCGCGCGCGAAGCACTGTCTCGCTATCTGAACGTCGGCACCGATGGCGAAGACGACCTCGCTCCCATGCTCCGCAATCGCTACCTTTTCCCCTCTCGAGGCACCGAAGGCCACCTGACCCGCCAACGCCTCGCTCAGGAGCTGAAGGAGCTTGCATTGGAAGCCGGTCTGGACCCCGGGCGTGTCTCGCCTCACGTCCTGCGCCACGCCTTCGCCAGCCACCTCCTCGATCGGGGCGCCGACCTGCGCGCCGTCCAGCAGTTGCTGGGGCACGCTGACATCTCGACGACCCAGATCTACACGCACGTCCTCGAAGAACGTCTTCGTCAGCTCGTCCGTGACCATCACCCTCTCGCCAAGGCTCGCCTCGACGAGGTTTGAAACGGGCCGCTATTGCTCGCAGAGCTTGACTCGGCCACCGCTCGTCGTGAATGTCCGGCGAAATCCGAGGGATAGCCGAAGGCCCCCCGCCAAATGCGCACATACATCGAATTCGAGAAGCCCATCGCCGAGCTCGAGGCCAAGGTCGCGGAGCTGCGCTCGCTCGCGGCGGATGGCAGCAACGTCTCGATCGGTGACGAGATCGGTCGACTGGAGCAGAAGGCAAAGCAGCTCCTCGCCGACACCTATGCCAAGCTCAACCCGTGGCAGAAGACCCTCGTCGCGCGCCATGCCGACCGGCCGCATTGCCTGGACTACGTCAACGCCCTCATCGAAGGCTTCACCACACTGGCGGGAGACCGCTACTACGCCGAGGACGCGGCGATCGTCGGAGGATTGGGCACGTTCCGGGGACGCGGCGTCATGGTGATCGGCCAGGAGAAAGGCCACGATACCGAAAGCCGCATTAAGCACAATTTCGGAATGGCCCGCCCCGAGGGCTACCGCAAGGCCGTCCGGCTCATGGAGATGGCGGAGCGCTTCGGGCTATCCGTCCTGACCCTGATCGACACCGCCGGTGCTTATCCCGGCGTCGGCGCCGAGGAGCGCGGCCAAGCCGAGGCGATTGCCCGCTCGATCGAGTGCTGTCTGTCCCTCGGCGTCCCCATGGTCACCGTTGTCATCGGCGAGGGAGGCTCCGGTGGCGCCCTTGCGATCGCGACGGCAAATCGCATTCTGATGCTCGAACACGCCATCTACAGCGTTGCCTCCCCGGAAGCCGCTGCGACCATTCTGTGGCGGGACAAATCCAAGGCCATCGATGCGGCCACATCGATGCGGATAACCGCGCAGGACCTCCTCGACTTGCGCGTCATCGACGAGATCATCCCCGAACCTGTCGGTGGCGCACATCGCGACAAGGCCGACACGATCCAGCGCGCCGGCACCGCGATCCAGCGCGCTTTTGAAGCCCTCGATCCCCTCTCGCCCGACGAACTCCGTGCCCAACGCGCCGAACGCTTTATGCAGATGGGCCGAGGCATCTGACCGGTTCCGACATGGTCCACCCGACGTTAGGTGGCAAATGTCGGAGCCGGAAAACACTATGGCGTCTGCCCTCCTTCGCCGGCATCGCTCCGACTACCGCTACGGCGGTCGACCTCGTCGCGGGCGGCCTTCGCGGCTTCCCTTCCGACCTCCTTCACGCGTTCGGCGATGGAGCGCTGGTCGTGGGCGCCTCCTGCGGACCCTGGTACCAAGCCTTGTCTGTCGGCTTCCTGCGCGGCGACGTCGCTGACCTTTGACGCGATGTCTTCCGCGCTACGCATGACCTTCTCGCCCTGCGCGGTGACGGCATCCTTCATCTTCTCGCTGGCGTCGCCGAGTTGGCGATCCTCCAAGTCCGTGCGAGGAAGCGCGGCGCCGATGGCGGCTCCGAGTGCAATGGCCGCAGCACCCACCACCAGGGGGTGGCGTTCGACCATGTCCTCGCCAACGCGTTGGATTTCATAGGGCATCTCGGCCACGGCATTGCCGGCATCTCCAATGGTCCGGCTCGAAGCGCTTGCAGCGGAGGCGACGCCACCGGAGACGGACTCTGCTGCTGATGCGACAGCGCTGCCCGCCCCGGACATGGCAGAACTCACACGGCCCGCCGCATCGCTCGAGGCCTCCCTCGCGGACGTCGTCGCATCTCGGAACTTAGCCCCCATGCTGTTTGTCGTATGGGGGGAGTAGTCGTGAGACCGAGCGCTGCCGCTGCTCATTCCATTTGAGCTCATCATGAGCCAGGCGAAGCCCGCACCAATCATCGCGAGCGCCATCGGGTTGCTCTGTGCTTGGCGAGACAGGTTGTTCATCATGTTCGACATGCCGCCGCTGTCGCCGAGGTAGGTTTGCACCTCCGTAAGCAACTCGCTCATTGAAAGCTTTTGTTTCAGCGCATCGACGGTTTCACCGAGATCCGCACGCGCACGCCGGACATTTTCTTGCGCGGTCGTCGTTGCGTCGGTCATTGCATCTTCTCCTTGGCCATTGCTGCCGTCTTTTGCGCTTCCGCGGCACTGCGGCGCGGCATGAGACCGGGAGCCGCTCCTCGGCCGTAACCGAGCAGAGCTATTCCGATGATGCCGACCACGACTCCCACCAGCAGCGACGCCCACCCGGCACCCATGCCGGCATTCGTAAGAGCCACGACGAGGGCTTGGAGTAGAACGAGCAGCGCCGCGACAAGACAGACTGCGCCTACTGCCATGCTGCCGGCGGCCGTTTCCAGGCGTTCGACCTTGGCGTTCAGCTCCGTCCGGAGTAGATCCGCCTCACTCTTCATGAGCTGGACGACCTCGTTGCCGAACTCCGGCAACAGCTCGCTGATGTTTCGATTTCCGGCGCCCGTTTTGGGCGACTCTCCAGAGGTCTTCATAACGGCACCTCGTTGGTCGGATCACGATCTGAGTTACTGCGTGGCTCCGGTCGCGAAGGTGGGGACGCAACGGCGAATCTCGCCAGGGCCATTCCGATAAGGAGCGACCCGCCGATGTACGCGGCCGGATTCCTTCGTGCGAATTCGGTCACGTCGGAAACCATTTCCCCCACGCTCTTTTTATCGAGCGTCTGTGAGATGCTCCTGAGTCCGGACCCGATGGCATTCGCATACTGAGCCGCCGCCGAATGATCTCGCGACCCGAGCTCCCCCGCGGCAGAATTCACGGCTTCGGCAATGTCGCCGATGAGTGAGCTGACTGCGCCCTTCTGTTGCTCGACTGTCTCGCCGGCCCTTACGCGAGCTTCCTCCGCGAGCGACTGGACGCCGTCCTGGATGTCATGTGCCGTGGTTCTTGCCGTGGAGCGTGCAGCATCGGCTTCCCTCTTTAACCGGTCAGCCGCGCTTTCCTGGCCCGCCATGGAGGACCCAGGTGGAGTTATCTGGTTCATTGCTTCCTCTCGAGTCAGCAGTTCACCGCTAGCCGAGACCGAGAACGTTCAGCATGAAGATGACAACGAGGCCATGCCGACGAGATGGACGATGCCATCCATCCCGCGCCCGCGGTTCCTGAAGCGGTTTCTCTGAGAACCGAGCCCAAGAGGCGCCGTTCCGCGACGGAGTGTTTTTTTCTCATGTTGATCGGCTGCCGCGTATTGCCAGCACAGACCATCTAATAGCTGCAGCTTTAGCTTGGTCGCTTCCGCAGATAGACGAACCAGTACACCGCCCCGACGAGAATGCTGCCGCCGATGAGATTACCGACGGTTGCAACCACCACGTTGTGGATCGCGGCGCCGACCGTCAGCCCGGCGAAATCCGTCGGCATCTTCCCGATCGCTTGCCAGAATTCAGGCCCGCCCCATGCCTTGATGGCGAGGCCATAGGGCAACAGGTAGAGGTTGGCGATCGAGTGCTCGAATCCGGCGGCGACGAACGCGGCGATGGGCGGGACGATCACCACGACCTTATCGGTCGTGGTACGCGCACCGAACGTCATCCAAACCGCGAGGCACACCAGCACGTTGCACAGCACGGCGAGGAAAAACAGCTGCACCGTCGGCAGCCCTGCCTTGACTGAGGCGATCGTCAGCGCCGTTTGCCCCACACCTCCCCCAGCCAGCTCATGTTGGCCCGACATGAACACAATAGCGGCGGTGGCGATGCCACCGGCGATGTTCCCGGCATAGACCAGCATCCAAGCGCGAAGCAGGGCTGCAAGCGTGATCTTTCTGCTAGCGTAAGCGACGACCATCAGCGTATCGCCCGTGAACAGCTCGGCGCCTCCGACGACCACGAGAATGAGACCGAGCGAGAACACGAGCCCAGCGAGAAGCCTCGCCACACCCCACGGGAAGTCGCCGGCGCCGGTCAGCACCACCGTCATGAAAATGGCGCCCATCGCGATGAAGGCACCGGCAAGTACGCCGAGCAGAAGGAGCGTAACCGCGTCGCGCCTGGCTTTGCCTGCCCCGGCTGCCTCGCAGGCCAAGGCCATCTCTGCGGGCAGCAGAGCATCGATCCTGGCGACGGCGGAAGGCGGCGGAAGGCTTTCATTCATGACCCGACAATCTCGCTGCTTGGCCAGCCGGCCGAAATGAAGCGCCGTCCTCTGGGATATGCTATAAGCCGGGACGGCCGGGCTATCGTGCGATAGCTGGACATCGCCTACATTGATCGATGTCGGTCTCGCCTTTCCGAGCAACCCGTTCGTCGCTAAATAGCGGCCAGAACCCTTTCGAACGCCGAGTCCCATGGTCCTCGTTCTCGACACCACGCCCGACACGACCGCTCCGGTCTCCTCTGGGGTCCTGCCGAGCCTTGCTGGCCGCGGCGACGAGGGCCTGCGGGCGGCTCTGACGGAGATCGGCATCCCTGAAAAGCAGCGTCGCATGCGCGTCGAGCAGCTCTGGAGCTGGCTCTACGTGCGTGGCGTGACCTCCTTCGATGCCATGACGGACGTGTCCAAGGACGTGCGCCGGCGCCTGTCGTCCGCCTTCACCCTTGACCGGCCTCAAATCGTTTCGGAGCAGGTTTCGGCCGACGGAACGCGTAAGTGGCTGCTGCGCCTCCCGCGCCGCGGTCACGAGGCAACCGCCCCCGAGATCGAGACGGTCTACATCCCCGAGTCCGACCGTGGCACGCTCTGCATCTCGAGCCAGGTCGGCTGCACGCTCAACTGCTCCTTCTGTCACACTGGCACCCAGCGCCTTGTTCGCAATCTCGAGGCCGAGGAGATTGTCGGCCAGATCCTCGTAGCCCGCGACCGCATCGGTGATTGGCCCGGCGCCCAGCCACCGGATGACGGCGGCATGCTCCCGCTCGCCGAGCGCAAGATTACCAACATCGTCCTCATGGGCATGGGCGAGCCGCTCTATAACTTCGACAACGTGCGCGCCGCGATCGAAGTCGCCGCCGACGGAGACGGCTTGGCCTTCTCGAAGCGGCGTATCACGCTCTCGACATCCGGCGTCGTCCCGGAAATACCGCGCTGGGGCCTGGAAGCCGGAACCATGCTTGCCATCTCACTGCATGCCGTGACCGACAAGCTCCGCGACGAGCTCGTGCCAATCAACCGTAAGTACCCCATCGCCGACTTGCTCGAAGCGTGCCGCCAGTACCCCGGCCTTTCGAATGCGCGCCGCATCACCTTCGAGTATGTGATGCTGAAGGGCGTCAACGACAGTTTGGCCGATGCCCGCGCCCTGGTCAGGCTGCTCGCCGGTATTCCCGCCAAAATCAACCTGATCCCGTTCAATCCCTGGCCGGGCAGCCGCTACGAATGCTCGGATTGGGAGCAAATCGAGAAGTTCGCCGACGTGGTCAATCGCGCCGGTTACGCGAGTCCGGTCCGCACACCGCGCGGTCGCGATATTCTTGCGGCCTGCGGTCAGCTCAAGTCGGAGAGCGTGAAGTTGCGCGCCCGCGATCGTGTCACCCCCGGCGATCCGGACCCCGACGGGGAGCAGCCGTCGTCGTGATTCTCCGAGCGCTCGGCCGGCTGGTCATGGTGCCGCTCGGCCTCATCCTCGGCTTTGCCTCGGCGCTCGCCGTCCTCGTGTCCCTTGGACTTGAGGTGACGACCCAGACACTCGCGCGGCAGTCGGACGAATTCGACAAACTCGAGATCCTGGTCGACATGGGGCTCGACTTCGTCACCGTCGCCGCTGCCGCCAGCCTGCTTCCGGCCTTGGTCGTCGTGGCCGTTGGCGAGATCGTCCGCATTCGTTCCGTGCTTTATTACGTATTGGGTGGTGGAGCAGCGATGACGCTCTTGCCGGCGCTGACGCGTCTAGCAAGCCCACACAGCGCCGGATCGATGCCCCCACGCGTCTGGACCGTCATGGCGACGGCTGGTTTTGCTGGCGGGCTGGTCTACTGGCTCGTCGCTGGCCGTCGTGCGTAGCCTAGGCAACACACTTTACCAACAGTCACAGCTCCATCCTTGAGGATGACGAGGGCGGTCTATAGCTTGATGAGGACGCGTTCGCACACAGCGCACGAGCGCGTCCGGAGATCGACGCAAGCATGGCGATACGGCTTCTCGGCGTCCTCGCCGCATTTCTCGTGAGTTGCCTCGTGGCAGCTTTCGCCATGGTGCTGTTCGTTCTGACACCGGCCGAGATCGCGGGATTGCCGCCCGATGTTCGTGGCGACCGGGTCGCAAAAGGCATTGAGCTCGCCGGTTTCGTGGCCGCTCAGTTCGCGCTGTTCTCGACACCGTTCGCATTGGTCGTCGCGGCCGTCGGCGAGATGCTTCGCAAGCGCAGCTGGACCTATTATGTGCTCGCCGGCCTAGCCATCGCCGGCCTTGGCTTCTTTGCTCAACAATCGACGGAGCAGGCCGGACAACCGACCATTGCCAACAACTACGCCCTGACGGCATTTCTCACCGCGGGCTTCGTGGGCGGCCTCGTCTATTGGATTGTCCGCGGTCGTTTCGCCGGAGGCCCCCGCGATGCGCAACCGACCGGGCCGACCGCCACGCTCGGGACCGAGGCAGCATCGACGGGGAAGCCCTCCGCGGTCGCAGCCCAAAAGCTAGCCGACGCTCCGGGCAATGCGACCGGCTCCCGGAGCGCCGATCATGCTGCCGGCCAGCAGCCAGAAAAAGCTTGATCGCGCCTCCAATAGCCCCCACGCAAGCAAAGCCCGTTTCGGAATTGCTGCACCGCACAATTTCTGCTAGGGATCCATTGCACCAGGGTATGGAGTCGCGCATGAACCCGTTTGAGTTGCAAGCTGAATTGGCGCGCCAGTGGTTCGCGCTCGCCGGAGGACTCGCCTCGACGGTACTGACGGTCTGGACATCCCAGGTGGCCGACAGCGTCGCCTACGCCGACCAGTTACCTCCGACGCGTGCCGGTGATGCGATCAGCGCCGCGACCGCTGTTTCGCCACTGAACGCGGCGCAACTCATGTTCAATCCCGTGATGGCCTTGGCGCCTTGGGCCCCATGGGTATGCCCGAAGTCGTGGTCGGCGCTTTTTGACCCGCGCAAACCGAATGTTGTCGTCGCCGATCGGGCATCCGCGAATTACCGATCCGCCGGCGGCCACGCGGTCGCCACGATCATCGCCCCCGGACGCACCGAAACTCGCTAAGATCCTGAGGCGGGTTTTCGTATCCCGACACGGCGCCGGGATATGCATTGATCGACTGCCCTCGATATCTCCCATCGAGACCAAATCGGGCCCGACTTGACCGCCGGGCCCTTTGTTATTGTGTGTCCGAGAACGTGGTGGCGAACAACCCGAGTAACGTCTTCCTCTTCGTGAAAACGTGCGATGCGCAGACCTCACCCGCTACAGCGATGAGCCCACGACCAGGGTCCAGAATGTCTTGAATTCGCTCTTCGGCTCGTGAACGAGCGCGATGCCCATATGATCGGCATCGCTGAGCAAGAGGTTCTTGTTGTGACCGGGGCTGTCCTTCCACCCCTTCAGCACTTCCTCGAAACTTACCTGTCCGGTGCCGACGTTTTCGGCCGCGAGCTTGGCATTGTAGCCGGTCCGCTTGACGCGATCCCAGGGATTGGACCCGTCCGACCCGAAGTGGGAGATGCGGTCCCATTTCGCAAGATCGCGGGAATGGGCCTTCGCTGCGGCAGTCAAAGCCGCGTTCAACTGCAGCGGCTTCAATCCCTTGAGCTTCCGGTAGCCGTTGATCTGCTCCCTGGCCAATTCCGCATTGAGTAGCGTGCTAGAAAAATCGCGATCTGCGAGCGACCCTTTGGGAGCCGTATCGTACGATCCCCGGGGCGCCTTGTCGTCGAGACTTGCCAAGCGTCCCCCAGCCCCGACGGACCTTGATCGAGACTCCGCTCCGGCTGATGGTTCCCCACCCAGCGCACTCTGTCGGCTCGCTCGTGATCCGGCCACGAACGATGTTGGCTTGTCACCGTCACCGGTGAGGCTAAGCGAAGGCGACTGCCCCCCCTGGCTGCAACCAGTGACCGCCAATGCCAAAGCTGTCGCAAATAGAACGCGGGACATGGGTGTTGCCTTCGCCACGAGACTAAAACTCTCCCGGCACGCAGCATCGCGCCAACGAGTTAACCCCGCGTTAAGGCTGACGAACGTTTGATAGGTGTGCGATTCGGCGTGCGACTCAACAACTGACGACACAGCAAAACCTTTCCCCTCCGCAGGAGAATGCGGAGTTCTCAATGCCCACGTACAAGGCATCCGACGTGTAGGGAGCGCGTTCAGCTCGGTCTCAACAAGGCACGCGATTCTTGTCGTCATTTGGGCATCGGCCGCGTGGATACGAAATTCCGCGGGCGTTACAACTGGGCATCACCTTCGGGCTTTCTCGGCCCGGTGGATAGATCGGGCTTGGCCCGGCAGCCTCGATTTCGCAGTATGCACCCACCCTCCGGTGATTCGCGCGTCCGGCAGGCCTTCGAGGCGGCGGCCTGCCCAGGTCGTCACCGATCTCAATGATCGGTCCCACACGTGCTGCGGGAGTGGCGCAATATGACAGAGCAAGGCCCGCAAGGCTTGCCGCCCGCCGAGCTTGCCGACGAAGCTCGCCGGTTAGCGGGTACGGTGCTCGTCCGCATCGCCACGGAGCCCGAAGACGAGGCCGCCGTTTTCCGTGACCTTGGCTACATCCTCGGATCGAAGGCCGGTTCGGACGTATGGCGGATCGAGGTCAGCCGCCTTGTCGCAGCCCTGATTGCAGGCGGCCTGGTGGAGCGCGACGCCACCACCCTGCGCGCGACAGGACAAGGGATCGCAGCAGCGGTGGAGTTCCTGGGCGCCAGGAAGGGAATGCCGAAGGACTGGCGGACCGCGCGAGACATTCATCTGATCGCGAGCGCACTGGAGCTTACCGCAGCCCCCGTCTCGAGGCAGCGCCTTTTGGGCAAGGCGGACGGCCTTCGCGCTCTCGTCGTCATCAGCCACTGGCGCCTCGAAATCAAGGGTGCCCCTTCGGCAGCCCGCATTCGCTCGGCGCTGGCCGCCAGGGCCCTCGATCGGGCGTTCGGTAATCAGGTCGGCGCCAGCTTGGGTCCGGAGTCCGAGCTTCCCGCCAAGGCCGCGCGTCTCCTTGCTGCACAATTGTCGACATCCGGCCGCGAATTCGGCACGGATGGCCGCCTAATCGCGGCGCTCGCGGCCGAGGCCGTGGGATCGCCTCGGGGCGACTTGAAAAGCCTGCAACGCGCGATTCTTCGCAAGTATCTTGGCCGCGAGTCGGAATCTGCAAAATACAGTAAGATCACACGACGCAGCAAGCTCCGTAGCCGCACGCGTTCGTCGCTCTCGACCGGCAAGCCACCCCGATCCGGAGCGACCTCGCTCACCGCAACAGGGGCTGCTCCGCAATCAGCGACACTTGATACCGCAGCCACCGTTGCACCTATCGGGGCCGCAGAGTCCGTCGGCCGCCCCGACCCCGTGGCGTTCGCCTCCGCCGTCCACTCGGCGACCGCCGCAACTGCTGAAGGTTGGGCCGGCAACAGACGGGCATTCATATCCAAGGTCTGGGCCGTCATCCAGGAGCGCCACGCCGCCTGGGCCCTGACCGAGATCGAGTTCAAATGCATGCTGACCGAGGCGCATCGGACCGGGCTCGTCGTGCTCGCCAATGCCGACCTCAAGGACAAAAAGGCGCTCAAGGAGCTTCAGGAGTCGGCCGTGGTCTACAAGAACACGGTCTGGCACTACGTCCGAGCAGCCGACTGAGCAAAGTCGTTACGTCGCCGAGGAAAGAGACCAGATGAATCCTGATGTCGAGAAGGCATTGCCAGTCGAGGGGCTAGCGTCTGCCTTCGAGCATTCCATCACTTGGGAGGATGATATCTGGCGGGCCGATCCCGTCGATGTCGAGCTCGTCCACCAACAGGCCCGCAAGAAGTTCGCCGACACGTTGAAGTCGGTCACGTCCGGGCGCGGCGCGCCCAGCCAGGCCCGGATACTCCTGTTCCACGGCCAGTCGGGAGCCGGCAAGACACACTTGATCCGGGCGCTCCGCACGGCCTCACATCGCGAAGGCACGGCCTATTTCGGCTATGCGCAGATGACGCCAGACATCTCCAATTACGCCGACTACTACCTCAAGCGCCTCATCAACTCGCTCGAGAAGCCCTATGACCCCGATCGCGTCGGGCAAAGCGGACTCTCACGGCTCACCAATCGGCTGGTCGAGGATGCTGCGGTCCTGCCTGACGATCAGCTGGAGCAGCTGCGCGAGGCGCAGTTCGACGATGCCTCGCTCGCGCGCCTCGTGACCGAGATCGCTGACACGCTCGTCGGCAGCCCACGCTTCGACTCCCAGGAACTGGACATCAACATCGTCCGCGCTTTGCTCTACCTTCAGCGCGCCGATCCGCGGATCGACCAGCGTGTCCGACAGTTCCTGCAGGGTCGCCCACTTGCCGACCTTGCCCGCGAGGCGGTATCGGCCCTCGACCCGACCGCCGGTGATGGCCGCGCCTTCGATATTTTCGAGAGCTTGGGCAAGTTGGCCTGGACCGTCGACCGTGCCGCACTCGTCTACTGCATCGATCAGGTTGAAGACCTTCGCTTTTTTCCCGACCCGGAGGAGCGGTTCCAGAAGGCCGTTCGCGATCTCATTCAGATCGCCAACCGGGTACCATCGTCGATCATCGTCATCTCGTGCCTGGGTGACTTCTACGACCAGGCCCGCGGTGTTCTCGCCCAGTCCTACATCGACCGCATCGAGAAATCGGGGCCCGTGGCCCTGCTCGAGGCGCGTACCCCCACCGAAGCAAAGCTCATCATCTCCAAACGCCTGGAGCATGAGGCTGCGCGCCGAAACATCACCGTCGACACCGACCCGACGCATTTCTTCGGACCGCAGTTTTTTGAGGAGTTCGGAGGCCTGTCAACCCGCCGTCTGCTCGAGCACGCGCAAAGCCGGCTGAGAGCCAAGCTCGACGGGAGCGAGTCCGAGCCCGAGGAAAAGAGCGAGCCGGAAGATGCCGGCGCCGGGTTCCTGTCCACCCTAGCAGCAGCCCTCGGGCTAGCCGACCCGGCGAAGCCCGCCGCAACGTCTTCGACCGGCCTCGGCACGTCCGGTCAGGGTATTGATTTCCAGCGTCTGTGGGATCGCTTCCAGGGCGAGTCCGAAGCGGAGATGCCCTCGGGCGATCACGATCTGCTCGACGTGCTGTCCGGCGCACTCACTGTGGCCGGCGACGAATGGCAGGACAGGGTTCGGATCACCGTGACCCGCCTTGCGCTCGGCGAGGAGCTGCCCGGCATCGACATTCAAGTCACCCACGGCGGCCTTGTCGTACAGGATGCGCGTGTCTTTATCTGCAACCGACCGACGCAGGGCGGCGGCTTGAAGCGACAGCTGGATAAGGCACTGTTTTCGATGAAAAATCGACAGTGCTTCATGCTGCGCGCATCCGACTTCCCGCCAAACCGGAAGAATCAGACCGCAATGGCATTCCGGCGCTTCCGCGAGGCTGGCGGCCGTTCATTGCTGGTGCCCATCCCCGAATGGGAGCGCATGCTCACCGTCCGCGAGTTCCATGCCCGCAATCGCCACCAGCTCGGCTTCACCGATTGGATCGCCGAAGCCAAGTTGCTGTCGGGCCTCTTGCCGATCATTCAGCTCTTGCGTCTCGACTTGCTCGGGCGCTCCGCCACGCGCATCGTCGACACGGAGGCGCCGAGGTCCGTGATGCGCGCCAACGAGGCAATTCATCCAATAGCGGAGCATTCTGCTCGGACTTTCCCGACTGTTCCGGTCGGGGCAGCTATGCCCATTCATTCGACCCCCGACGACCTCTTGGCCGACTGGACGGGCTGGGCGACCGGCATGCCTCTGCCTACGCTGCCACCGCCTCAAGGCGCTGTGGTTCCTGTCGACGGCGCCGACGAGGAGCTGCAGCTCACGGACATCCTCGACGAGAATGGCACCGACGATTCGAGCATCCTTGCAGGCCGTGAACTGACCGGCCGAGGCAAACCGATTACGCTGAACAAGAGCATCCTGAAGCGACACGCGGCCGTGCTCGGCGGCTCTGGCTCCGGCAAGACGACGCTCGCGCTTTCGCTCATCGAGCAGTTGCTGTTGCGGGGCGTTCCCGCGATCCTGATCGACCGCAAAGGCGACTTGGCCTCTTACGCGAACCCGGACGTTTGGCGCTCCAACGAGAACGACCTCAGCGAGCGTCGTGGCGACCGCGAGAAGCTTGCCGATTCGATCGACGTCGCCGTCTATACGCCCGGCCGTGCCTCGGGTCGTCCCATTTCCATCACGCTACTGCCGAACGGAATGAACGAGCTGCCGGAGCACGAGCAGCAGCTCCTCGCCAATCTATCGGCCGCCGCAATGGGCGACATGCTGCATCTCAAGAACTCGGCCACCCACCAGCGCCAATCGGGCACACTATCGGTGGCGCTGAAGATTCTGGGCAGCCGGTCCTCCAAAGAGGTGACTCTCGGTGACCTGATCAATCTGCTCGAAGAAGAGGATCCGGAGCTGACCGAACTCACGCAGCGCATGGATCCGTCAGGTCGGATACGCCGCGACCTCATCGGCCAGCTTGATTCTCTGCGCCATCGCAACTCGTCGCTGTTCGAAGGCGGCGGTGAGGCGCTGACGATGGAATCTCTTCTCGGTCTCGGCCCGTTCGCCCGGCGGGACGGCCGCACGCGCCTGTCTGTGATCTACACGGGTTTTCTGGGCGATAACGAGAACATCCTGTTCTGGGTGTCTCAGTTCCTGTCCGAAGCGCTACGCTTCTGCCAGCGCAACCCGAACGATCAGCTCCAGGCTGTCGTCATGTTCGACGAGGCGGATCTCTACATCCCGGCCAACTCGAAGCCGGCCACAGCTGAACCGCTTCAGAGCCTGTTGAAGCGCGCCCGCTCCGCAGGCCTCGGCATCATGCTGGCCACCCAGTCGCCAGGCGACCTTGACTACAAGAGCCGGGACCAGATCACGAGCTGGTTCATCGGGCGTGTCCGCGAGGACACCGCTTTGAAGAAGCTCAAGTCGGCTTTCCAGTCGGAGTCTGGCTTAGACGCTGCCGCGGTCTTGCCGAGCCAGACCGTCGGCGAGTTCCACTTGGTTCAGGAGGGGCTCGTTCGCGCATTGAAGGCGCAAAGATCGCTCATTCAGGCCGAGCAGGTGCCGTTCGACCGAATTGAGCAGCTCGCTCATGAGACCAAGGGTGCCGACGAGAAACAACTCAAGCTGTTCGCGTGAGGCTCGCGCAGCAGCATGAGCTGACCGTCTCGCCAGCCGCATGAAGCGGCGGCCGGAGCGATAGCGTCGGCCGCATCACTCCGCCTGTTCGACCTTCGCCTCGGACGCCGCCAAGGCCTGCACCAGCAATGCCAAGCTATCGATGAAAGCGTCGCGCCGAGCTTGCGGCAGGGTCTTGAGCAGCCGATCTTCCACTCGCTCGGATGCAGGCTCTGCCGACTTGAGGGCATCTTTCCCAGACTGGGTCAGGCGAACAGCATAAGCCCGGGCATCGGCCTTCGAGCGCCGGCGCGCAATTAGCCCGCGCGCCACGAGCCGTTTCACGATATCCGCCAGCGTCGAACGGTCTATCCCCGTCTCGTTGACGATATCGGTTTGGCTCGCCGTCTCGAGACGCTGTAGCACCCTGAGGACCGCAAACTGTCGCGGCGTCAGATCGGAACCCTGCATCTCTTCGGAAAACATCTCATCCGCCACCTGACCGGCCCGATGCAGCAGATGTAGCATCGACTCGCTCAGGGAGCCCGCGTGCGTGTTCGTCATTCCCATTGCTCCCAAACTATCTCAGACACCCTCTTTAGTACGATCTTCCGAGTGCCCTATTTGAGCAGCATCAATAGGCTGCCATTCTACGACGGCACTTGACCTTACGCCGACAGCGATTGATGTTGGGCACGTCAACGTACGATTTAATGGAAAAAGTGTTTTGACAGTTTGATAGGTCGGGAGGCGGAGCATGCCGGCGTCCGAGCCGCGAATCCAGGCCAACATGCTAGCCGGTCTGGAGTCTTTGCTCTCCTCGAAATATGCTCTCAACCTTCCGCAATTATTGAATGAATGCGGCATCGATCCGAACTTGCAGCCGGATGCGGCAGTAGCCATCCCGCTGAATTCATTCTCGCGCCTGCTTGAACTAGCCGCGATGCGATCTGGCGACGAGTGCTTTGGACTTGGTTTCGCCCATGCATTCCCGCGCGGGGGCATGCATGTACTCGGCTTTCTCATCCTGAACGCTCCCGATCTCCGAACCTGCCTCGAATGTTTGGCCCGCTACGTGCACCTGCAATGCGATGGCGTCGATTTCCACTTGGCGATTGACGATGGCGTGGCTCGCCTCGCCATCGAATGCGGCCCCGCGTTCGTCGCACCAAGAAAGCAGTTTCTCGAGTTCGTCATGTCTCTGACGGTCGTTCGGCTAGCAAACGAGTTCGGTGACGATTGGGTTCCACTGCGAGCAGATTTTGAGTACAGGGAGCCGGGTTGCGCTGGCGACTATGAGATCCTGTTCGGCCGGCATCTCAATTTCGACGCCCCCCAGACCGCCCTGTGGCTACGCTCCGAGGTCCTCAAGAGCCGCAGTGAAGACGCCGACGAGACGTTGTTCGCAATGCTCAAAGGCGTCGTCGAGCGCGAGATCGCAAGCCTCGAGCAAGAAAACAAACAGGGCGTCGTTTGGGCCGTCGACGAGTACATCGTCTCCTCGCTTGCCATCCGGGCCGTCAGCCTGGAGAACGCCGCTTCCAATCTGAAGCTGACCGCCCGCCAGCTTCAGCTCGAGCTGAAGAAGCAGAACACGACGTTCGAAGACGAGGTTGGCCGCGTTCGCCGCTCTCTCGCGGAACGATACATGCGCGATAGCAACATGCCGCTCACCGAAATCGCGCTCCTGCTGGGCTTCTCCGAACTGTCCGCCTTCACACGTGCCGCGCGTCTCTGGTTCGGGATGCCGCCGTCTCAGTGGCGTCAGCAACAACGCCTACCAGCAAGCGCTCGCGGCCCATGAGAACGTGACCGGGCACGCAGCTCGTCCGCTCAATCCGTCGTCATCATCAGCCGGCGCGAACGCGAGAAGAAATCGCGACGGATCAGGATCGCAAGAACCCAGGCTGTGGCGGCCATCAGCGCAATCGGATGGAAAAACCACGCCATCCCTGCGATCGCGTAGTAGAAGCCTCTCAGCCCCGAGTTAGCGTGTTCGGCGGCAATTCCGATCAGCCGCGCCGTCCGGCGCGCATGCGACAGGCACGCATTCCGATTTCCATCTTCCGGGATCGGCGTCGCCCCGATCATGATCGCGGCATAGTGAGAGAGCCTGAACGCCCACGCGAACTTGAAGAATGAGAAAACGAAAATCCCGATCATCAGCAGGAGCTTCGTCTCGAAGAGCATGGGCGAGGAAGCGGCGACGAACGGCAGTCGCTCCAGCAGGACCTGGACCTTGTCCCCCGATCCCAGCATGGCCGCCAAGCCGCCGATGATGATCGCCGAGGTCGATGCGAAAAAGGCATTGCCCTGCGACAAACCACCCAGCAGCTGCGCGTCGACGATCCTGACGTCGCGCACGGCCATATTCTGCATCCACTGCTCGCGTTGCCGTTGCACAGCGCCAACGATACTCAACCGCTCGAGACTTCTAATGCCGGAAATGTAGCCATACCCTACGAGCGTCACCACGTAGAGCGCCACCGCAACGGCATCCAGGCTCCATGAAAGTTCAGTCACGCTATTTCTCGGAATTTCCGTGGCCACTAGGGGAATTGCTCTGGCGTTAGCAGCCTTCGGACGTTCCCGAAAGCGGCTCGGCACTCACAGTATTGCGCGACAGCAGCCGCATGCGATCCAGAGCGCCCTGCAAAATCAATGTCGCCGCCAGCTTGTCGATAACCTCGGCCCTCCGGCGCCGCGACGTATCTGCTTGGATCAGCATGCGCTCGACTTCCGCCGTCGAGAGCCGCTCGTCCCACAGCAGGATTGGCGCACCGGTTAGCACTGCAATGTTTCTCGCGAACGCACGCGAGGCTTGCGCTCTCGGCCCTTGCGTCCCATCGAGATTGAGCGGCAGCCCGACCACGTATCCCCTGACGCCGTGAGCTGCGGCAAGCTCCAGAAGGCGTGCCGCATCCTCCCTGAACTTCGTCCGGCGGATCGTTTCCAGCGCCGAGGCGATCATCCGGGAAACATCGGACAACGCCAAGCCCAACGTCTTGGTGCCGACGTCGATACCGATCAGGCGCCCGCCCGGCGGCAGCGCTACAGCGAACGCCTCCAGCCCCAGCACGCCTGGCGGTCCAGGGCTCGTTTCGGGTTTGTCAGTAGCAGCAGCAGCCTGCGGTTTGTCCTCGACCATGCGGCCCTTATAGTGCGGACCGGTCAGTTCAACCACTGCCACCTTGCTGGAGACTAAGACATGAAGATCACCTGGTTCGGACACTCCTGCTTCCGCATCGAAACCGGCGCGAGCGTCATCCTGATCGACCCGTTTCTCAAAGGAAACCCGACCTTTCAGAAATCCGGCATCGCCTTCGAGACGGCCGCCAAGGGCGTCACCCATGTCGCCTTGACCCACGGTCACGACGACCACATCGGCGACGCGGGTGAGATCTGCAAGGCGACGGGCGCACCATTGTTAGCGACCTACGAGCTCGCCCTTCACGTCCAGTCCAAGGGCGCAGAAAAGATCCAGCCTATGAACACTGGCGGCACCGTTTCCGACACCGATTTCGAGCTGACGCTCGTCAATGCACTTCACTCATCGTCGTCGGGCGGCATCTATCTGGGCAACCCGAATGGGATCGTCATCAAAGCCAAGGAAGGCAAAACGGTTTATCATATGGGTGATACGGACATGTTCTCGGGCATGTCCTTGATCGCTGAATTCCACAAGCCCGACATCGGCATCGTGCCGATCGGCGATCGTTTCACCATGGGTGCCAAGGCGGCCGCCTTCGCCTGCAAGAAGTTCTTTTCGTTCAAGACGATCCTGCCCTGCCACTACGGCACCTTCCCAGGCATGCTCGACCCCGACGCGTCCAAATTCCAAGCCGAGATGAGCGGGCACAACGTGGTGACCCCGAAACCGGGTGAAGTCGTAATGGCCTGAGCATCGCAACAAAATCTTTCCTGCCAAGGCGTCGCAGGATAGATCGCATCGTCCGGCGGCCGCGTTATGCGTGGGCCGCCGCCCCTCGTCGGTGCCTGGAGTGATGTGATGCAGGATCAGGTTGAAGCTGGCGGGAAGTCCGTGGGCCCGTTGGCGATGCCGGACGGTGGCCCGGTCCGATCCGTCGGAACCGCCGCGATCCTCGTCTTCACAGCGACGACGTTTCTATCCGCGCTGTTGCTGTTTTCTGTTCAGCCGATGTTCGCCAAGATGGTGCTCCCGATCCTCGGCGGATCACCCTCGGTCTGGGCCGTTGCCATGGTTTTTTTCCAGGCGACGCTGCTCGCTGGGTATTGTTACGCTCATGTCCTCATCCGCTCCACGCGCCCGCTCTACGGCGGCTTCATCCACGTTGGCCTCAGCGCTGCGGCCCTACTCGCCCTCCCTATCGCAATTCCATCCGGGTTCAGTGAGCCACCCCCCGGTGATCCGGCGCTTTGGCAGCTTTCCTTGTTCGCTGCAGGCGTAGGCTTGCCGTTTCTCGCTGTCTCGGCCAATGCCCCGCTGCTGCAGGCTTGGTTCTCGGCGTCTGGTCACCCGCATGCCCGCGATCCCTATTTCCTCTATGCCGCAAGCAATCTCGGTAGCCTGATTGCGCTGCTCTCTTATCCGCTCGTTCTGGAGCCGGCCTTCGGCCTCGCCGCCCTCTCTCGCGTCTGGGCCGCTGGCTTCGTCGCGCTGGTCGCTTTGATCCTGCTCTGCGCAATGATTATGCGCCGGTCGGCTGGATCGGACCGTGTCGAAGGCCCGGCCGCAGCCAGCGATGCCGCGCTATCGCTGGGCCACCGCCTGGGCTGGATTGGCCTCGCGTTTGTCCCTTCTGCACTGCTGACCGCCTTTACGACACACATCACGATGGACGTGGCCTCGGCGCCCCTGTTGTGGGTGCTACCGCTATCGCTCTATTTGTTGACCTTCGTTCTGGTCTTCCGCGACCGCCCTATCGCCCTCATTCCCGCGGCTATCGTCGTCGCATTGGGTGCGGTTGCGTTCTGGCCACCGTTGTCGAAGGCTCTCTTCGAGAGCGGCGCTGCCACCACGCAAGGCCGGCTCGTCGCGGCCGGCGTGGCCGCGATAGCTTTCGTGATCGCGGTGCGCTGGATTTGGCGCGTGCCATCCATGACCGGCATGCGCGCCGTGCACATCGGAGCCTTGATTCTCGCCCTGTTGGCTCTCTCGCAGACCGAGCACGAGGGCTGGTTCGTGACCGCCTCTACCGGCGTCGCGGTCTTCTTTGCCTCGACCATGGTCGCCCACCGCACGCTCTATGAAACGCGCCCTCCCGCAAGCCGATTGACCGAGTTCTATCTCCTGATGTCGCTCGGCGGCGTGCTCGGCGGACTTTTTGCAGCCCTCGTTGCGCCCCGCATTTTCTCGCAGATCTACGAGTACCCGATTTTGCTCGCGCTAACGGTGGCGTGCCGCCCTGGAGCGCTCTCGATCAGCTTCGCGCGCGGTCGTCGAGACGACTTGCTATCTCTTTGGCTGGTTATCGCCGCCAGTGTTCTCGCGCTCGTTTGGGCACCGAAAATCATCCAGCGCTTGCCAGCCTTCGACAGCGCGGACTTGCCCGGATCGGCATGGTGGGCCCAAGGGCTCGTCGACATTTATATGGCTGCTCGCCTGTACGCGATCTCGTGGGGAACTACCGCCGTCGTCGCCTTCCTGTTTGCCGCGGCGATGGTGCTTCTATGGCGTCATCCGTCGCGCCAGTTGGTCGCGGCGCTCGGCATGTGCGCAGCGATCGTTCTACTGCCTTCGGGCGTGCGTCGCGCAGACGCCGAGCGCAGCTATTTTGGCGTCTACAGGGTCTATCCCTCGGGCCAGTACAATATTCTGACCCATGGAACGACGCTGCACGGCGCGCAAAAAATGCGTGATGAGTTCGGCGCGGCGGCACCCGACTCAACGCCCGGCACTTACTACTATCCAGAGAGCCCGATGGCTCGATCCATAAAGACCACCCGCGAGCATGTGACAGCCAAGGGCGGCACCGGCCGCTTCGGCGTCATCGGCCTTGGCGCGGGCTCGCTCGCCTGTCTGGCCAAACAGGGCGAACGCTGGCGCTTCTTCGAGATCGACCCCTTGATGGTCTTGATCGCGGCCAACACCGAGAATTTCACCTACTTGAACGAGTGCCAGCCGAACCCGCCGGATATCGTCATCGGCGATGCGCGCCTGACGCTCGCCAAGGAGCCCGACGGCGCGTTCGACATCATCGTCGTCGACGCATTCACGTCCGACGCCGTTCCGATCCACCTCATGACGGCCGAAGCGCTACGCATCTATCTTGCGAAAACCAGCAAGGATGGCGTCGCCGTCCTGCACATCTCCAATCGCTATCTCGATCTCGACGCGGTCCTCGCTGCCACGGTGAAGCTTGTCGACGGGGCCCACGGCGTGCTCGTTTCCGACACTTCGGCCGATGGCGGCTATGGCCAGACCTCGTCGACGGTCGCCGTCTTCGCCAAGTCGGCAGAGGCACTCGCGCCTTTCGAGAGCTTGGACGGCGCCGCGCCCCTCGATGCGAAAGATCTGCGGGCCTGGACGGACGACTATTCCGACATCATCGGCCCCTTCCGCTCCAAAATGCGCGATTGAGGGCTGATCGTGTTCCGGCTTGACGGCGATCGTCGATTGATCGGACGTTGAAGGCTCCGAATGGATGGAGCTCAGCATGGCCGCCGCTGCCCCGACGCGATTCCGTGACAGAGATGTAGTCCTCGCCAATGGCATCTCGGGCGTGAACCTCGAGATCCCCTCAGCTTCGCCAGAAAACTACTACGAGGTCATCTCCAAACCGTCTGCGATGACCCCCATCACCGTCGACGGCAAGTTGTTCCTGCCACGCAGCGCCAGCCCCGCGGCATCGGGGCGGTTTCCGGTCGTCCTCATCATTCCCGGCAGCCTCGGCGTCACGGCCGCCAACCTCACGCACGCCTCGACCCTGACCAGTGCCGGTATCGCCGCTTTCGTACTCGACAGCTTTGGCGCCCGCGGCGTGACGTCGACCGTCGCCAAGCAAACGCAATTCTCGTTCGCAGCCAGTGCCTATGATGTGCTCGCAGCGTGGAAAGTCGTCGCGGCTCGCTCCGAGATCGACGCAACGCGCGTCGGCACGCAGGGACACAGTCGAGGCGGTGCAGCCGTCCTCACAGCCGCGACCCACCGCTTCGCCGACCCGGTGATCGGCGCGGGGAAAGGTCCTATCGCAGTTCTCGGCGCCTATCCGTGGAGTGGCCACCAGTTCCTCGATCCCAGCGTCGGAGACACCGAGATCCGCGTGCTGATGGGCGATCGCGACGAATGGTGCTCGCCGATGCAGGTTCAAGGGCATTGTCAGGCGATCAGGCTCGCTGGCGGCAAGGCATCGATGCGCATCGTCGCCGGCGCCCACCACAGTTTCGACCGCGGCTCCGACGTCGTCGACATAGCGGAAGCCTCGGTCTCGCCACACGCCCCCACGACCTATCTCGCCAACGATGGCGCCTTCATTCACCCGCTGAGCGACCATCCCGACCCGTCTCTCGTCGATCGCGACGTGATGATCTACTCGCTGAAGGCCGGCTATGGCAAAAAGGGCGCCAAACTCGGCAGCAACCCGGGCGACGCGGAGATTTTCCGGGATGACATGCTCGCCTTCTGGCAGCGAGCGCTCCGCGTTGCATAAGCCTGAGCCGCAGTGTCACACGTGAATCAATTCGGTGACACCGATTCGGCCAAAAACGAAAAGCATCGAAAAACGAACGCTTTTACGGGATCGGGCGGGTCGCCCGGCGTTACGACGCCGTCGGCGCCTTGCGCTTATAGGTCTCAGGCGCATACACGCCGAATGCAACCCCCGACATCATGACCAGAAAAGCCGCAAAAGCCAGCGCCGCGACAGCGCCGAACAGATCGACGATCAGCCCGAGTAGCAGCGGCCCAGCCACATAACCTGCGTCCGCAATCATCCGGAACGTGCTCATCGCCGCAGCGTTCATGCCCGGCGGAGCTGAATCAGCTGCATATGCGGCGGGAGCCGTGCCCAGCGCCGAGATGGCCACTCCCCAGACGATGCTCGCCACGATGAACCAGGCATACGACGGGGCAAAGCAGTAGAGCAGCATCGACGACCCGGAGATGACGGTCGCCGGCACGATCACGGCCTTGCGCCCGAACCGATCGGTCATCCAGCCCAGGGGATACGCAGCAATCAGTCCCGACACGCTTCCGAGCATCAGGGCAAAACCGATCGCCGCCACCGACAAATCAAGCCGATCCTTGGCGAGAATTGGGATCACCGTGAAGAGACCGCCTGTTCGCACGATCGCTCCCATAAACACGATCACGCTGATCAGTGCGAAACCCATTTTGGATGTCAGCAGCCGCGTTTGGTCGATGAACGACAGCTTCGGACCCATCGCCTGAGTTCCGGCATTCTTACCCATGTCCCGGGTCTCGCTCACCGCAAACCATGCCACGGCCGTCGCCAGGAGGGCCGCTACGCCGTAGGCCCAGAACGGTGCTGCAAGTCCGTAGTGCTCTGCTAGCAGACCACCCGGGAATGGCCCGATCCCGACCGCGAAAATGAACGTTCCCTGATAGAGGGAAAGCATTCGCCCGCGTCGCTCGGGTGTCGTGATATCGGCGAGCACGATCTGGCCGGTAGTCACGATCAGCCCGGCACCGGCACCAGCCACGAACCGCGCGATGATGAACTCGGGAAAGCTCCCCGCCACCGCACACCAAAGGTTGCCGATCGCCGAGATAATGCCGCCGATTGCCAGCGTCGGCCGCCGGCCAAGGCGATCGGACAACTGACCGGACGGCACCGCAGTGAAGAATCGCGCGAGCCCATAGACCGCAACGGCCATCCCGACCGCCGAAGCCGGCACTCCGAACGATTGGGCATAGAGCGGCAGCGACGGGATCATGGCTCCGAACCCGAGTTGGTTCACGGCCACGAGGACGCACATCCAGAGCAGGACCCGATTCTCACGCGACATGGTCTGTTTCGGTCCTGATCTGGAATTCGGCTCAATCAAACGGCCCGCCAGGCAAAACGATCCGGCCTGGGGGCGAGGAGTTTGTCGTGTTCGAGGGCTCTATGAGGGTTCGGAGAAAAAAGGTGGATCAGCCTTTGAGCTCAGCCACGACCTCCTTGAGAGTGCGACCCACGAGGTCGATGTCGGTCTGCGAGACGTCGAGGTGCGTGACCGCCCGGATCATGTTGCCATACGTCAGTCCCATCCGCACGCCCCGCCGCAACAAGCCATCGTGCACTTGCTTGGACGTCAGTCCGGCACCCTTCGGATCGAAGAAGACGATGTTCGACGCGATCGTGGGCGTATAGAGCGACAACCCCTTCACCGCCGTGATGTGCTCGCCCAAGCGACGCGCATTAGCGTGATCCTCGGCGAGTTTCTCGATGTTGTGGTCCAGGGCATAGATCCCGGCCGCGGCCACGATGCCCGATTGCCGCATTGCACCGCCCAGCCGGTGCTTCCACCGCCAGGCTTCGTTGATGAAGGCCTTCGAGCCTGCGAGAACCCCGCCGATCGGGCAACCGAGCCCTTTCGACAGGTCGAGCCATACCGTATCGACATGCCGTGTCATCTCAGTCGCCGGCACACCGGAGCCCACCACGGCATTGAGCAGCCGAGCCCCGTCCATATGCACCACGAGGTTATGCTTCCGGGCCACCTTGGCCACGTCCTCGATCTGCTCGCACGTCCAGATGGCCCCGCCACCGCGATTGACCGTCTGTTCGATGACGACGACCTTCGAGATCGGATTGTGGCGGCCATCTCCGGTACGGATCGCAGCAGCCAGCTCCTGGCCGCCGAAAATGCCCTTGTCGCTGGGTATCCAGTTCGTCTGAGCCCCGGCCAGGACCGAGGCGCCACCGCCCTCGGACGTGAACACGTGGGTCTCGGCCGAACCGATGATCTCGTCCCCAGCCCGGCAATGCACGAGCATGGCAATCTGGTTGCACATCGTCCCCGACGGCAGGAACACGGCGGCCTCTTTTCCGACGAGCTCCGCGACCCGCTCTTGTAAGCGGTTGGTCGTGGGATCCTCTCCGCGTTGTTCGTCGCCGACCTCCGCCTCGGCCATGGCCTTGCGCATACCCGGAGAGGGCTTGGTCTGCGTGTCGCTATAGAGGTCGATCAAGCGGTTGGGTGCGGTTACAGCCAAGGGGAGGCCTCCTGAGGGACGTGTTGCTCATGCGCTTTACCGCGCCAGCTGCGAACCGTATGACAGCGCCAACCGCCCTTCAATCGCCCAATCGCGCACGGAGACGCACATGCAGCTCGGATCGAACATTACGGCCATCATCACGGGTGGCGCCTCGGGGCTCGGCGGAGCGACTGCCAGGGCATTGGCCGACAATGGCGTCAAGGTTGCCCTTTTCGACCTGAATGCGAGCCTTGGCGAAGCCCATGCCAAGGCCATCGGGGGCAAGTTCTTTCAATGTGATGTCACCAACGAGTCGAGCGTCGATACCGCTCTTGCAGCCTCCCGCGCGGCCCTCGGCGGCGAACGTATCCTGGTCAACTGTGCCGGCATCGGCATCGCCAAGCGCATTACGCGCAAGAACCGCGAAACCGGCGCCATCGAGCCGCACGACCTCGCCACCTTCACCAAGGTCATCCAGGTCAACCTGATCGGGACCTTCCTTATGACGGCTAAATGCGCAGCACAGATGCAGTCGCTGGCTCCTCTCGGCCCAGACAACGAGCGCGGCGCCATCGTTTGCACGGCGTCTGTCGCCGCCGAGGATGGTCAGATCGGCCAGGTAGCCTACTCGGCCTCGAAAGGTGGCGTGATGGCCATGACCCTCCCCATCGCCCGCGACCTCGCCCAAGCCGGCATCCGCATCGCGACCATCATGCCCGGCCTGTTCCATACCCCCATGTTCGACGGCCTGCCCCAGGAGTCCCGCGACAGCTTGGCAGCTTCCGTACCCTTCCCGTCGCGATTGGGCCACCCGGCAGAGTACGCGGCGCTGGCAGTCCACATTTGCGAGAACATCATGGTCAACGGTGTATCGATCCGCCTCGATGGAGCGGTGCGGTTGGCGCCCCGCTGATCCACCACTGATCCGATAAGGAACTTTTCGGTATCAAGTAACGTTGATTGCGAAACAAGTTGGAACATCACTGAAAGAGCGGTAGGTAGGTGCCCGGACGAATTAGGGTTGTAGGTAGGCGTTGAGTAGAGTACGGCGTATCGGGATGATCACGGCTCGTCCATGGTTGGGCGCTTTGTTGCGCGTGACGGCGTATGCGCTCTGCGCGGCGACTGTCACTCTCGCGACCGGGTGGGGCGCCTACCGCGTTGGACTAAAAACCCTCAGCTTGCTCGACGCCCAGATCATTGACGGTAGCGGCCGGGCCGGACCCCAGCCCCTATGGACAGCCCCACCATTTGCCCATGCTCCAGACGGTATCGCGCCTGCCGTTGCTCTCGACTCGGCAGCGACACCCGTACTGACGGTTGGCGCTGTCCGACCTCCCGTCTCGCCGCCTCGGGCCTCGACCGACGATCCCGTCGACGACCCCGCGGCCGCCTTTCACAATGGCGCCCCTGGCACCTACCGCACCTACTGCGTACGCCTCTGCGATGGCTATTTCTGGCCGATCAGCTTCTCTACCACCGCCGATCGCTTCGAGGACGACCAGGAACAGTGCAATTCGGCCTGTGGCAGCCCTGCTCGCCTGTTTGTTCATCGCATCCCAGGTGGTGGTCCCGGAACCATGTTCACGCCCGACGGGCTACCCTATACCGCCCTGAAAACAGCGTTCCTCTTCCGCACCAAGTACGATGCTCAGTGCAAATGCAAATCTCAACCGTGGGAAGAGGCGTCTAAGGACCGCCACCGCCATTTCGCACTGCTCGAAGCAGCGCGGCGCGGCGACCGTGTGGCAGCCCAGGAAGCCAAACGTCTCGCCGGCAAACTGGCCGAAGACGAGCGCCTTTCTGGAATGAAGAAAGATACCGCTAACGTCGAGGCGGATCGGGAGCTGGAGACGATTGCCGCCAAATCTGATCTCGCCCCCCCAGTCCGCTCGGCAAGTCGGCGCAGCGAGCCGACGGTTCTCCGCCTCGGGGCATTGCCGACAGAGCCCTCTCCGCGTCGGTTTACCCCTGCATCGGGAACCAACCGCGGTTGGAAAGAACGGGCTTTCGGCGACAACTGACATCCGGTCGCTGACGGATCCAATCCGCGCGAGTTCCGTCCGTTGCGCGTTGAGGGAATATTTGCCTTCCCCATTCATAACGAGCATGCGGACCCCGGCATTGGGGTCCCGTTCCGTAACAGTCTCTTCCGGTAGCTGAGCGTCCATGTCAGCAGCACTTCGCGCGGCACTCGTGACCGCGACTTTGGCAACAGCCACGGGCATGACGTCGACTGAAGCCCTCGCTCAGGGCTTCTTTCAGAACCTATTCGGCTTCGGAGGAGGCGCATCGTCGCCGAACGCGGCCCCCCGCCCAACATCGCCGCCCGCACAAGATTACCGCTATCGGGAGCCGGCGGCCCCACCACCGAGGTCCGTTGGAGCCGACACTCAGCCGACCGAAAAGGGCGGCAAGTACCGGACCATGTGCGTGCGCATGTGCGACGGCTACTACTTCCCTGTCAGCGCATCCGTCTCACGCCGCGATTTTTATCGTGATGCGAGGATCTGCAAGAAGAGTTGCGGAACAGAAGCCGTGCTCTTCTACCACTCCAGCTCGTCCGGCGACGCGAGCACGATGATCGACCTCACGGGCCGCGCGTACGCCCGGCTGCCGAATGCGCTTCGCTACCGGAAACAACTCGTCGACGGCTGCAAATGCCGGCCCGAGCCCTGGAGCGCCACCGAAATCGCCCGCCATCACCGATATGCAATGGAAGCCGCTCGCGAAGCGGCCGAGCCGCCGACCCAAGTTGCAAAGACGTCCATCGCGCCTGAAAATAGAGCTGTCTCGAAGGCAACGGAGTCGGCCGAACCGTCACCATTGCCCCTGGCCGTGACCGTAACGCCTATCGTGCGAGAGACACGCGAAGAGCGCCTGACGGCATCTTCGACCGAGCCGCCGCCAATCCGGGTCACCGGACAAGCCGCCAAGATGCCGGCGAAGCCATCGCCATCTCGCCGCTCGTCTCCTGCAGAGCCGACAAGCCGTCCAAAGCCACCTGTCACTCGCAGCGCTGCACAGCCGCTCAAGCCGCCACCGTCTGGATTGGGCCTCGGCAATCAGAAGCTGCGCTGGCCGGGAGACTAAGCGGGCGCCGGCTCGATTATCCGGCGATCTCGTTCATTCTCGTGGCTAGATCGACATCGCGCTGGGTGAGCCCGCCTGCATCATGCGTCGAGAGTACGACCTCGACAGTGTTCCAGACATTCCGCCATTCCGGGTGGTGATCCATCCGCTCTGCGACCAGCGCAACGCGGCTCATGAAGCCGAAGGCTTCATTGAAGTCTCTGAACTTGAAAGATTTCTGGATCGCTTCCCGGCCCGGCACCTCACTCCATCCGGCAAGCCCAGCGATCGCGCTCCGCCGCGCTCCATCCGTCAATCGCTGAGCCATGTTGGATATGCTCCTGCTGCCGTCTGCCGGGACCATTATCGGGCCACAGAAGTGGTGGCACAACAGCTATGGAGCCATCAATTGGCCGGCACGGACGCCAGTCGCTTCCAGATGGCCTTCTCGCCGAGCCCTTCGACGAACGACTGATGGGCTGCAAGATCCTCGTCCGTCAACCTCGACGGAAGCGGTACCGGACGACCAACCGCCGCCACTTTGGTGGTTGACCGCATGACCGTCCGCTGGCCGCTGGCCGCAAGCTCGAGCGTCGTTTGTCGCTCGCCGAGCAACTCGACATAGACGCCGGCCAGCAACAGTGAGTCCATCAGCGCGCCGTGCTTGGTCCGCTTCGAATTGTCGACGCCATACCGCCGGCAGAGCGCATCGAGCGTGTTCGGACCAGCCGGGTGCTTGCGCCGAGCGATCTCCAGCGTATCGACCAGACGGTCGCGCGGGATCAGCGGCCGCCCGACCCGCCCCAATTCCATGTTGATGAAACCGATATCGAACGAAGCGTTGTGAATGACGAGCGGCGCATCTCCGATGAAGGCTAGCAACTCGTCCACGATCGCCGGGAAGAGAGGCTTGTCCCTCAGAAACTCGGTCGAAAGACCGTGGACGTTGAAGGCCTCTGGATGCACCTCCTTGTCCTCGGGACAGATGAACGCGTGGTATTCCACACCCGTTGGAATCCGATTGACGATCTCCACACAACCGATCTCGATCAGCCGATCGCCGTTTTTGGCATCGAGGCCGGTGGTCTCGGTATCGAGCACGATCTCGCGTAGCATTCGGTATCCCCCGTCGTTCATCCCCTCCTGCCGCGATTGCCCCGCAGCGGCAAGCCGAACGATCACCCTGTCCACTGTGTGGATTTCCAGCCGATGGCATAGCGCCGCGGCATCTCGAGCGACCTCACACTTGCGCCACGCGCCGGTCGGCGTAGCCTAGTGGCAAGCCGGGATTCGGCTCTCGGAAGCCGAACAAACGAGACGGGATTGCCTCATGAAGACCGAAGCTGCGATTCAAACCGAGGTTGGCGGACCGCTACGCATCGCGGAGTTGGAGCTACCGGACCCGGGTCCCGACCAGGTCACCGTCAAGCTCTATTCGAGTGGCGTCTGCCATTCGCAGCTCCACCAGATGCACAATCCCGCCCTGGGACGGCCGCTTCTGCTCGGACATGAAGGAACAGGCGTCGTAACCGCGATCGGCAAGGGCGTCACTCACGTCAAGGCCGGCGACATGTGCCTCGTCACCTGGGTGCCGCGCACGGAAGCGCGCGGACGCACCGTTTGGCAGCCGACCGGCGCCCGCTATCAGGATAAGCTCGCCCAGGGACATGTCTACACGTGGGCTCGCGACCTGCTCACCAGCAAAGAGCTGGTCGTCCCGATCCCGCATGATCACCCGAAGGACACGAGCTGCATCGTTGGCTGCGCGGTTCTCACTGGCGCCGGCGCCGTGATGCACACCGCCGGCGTCCGCCCGGGCGAGTCGGTAGCCGTGTTCGGCGTCGGCGGCGTCGGGCTCTCCGCGATCAAGGCCGCATCGATCCTGGAAGCTTACCCCGTCATCGCCGTCGACCTATCCGACGACAAGCTCGAGTTCGCTCGCCAGTTCGGCGCCACGCACACCATTAATGCCTCGGGCAATGTCGACCCCGTCGAGGCCATTCGCGATCTGACCGGCGGCGGCGTCGACTACGCCTTCGACGCGATCGGCAAACAGCGCACCTGCGAGCAGATCCTCGCGGCGACCCGCGGTGGCGGCCAGGGTGCTGGCAACATCGGCGGCATGTCGGTCCTCGTCGGCATCCCGCAAGAGAAGATCACCCTCGACCCCAGCCTGATCATCCACGGCCAGCGCATCTTCCGCGGCAGCCTCGGCGCCGCCTACCCCGATCGAGACTTCCCCATGTACCTGCGCTGGCATCAGGAAGGCCGTTTCCCGCTCGACAAGCTGATCACCCGCCGATACCGCCTCGAGGACATCAACGAGGCCTGCGACCACCTCCACCACGGCCACATCCTCGGCCGCGCCATCATCGAGTATTGAACGCGCAAGGACGGTGACATGTCATCCCGGGCCTTGTGCCGCACAAGGTCCGGGACCCATGTATCGGCCTGCTCGACCGCTCATTGGGATTCGATAGGCCAACCAATCAGCGCCTCACGCCCAATACTTCGCGAACGCCGTCCCGGTCCGCCCTCGCAGTGTGAGCACCAACCGATCCACCTCGGCTTCGGTCTCGGCCATCGTCACGCCCGTATCAACCACGAAATCCGCTCGCCGGCGCTTCTCGGCATCCGGCACTTGCCGCGCCAGGATCTGTTCGAACTTCTCCGGCGTCATTCCAGGCCGCTGCAGAACCCGCTCACGTTGCAGATGCGCCGCCGCCGACACGACGACGATGACATCGACCTGCATGTAGCCCTTGCCCTCGAACAAAAGCGGGATCTCCAGCACAGCCATCTCGGCCCCGCGCGCCGCCTCTCGCCGCAGGAAGTCGCGCTCGGCCTCGAACACCAGTGGATGTACGATCGCCTCGAGCCGCTTGAACCCCGACGGGTCGGCCAGCAGCGCCGACGCCAGCTTCGGGCGCTCGACGCCATCAGATCCCGTCACCCCAGGAAACGCTGCCTCGATCGGCGCCACCGCCGCCCCACCCGCCGCATAGAGCTTGTGCACCTCGGCGTCGGCATCACAAACCGCAAGGCCGTTGGCGGCGAACCGCTTCGCGACCGTCGACTTCCCCATGCCGATGGAGCCGGTCAATCCGATGATCAGCATCAGTGCCCCTCGATATCGGCGACGAGAATGTCACGCAGCTCGTCCGTCACATCCGGTGTGACGCCGAACCACTTTGCAAATCCCGGCACCGCCTGATGCAGCAGCATGCCAAGGCCGTCGACTGCGTTCAGCCCCCGCGCCCGCGACCGGCGCAGCAGATCCGTCTCCAGCGGCACATAAACGATGTCCGCCACGGCCGCATCGTCCGGCAAACAATGAACGTCGAATTCCAACGGTCCCGTCTTCGCCATGCCGAGCGATGTCGTGTTGACCACCAACCCACAATCCCGAGCCGCACGTTCGGCATCGGCCCATGCCAGCGGCGTGACCCGACCACCGAAGTGCCGCGCGATGTCCTCGGCCCGAGCCAGCGTCCGGTTCGCCACACGAACTTCCCCGACGCCCGCTTCCAGCATCCCATAGACGATCCCGCGCGCCGCCCCGCCGGCACCTAGCAACAACACCGGCCTGTCTTTCGCCCGCCAGGCGGGCGCCGAGACCTCGAGATGCCGCATGAAGCCGTAAGTGTCCGTATTGGCCGCGTGCAACCGCCCACCCTCCAGCCATAACGTATTCGCCGCGCCCACCGCTTCGGCGGACGGATCGCGAACGTCAGCCGCCCGGAATACGGCCTCCTTGTGCGGCAGCGTCACATTGCAGCCGGCGAGGCCTCGCTCGGCCAGAGAGCGCACAAAGGTGGCCACGTCCTCCGGCTTCACCGCGATTTTGGCGTAAGACCCCTCGATCCCGTACTTCTTCAGCCAGTAGCCGTGAATCATCGGCGACCGCGAATGCTCGATCGGCCAGCCGATCACCGCTGCCTTCGTCATGTCTCGATCACCCCTCGCGCCCTCAGAGCCCCAAGCAGCGCAATCAGCGGCAGCCCAAGGATCGTGAAATAATCGCCGTCGATCCGCTCGAACAGTTGTGCCCCGAGTCCTTCGAGCTGATAGGCCCCGACCGAGAGACACACGTCCTCGCCCGCGGATGACAGATAGCGGTCCAGAAACTCGGGCGAGAACTCCCGCACTGCAAGTCGCGCCGTGTCGGCATACTCCCAGATCACCGTGCCGCCCTGCGCCAAGACCACTGCGGAAATCAGCACGTGCGTCTGCCCTCTCAACTCCAGGAGATGGCGGCGGGCTGCGGCGAGATCCGATGGCTTCTCGAAAATTCGCGCGCCCAGCGCCAGGACCTGATCGCCCCCGATCACGATCGCATCCGGATAAGCACGACTCACCTCCACGGCTTTCGCCGCTGCCAACGCCCGCGCGATTGCGTCGGGGCTGCAATCCGCTCCGCTCGCTTCGAGGCTCCCGCGCAACTTCGGCTCATCGACCGTCGATGCGATCGCCTCGAACGTGAGCCCGGCGGCCTCCAGCATGCGCCGACGGCTGCGGCTTTGCGAGGCGAGAATGACCCTGCCAACCCTCGCGTCAGTCGTCATTGTCAGGCCCACCCGTCTCTGCCAGGCGACGTTCGTTCAACAACTTGATGATGGTCGCCGCCGTTTCCTCGACCGACCGCCGCGTCACGTCGATGATCGGCCATCCATGCCGCGAGAAGAGCTTGCGCGAGGTCGTCAGCTCCGCCGCGATCTGCGCCCGGTCCACGTAGTCGTCGAGATCCTTGTCGGCCAGCAGATGCACACGATTGCGCCGTACCTCCATAATCCGCTCGACACTCGCTACCAGCCCGACGACGAACGCGCGATGCGGCGTCGCCAGCACGGCAGGCGGGTCGATGCCCGGCACCAGCGGCACGTTGGCCACCTTGTAGCCGCGCTGCGCGAGATAGATGCTCGTCGGCGTCTTGGAAGTACGCGAGATGCCCAGAATGATGATGTCGGCGTGATTGAGATCCTCGGGCAAGCGCCCGTCGTCGTGCGCCATTGCGAAGTTGAGCGCATCAATCCTCTGGAAGTAACCGGCATCGAGCACGTGCTGTCCAGCCACGATCGGTGTTTGCGGTTCGCCCAGATACGACTCGAACACCTTCATCACCGGTTCCAGCACGTGCAGGCAGGGCACGCCTAGCTCGCGGCATCGCGTTTCGAGCGTTCGCGTGAGCTCCCGCTGCACCAGCGTATAGAGCACGATGCCTGGCGCCGAAGCGACTTCCTGCAGCACGCGGTCGAGTTGCCGCTGCGTCCGGACCAGCGGATGCACGTGCTCGATCGGCCGTACCTGCGCGTATTGCACGGCTGCTGCCTTCGCGATCGTGGTGAGCGTCTCACCGGTCGCATCCGAGATCAGATGCAGGTGAAAATAGCTCGGCGAGACGTTGGGCATCTGTTGAAAAATCCTGGCTTATCCCGGCCCCTCTCGACCGACCTCGATCATCATTGGACAAGCACCCGGGTTCTCCACCATCTCGTCAACAGGTGAGCCCCACTCGACCCCGCACGACGGGCGATCGTCCATCCGACGTCACAGGTTCCGTTGTTCCGGCCTTCACGACAGCTTGTCAACAACAAGCCCCACTCGACTTGGCCTAGCAACGCATCCTCAAGCCACTGACTCAGGGCACCTTTACGTCCCTTGTAGCCCGACGTTCGAGCAGCTACTTCATCTGGAACAGTCTAATCAACACGCCTGCTGCGCTTGGTCCTGCATGTGACGCCGGTTCGATAGCCGCAATCCACTGCACTAAGAGTCAAAACAGAAACTTCATAGAACCTTTGGGAAGATTGAAGTGGCAAAGCCCTCTCGCCCTGCCCCCAAGCCATCCCTTCGACTGCTCGATCCGTTCAAGGGCGTCACGTCCTCGACACCGCCGATTTGGCTGATGCGCCAGGCAGGCCGCTATCTGCCCGAGTACCGTGAGGTACGCGCGAAGGCCGGCGGCTTCCTCGACCTTTGCTACAATCCAGCACTCGCCGCCGAAGTCACCCTGCAGCCGATACGGCGCTACGGCTTCGACGCTGCGATCCTCTTCGCCGACATCCTGCTCGTCCCTGACGCTCTCGGCCAAGGTTTGCGCTTCGCCGAGGGCGAAGGCCCCTTGCTGGACCCCATTACGTCGGCCTCCGACCTATCCCGCTTGCAGCCATCCGCGACTCGGCCCAAGTACGCACTCGTCGCCGAGACCGTGGCTCGTCTCCGTCAGGATCTTCCGAAGGAGACGGCCCTCATAGGTTTCTGCGGCGCGCCGTGGACTGTGGCGACCTACATGGTCGAAGGCCGCGGATCGAAAGACCACGCGGCCGCCCGTTTCTGGGCCTATCGCGATCGCGAGGGTTTCCAGAAGCTGATCGACATCCTGGTCGAAACTTCGATTGATTACCTGGGTCAGCAAGTGAAAGCCGGCGCCGATGTCCTCCAGATCTTCGACACATGGGCCGGCGTCCTGCCCGACGACGAACTCGACCGCTGGGTCGTCGAGCCGACGAAGCGCATCGTCGAGGGCATCAAGGCCTCATACCCGGACGTCCCGATCATCGGTTTTCCGCGCGGCGCCGGCGCTGCGGCCCTGTGGTACGTGTCGGAGACAGGTGTCGACGGCCTTGGCTGCGACACCACCATGCCCCCGTACATGATGGGGGAGACGTTCCAGGACGAGCCGGTCGTCGTGCAGGGCAACCTCGATCCACTGCTTCTGGTCGTCGGCGGTGACGCCATGGACGAGCGTGTCGACGAAATCCTCGAGCTGATGGACGGCAAGCGCTTCATCTTCAACCTCGGCCACGGCATCGTCCCGCAAACCCCGCCCGAGAACGTCGCACGGCTGGTCGAGCGGGTGCGCGGCAGTTAAGGTGCACGCATGCTGAAGCCGAAAGCCAGAGCCGCGACCTATGCCGAGTACGGCGTCAAGCATTGCTGGTACGTCGACCCCACGGCTAAGACACTCGAGGTGCTGGAGCTGACCGGCGCGGGAAGCGCGGGTGCTACGTCGTCACATGAAACGCCAAGCAAGAAATGGCTGCTTGCCGCCACCTTCAAAGACGCCGACCCCGTCACCGCGCCGCCGTTCGAGGTCCACACCTTCCCGCTCGATGTGCTGTGGGTTTAGAAGCCCACGTGCCTGACAGCGACGCATGACGCAGGCCACCTGTAGCAGGATCGACTGTGAGTAAGCCCTCCTCCCCCATCGTCCGCGCCGCTGCTGCCCTCGCCATCACCGCCCTCGCTTTTGCGGCTGTCGCCTACTTCGCAGGCTCGGCCGCCTACGATTGGATGAAGGCGCTGCACGTCATCGCCATCATCTCGTGGATGGCCGGGATGTTGTATCTGCCGCGCCTCTTCATCTATCACTGCGACGCGGAGAAGGGCTCTGTGCAGTCCGAGACTTTCAAGGTGATGGAGCGCCGCTTGCTACGGGCCATCATCAATCCGGCGATGATCATTTCATGGGTTGTGGGGCTGTGGCTGGCTTGGCAGGGCGGCTGGTTTAAGGCCGGCTGGTTTCATGGCAAGCTGCTGGCCGTGTTCGCACTGTCCGCCGCGCACGGCTATCTATCCGCCGCCGTGCGCGCTTTTGCCGAGGACCGCAACACCAAGTCTGCGTCCCACTGGCGACTGGTCAACGAGATCCCGACCGTCCTCATGATCATCATCGTCGTTCTCGTGATCGTGAAGCCGTTCTAAACCTCGCAGCTGCGCGATATTCTTTGCCTAGGTCCCGAGAATAGGATAACGTTCAACCCGAATCGACAAAGAGCTACCCAGGGCGCCCGCCCAACTCGGGAAGCTGCGACCGACGGACATCGCTGCCGAATAGCGGCTGACGCTCCTCTCATCGCTCGAGCGATCTACCCCCCGCCTGCCCGCGTCATTTGCCGCGACCCCTCCCCTTGCGACCGTGCAAGTTCAGAGAGTTTCACATGCAAGAGATCATCAAGCAGATCAAACTTCAGGATCTGAAGGTCAAGACGCCGACGGAGCTGCAGAGCTTCGCCGAGGAAGCCGGCGTCGAGAACGCGAGCACGATGCGCAAGCAGGAGCTCATGTTCGCCACTCTGAAGCAGCTGGCGGCCAAGGACATCGAAATTACCGGTATTGGCGTCGTCGAGACCCTGCCGGACGGCTTCGGTTTCCTGCGTTCCCCCGATGCGAATTACCTGCCAGGGCCGGACGACATCTACGTCTCGCCATCTCAGATTCGTCGTTTCGCGCTCCGCACTGGCGATACCGTCGAGGGTCAGATCCGCAGCCCAAAAGAAGGCGAGCGGTACTTCGCCCTCATCAAGGTCAACAAGATCAATTTCGAGGAGCCTGAGGCCCAGAAGCACAAGGTCAACTTCGACAATCTGACGCCGCTCTACCCTGAGAAGTGGCTGAAGATGGAGATCGAGGACCCGACGCTGAAGGATCTCTCCGGCCGCGTCATCGACATCGTCGCGCCGATCGGTCGGGGTCAACGTGCCTTGATCGTGTCTCCGCCTCGCACGGGCAAGACCGTGCTGATGCAGAACATCGCCAAGGCCATTACCGCCAATCATCCAGAAATCTTCCTGATCGTGCTGCTCATCGACGAGCGGCCGGAGGAAGTCACCGACATGCAGCGCTCTGTGAAAGGGGAGGTCATCGCCTCCACCTTCGACGAACCGCCCTCGCGACACGTCCAGGTCTCGGAAATGGTCATCGAGAAAGCCAAGCGCCTCGTCGAGCACAAGCGCGACGTGGTCATCTTGCTCGATTCGATCACCCGCCTGGGTCGCGCCTACAACACGGTGGTGCCGTCGTCGGGCAAGGTGTTGACGGGCGGCGTCGACAGTAACGCGCTGCAACGTCCCAAGCGCTTCTTCGGTGCGGCTCGCAACATCGAGGAAGGTGGCTCGCTGACCATCATCGCGACGGCCCTCATCGATACCGGCAGCCGCATGGACGAGGTCATCTTCGAGGAGTTCAAGGGCACCGGTAACTCGGAAATCATTCTCGACCGCAAGGTCTCCGACAAGCGCATCTTCCCGGCGATCGACGTGGCCCGCTCGGGCACCCGCAAGGAAGAGCTGCTCGTTCCGAAGGACCAGCTCAAGAAAGTCTACGTCCTGCGCCGCATCCTCAATCCGATGGGCGCCATGGACGGCATCGAGTTCCTCATCGACAAGCTGAAGTCCACCAAAACTAACGGCGACTTCTTCAACTCGATGAATACGTAAGAGGCGGGGCGAGAGATCGCATCTCGCCCCATTTCTCTACCAACTCACGTTCGATTCAAGCCATTCAATTACCGGTCTTGGACCGTATCCAGCGAATGGTTTTGTGACTGGGATGACATATAGATTGTCATTCTCGTCCAGCAGGGGCTTGAACCTGTCAAAGACGTCTTGGGCCGTCTCGGATGTAACTATGGCATATGAAGACTCCGAGAGTTTAGCCCATGTGGTCTTTTTGACTTCATGCGTAATTTTGGGTCGGATTACTTCACGATTGAGATCATAGGCAACGATGAGCGTCTGCATGAGCTAGCTCCGCTGTGCAGAACGATCGAACCGAACTTGACGCCCGAATCGGACACGAGGTACGTTTCAGGTGCTTCGAAAGAGCACTGACCCCCGCGTCGGCTCGTCAGCGGGAAATCAGGCAGCAGAGGTGGCTAGACCTTTGCTGCCTACTACCACTAGGCGAGTCGCGTGCCTGATCGGGCTAGATTTTGTATTTCTAGTCTACGAGACGGCGACTTATTCACAGTTTTCGGATCAGATTTTCACCGATTCTGGCCTACCCTGGTCGCACCTGTCCGTCGCCGCGCACCACGTACTTGAAGCTCGTCAGCTGCTCGACGCCGACGGGGCCGCGCGCGTGCATCCGCCCCGTCGCGATCCCAATCTCGGCACCCATGCCGAACTCGCCTCCGTCCGCGAACTGCGTCGAGGCGTTGTGCAGCACGATGGCGCTGTCCACCCGCTTTAGGAATCGCTCGGCTGTGCCGTAGCAGGCCGTGACGATGCAGTCGGTATGCTGTGAGCCGTACTTACCGATATGCGCGATCGCATCGTCGACGCCATCCACAGTCTTGACCGCGATGATCTTGTCGAGAAACTCGCGGCCATAGTCGTCCGCTGCGGCAGGCTTCACCCGCCCGTCCACGGCCACCGTATCGGCATCGCCGCGCACCTCGCACCCGGCACCAAGCAGCGCTTTCACGAGCGCGGGCAGGAACTCGGCAGGCGCGCCTTTATCGACGAGCAGACACTCGGTGGAACCGCAAACGGACGTCCGCCGCATCTTGGCGTTGACGACGATCGCGACGGCCATCTCGAGATCCGCACCGCGATCGACATAGGTGTGGCAGATGCCTTCGAGGTGCGCGAACACGGGCACCCGCGCTTCCGACTGCACACGCCCGACGAGGCTCTTTCCTCCCCGCGGAACGATGACATCAACATTGCCTCCGAGACCAGCCAGCATGTGGCCGACCGCATCCCGGTCCGTCGTCGGCACCAGTTGAATAGCTGCCTCCGGCAGCTCCGCCGCCCGAACCCCGGAAACAAGGCATGCATGGATGGCACGGCTCGAATGGAAGCTCTCCGACCCGCCCCGCAGGATGGCTGCATTCCCGGCTTTGAGGCAGAGCCCGCCGGCATCCGCCGTTACATTCGGACGGCTCTCATAGATGATGCCGATGACGCCGAGTGGCGTGCGCACGCGCTCGATCAGCAACCCGTTTGGCCGCCGCCATTCCGCGAGCACCGCTCCGACCGGATCGTCGAGAGCCGCGATCTCCTCCAGGCCCTTTGCAATGGCCGAGATCCGCTTCTCGTCGAGTGCCAGCCGGTCGAGGAACGAGCCGCTCGTCCCACGCGCCTTGGCAGCCTCGATGTCCCGGGCATTCGCCGCAAGGATCTCCGCGGTGCCCGCCCTGAGCGCCGCCGCTGCTTCGGTAAGCGCCAGATTTTTGGCATCCGTTGGCGCCAGTGCGAGCAGTCGCGCAGCGTCTCTCGCCTTCGCGCCGATGTCGAGCATCAGGCTCTCGATGTCGGTCTGGTCGATACGCTCGGGCCGGTTCATGAGGCTCGTCCGTGAGATGTGCAGTTCATAGCTGAACAAACAATCTATCACAGCGGCACCTTGCCCGCACGGGACCCGTGCCTGACATCGCCGCTGTGAATTCCCTTGCTAGCGACCCGCGCTAGCCGGCGACAGCGGATCTCGGGTTGCTGCCGCAAGTTCGGCTTCCGCGGCAATCGTCGGCCCCGGGAGAACCTGAACCTCCGCCAGATGCCGGGCCAAGTCGGCGTCCCATAACGGCCAACTGGCTCGATCAGCCACCAGCTCGTGCCCATCCGACCCGTAAGCCGGTAGCAGCTTGAGGTCCACCCGGCCCCCGGCTTTTTGCCAAGCCGCTGCCATGGCATCCGCGAGCTGCGGCCCGAAGTAACTGTCGTTTCGCGCGTAGAACCATACGGTCGGCACCCGGGCACGCTCTCCCAGCCGCCCTGCGGTCTCGATCAGCCGCTCCTTTGCGCAAATCGCGTGAGGCCTGCCGTAGGCATGTCCCCCGCGACCGCCCGCAAAGTTGACGATCAGCTGGACACCCGGAATCGAGCGGCCGGCCACGGCGAGCGAGGCCCATCCACCGGTCGAGGTGCCGGCCACGACGACGTGTTGACCGTCGACGAAAGGTTGCCGGCTCATGTAGCGTACCGCCGCCTCGATATCGTCTGCCGCCGTTTGTGCGGCTGCCCAATGATCAGGGCGCGAGCAGCTGTCACGCCCCTCGGCGAAATCGCCTCCGGTGGCACCATGGCCGCGTCGCTGCGGCACGAGTACGACGTAGCCCCGGGCAACGAACCAGCGCGACAGCCAGTAGAACACGGGCATCGAGACGGCCTCGCGAGTCGACGCATCGCTGCCGTGGTTGATGACGACCAGGGGCCTCCGCGCGGCCATTCCGTCCTCGGCCGGTCTGAAGACGGTCGCGCGCAACGGTGTTTCCGGATCGCCCCCGGGCACGATCCAAAGCTGCTCGCGCATTCGCGGCCCTTCCGGCCCGAAGAAGCCGTAAGTGGGCTGCGCTCCGGCCATGCCGGGCACTATCAAAACGCCTACGAGCGCAATCAGGCCCACGGCGACGCGCCGAAGTCTGGCCCCCCCGGCCCCATCAAGACAATGCAACGCAGCCATCATGTTCCCCCGTCCGCGCCGACGGGGAATAGGATTAACAGACGAGATGACGTTGGCGGCGCGCGACAAAAGGGCACGCGGTGGTATGATCAACCGAGAAATTCATAATACGGATCAGAGCATTATAAATGGTTTCGGGGAGCGGTCTATCCCGGTGTCCCATGAGCCGGGCGCACCGCTGGTTGCTCAACAGTTCAACCCGGTGCGAGCGCCATGTCGTCACGGTGAATGAGCTCGGCCCGTCCCGCATGCCCCAATATCTCGGAAATTTCGCTGCTCTTCTTGCCGAGAATTTGCACCGCATCGGCCGATGCGTAGGCGACCAGACCACGGCCGATCTCCCGGCCGGCCGCGTTGCGGATGATCACCGCGTCGCCGCGATCGAAGTCACCATCGACGCGCAGAACGCCCGCCGGCAAAAGGCTCTTTCCCGTGGCGAGGGCTCTTTCCGCGCCTGCATCGATCTCGACGGTGCCCCGAGGCTCAAGGTTGCCGGCAATCCATCGCTTGCGCGCCGTGACGGGATCCGATGGTGCCAGAAACCACGTGCACGGCGCTCCCGCACTGACGGCTTTCAGCGGATGCAACACTTTCCCGGACGTGATGACCATGTGGCAACCTGATCCCATGGCGATCCGGGCGGCGGCCACCTTGGTCACCATGCCGCCTTTCGACAGCTCCGATCCGGCATCCCCGGCCATGGCTTCGATCGCGGGAGTAACCGCCGTCACCACGTCCAATCGGCGCGCGCTCGAATCCAGCGCAGGCGGCGCCGTGTAGAGGCCGTCGATGTCCGACAACAGTACGAGACAATCGGCACTCATCATGGAGGCCACGCGAGCCGAAAGACGGTCGTTGTCGCCGTAGCGGATCTCCGTCGTCGCCACGGTGTCGTTCTCGTTGACGACGGGGATGACGTGATGCGCCAGCAGCGTGTCCATCGTGCGCCGGGCATTCAAATATCGGCGGCGCTCTTCGGTATCACCCAGCGTCAACAGCACTTGGGCGACGGTCAGTCCGCGCGTCCGGAACACGTCCTGCCAGGCCGAAGCCAGGCTGATCTGGCCCACGGCCGCCGCCGCCTGGCTCTGCTCCAGTTCCAACACACCCTTCGCCAGTCCCATAAGATGTCTTCCGAGCGCAATCGCACCCGACGAGACGAGCACGACCTCGCGTCCATCCGCGACGAGCGCAGCGACATCATCGGCGATCGAGTTGAGCCATGTTGCGCGCAGCCGCCCGGTCGCCCGGTCGACGAGCAAAGCCGACCCGATCTTGACGACGATCCGCCGGGCGTTTCGCCATTCGGGGCGGACGGTGGAAGCATCGGCTGTGGTCATGGCGGCGGGTTCAAGCTCGGAAGGTTTCGACGTGGCTCGTTTAGCAGACTTCGTGGGCGCCGTCCGCACGTGCGCCGGGCAGCGTGTGCTTCATTGCAGCCGCGCTGCATCGGATGCTAGCCTTCGATCGCACCACAAAAGGCGAGGGCCGTGGTTACCGCGAGCCACCCGCCACCGAGGAACCACCTGAGGAGATACCATCATGCAGCGATATGTCCGCTACGTAGCGGCAATCGCCGGCGCGGCCCTGCTCGGCTCAGCCACGATCGTCCCGACGGCTGTCGCCCAGAAGAAAGGCGGCACGCTTCGCGTCTACAACAGCACCAACCCTCCGAGTGCGTCGATCCACGAGGAATCGACGATCGCGACGAACATGCCGTTCATGTCCGTCTATTCGAACCTCGTCATGTTCAACTCCAAGGACGAGAAAAACAGCTCCGAGAACATTGTGCCTGATCTCGCCGAAAGCTGGGCCTGGGATGACACGAAGACGAAGCTGACGATGAAGCTGCGGCAAGGCGTAAAGTGGCACGACGGCAAGCCGTTCACCGCGAAAGACGTGCAGTGCACCTGGCATCGCCTGAACGGCAAGGAGCCCAACGTCTATCGTCGTCTTCCGCGAAAGATTTGGTGGGAGAACCTCGTCGAGGTGACGACCAACGGCGACCACGAGGCGACGTTCGTGCTTTCGTCCCCGCAGGCGTCGTTTCTCTCGATGCTGGCGTCGGGCCTTACTCCGGTCTACCCGTGCCACGTCGACGCCAAGGACATGCGCACCAATCCGATCGGAACCGGACCATTCAAGTTGACGGAGTTCAAGCGGAACGAAAGCATCAAGCTGACGCGCAATCCGGACTACTACAAGCCGGGCCTGCCCTACCTCGACGGCATCGAGTGGCGGATCGTACCGAATCGCGCGACACGCGTTCTCGCCTTCGCCACCAATGAGTTCGATCTCACGTTCACGGCTGACATCACACCCCCGATTCGCAAGGATCTGGCCGTTCAGGCGCCCAACGCGGTGTGCAAGACGGTATCGACCAACGTGCCAACCAATATCCTGGTCAACGCCAGCCGCCCGCCCTTCGACAATCCTCAGCTGCGCAAAGTCGTGTCATTGGCCCTCGATCGTCAGGCCATGATCGATATCGTCAGCCACGGCGAGAACTCTGTCGCGGCGAATATGATGAGCGACGGCAACTGGGCCATGCCCAAGGACATGCTTGCGAAGCTGCCGGGTTATGGACCTGTCGCCGAGCAGCAGGCCGAGGCGCGTAAGATCATGGAAGGCTTGGGTTATGGTCCTTCCAACCGCCTGAAGGTCAAGGTCTCGACGCGCGATTTCAACGCTTACAAGGACCCTGCGGTAATCCTCGTTGATCAGCTCAACAAGGTCCACTTCGACGCCGAACTCGACATCGTCGAATCGAGCGTCTGGTACGCACGCATGACCCGCATCGACTATGCCGTCGCGCTCAACCTTTCAGGCGTCGGCATCGATGATCCGGACGCCGTCATGAAAGGTGCCTACGCTTGCAAATCCGAGGCGAACTACACCAAGTACTGTAATCCGAAGGTCGAGCAACTGCTGGTCGATCAAGCCATGGAGTTCGATGTCTCCAAGCGCAAGGCGATGGTCTGGGAGATCGAGCGTATCCTGGCCGAGGATGTCGCCCGCCCGATCATCTACCATGGCAAGGGGTCAACCTGCTGGCAGCCGCACTTCAAGGGCTACACGCTGCAGTCCAACAGCATCTATAACAACTGGCGATTCGACGAGGTCTGGCTCGATAAGTAGCCTCGTCGGATGAAGCCGCTGTCGCGCAGGTGCAAAGCCCTCAAGGCAGCCAGCGCGACCGGCCCTCCGCCGCCTCGACTTCGGCTTCGGCCTTGTCATGGCGGCGGGAGATTTCGCGCGTAATCGCGTAAAGCGCCTCCTTCATGCCCTTGCCCGAGACAGCCGACAATACCAGCGGCTTCTTGCGGGCCGCCTTGGTGAGCTCCGCGGATTTCGCTTCCAGAGCCTCCTCGGTCACCGCATCGCACTTCGAAAGCGCCACCAGCTCCTTTCGCTTCGCCAGTTCCGGCGAGTAGGAGCTGATCTCTCGGCGAACCGTCCTGTAGGCCTCGGCGACGTCGTCCTGGGTCGCCTCCACCAGATGCAGAAGCACGGAACAGCGCTCCACATGCCCGAGGAAGCGCGTTCCGAGTCCTGCACCCTCGTGCGCGCCCTCGATCAGCCCGGGAATGTCGGCCAGCACGAAATCCACGTCCCCGATCCGGATCACACCCAGGTTGGGATGCAGCGTCGTGAAGGGATAATCGGCGATCTTTGGCTTGGCAGCCGTCACAGCCGCGAGAAATGTCGATTTGCCGGCGTTGGGGAGCCCGATCAGCCCGGCGTCGGCGATCAGTTTGAGCCGGAGCCAGATCGTCAGCTCTTCGCCCGGTTGCCCGGGATTAGCATGCCGGGGCGCGCGATTGGTCGAGGTCTTGAAGTGCGCGTTGCCGAAGCCGCCATTGCCGCCGCGTGCGATCACCGCTTGGTCGCCAGGATTGAACATCTCGGCAAGCACCGTTTCCTGATCCTCGGCCAGAATCTCCGTCCCGGGTGGCACCTTGATGACCACGTCATCGCCGTTCGCCCCGGCTCGGTCTCGACCCATGCCGGCCTCGCCGTTCTTCGCGAAGAAGTGCTGCTGGTAGCGGTAGTCGATCAGCGTGTTCAAGTTGTCGACACAGACGACGACAACGTCGCCGCCTTTGCCGCCATTGCCTCCGTTAGGGCCGCCGAACTCGATGAACTTTTCGCGCCGGAACGAGATGCAACCGTTGCCGCCGGCACCTGAGCGCACATAGATCTTGGCGAGGTCGAGAAACTTCATGGCACTTGCGCCTGTTCGTAAAGTTGCAATTGTCGATCGCTGGAAACTGTGATCCCAGGGCCATGCCGAGCTAGGGCCGCGCCGGATCTCTCAAGGCTTTGCGAGCCTGATCGAGCCAGCGTCCAATCAGGCTGCCACCGGTCCGCGCCGGCCGATCCACCGCCTCGGCAATTGGGCCCAAGGCGACTTCGGCACGCTCGCGCGTCAACCAGAGGCCGAGTGCCTCTACTTCTGTGCCACGAGCCGAGCACCACATGCGCGATCGTCCCACTTCCTCGAACCCGAGCTTGGCCAGTACGCGCCCAGACGCAGGATTGTCGACGAAGTGCGCGGACGAAAAGGCCATGTGACCGTCCGATCCAAACCCATGGCGAACTGCCGCGGCCGAGGCTTCAGTCGCGAAGCCGTGTCCCCAGTGCTCGCGGCCAAGCCAGAAACCGAGCTCGGCCGCGCCGGAACGCCGACGGAAATAGCCCGTGCTGCCGATCATCCGCCCGTGCAGTTCGATCGCGAACCGAACATCGCTTCCATTAGGCTGCAGCCACGCCTTGGCATGCGTCGGATGCAGCGGGTAGGGAATATCGCTGGTCATGCGCGCGACATCCCAATCGCTGGCGAGTGCCAGAAAATCGGGCTCGTCGCCGCCGCGCAGCGGCCGCAGGATCAACCGCGGCGTCTCGATGATCGGCAGTGACATCGCTTGTTACTGACCCTTACTCGGGGTTCGACGGTCGCTCCCGTAGCTCACGCTTTGGACCTCTTCGCCATCCATGGCTTATCGTAATCGCCGGCCATGATCGAGCCTTTTGGCATGATCACGCCGATCACATCGGCAAGCCCGAAACGCTCGATCTGCTCGCGGACCTGGTCGGCGGACTTGTAGGCGAGCGGCGTCTCCGAGACGTCCGGACGGTCGAAAAAGAACCGCACGTCGAGGCCCTCGGTCTGCCGCTCCAGAAGATCGCGTGACCTTTCCAGAAACGCCTCCGGTTCGAGCCCGATCAGCCCGTGCTCCCGGAGCAGGGCAGTTCGGCTCTTGTTTCGGCCGGCTCCGTGCGGAGAAAACGAGGCGTACTCTGTCCGGTCATTCCCGAGCGACAGCAGCACGGGCGCCGCCATGTTCAACGGAATGAGCCCGAGCAGCGGATGGCCGTCATCATCCTTCCAGGCTGGGGTCGCACCCTTGCCATGGTAGAATAGATTGCCGCGCTTCCATACAAAGTTGTGCTCGTTGCCAAATGCTGCAAGTGGCGAAATGCCGAGGCGTTCGAGAGTCCGCTCGTGAACCAGCTGATGGTTACGCTTGGTCCAGCGCGCGACGTAGGCCAGCGCCTCCCAATACGCAGCCCCTACCTCGCTGTCGGGATCGATCCACGACTGATGCGGCTTCGTTTCCGGTGAGACAGCCTTGGTATGCTGCACTGCGGCCGCGATCCCGCGCTTGTAGACCTGCGCCCCGAGATCACGGCTGCCGTGGTGCGTGACCAGCACGTTTACCCGCTTTGCATGCCCGAGCGACGTCGCAAGCGCAGCCTGACCGTTCTCTCTGAGCTTAGTCACAAGCGCCGGCGTTACATCGAGCGACCCGAGATAGGCGAAGTGATTGCCGTCTCCCTGGTCACAAAGCTGCGCCTTGGCGCGCCCGACGAGCCCTTGCAGGAACGGATTGCGCGTCGCCTCTATCTCGTCCGTGATCGGGTCCTCGACCTGGTCGGCCGGCGCACGCCCGCCGGGGCCAAAGCGCGTGGTCACCTTCAGCGCATCCATGAATGCGCCTGTCTCGACGCCCTCCGGGAACACCGTCGCGTACATCGAGCAGCAGATATCGGCCGAGTGGAATGCCGGGTGAATCGCGCGCGAAATCACGGCCCCGCCCACCGGAATCGTCCCGGGCGCGCTACCCGCGGGGCATGCATCGGGCATGATCGCGCCGTGCTCGAGCACCGGGCAGCGCATCAAATCGGCCATATGGGCGCGGACGGCCTGGATGTTGGCCTCGTCCTCGGGCGTCTCCGCAGCAATCGCCTCGGCAAACGCCCCATGCGTCCGGCGCGCGATGATTGCCGGCTTGGGAAAAAGCGCGGTCACCGCATCGCGGATGGTTTCCATATCCTGGCCTTCGGCCTGCAGGCGCCGGGCTTCGGCCAGCGCCTCCTTGAAACGCGGTCCGGGCTCGACGCCCCACGACAGCAGCAGGCGGCCTCCAATATTACTCATGAGTTGCATCTCCCTATTATAGGATAGAATCGTGTTTCACGTGAAAAATGCAAGCCATCTCAAAACACTACGGGGGAGGCGAACCCGCCTCCCCCGCGCTTGTGCGATTGGGTCGGGCTTTCGCCGGACCCCTGTACTAATGAGATCCGTTACTCTGCCGCTTCCAGCTTGGCTGGCGTCACGGAGATATAGATGCGGCCGTTGCGCTTCGTCTGGAAGCCGACGCTGCCTTCGACGACCGCGAAGATGGTGTGGTCCCGTCCCATGCCGACGCCGGTGCCGGGGTGCCACTTGGTGCCGCGCTGACGGGCGATGATGTTGCCCGGAATGACGGCCTCGCCGCCGAACTTCTTGATGCCGAGGCGACGGCCGGCTGTGTCGCGGCCGTTGCGGGACGAACCGCCTGCCTTTTTGTGTGCCATGGATCGTAGTCCCTAGTCTGCGGCCGCCCGGCTCGGGCTGGTAGCGGCCAGTGAATGAACGTCTTCGCATCAGCCTGGGCCCGCAACGCAGGAGCCCGGACCAGCTTACATTCCGACGATATCTTTGATCAGGACCGTCGTCTGCTCCTGGCGATGACCCTTCTTCCGCCTCGAGTTCTTACGGCGGCGCTTCTTGAAGGCGATGACCTTCTTGGCGCGCCCCTGCTCGACCACTTCGGCAGTCACTTTTGCCCCGGAAATGAACGGCTTGCCGACCTTTGGCTCACCTTCTCCACCGAGCATGAGCACTTCGGTGAACTCCACCGTGGCGCCAGCCTCGCCCTCGATCTTCTCGACGATCAGCTTGTCATTGGCAGCGACGCGGTATTGCTTACCGCCCGTCTTGATGACGGCGTACATGGCAATCTCCTTCGTGTTGTACGCGCCCTTCGGCGCCGCCGTACCCTTTCAGGCCGGCGGACTTCGCGTGGCAGCACCGGAAACCGGCCCACCAAAGCCTCGGACAGCGAATTCGAGCGCGGCAGCCAAGCCGCCGCGCGAGATGCGGCTTTATGGTGCGGGAAGGGGCGAAAGTCAACGAGATTGGGGCATCGAGGAGGGGGTGCCACAAGGGTTGGGGAGGCTGCGAGGGTGGAACTCGTTGATCAGCCAAAGCGCAGCGCTTGCCCCGTCCTTCGTAACCAGCGAGCAGGGGGCGAGAGGCTGCAAAACTATGAAGCCGGAGTTCTTCAGTTCCGAGCCGGATCAGTGCCGCGAGCGTAGCGCTGCCGTCGACGGTCCAGGTAACGCATAGTCGGTGTCACGGTAGCACCGTGAAGCACCACCGAGATCAAAACAACGAGACCGATGGCACTCCAGAGAAGGTGCGGCGCTTCAAACGGTGCGTGCCCCAGGCCGTACGCCAAGTAGTAGGCCGAACCAAGTCCCCGGATGCCGAAGAACGCGATGACGGCTTTCTCGTCGTTTGACTGTGGACTCCCCGCAAGGCTGATCCACCCGACAAGCGGCCTGATCAGGAAAATGGCGAGGAGCGCGAAGAGCACGACGGACCAGGACAAAGTCTCGAACAGCCCGCCACTAGCGATGGAACCTCCAAAGATAACGAGCAAGACCATCATGAGAAGGCGTTCGAGTTGCTCGGTGAAGTCGTGCAGCTTTTCGTGATAGGCGTGGTTGCGTTCGACGGCGCGGAAAGCGATTGCCGAGACGAACACGGCGAGAAAGCCATAGCCGTTCACCATCTCCGTCAGTCCGTACGACACGGCGGTGATGCCGAGCGCGACGAATCCGTCGCCGGTACGCGAGAGTTCGGCCCTGTTGGGCAGGCGAAAGGTCAGCCAACCCAGTGTCCGGCCGACAAGCCATCCCATGAGGACGCCGATGGACAATTTCCAGAAGACGTCGAACGCTACCCATTGCCAGAACCAGGGCTGGTGAGTTTGAGAGGCCAGCGCAAGCGCGATGCCGAGGTTCACGAACGGGAACGCGAGTCCGTCGTTGAGGCCGGCTTCGGCTGTGAGGGTGAACCGGACCTCGTCTTCCTTCCCTCCGCCCGGCGGACCCACTTGCACATCGCTGGCGAGGACCGGATCTGTTGGAGCCAGTGAGGCCGCGAGCAGGATCGCCGCCGCCGCTCCAAGTCCAAGAAGCCACGTTCCTAGAAGAGCCAGCGCCGCGATGGTCAACGGCATCGCAATACCGAGAAGGCGCCACGTGAGTTGACAAGTTGCCCACGCCAGGGGGCGATCGAGTTTTAGCCCCGCTCCCATGAGTGCCACAATGACTACGAGTTCCGTCAGCCGCTCAGTCAGCTTGAGATGGTCCTGAGGATGAGGGGCCACGCCCGGGACGTTGGGCAGGGCGAAGATTGCTGCGCCGAGCGCGACGCAAAAAATGGGTAGCGAGATCGGCAGCTCCTTGAGCACCATGGGAAGCCATGCCGTCAGCAGAACCACCACCCCGAAACCGGCGAGGACGACGATATAGGGGTCCATGACGGTGCGGCTTCCCTCCGAAATAAGCTCGGCGTCAGGCAGTCCGACCTGGCCGTATTGCCCCTAACAGCTCCTGGATTTCATCCTCGAGAGGCAGCGCGGACGCCTTGCAGGGTCATGGAGTCGTCAAGGAACCCGCCTGGAGCGTTTCGGTTTCAAGCGAAGCGGTCGCCGGAGTTACGAAGTCAGCTCCTGGCCCACGCCCGCCGCCGCCTCACCCCCGATGATACGGGTGCCCCGCCAGGATCGTGCTGGCTCGGTAGATCTGTTCCGCCAGCACCGCGCGGGCGAGGCCGTGCGGCAGGGTCATCGAGCCGAGTGAGAGTCGCAGACTTGCAGCAGCAAGCACTTCCGCGCCGTGCCCATCAGGCCCGCCCAGCACGAACGCCATATGCTTGACGCCACGATCGCGCTCGGCGCCGATCCAGTTCGCAAAAGCGTGGCTGGTCAGGGACTTACCCTGCTCGTCGAGCACCACGACAGCCTCGGCGCCATCCGCCAGCTTGAGCAAGCGCTGCGCCTCGAAACTTTGCCGCTCGGTAGCCGTCGGCTGCCGGGCTTCCGGAAGTTCCTTCTCGGAAAATGGCCCGAGCCCGATCCCGCGCGCACCCTTGAGCCGCTCGAGATAGCGATCGACCAGCACCCGCTCGGCGTCGTCCTTCAATCGTCCGACGCCGATAATGGTGATCCGCATCTCCGAAGCGCCCAAAGATTGTCATCCCGGGCCCTGTGCCCGGGACCCATCGCGCGGCCGGCTCAGCGCGTGACGCTACTCTCGGCGGCGCGGCCACCACTTGTTCCCGACCTCGGCACGCAGCATCAAGCATCCTGGACTCACGGCCCGGGATTGCGCCTTGGCAAGCCGCCACACACCTCAATGCGCAGTGGCGTCACCGCTGCGGTCTGCCGACCACATCTTCTCGAGGTTGTAGAACTGGCGTACCTCGGGCCGGAAGACGTGGACGATGATGTCGCCGGTATCGATCAGCACCCAGTCGCACTGGGGCATACCCTCGGCACGAACACGCCCGTGACCCTCGTCCTTCAGACTGCGCTGCAGCATATCGGCGATCGCACCGACATGTCGGTCCGAGCGCCCGGAGGCGATGATCATGAAGTCACCGATCGACGATTTGCTCTTGAGATCGATCGTGACGATCTCCTCGGCTTTGGCCTCGTCGAGCCAAGCCAGGATCCGCTTGAGTAGGTCTTCCGAGGCCCTTGCGGTGGACATGACCTCGGTGGGAGGCGTGCCCTCGCGGGCTGCCTCTGTGGCGGTTCTCATCTTTGGCTGAATATCCTATTCGGCATCCCACCCCTTCGGAACAATCCGTTGGGTTGATGTGCAGAGGACCGCCCGACCATCGGGAACGGCCTTGATCCGGCACGGACAAACGTCCTCGCCAGTAAGAATCATATGCTGACCTTGGCGCACCTTTCAAGTGCCGCGCGCACGTGTGGTGTCCGATACTTTGCGTGGCGCCACTCCGATCTTGGCTGCGAGCCGGATCTCGGTCGATGAAAGACGCAGTGTCGGCCCCGTCAGATACGTCCAGCAGGGGGGTGTCGAGACCGGCAGTCGTCGCGCACTGCTCTCCGGCAGCCGGCGGCCGGCGAAGGCACGGCTACATTGGGAAGACAGCGCTGGCAGCCGCCAGCTCGGGCGGTCGATGACGGCAACAGGCATCATCTCGAAAATCTGCCGCCAGTTGCGCCAGCGATGGAACTCGGCGAGGCAGTCCGCTCCCATCAGCCAGACGAAATGCACTCCCTGCGATCGTGACTTCAGGTGGGCGAGCGTGGCCGCGGTGAATGTGGTGCCGAGCCCCTTCTCGAAGTCGGTGACGACGACGCGCGGATCGTCGACTAGCTCCCTCGAAAGTTGAACCCGATCCGCCAGAGGCAGGAGTTCAGATCGGCTTTTCAGAGGGTTGCCGGGCGTGACAAGCCACCAGACCCGGTCGAGTCCCAGCCGCTTCAACGCGATGTCCGTGATCAGCCGGTGCGCGCCATGTGGCGGATTGAACGAGCCGCCGAGCAGCCCGATTCGCTGGCCGGCCGCAGCATGAGGGGGCCGCGTTTGGACGTCAGAGATTGGTACTGGAGCAGATCTGCGCATCGGCCGAATAGAGCCACTGATGGCGGGTTGATCAAGCGCCACGACTGGTCATCCTCACCGCCGACACCTATTGGAAAGCGGACCGAGGCCCAACCGATGCAAGGTGAGGCGACAATGACCGAACAGCCAACCATATTCGCCCTGTCCAGCGGTCGCGGCCGGGCAGGCGTCGCCGTGATCCGGATCTCGGGCCCGTCGGCCCGTCTGATCCTGGAGCGCATGGCCGCCCCATGCCCGCCGGCCCGCCGCGCTGCGTTCCGCAAGATCATCGAGCCCAAGACCGGCGAACTGCTGGACGCCGCGCTGGTCCTCTTCTTTGCCGGCCCATCGAGCGAGACCGGCGAGGACATAGCCGAGTTGCAGCTTCACGGCAGCCCGGCCGTCGTCGCGAGCGTGCTCCGGACTTTGGCCGCCATGCCAGATTGCCGTCTGGCCGAGCCAGGCGAGTTCGCGCGCCGTGCGTTCCTGAACGGCAAGATCGACCTCACCGCCGCCGAAGGCCTCGCGGACCTCATCGACGCGGAAACGGACGCGCAGCGGCGTCAGGCACTGGCTCAGGCCGGCGGCGCATTCGCCCGCCTTTGCGACGGCTGGCGCCAGCAACTGCTGGAGGCACGAGCACTCACCGAAGCGGCCATCGATTTCTCGGACGAGTCGGACGTTGCCGCCGACGCCCTCGAGCGAGCCCGCAGCCTGACCCGGCCCCTGCTCACCGACTTGCAGCACCACCTCTCGGCCGCCCACCGCGGCGAGATCGTCCGAGACGGCTACCGAGTTGTGCTGGCCGGTGTCCCGAATGTCGGAAAATCCAGCCTTATGAACGCATTGGCAAGGCGGGACGTCGCCATCGTCTCGTCCGAACCGGGCACGACGCGCGACGTGCTGGAGGTCCATCTCGATCTCGGCGGCTATGCTGTCGTGGTGGCCGACACAGCCGGGCTTCGGGAGGCCGAAGGGGCTGTCGAGCGTGAGGGCGTACGCCGGACCCGCGAGAGAGCTCGCGCGGCCGATTTGGTCGTCTGGGTCGCTGATGCGACGGCACCAGTCACCCCACCGGCAGACTTGGTTACCGGCGAGACGCACATTCTCACGGTCGCTAACAAGTCCGACCTTGTCGATCCCCGAGGGCAGTCAGGCACTCTCACATCTTATCAGGCCCCGCTGAACATTTCGGCTCTGACCGGCGCCGGCCTTCCGGACTTGCTCGACCGGATCGCCGCACGGGTCGCCCAGAGTGTAGACGAAGCTGCAGGCACGATCGCACCGACCCAGGAGCGCCACCGCGTTGCGATGAAGGCATGCGCCGATGCTCTGGTCCGCTTTCTATCGCTGCCAGCGCCGCCGCCGGAACTCGCTGCGGAAGATCTACGCCTCGCTGCAGATGCTTTAGGCCGGATCACGGGACGTATTGATGCTGAAGAAGTGCTTGGGAAGATCTTCGGACGGTTCTGCATAGGTAAGTAAAAGTGTGATTCTCGGCCCATGTTTCACGTGAAACGTCAAGATCATTCTGTCGGGTCATCGAGTCGCGCTGCTGAAGTCTGTGTATGAGCGATGATTCACGTGAAACAACTTGGGGAAAAATGAGCGCGTAACCATTGATTCACGTGAAACACGCCGTCCAACGCCCGAGTCTGATCACCCGCACGGTGCGATATCGATGATCGCCCGCCAGTACGACGCACAGATGATGCGCAAAGCACGCCTCTCAGCTAGAACGCACCCATGACCGAGGTAGCGAACAGAAATTCCAAAGAGCAGGCCTTCGATGTCGTCATCGTTGGCGGCGGCCATGCGGGCACCGAGGCCGCAGCAGCCTCCGCACGCATGGGTGCCCGAACGGCCCTGGTGACGCACGCGTTCGCCAAAATCGGCGAGATGTCGTGCAACCCGGCGATCGGCGGCCTCGGCAAGGGACACCTCGTCCGTGAGATCGACGCTCTCGACGGTCTGATGGGGCGAGTCGCCGACGCAGCGGGAATCCAGTTCCGCCTGCTCAATCGCTCCAAGGGCCCCGCGGTGCAGGGCCCCCGCACGCAAGCTGATCGCAAGCTCTATCGCCAGGCCATGCAGTCAGCCATTCGGGCGACCCGCAACCTCACCGTGATCGAGGGTAGCGTCGACGACCTGATGGTCGAGACCGGCGAGGTGGCCGGTATCCGGCTTACCGATGGCCGCGAGATCCGTGCTGGCGCGGTCGTCCTCACCACCGGGACGTTCCTGCGTGGCCTCATTCACATGGGTGAGATCCAGATTCCGGCCGGCCGGGTTGGCGAAGCGCCGGCCGTCGCTCTCGCTGAGCGCATCGAAGCCTTGGGCCTCAAGCTAGGCCGCCTTAAGACGGGCACGCCCGCGCGCCTTGATGGACGCACCATCGGCTGGGATCGCCTGGAGATGCAGGCCGGTGACGACCCGCCGGTCCCCTTCTCGTTCCTGACCAGTCACATCACGACCCCACAAATCGAATGTGGCGTGACCGGCACCACCGAGGCGACCCACGCCATCATTCGCGCCAATCTCGATCGCTCGGCCATGTACTCCGGCCGCATTCGTTCGACCGGGCCACGCTATTGCCCGTCGATCGAGGACAAAGTCGTGCGATTTGCGGACCGGGCCTCGCATCAGATCTTCCTCGAACCCGAGGGCCTCGACGACCCCACCGTCTATCCCAATGGCATCTCGACCTCGCTCCCGGCCGAGGTGCAGGACGCGTTTCTGCGAACCATTCCCGGCCTCGAGCAGGTCGCCGTCATCCGACCCGGCTATGCCATCGAGTACGACTACGTCGATCCGCGCGAGCTCGACCCCACGCTGGAGGTCCGCCGCTTGCCACGGCTCTACCTGGCCGGACAAATCAACGGGACGACGGGTTATGAGGAAGCCGGCGCCCAAGGCATTGTCGCCGGCATCAACGCGGCAGTGAGGGCCTCGGGCCGACGCGCTGGCTTGGTCGTTTCCAGAGCCGACGCGTATGTGGGCGTGATGATCGACGACCTCGTCACGCGCGGCGTGACCGAGCCCTACCGCATGTTTACATCGCGCGCCGAGTTCCGGCTGCGTCTTCGCGCAGACAACGCCGACCAGCGTTTGACGCCCATTGGACTCGATTTGGGTTGCGTCGGCTCGGAACGGGCCTCGGCTTATGCAGCAAAGTCGGCCGAACTCGACACTGGTCGCGCCCGTCTCGGCGCGCTTTCCCTGACGCCCAACGAAGCCTCGCGCCACGGATTCGAGGTCAACCGCGATGGTCGCCGCCGCACTGCCTTCGAGCTGATGGCACTGCCCGGTATCGATCTCGCCCGCCTCGCTGCGGTGTGGCCGGACTTGGCCGAGATCCCACCGCTGATCGCCGCTCAGCTCGAGACCGACGCGCGCTATGCCGCTTACGTCGATCGGCAGGACGCCGATGTCGCTGCATTGCGACGGGACGAGGCAACCGCCATCCCCGCGGAACTGGATCTCGCCACCATCGCGGGCTTGTCCGCCGAGCTTCGGCAAAAGCTGGTGACGCGTCGTCCCGCGACGCTGGCCGAGGCCGCCCGCATCGACGGCATGACGCCCGCGGCTCTGTTCCTCCTCCTTGCTCACGCCAAGCGTCCGAGCCGTAGGTCCGCATGACCAGTGGCAATCCACCGAAGTCGAAACCCGTGCTGGCTCACATTTCCGGATCCGCTGCCTTCGCAACGGCATTCGAAGCATCAGCTCGGTCGATCGAGCGCCTGACGGCCTACGCCGCGACGCTCGAGCTCTGGCAGAAGCGGATCAACCTCGTCGCCCCGAGTACGATCGCCGATATCTGGCATCGCCATTTCGCCGACAGTGCGCAGATCCTGAGTCTTGCTCCACCGTCGATCAAAACGTGGGCCGATCTCGGTAGTGGTGCCGGCTTCCCTGGGCTCGTCGTCGCCATCCTCCTGGCCGAGCGCTCTGACCCGCCGCGCGTCGTCCTCATCGAAAGTGATCAGCGCAAGGCGGCTTTTCTCGGCGAGGTCGTCCGTCGAACAGATCTTGCTTCGGCGATCTCTGTGGACATCCTGTGCATGCGCATCGAGTCGGAAACGACTCGCGGTATGCTTGCAGCGGCTGATGTCGTATCGGCACGCGCTCTCGCGCCGCTCGACAAGCTGATTGAGCTGGCCTCGCCCCTGTTGACGTCGTCGGGTTGCGGACTGTTCCTGAAAGGTCGTGGCGTCGAGGCCGAGCTGGCCGCAGCCAAGCGTTCCTTCGAGTTCTCGTACGAGCTGGTACCGAGTCGGACCGAGCCTGAGGCTGGCATCGTCGTGATGCGAGGCCCAGCGGTCAGAGCGGAGGGCTGAGATCGTGACAGGTGCAGGCATTCGGGCGCCGCGGGTGTTGGCAGTCGCCAACCAGAAGGGCGGTGTGGGCAAGACCACCACCGCGATCAATCTCGGCACGGCCCTCGCGGCCGTGGGCGAGCGCGTTCTGATCATCGACCTCGATCCACAAGGCAATGCCTCCACCGGCGTCGGCATCCCACCCCAGCACCGCTCGGTGACGACGTATGACGTGCTCATGGGCGCGACCTCGCTGGCTGGTGCCAGTCTTCGCACGGCCGTTCCTGGTCTCGCCATCGTCCCGGCCAATTCCGATCTCGTCGGCCTCGACACGGACCTCTGGGGCGATAACTCAAAGCCGTTCCGCCTGCGTGACGCCATCGCGGCGCTCTCAGCGCATCCCCCGGTTGATGGGGCTTACGGCTATATCCTGATCGACTGCCCGCCCTCGCTCAATTTGCTGACCTTGAACGCTCTCGTGGCGGCCAATGCGGTCCTCGTACCGGTTCAGACGGAGTTCTTCGCGCTGGAAGGTATCTCGCAACTCTCGGACACGATCGAGCAGGTCCGCGCCACGCTCAACCCGACGCTCGACATTCAAGGCGTGGTCCTCACCATGCACGACGAGCGTATGCAGTTCTCGCGCGAGGTCGCCGACAACGTTCGCGAAGTTTTCGGCGCCAAGGTCTACGGCACCATCATTCCGCGGAACATCAAGGTCGCCGAGGCGCCCTCTCACGGCATGCCGATCCTGGTCTACGACCACAAGTGCAAGGGCTCGGAAGCCTACATGGATCTGGCTCGCGAGGTGATCGCGCGCGAGCGTGATTTGCGTGCGGCGTGAGGCGCCGACGGTTCCGGGGCTGGGAATGAACGATTGGGCGGGGAGGAGAGACGGCATGTCGTCGGCGCCATTGCCGGTACAGAGAAGCAGGCTCGGTCGCGGTCTGGCATCGTTGATCGGGGAAACGACGAGCGTTGGCCAGCAGCCGCGCCTGCCGCCGGAAGGCGAACAGAAAGTCGTGGCCATCGACATGATCGCTTCGAGCGCGTTGAACCCGCGCAAGGACTTCGACGAGGCGGACCTGACAGAGTTGGCCGAGTCGATCCGGCAAAAGGGCCTCGTCCAGCCGATCATCGTTCGTCCTGCCGAAACCGGGGGCTATGAGATCGTCGCCGGCGAGCGGCGCTGGCGAGCGGCCCAGCGAGCAGGCATGCATACGATTCCTGTGATCGTTCGCGAACTCAACGATCAGGAGATGCTCGAACTCGCCATCATCGAGAACGTCCAGCGCTCCGACCTCAATGCCATCGAGGAGGCATCCGGTTACAATGACCTGATGGACCGCTTCAACTACACGCAGGAGCGCTTGGCCGAGGTGATCGGCAAGAGCCGCAGTCATGTTGCCAACACGCTGCGCCTTCTGAAACTGCCCGATAAGGTCCGAACCTTCGTACGCGAAGGCAAGCTGACGGCCGGCCACGCCCGCGCGCTCGTCGGCCGGGAGGATGCCGAGGCTCTCGCCGATCGCATCGTCGCCCGAGACATGAACGTGCGCGAGGTCGAGGCGCTCGTCCACGCTCTGGAGAACCCCAACGAGGGGCGCGGCAAGCGTGAAAAAGATGCCGATACGCGCGCCTTCGAGAAGGAACTCGCCGACAGTCTCGGACTCAAGGTCGAGATCAAGCGGGGCTCAGGCGAAAGCGGCGTGCTCCACATCAAGTACGGCAATTTCGACCAGCTTGACTACCTTCGCCTCCGCATCCTCGGGGTCAATGGCGAATAAAACGGGGCGGGCGCCGGCCGGGTCGGGACCTCGCGCGGCCGTCCCTTTTCCTTTTTCCGCAATCCCCTCTTGACGATAGGGGCGCGCCTCGTCTCGATAGCGCCTCGATCATCGGGCGATCCGAGGCGGAGACGTATGGCAAGCAACACACTGGAGCGGCTCGAGGCGACGATACGATCGCGCAGGGACGCAGCGTCGGATCGGTCCTACACGCGCCAGCTCCTGGACGCCGGCCCGGCGCGCTGTGCCCGGAAGCTCGGTGAGGAAGCCGTCGAGACCGTGATCGCAGCCGTTCATCAGGATGATGATGCGCTGAAGGCGGAAGCCGCGGATCTCATTTATCATCTGCTCGTTCTACTCGAATCGCGCAACATCGGGTTCGCCGACGTTCTCGCGATTCTCGATAGACGGGCAGGCACCTCGGGTGTCGATGAGAAAGCGTCGCGTGGGTCGTGATCGGCCCTGATGTCACAACGAGAGGATCGAGTTCCGTGCAGGATCTGCTCGAGGTGGAGGCCATGCGACCGGACCAGCTAGCCGGGCTGCAGTATTCGCCCTATCGCCATTTCTCGCGCGAGGAATGGGCGCGACTGCGCGCCGACACGCCCATGACTCTCGTACCGCGCGATCTCGAGTCTCTTTCTGGCGTCATCGAGGAGCTTTCGATTTCGGAGGTTGAAGACATCTACCTCCCTCTCTCGCGCCTCCTCAATCTCTACGTCGCGGCGTCACAAGAGCTGCATGCTGTGACTTCGCGTTTCCTGGGCCGTAAGGATGGGCGGGTTCCCTTCATCATCGGGTGCGCCGGCTCGGTCGCCGTCGGCAAGAGCACGACCGCACGCGTGCTGAAAGCATTGCTCGCCCGCTGGCCCGATCATCCGCGCGTCGATCTCATCACCACTGACGGCTTCCTCCTCCCCAATGCGGAGCTGGAGGCGCGCGGCATCATGCATCGCAAGGGATTCCCGGAGAGCTTCGATCTGAGCCGCCTGCTGAACTTCCTTGGTGATGTGAAAGCGGGAGTCGATCGTGTCAGTGCCCCCGTTTATTCGCACTTCCACTACGACATCGTTTCGGGGCAGGAGACCGTGGTCGAGCATCCGGACATCCTGATCGTGGAGGGCCTCAACGTCCTCCAGCCGGCGCGTCTGCCCAAGGACGGCACGGCCATACCCTTCGTCTCGGACTTCTTCGACTTCTCGATCTACATCGACGCCGACCCGGCCGTGATCGAGAGGTGGTACGTCACGCGCTTCATGCGCTTGCGCAAGACAGCTTTCCGCGACCCCGCCGCCTACTTCCACCGGTATGCACAACTCAGCGATGACGCGGCCGAGGCGCGCGCTTTCGAGATCTGGTCGACCATCAACAAGGTCAACCTCGAGGAGAACATCCTACCGACGCGCCAGCGCGCCAAACTCATCCTGAGAAAGGGCGCCAGCCACCGCATCGAAAGCGTCGCCCTCCGCCGCATATGAAGGAGAACGTCAGCGCCAAGTCGTCGCCACCGGCTCAATTCGGTTCAACGCCGGCATCCTTGATGACCTTCGACCACCGCTCGCTCTCCGATTTCTGGAAGGCGGCGAGTTCCGCGGCACTTGAGCCGATGACGGTGAGCCCCACTTCGTTGAGCTTCGCCACCACATCCGGCATTGCCGAGATCTGCTTGACCGCCGCATTGAGCTTCTCGACGACGGCTTCGGGAGTTCCGGTCGGCGCCCAGAGGGCGAACCAAGTGCCCACATCGAAGTCCGGATAACCCAGCTCGGCGACGGTCGGGAGATCGGGCATCTGGGACATGCGCTGCGCGCCGGTCGTCGCCAGCGCCCGGAGCTTCCCGGCCTTGATATGCCCCAGGGACTGCGTTGGGTTGTTGAACATCAACGAGACATGGCCAGCCAGCAGATCGTTCACCGCGGGGGCTCCACCCTGATACGGCACGTGCACGAGATCGATGCCGGCCCGCTGCTTGAACATCTCGACCGATAGGTGCGTGGGAGCACCGACGCCACCCGCTGATGCGAAATTGATCGATCCGGGCTTGGCTTTTGCCGCTGCTACGAGTTCGCCGAGGCTGTTCGCCGGAAACGACGGATGCACGACCACGATCAGCTTGTAGTCGAACAGCAGGCTGACCGGCGTGAACTGAGTGAAAGGTTCATATCCCGGCGCTTTGTAGAGATGCGGATTGATCACGAACGACGAGGCGTGAAGGAGCAAGGTGTGACCGTCGCCGGCAGCCTTCGCGACCAACTGCGACGCGATGTTGCCATTGGCCCCGGAGCGGTTCTCGACGACCACCGGTTGCCCCCAAAGCTCCTGCATCTTGGCGGCATAGGTTCGCCCGACGAGATCGGTCGGCCCGCCCGGCGGGTAGGGCACGACAAGATGGATCGGCTTCTTCGGATAATCCTGAGCGGTTGCGCTACCGGCGACGAAGCCGAGCACGAGCATCAGCACGAGCGAGCAAAGTCGCTGCATGGGCATTCCTCCGAGCTTTTTTGAATTGTCTCGAGAGGAGACGCCGACGTGACAGGCGCTGTCAACGAAATGCAGTCGCTGATGTAGAGGCAATAGACCAGCGATGCCGCCCGTCACGACTGGGTCCGGTGCGACGAGACCGAGGTCACAGCCCTTTCGCGGCCGCCAGTTTCGCGAGAGCAGTCTCTGGCCTCGCGCCGACATGGCTGATGATCTCCGCAGCGGCGAGGCTGCCGAGCCGCCCGCAAATGTCGAGCGACTTACCCGCCGTGTATCCGAAGAGGAAGCCAGCCGCGTAGAGATCTCCCGCCCCAGTCGTATCGACGACCCGCGCCACCGGCTCGGGTGCCACCGAAACGGCCTTCTCCCCGGACAGGATCAATGAACCCTTGGCGCTGCGGGTAAGAATGGCAAGTTCGCTATCGACACGCGCCAGGCGTGCGGCCTCATCGAAGCTTGCGACGCGGTAAAGCGCTGTGATCTCGGACTCGTTGGCGAAGAGAATGTCGACGTCTCCGCGGATCAGGTCCAGGAACTCCGCCCGGTGCCGCTCGACGCAGAACGAGTCCGAGAGTGTTAGCGCCACCTTGCGCCCCGCTCCCTTGGCGAGCTTCGCGGCCTGCCGGAACGCAGCCTTCGCCTCCGGGCGGTCGAACAGATAGCCCTCGAGGTAGACCACCTTTGCCGCCGCCACTAGGTTCGCGTCGACCTCGCCGTGATCAAGCTCCGGGCTGACGCCGAGGAATGTGTTCATGGTCCGCTCGCCGTCCGGCGTGACCAGGATGAGAGAGCGAGCGGTTGGGTTCCCGCCAGCCGTCGGCGGCGTCCGAAATGTCACGCCGACCGCTCGGATGTCGTGGCCGAAGATGCGGCCGAGTTCGTCGTCGGCCACTTTGCCTATGAAGCCGGCCTTCCCGCCAAACGACGCAATACCGGCCATCGTGTTCGCCGCCGACCCACCCGAGATCTCGATCGCCGGTCCCATGGCCTTGTAGAGCGAAACCACTGTTTCAGCATCGACCAACCGCATGTGGCCTTTGGTGGCGCCATGCTCCGTCAGGAACGCATCGCTGCAGCGTCCGATGATGTCGACGATCGCATTGCCGATGCCGACGACGTCGTAGGTGGTGTCCGCCATGGGTGTGTCCCTCGTTATCCGGCGGGCACTATAGGGTGAGGCACAGGCCAGACAAGCCGCAGCGGTGTCCCGGACCGAACGCTTGCACCTGATCGGTCCCGCCACGTCGATGACGACCGCTCATCTTACTAGCGGTCGGCCTTGGTCTGAGGATTGAAGTCCTTGGGGGCCTGACAGGGCCGCAGCATGACGCGACAGCGGTGCTTGCGCCCATCGACCGAGTCTCCACCGACGACGCGGCCCACCGTCTCTGCGACGCGACCCGCGACGGATTGATTCCCACTGCTGACCCAGCACTGCCGCTCGCCGCCCTCTTTCGCATGGGCGATGTCCATGAAGCGCTCGCCGTACATCGCGCGCACCTGGTTCTCCCAGTTCCTTTGAGCATCGCGCCAGGCACCGTCTTCCGTGTTGGCCTCAACGCTCCAGGCTTCGACGTGTGGCCAGCACTGCACGTCGCCGGTCGCATCGCGTCTGACGTTTCCAGACCTGTCGGGAATCGGCGTGTGCGGGTGGTGCCTCTTCGCCCAGGACCTGACCTGTGGCGGCCGAGACGCAACACGGTGCCGAGGTTTATGCCGGTGCTTGACGGTGGCTGGCCGATAGCGCCGGTGGATCTTCTCGTTAGGTTCGTACTGGCCTTGGAAAGCCCGGGTCGCCCAGTCCCGCCGACCCGGTTCGTAGGCTTGAGCACTGCCCACGAGACACATCAGCCCAGCCGCCAGAAAGACAGCGATGAGTTTGTTGTTCACGTCATCCCCCAGTCGACATGCGACCCCCTCGTCTCCGAACCGAGACTCCAGGAGCGACTCACATCTGCACCTACACCTCACATAGACCGAGATGATCGCGGCGCTTCAAGACTCGGATCGGGCACCCCGTGTGGAAAACAAACGCGCGATAAACAAAAGATCAGAACAATGAGGAATGAGTTCACGCACCCCGTTGAGCCCGCAAATACGGGCTCCCGGCGCCCTTATGAGGGGTTTGAGTCCTGATGATCAGGCCAACAGCGCCGCGATCCGCTTGGTGCGGTTGTCCAGAAGAAAAAACGTCCGTTTGATTCAATCCACCATTCTAACCAGTGCGGCGCACGGCTCCCCCGGAGCGCGCAAGCCTGGCGATCTCCATCATCAGCCTCTCGGCGACCGCGGCTTCGTCCGCGCCCGTGGTCCGCGCCTGCCGAACGGCTTCGGCAATGCGCCCGATCGCGGATGCCGCCCGTTGCGTCGTCCAGGTCCGCGCTTGGCGCTCCAGCTCGAATTTGACTTTCTGCGGCAGCGGCGGTCGCATGAAGCGAGTCAGCTCGTCGAGGGGACGACCCGCGTCGACGCCTGCTCGGAGTTTATGCAACCTGTGAAAGTGCCGCTCTGCCGCCAGGATCACCGATTGCGGGCTCTCACCGCTCGCGACGGCCCGGTCGCACTCGGCCAGCGCTCGCGACAGATCGCCTGATGCCGCCGCCATGACGGCTAGATCGATGGTCAGGTCCGAGGCATCCCCGACGATGGCCTCCACGTCCGCGAGCTCTATTCGCGTCGCACCATGCGTATAGAGCGCCAGCTTCTCGATTTCTGCGCGTGACAGGACCCTGTCTGCGCCGAGTCGCGCGATCAGCTCTTGCCGGGCCTCGGGCGCTATGGTGAGGTTCGCGGCCTTGAGCACGTCGCTGACCAACCCGTCGAGCGAGGCGCCCTCATCCGGATAACAGACGACCGCACCGGCAATTGGACTCTTCTCGAAGAGGGCCTTCAGCTTGTCGTCTTTCCGGAGTGCACCGGCCTCCACGATAAGCACGCCGGCAAGGCTGCCTCCCTCGACCAGCGGCTGTAGAGAGGCAGTGTTCACACGGCGACCCGTGCTCGTGCGCACGATCTTCGCGCCGCCGAACATCGGCACGGTGAGCAGTTCCAGGCTGAGCCGCTCGGGATTGCCATCGAGGTCGCTGTCGTCGATCCGTACGATCTCACCGGCGGGCGTATCACGCGCAGCAAGCAGAGCCGCCAGTTTCTGCGCGCGCTCGCTGACGAGCCCGGCATCCGGCCCATAGAGCAGGACGGCCCTGATCTTGGGGTCCGGCTTGGCGAGGAAGCTGGTGACCTGAGCACCGGAGATGGCGACCATGACGGGGACCCTGCAGGTGACGCCGCGCTCTTGCCGATCGAGCACGCGCGTCGAACCGCAGTCGTGCCCTAGAATGATCGTCTTGGCGATACCCGGTGACGGCGGATCAGATCTTGCTGCTCGAAAGCACGGCCGCCAATCGCGTCTTGATGTCGTCCGCCACGGTACGAGCTGCGCGGTTCTCGGCATCTTCGCGAGCGCGCACGTTGGAGTAGATCTGCTGGAATCGCTCGAAACCGGCTCTGCCGTGGCTCGCTCCCTGGAGCACCACCTGCTTGTCGCTAAGTCGGATGAGCTTGAAATTGGCATCCAGCGTGTAGATCTGGCTGAGCGCCTCGCCAGTGTTCTTTACGAGAGTCGAAGCCAGCGCCTCGCGGATCGTGATGTCGAGTCGATACTCCGGGCTCTCTGCCTCGCCGCCACCGGTCTTCTGGAATATCAGCTCGTTGCGGACGCGTTGACCGACACGGCTGGGAATAGGCGCCACATCGACCTTCGCCATCCGGGATTGCACGCTCGCGCCAGTTGCGTCGGGCGCATACATAGGCCGAAAGCCGTCGCCCCCGGCGCAGCCTGCAAGCGAAACGAGGGTGAGGGCCACAGCCACGCGCCCAACCACCCGGGCGAACGGGTAACGGTCCAGAGCGGCACGCGGGTCACACGACCACATTGACGATCCTCTGCGGCACCACGATCACCTTCTTCGGCGTTCGCCCTTCGAGGGCTCTCACCACCGAGTCCAGCCTCATCGCAGCGGCTTCCACTTCGCCATTGCCGGCGGTGCGGCTGACGGTCAGCTCATCCCGGCGTTTACCATTGACCTGTACGGCAATGACGACAGTATCGTCAACGAGCAGGGCGGCCTCCAACTTGGGCCAGGGCGCTTCTGCCAGAAGGGTGTTGTATCCAAGTCGCGTCCAGCACTCCTCGCCCAGATGCGGCATCATCGGACCGAGCATTTGCACCAGCAACTCGGTAGCCTCGCGCTGGGCCCAGGCAAGCCCGTCTCCCGATTTGCCGAACGACTCGGACAGCGCATTGGATAGCTCATACAACTGCGCAACGGCCACGTTGAAGCGTAGCGCCTCGATGTTGCGCGCCACCTGATCAAGCGCTTTGTGTGCCGCACGCCGGAGAGCCATCGCTTCGGGTCCGAATTTGCCCGGCTTCATCGCATCTTTCGCGACAGCCTTCTCGGTCGTCTGGTCGACGAGACGCCACACGCGCTGCATGAAGCGCCCGGCGCTCGACACGCCAGCTTCCGTCCAGATCACGTCGCGCTCGGGTGGGCTGTCCGAAAGCATGAACCAGCGCGCGCAATCGGCGCCGAAGTTCGCAATGATGTCGTCGGGGTCCACGAGGTTCTTCTTCGACTTCGACATCTTCTCGATCGAGCCGATCACCGCCGGCTTTCCCGTCGCCAACTCGGTCGCCTGGCGCTTGTCGCCTTCGCCCTTGATGTCCACCTCGGTGGGCAGCAACCACTGCGGTGGCTCGATTCCGGCCCGGCGATAGGTCTCGTGCACGACCATGCCTTGCGTAAACAGCGCCGCGAACGGCTCGCGCAGATTGGTGGAGCCGCCGTGGCCCGTCTCGCCCATCGCACGGTAGAAGAATCGCGAATAGAGCAGATGCAGGATCGCATGCTCGATGCCACCGATGTACTGGTCGACGGGCATCCAGTAGTCGAGCGCCGCGCGATCGGTCGGCGTAGCCGCATCCGGCGCCGTGAAGCGCGCGAAATACCACGATGAATCGACGAACGTGTCCATCGTGTCCGTCTCGCGGGTCGCGGCCTTTCCGCACTTCGGACAATCGACATGCTTCCAGGTCGGGTGCCGGTCCAGCGGATTGCCGGGCAGATCAAAGCTCGCATCGTCCGGCAGCACGACCGGTAGCTGCTCGCGAGGCACCGGCACGATTCCGCAATCGCCGCAGTGCACGACCGGGATCGGACAGCCCCAGTAGCGCTGGCGAGAGATGCCCCAGTCACGGAGCCGATAATTGACCTTGCGCTCGGCAACGGGCTTGCCGCCGAGCTTCTCCCCTTCGAGCCGCGTCGCCACCGCGTCGAACGCAGCCGTAGGGCTCAATCCATCGAGGAACTTCGAGTTGATCATCTCGCCGTCGTCGAGGAACGCCACGCCCTCGTGGATCTTGGCGATTGCCTCGCCCCGCCGCGGCTCGGCTTTTGGCGCCACGACCGGGATGATCGGCAGGCCATATTTCTTTGCGAACTCGATGTCGCGCTGATCATGTGCGGGGCAGCCGAAAATCGCGCCCGTGCCGTAGTCCATCAGGATGAAGTTCGCCACAAAGACCGGCACCTGCCAGTTGGGATCGAACGGATGCACCGCCTTGATGCCCGTGTCGAAGCCCATCTTCTCCGCGCTTTCGATCTCGGCGACCGACGTACCCATGCGCCGGCATTCCTCGCAGAAAGCGGCGAGCTTCGCGTTCTTCTCGGCTGCCGCTTTCGCCAGTGGGTGGTCCGGCGCGATCGCCATGAACGAGGCACCGAACAACGTGTCCGGGCGCGTCGTGAAGATCTCCAGTTCGGAATGTCCGGCGGGTGCGGTTCCCGCAGCGAGCCGCCACCGCATCATCAGGCCCTCGGATCGCCCGATCCAGTTCTCCTGCATCAGGCGCACTTTCTCGGGCCACTTCTCCAGCGTCCCGAGAGCTTCCAGCAGGTCTTGTGTATAGTGTGTGATCCGGAACGCCCATTGCGCGAGGTCGCGCTGCTCGACCAGTGCGCCGGAGCGCCAGCCGCGCCCATCGATCACCTGCTCGTTGGCGAGCACGGTCTGGTCCACCGGATCCCAATTCACCTTCGCCTTGCGCCGGTAGGCGAGGTCCTTCGCCAGCATGTCGAGGAAGATGCGCTGCTGATGTACGTAGTAGGACGGATCGCACGTCGCGACCTCGCGCGACCAGTCCAGCGACAGCCCCATGCTCTTGAGCTGTCCCTTCATCGCGGCGATGTTTTCGTAGGTCCATTTCGCCGGATGCGTCTTGCGCTCCATGGCGGCGTTCTCGGCCGGCATGCCGAACGCGTCCCAGCCCATGGGATGCAGCACGTTGAAGCCTTGCGCCCGCTTGAACCGCGCCAGCACATCGCCCATCGTGTAGTTCCGCACGTGCCCCATGTGGATGCGACCGGACGGATAGGGGAACATCTCGAGCACATAGCACTTCGGCCGCGACGTATCGGTCGCGGTACGGAAGGTTTCTTTCTCCTCCCACACCTTCTGCCAGTGCTGCTCGCGCTCAGGCGCGTTGTAGCGTTCGGTTGCCATGGGGCGTTCCCGTGTCGATCCAGTGCTTTGGCGCCGTAATGCGGCCGAATAGGGGTGCCGGTCAAGGTGGGCGCTATGAGCCGAAGCCCGTGACCCTGATGGAATCCGTTGACTCGAGATACCGTGAAAAATGAGAATCCTGTTGGATCGACGAGCGGATCTCGGAGCAGTTGCCCGTGTTCCACGTGAATCGGCGGTCTGCGCACACCCGAAACGGCACTTGCCAGCCTGACGGAGCCCCCATGTCTGATGTCGATGAGCTGAAACGAATGATCGCCGGTGCCCGCCGCATCGTCGCCTTCACCGGCGCCGGCATCTCGACGGAATCAGGCATTCCCGACTTCCGCTCGCCCGGCGGCATCTGGACCAAGTACCGGCCCATCGAATTCCAGGACTTTCTCGCCTCCGAGGAAATGCGCCGCGAGAGCTGGCGCCGCAAGTTCGCAACCGACGAGACCATGCGCAAGGCCGAGCCCAACGCCGGCCACCGCGCCCTCGCGCGCCTCGTCGACGAGGGCAAGATGCTCGCCGTTATCACACAGAACATAGACGGGCTGCATCAGGCCTCGGGCATTCCCGACGACAAGGTCATCGAGCTGCACGGCAACTCCACTTACGCCGCCTGCCTCGACTGCAAACGCCGCCACGAGCTCGACTGGGTCAGGCAGATCTTCGACGACAACGAGACCCTGCCGAAGTGCATGGCCTGCGGCGGCATACTGAAGACGGCCACCATCTCCTTCGGACAGGCCATGCCCGAGGACGCCATGGAGCGCGCCCACGACGTGACGAACCAGGCCGACCTGATGATCACCATCGGCTCGTCGCTGGTGGTCTACCCGGCGGCGGGCTTCCCCGTCATGGCCAAGCGCCTCGGCGCCAAGTATGTCATCGTCAACCGCGAGCCCACCGACCAGGACGACATCGCCGACCTCGTCATCAATGCCGAGATCGGGACAACGCTGAGCAAGGCGGTGGGGGTGAACTAGTGGTGGCAGTGGTTAAACACTACTCCTGCCATGGATAAGCGTGGGCTGCCTGCACGAACGCCCTGACACCGGAACCGAATTGGCGGCCGATCACAGATGCAAGAGCGACCGTCCGCGAAACTTTTGGATCGACCAGGGGCCGCTGTACGAGTCCTTGCACAGTGACGTTATGCTCTGGGACGAAGGCAAAACCGATACCTTCCTTCACCATGGCCTGCACCCAGTCCTCTCGTTCGGATCGAAAGCGCGCATAGAGTTCGACCTTCTTGTCAGAGCACGCAGCCATGACCGCCTCCCGCATTTCGCAGGCGAGTCTGTCGACGTAGGCTTCGCCAGCGAGGTCCGCCAACGAAATGGTACTTTTCTCGGAAAAGCGATGGCCCGGCGGCAGAGCGACGACGTAAGCCTCGTCGTAGAGCTTCGAGATGCGGTATTTGGTGTCGAGCCCAGGCGTCGGATTGAGTATCGCCAGATCGATATCTCCGGCGTCGAGCTTTTGCGTCAGCTCCGGCAGACGCAGCTCGCTCACGGACAGTTCCAGTCCCTCGTGAGCTTTCTCCACCTTGCCGATGAACCTGGCCAGCCGCCCGTAGCCGATCGTCGACATGACGCCCAGGCGGACCGGAGTCCGCTTCAATAGGCGGTAGTTGTTCGCGAGTGCTCGTGCCGCCTCGGCCTCGTCAAAGACGCGCTGGAGTCGCGTAAGCATCGATCGGCCGAATTCGCTGACCAGGATGCGCTTACCTTCTCGATGAAAGATTAGCCCGCCGAGTTCCTCCTCGAGCGCTTTGATCCCTTTGGTGAGAGCCGGCTGAGAGACGTTGCAGTCCTGTGCAGCCTTCGTGAAATTCAGCACTCTTGCCGCAGCCAGGACGTACTTGATCTGCGCCATCTCCATGGGTGCCTCGCTTGCTGCAGCCTCCGGCTATCTTAGTCCGGCGCAATGATAACCCTGGGCTATCATTTCATAGCCAAAGAATAGTTCCCCGGTCGGAATTATCAGCGTTGAATGGCTGGTGTTGCACGCGTGTGTCCCGACAAGAGACAAGGGCCTGAAATTCGCGGCCTTCAGCCTAGGGGGCGCGAACTACGGCCTGATGCCTGACACTGAATGGGGGACGGAGGTCGAGTTATTGCGGGTATTTTCGAAGCTTTGCAATATTGGGTCAGATCATTCGCTAAGGGATCTCCGTCCCTCTCTATCGACTGAGAGTCGGGAGGCAGCCAATGAACGTATCCGCCGGGGCGTTCCGCGGCTGAGAGGTTTCCGAAGGAGGAGCGATCATGACAGTTGAGAGAACGATTTTGTTGGTGGTCGGCAGCGTCGTGCTGGCTAGCACGCTGCTGGCTGTCTACCACTCGAAAAACTGGCTGTGGCTCACCGGCGTGATGGGCGTCCATCTTATCCAGGCATCGTTCACCGGCTTATGCCCGGTCGTCGCGGCGCTCAAGAAGATGGGAATCCCGACGAAAGCCGGTTTTGCTTGACCGACTCCCGGGCTCGGAAGAGCCGTCACACCTTGATCCCATAAAACCGCAACGCATTCTCCGCGAACATCTTCCGGCGGTCGGCGAGGGGCCTGTCGGACATCGCGGCCTTGAAGCAGGAATAGAGATAGTCCCACGACCCCTTCACCCCACCGACCAGGACGCCATCGCCGACCTCGTCATCAAGGCCGAAATCGGCACGACCGTGAGCAAGGCGGTGGGGGTGAATTGAGGGCAGGGGGCGAAGGCGCTGCGTAGGCAGGCGCGGCTGTGGGGCGACGCGACGTGACGCGTACATGCCGTCGGCGGATCATGTGCGCAACTGGGGGTGGGATTGCTGAGACCGTGCAGCCTGTGATGCGTGCACGTGACCCGTAGCGACAATGTTCTCCTCATCCAATGCCACGGTCGCTTTTCTCAGAAGCGAACCGATTGCGTGTTCGTACTCCATTGATAAAGCTCACGTACGCTGCTGTCAGGCGATCAGGTTGACGCTCGATCTAGTCCGCATTAACTCAAGCCTCTGTTATGCCCGGCGAATTGCGGCCACAGCTCCGAATTGGGTCGCCACGCCTGCCAGTTCGTCTGAGCTAATAGTCGGGTTAACCGCTCATGAAAACCAACCTGCCCGAATACTTCTCCGAGGATCAGAAAGGTATCGTTTACCTGGAAGGTTCCGAGCCGTTGTTCAGTGTCATTATCGCATTATTCAGTGCCGGATTTCTGTTTGCCACGGCGGCTTTCCTCCCCGAGGTTTGGAGTTGGCCTTGGCATGGCGGCAAGGTGGCGGGCCTTTTGACGTTGCTGGCTTTCGCTGGATTCAGCGCAATTACGGGGCTGATCGCCTATGCGGGGGTTCAGCCGCAGTGTCTCCGGTTTGATGCGGAAAAGAGGCGTGTACACGGCAGTGTGCGCGGCAGGCTTTGGCTGTTGCGGTCGATAGACACCAACTTCGACGCACTGCAACAGCCCGTCATCAAGTGTATAGAACGTGAAATGGACGGCGATCTTTACGAAGTTCGGATGGAGTGGACTGGCAACTTGCCGCTGGCATTAGGTTGTTACGAAAATCGCTCCGAAGCCGAGTACTGGCAGCGCCGCTTGGAGCGGCTCCTGATGAGCTGAACGAAACAAGGGTGAGAACTCCCAACCGGTCGGTGATCCCCTCATCAGCTGCCACGAACGTTGTGAGTTTGGCGACACCCTGGACGCACCCTTTGGGCCCAAGGCCGAAGGGGCGCCGACGGTGGGTTTCCAGCGCACTTCTGCTTGGTGCTCCGCTAACGTCAGGTCGGGTCCGGCCGCTGGCCAACCTCCGCAATCTTCGCATTGCCGACGCCATGTCTGGCCCGGACTTCCTCCGGGGCAAGGATGCCACGTCCCCCCCCCCCACTCGCCCTCACACCTTGATCCCATAAAACCTCAGCGAATTCTCCGCGAACATCTTCCGGCGGTCGGCGAGGGGCATGTCGGACACCGCGGCTTTGAAGCAGGAATAGAGATAGTCCCACGATCCCTTGAGCCCATCGACCGGGAAATTCGATGCGA
>JALHMC010000009.1:22155-103358 GCA_022844225.1 Hyphomicrobiaceae bacterium | reverse complement strand
CGAGCGGCATGGCGTGAAGGGGCTCGCGGCGCACGAGGTCGAGCATCTCAATCGCATCTGGCATCGATTGGACCCGTGGCCGGATTCGGTGGAAGGCCTGATCCGGTTGAAGCGGCGCTACATCATTGGGACGCTATCGAACGGCAACACAGGACTTCTCGTCCGGATGGCCAAGCGTGCCCTTCTGCCGTGGGACGTGATCCTCGGGGCCGAGACAGCTCGAGCCTACAAGCCGTTGCCCGATTGTTACCAGCGGAACGCCGCGCTGCTCAATCTCGAGCCGCAGGAAGTGATGCTGGTCGCCGCGCACAACGACGACCTGGCTGCGGCGCAGAGTGTCGGATATCGCACCGCGTTCGTGCTGAGGCCCGTCGAGTACGGACCGGGCCAGACAAAGGACGTGGCAGCGACCCGCGATTGGGACGTGATCACGGACAGTTTCACGGGGCTAGCGGACGCCATGGGGTGTCCGCGGCGCTGACAGAAACGGTTGGCGTGCGCGGCGGGGGCTGCGCACGTCCAGGTTCGATCAGCCGTCAGACGGCGAAGGTCATGAGCCACGCAGCGACCGCGTGCCAAGTCGCAGTCGTGCTGATCGGGACTTGGATGACCTTGATAAGCACGTAAGCCCCGCCTCCGATGAGATAGGCCGTATGCGGTCGGCCGAGCCTTCTCCAATCGAACAGCATCGCGACGGCCATGAGAAGGAACGCGACCAGCGACGGACCGAGATCTACCGCGACGGGCGGGGGCCCCGGCGGCAGAGGTCCGGCGGGGGCAAGGAATGTGATGAACCATCGCGCGATTGGCGCGTCGAGAACCGAGATGGCAGCGACGAGCATCAGTCGCTTGTGCCACTCACGTTGACGCGCGAGCACCACTGCAGCTGCGAAGGTCGTTGCAAAGAAGAGGATGGTCGAGACCGGCACTATGGCGAAAGCGCGGCCAGCTTCGGCGTGTCCGAGGCCGGCGGCCCATTGCATGCGATTGATTGCGGTGAACAGGCCGAAGATCGTCATTGCAGTGGCGAGTGTGACACCGATCAAGCCATTCCGGCGGTGAGCGACGAGGCGGCCGGTCGTCGCGAGCCACGTCTGCCGGACGAGGAACAGCGACCATGCGAAGAAAACCGCGCCGTGCAGATGGATGATCGGGTGGATGGTGAGCTTGCCGGTCAGCAAGGGAATCCAGTACGTTGGCGCGAAACCGAGAAACGCTATCGCGGCACACGCAACCGACATGGAGAAAAAGAAGCGCTTCTCGTGCGATTCGTCTGGAATAAATGTGGCTTTACCGATTGTTTCTTCCATGATGGTCTTTTCCCAAACATATATCCTTCGATCATAGTTTCAATTATTGTTTTATATTTTGGGCGATTTGAAAAGTGGGTGCTGCTTTGTGGTCGACGCTTGCGCACGTGAGAGCGGCTCCGCAACGGGAGCAATCGTTGCAGAGCGGGCTCGCAGTGATGAGCCGATCTAGGCGCTTGCCGCAACCGCTTCCGGAACGTCGGTTACAGCGCCCTGAAACCGCTCGAGGCCGCGCGGAACGGGGCCGCCGCACGCCCAATCCAGGAGTTCTATCGTGTGCACGATCGGGATCGGCGTACCGAGTTGCAACTGGGTGATGCAGCCGAGATTGCCCGCTGCGATGATATCCGGGCGCACGCTCTCGATGTTATCGACCTTGCGGCGGCGAAGATCACCGGCCAGCTTCGGCTGGAGAATATTGTAGACGCCGGCCGAGCCGCAGCAGATGTGGCCTTCCGGAACATCGAGCACGGTGAAACCTGCCTTGCGAAGCAGGGCCTTGGGAGCTTCGGTAATGCGCTGGCCGTGCTGCATGGAGCAGGCCGAGTGATAGGCGACGCGCAGGCTCGACCAGCGCTTTGGCGCACCGAGGTCGTAGTCGGACAGGAACTCGGTCACGTCCTTGGCGAGGGCGGCGATATCCTCGGCGCGCCGGGCGTGGCTGGGGTGATGCTTCAGGAGGTGCCCATAATCCTTGAGCATGGTGCCGCAGCCCGAGGCATTGACGATGATGGCGTCGACGGGGGCTTTGGCCATGGCCTTCACCCAGGCGTCGACGTTGGCCTTGGCCTGCTCGACGGCCATTGCCTCCTTGCCCATGTGATGCACGAGGGCGCCGCAGCATCCTGCCCCCGCAACAACTTCGACATCGACGCCACGCCGCGCGAGGAGCCGGATCGTCGCATCGTTGATGTCGGGGCGAAGGACCTGCTGAGCGCAGCCCGCCAGCATGATAACCCGCCGGCGACGCTCGTCGCTGGCCGTCGCCGTGCCGGGGCCGGCATAGCGCGGGGTCGCGACGCGACCTTTCGGCGCGAGATCCAGCATTGCCGCGACCTGAGGCAGCCCCAGCCGCTCGAACAGGGGCTTGAAGGGGCGACCAAGTGGCGCCAGCGCCACGGCACGGCGGAAGCGGTCGGGATAGGGGATCAGCTGCGACAACAGCCACCGCACGGCGCGGTCGGGCAGGCTTCTGGTGCCCGTCTCCTCGATGTGTGCTCGGGCATGATCGACTAGGTGCATATAGTCGACGCCGGAGGGACAGGTGGTCATGCAGGACAGACAAGACAGGCACCGGTCGACGTGGTGCTGGACCTCAGGGCTCGCCGCCGCGCCGCGCTCGAACATATCTTTCATGAGGTAGATGCGACCGCGCGGGCTATCGCGTTCGTCGCCGAGCATCACGTAGGTCGAGCAGGTGGCCGTGCACAGGCCGCAATGAACGCAGCGCCTTAGGATGCTCTCGGCCTCCGCCGTGCGCGGATCCTGCAATGCCTCGGGCGTGAAGTCGGTCTTCATTGGGCGTCTCGAGCCTTCGTCTAGTGTGGCGGTTTGACCCGGCAGTACGATGAAACGAACTTCGCGGTCGGGACACTAGAGGGCAGCGTACATCCGCCCGCGATTGAGAATGTTGGCTGGGTCGAACACCGCCTTCAACTTGGCCGTAATCCGCGCCAAACCGGCCTCGAGAGGCTGGAAGACGTCGATGCTGGCGCGGACGCTCGGTTCAGCTCGGATCAGTGTCGCGTGACCTCCGTGGCTGGCGATGACACGTCGGAGGTCGGCTGCGCCTGCGTCCGACGTGGGCAGGACCTCGGCCCAGACGAGTCCGCCTGCCCAATCGTACCACGCATGGCACGTCATGAAGCGGGTGATCGCTGCGACCACCTTCGGACCGGCCTTGGGCGAGGTCGAGATGCGCCAGAGGGGGGCGTCGGTGCCCTGCAAGATGGAGAGCTGTCGCAATTCGTCCCATAAGGCGAGCGAGGTGTCGTTGCCAAGGACATAGACCTCGCCGTAGGGCTTCAGCTCCTCTTTCAGGCGCTGGACGCGATAGGCGACGGAGGTAGAGAAATTCTCTATCCGGATCGCGGTGACGGCGCGCTGCTCGCCGCGGAGCCCCTGATGCCACAGGCGCGCGGCAAGCGGAGCCTGGATGTGGATGGCGCCCGACACCTCGTAGGGGCTGGTCGTGGCAGAAGACAGAGCCTCGATGGCGATACCATCCTCGAGACCCAGCAGTATGAGCGTTGCGGTCTCCTCGGGACGCGGCATCACTTTAAACGTGACCTCCGTCAGGACGGCGAGCGTGCCCCAGCTTCCTGACACAGTGCGTGCAAGATCGAGTCCTGTCACGTTCTTCATCACGCGCCCGCCCGAGCGGAAAGCCGTTCCCGCGCCGGAGACTGCCGTGACACCCAGTAGATGATCACGTGCGGCACCCGACATCACGCGGCGCGAGCCGGAGATATTCATGGCGAAGAGCGCACCGATGCTGCCATTGCCCGGCTCCTTGCCGATCACGGGCGCTAGGTCCACCGGCTCGAAGGCGAGCATCTGGCCCTGGGATGCGAGGTCGGACTCGATGCGCGTGACCAGTGTGCCGCCCCGCGCAGCCATGACGAGTTCGGTCGGCTCGTAAAGGCGGACACCTGTGAGCGAGGAGGTCGTCATGACCGTTGGGGCTGATGTTGGCCGGCCGATGACGCGCTTGGTGCCGGAGCCGACGATTTCCATCGGGGCGTTGGTCTTGGTCGCTTCCTCGAGCAGGCGCTGAAGCTCCCACTCGGTGGCGGGGCGCACCACGGATTGCTGTTGCACGGCTGTCTCCTCAGGCCGCGGCGGGGCGCGTTTCGACGAGCGGGAAAACCTTGGCAGGATTGAGCAGCCATTGCGGGTCGAGCGCCGTCTTGATGCTCATCTGCAGGGCGAGTTCGGTCTCGGTAAACTGGACATGCATGAGGTCGCGCTTCTCGATGCCGACGCCGTGCTCGCCGGTCAGGCAGCCGCCGACATCGACGCAGAGCTTGAGGATCTCGGCGCCACACTGCTCGGCGCGCATCATCTCATCGGGATCGTTGGCGTTGTAGAGAATGAGGGGATGCAAGTTGCCATCGCCGGCATGGAAGATGTTTGCGACCTTGAGGCCGTAGCCAGCACAGATCTCGGCAATGCGCACGAGAACCTCCGGCATGCGGCCGAGCGGTATGGTGCCGTCCATGCACAAGTAGTCGGAGATGCGTCCGATCGCACCGAAAGCCGATTTGCGGCCTTTCCAGATCGCGGCTGACTGCTCGGCGCTTTCGCTGATGCGGACCACCGAGGGGCCATGCGGCTGAACGATCTCGACGATGCGGCCGAGCAGCATCGAGATTTCCTCGGGCGATCCCTCGACCTCGATGATGAGAAGGGCCTCGACGTCGAGCGGATAGCCGGCCTTGGCGAACGCTTCGCAGACTTCGATGGCCGGCTTATCCATGAATTCGATGGCGACGGGAATGATGCCCGAGGCGATGATGGCGGAAACAGCACGTCCCGCGGCCTCGCTCGAGGAGAAGCCGAGTAGCATGGGGCTGGCGCCCTCGGCTTGTCGGAGGATGCGGACTGTCGCCTCCGTGACGATGCCCAGCTGACCTTCGGAACCGATCAAAAGGCCAAGCATGTCGTAGCCGGGCTGATCGAGCCAATCGCCACCGATCTCGACGACCTCGCCGTCGACCATCACGAGCTTGAGGCCCAGGACATTGTTGGTGGTCACGCCGTACTTCAGGCAGTGTGCGCCGCCGGAGTTGAAGGCGATGTTGCCGCCAAGCGAGCAGGCGAGCTGGCTCGACGGGTCGGGCGCGTAGAAAAAGCCCTTCGCGGCCACCGCACCAGTAATGCCGAGGTTGGTGATGCCGGCCTCGACGCGGGCGGTACGGTTTTCGTAGTCGAGTGAAAGAATGCGGTTCATCCGGCTCAAGCCAAGGACGATGGAGTCCTCCGTGGGAAGTGCCCCGCCGGACAAGGACGTGCCGGCCCCGCGGGCGATGACTTTGATTCCACTGGCGTTCGCATAGGCGAGCACCTTGGAGACGTCGTCGGTCGAGCGGGCCAGCACAACGGCCAGCGGCATGCAGCGGTAGGCTGAGAGCCCGTCGGTTTCGAAGGCGCGGCGTCCGTCCCGGTCGGCGATCACCTGGTCCGCACCGACGAGGCGGACCAGCTCGCGCACGATGGCATCACGGCGTCGGAGCACGGATCGATCCGGCTCGGGCATGGCGATCATGGACACGCGGCGGGGCTCCCCTCACAGGTGGCTCGTCAGGCAGCGATAGCGTGCGACTCCGCGGCGCGCAACGAAACTCACGTTCGCCGAAAAAGTCCGAACGGCATCAATGCCATGTTTGATTTGACACGCTTTGGAACATGACTATTCCATAGCGTAGAAAATGCCAGACACGGTATTGTCACGGGCGAGCACAATCTACGTTCTGGAGAAAGTTTGATGTTCCCGCGTCGCCGAACCCGTGAGGAGTCGACTGTGACCGCCATTACTGACCTGGAAATATTCGCACGTGTGGCACGGACCGGCAATATGTCGGCAGCAGGCCGCGAGATGGGCCTATCGCCCGCGGTCGTCTCAAAGCGGATCAGTCTGCTCGAGGAGCGATTGAACGTCAGGCTGTTCCAGCGCACGACGCGGCAGCTGACGCTGACCGAGACGGGCGAAGGCTATTTCAAGCGTGTCGTCGACATCCTCAACCTGATCGAAGAGGCCGAGAATTTCGTCAATCGCCGCAACACGACGCCGCGCGGGCTGCTGAAGGTCACGGCGCCGACGTCGTTCAGCCGTCTGCATGTGGCGCCGTTCCTGCCCGCGTTCCTGGCCAAGTATCCCGAGATCGAACTCGAGTTCCATCTGACGGACAATTTCGTCGACATCATCCGTGAAGGGTTCGATCTGGCGATCCGGATCGGTGAACTTCAGGACAGTTCTCTCGTGCAGCGCAAGCTCGCAGCCGACACACGAGTGATCTGCGCGAGCCCGAAGTATCTCGAAGCGAGCGAGCAGGGGGTTCCGACCTCGCTCGCCGACCTCGATTTCCATAACTGCCTCTCGGCCGGCGCCCAGGATTACTGGCGTCTCGAGGGTCCAGACGGACAGCACCAGCTGCGCGTGAAGGGTAACATTCGGTCGAATTCGCTCGAGTTCATGCGCGAGGCGCTGCTTTCGGGCCTGGGCCTGGGCCTGCGCTCGACGTGGGATATTGGTCCGGAGCTGAAGAGCGGGGCGCTGAAGGTCGTCATGCCGGAGTATCGCGGCTCATCCAATGTCGCGATCTACGCCGTTTATCCCTGCCGGGACTTCATGCCCGAGAAGGTCAACGTCTTCATCGAGTATCTGGCGGCCCTCTATGGATCGGAGCCGTACTGGAACGAGGGCCTCGAGCTTGCCGTACCGGATGGCAAGCCTGCGGGCCGGACGGCCGCAGCGAAGAAGCCCAATGTGGCGGACGCGATGGCTGCCGCGACACGGCAAGCCGTGGGGCGTTAAACCCACGCGGCGCTCACGCCCGCCTGAGCACGGCCACGGCCTCGAGATGGGGTGTGAACAGGAACTGGTCGACGGGTGTGGCGCTCTCCAGCAGATAGCCGCCGTCGACGAGTGTGCGCAGGTCCCGTGCTAGCGTGGCCGGATTGCAGGAGATCATCACGATGCGCGGCACCTTCGAGCGTGCGAGCGCTTCGGATTGGGCTGCGGCGCCGGATCGCGGAGGGTCGAGCACGACGGCATCGAGCCGGTCGAGTTCGAGCGGCGACAGCGGATCGCGAAAGAGGTCGCGGCGGAGACAGTCCACTGGCTTCAGTCCCTGCGTAACTGCCACGGCCTTGCGCAAGGCCTCCAAGAGAGCTGCATCGCTGTCGACCGAAAGCACGCGCGCTTTGGCTGCGAGGGCGAGGGAGAGCGTTCCGAGGCCGGCGAAGAGATCGGCGACCCGCTTCGCCTTGCCGATTGAACCAAGCACAAGCTCAGCCAGAATAGTGTCTGTCTCCCGGGCGGCCTGCAGGAATGCAGCGGGCGGCGGCATCACTTCAATACCGGCGATCCGCACAACGGGGGCCGCCAGCATGAGGAACGGCTCTCCGGCGAGCGTCAGCCTGACGATTTTTGCGGCCCGCATTGCAGAAGCTAATTCGCTTGCCTGGCGTGACACTCGCGCGGACGTCTTGGCGTCGATGGCGACATCGAGGCCATTGTCTGCGTCGAGAACCGAGACGCGGAAGGGTGCGCTGTTCGGGACGAGCATGGCCGCCAACCCCGCCAGGGCCGGGAGAGCGTCGACGATGGCCGGGCGCAAGACGGCGCATGCCTCGATCGGCTCGATGGTATGGGTGCCGGCGCGATGAAAGCCGAGGCGTGCTTTGCCGTCGTGCCACGAACCGGCAAACGTGGCGCGGCGGCGCGATGCCAAAGGCACGGTGCGGACGGGCGCAGTCGTCACGGACAAGCCCCGGTGGGCAAGCGCCGTGGCGAGCAGGCCTTCTTTCCACCGGACATAGAGGGCGTCGTTCATGTGCTGCACGGCGCAGCCGCCACATTGCGGCACGTGCGGGCAAAGCTGCTCGGCACGACGGTCGGGACTTGGCGGCCCTACGAAACGACCGCCGCCGCCACCTTCCAGCTCGACACGTTCACCGGGAAGGAATCCCGGCACGTAAACGTCGCCGCCGGGTCGCTCGACGATGCCGTCTCCCTGCGCGCCGAGCCCGACAACGGTCAAGGGATCATGCATGACGTACCGCCCCGATGAGAAACTCGACGTTGCCGTCGCCGCCGTGGATCGGAGACGGAATGGTGCCCACGACGCGCCACGCGGTCTCGCCTGCAAGCCAGGTCGCGATCCGCTCGATAGCGGCGGCGTGGACCTTGGGATCTTTGATGATGCCGTCGCGCGGGATGCTGCCTGGCTCGCCCTCGAACTGAGGCTTGACGAGTGCCACCAGCCAGCAACCGGCAACGGACAGCGCCAGCGTAGGTGGCAGCACCTTCGTGAGTGAGACGAAGCTCACGTCCGCGACGATGGCGCCAATCGGGTCCGGTACGAGGCGGGAGTCGAGCAGACGGGCGTCGGTGCGCTCGAGAGAGATGACGCGGGCGTCTGTTGCCAGACGCGGGTGCAACTGCCCGTGTCCATTCTCCACGGCATAGACGCAACGGGCGCCGCCCACCAGCAGCGCATCCGTGAAACCGCCCGTCGACGCACCGACATCGAGGGCGGTGCGGCCAGCCGGATCGAAGCGAAAGTGATCGAGTGCGGCCTGCAACTTGAGCGATCCGCGGGAGACATAGTCGGCTGGTCCGGAGATAAGTCGCAGGCCTTCGGCCGGGGATACGAGGAGTGCCGGTTTTGCGACGACCCTGCCGGCGACCTCGACCTCGCCTCGGAGAATCAGATCACGGGCCCGGGCCCGGGTCGAGACGAGGCCCCGGGCAACGAGGGCTTGATCGAGCCGTTGGCGGGTCGGATAGGCGGGGGCAGACGGCATTCGTAAAGTCTCTTTCGGAACCCCAGACGACAGGAGTGATTTGCTGTGAGACCATGGCATAAATCTGCGAATAGTCGCGAACCTGTCTTTTCCCGTGCTGCATAACACCTTGGAGCGTCGACGATGAACCGCCGAGATTCCATCAAACTTGCCGTTGGGGCATCGGCAGCGGCTTTCCTGCCGCCGTTGGTCGGCGCAGGTTCGGATGCCGCCCTGGCGCAGACCGTTGCGCCGCCCGCGTTCACCTTGCCACCACTCGGTTACGCGTTCGACGCACTGGAGCCGCATATCGATGCAGAGACGATGCGGATCCACTACGAAAAGCATCATGCCGGCTACGTCAAAAATCTGAACGACATGGCAACCCAGCACGCCTCTCTGGCCGGCGTGTCCATGGCGAAGACGCTGAGGGCGATCGACAAGCTGCCGACGGGTATTCAAGACGGCGTCCGCAACAATATGGGCGGTCACTGGAACCACAGCTTTTTCTGGCAGCTCATGACACCCGGCGGGGCAAGGGAGCCGGGTGGGAAGCTCAAGGCTGCCATCGAGGAGGCGTTCGGCTCGCTTGATGCCATGCAGGACGCCGTGAACAAGGCAGGCCTCGCCCGTTTCGGCTCGGGCTGGGCCTGGGTCGGCGTCGGTGCGCAGGGCAAACTGGTCGTGTTCTCCACCGGCAATCAGGATTCGCCGCACATGGTGGCCGGCATGAGGGGTGGCGTGCTCGGCGTCGACGTCTGGGAACACGCCTACTACCTCAAGCACCGGTCGGCACGAGGCGCGTATCTGAAGGCGTGGTGGAACGTGGTTAATTGGGACAAAGCCAGCGAAGTCTACGAGCAGCTGCTGGTCTGAGGCGGCGCCGCAGTGAGACCCCTAAAAAAGGCGACCCCGGCAGGTTTTCTGCCGGGGTCGGATTTCCTGACTCCGCGGGGGATGGGGGAAGCGGAGGATCAGGTACTCATATTACGGGTGAACTCCATCAGTGTAGTGCACGTTTGATCGCCCGTCGAAGGCTACTACAAAGGCAAGAGCTTTCCACACGAGCCTGTGGACAACTCGCAGCTGAGCCCAGTGGGTATGTGGATCAGATCTCGTTCGCCTGCACGCCCCGACCCAGGGCTCCCATCACCGTCTGCACGATCCCCGGCGCATTGAGGCCGGCCTTCTCGTACATGCGCTCGGGCTTGTCGTGATCGATGAAGCTGTCCGGCAGCACGATCGGGCGCACGCGCAGGCCGCGATCGAGATGGCCAGCGAGAGCCAGATACTGCAGAACGTGGCTGGCGAAGCCGCCGATGGAGCCCTCCTCGACGGTCACGAGAACCTCGTGCTCGCGGGCGAGCCGATCGATCAAGGCGGTGTCCAGCGGCTTCATGAAACGTGCGTCAGCGACGGTCGTCGACAGACCGAACGCCGCAAGCTGCTCGGCGGCCTTGAGGCTCTCCGCGAGGCGTGTCCCCAGTGAGAGGATAGCCACGGTCGTCCCCTCTCGCAGGATACGACCGCGCCCGATCTCGAGCGGCACACCTTCCGACGGCATTTCGATGCCGATGCCCTCGCCGCGCGGATAGCGGAAGGCTGAGGGGCGATCGTCGATTGCAGCGGCCGTGGCAACCATATGCTTCAATTCGGCTTCGTCGGCGGCCGCCATGATGACGAAATCGGGGAGCGAACCGAGATAGGCGAGATCGAACGAGCCGGCATGCGTCGGGCCGTCGGCGCCGACGAGGCCGGCGCGATCAATGGCGAATCGGACGGGAAGCCGTTGGATCGCGACGTCGTGAACGACCTGGTCATAGGCGCGCTGCAGGAATGTGGAGTAGATCGCTGCAAACGGTTTGAAGCCCTCCGTAGCGAGGCCCGCAGCGAACGTCACGCCATGTTGCTCGGCGATGCCGACGTCGAATGTCCGATCCGGGAACTCCTTTCCGAACAGGTCGAGCCCGGTCCCCGATGGCATCGCCGCCGTCACGGCGACGATCTTGGGGTCCTTGCGCGCGGCCTGGACGAGGCTCTCGGCAAAGACCTTTGTATAGCTCGGGGCGTTGGCTTTGGGTTTCGCCTGGGCGCCCGTGATCACGTTGAACTGGTTGACGCCGTGGTACTTGTCGTCGGATGCCTCGGCCGGTGGATACCCCTTGCCTTTGCGGGTCACGACGTGAAGCAGAATGGGGCCTTTGCGGGCATCGCGAGCATTCTTCAGGACCTGCAAAAGGATGCCGAGGTCGTGACCGTCGATGGGGCCGACGTAGTAGAAGCCGAGTTCCTCGAACCAGGCGCCGCCCTGCCAGAGGTGACGGGTGTATTCCTCGACACGGGCCGCCCGGCGCTCCCAGTGCTTGGGTAGATGCTTGGCGAGTTGCTTCACCGATTCGCGGATCTGGAGGTAGGTGCCCGACGACGTGATCCGTGCGAGATAATTCGAAAGAGCGCCGACTGGGGGCGCGATCGACATATCGTTGTCGTTGAGAATGACGATCAGACGTTCGTTGCGGGCGCCGGCGTTGTTCATGGCCTCGTAGGCCATGCCGGCACTCATGGCTCCGTCCCCGATGACACAAACGACGTTATTGTCGCGCCCGTCGAGGTCGCGAGCGACCGCCATGCCGAGGCCAGCCGAAATCGATGTGGACGAGTGGGCGGCGCCGAATGGATCGTACTCGCTTTCGGTCCGCTTCGTGAAGCCGGATAGGCCGCCGCCCTGACGCAGCGTTCGAATGCGCTCGCGGCGGCCCGTTAGGATCTTGTGCGGGTAGGCCTGATGACCGACGTCCCAAACAATCCGATCGCGCGGCGTGTCGAACACGTGGTGGAGTGCGACCGTCAACTCGATGACGCCGAGACCTGCCCCGAGATGACCGCCGGTGACCGATACGGCGTCAATAGTCTCCTGACGAAGCTCGGCAGCGACCGTCGCGAGATCCTTCTCGGGCATGCGGCGCAGATCGGCCGGGGTCTCGATCTGGTCGAGAAGTGGTGTCTTGCTGGGCGTGCTCATCATGGACCGAGGTGAAAGACCGTTGAGCGAGACTAGACCGATTAGGGGCCGCTGCGAACCCGCAACGTCCTGTCGTCTACCGTACATATAGGCACTTGTGCGCCGAATTTGACCATCGCTGACGTCGCGGTGGCGCCATTTCGCATGCGACGCGGCCGAATTTGCCCAACCAGCGCATCTTTCTCGCTCATCCGGCGTTCTTTTTCTGCTGGTGGGGCAGCGTGTGGACTGCCCACCAATCGGTACGTGGAGTTCCTCATGGATCAAGGCACTATAAGACGGCTCACGCCTTTTTGCCTCGCTTTTGCGCTCGCTTTGGGATCTGCAGGCGCAGCATCGGCGGCAGACTGGGATACGACGCGAACATATTCCTACGTAGCACCCGTCTACGACGATGTGCCGGGTCCTTTCGATGGTCCAGTGGTGCAAGAGGAAACAACGCAGGTCTACAAATATGTCGCTCCGGCACCCGTCGTGCGTCCTCGCGTCTACGGGTACGAGCCGGTCGTCGAAAGACGACGACTTTACAACTATGTCGCCCCGGAACCTGTCGTGCGTCGCCCCGCCTACGGGTATGGGCCGGTTTATGGCTATGTCGCGTCTGAAACGGTGATCGTCGAGCGAGAGAACCGTCCACTTGGGGTCTATGCGCCGGCGACGAGCGAGCGCCTGAGCGAGCCGCGTCGCTACTTCCGGGCGATCACACGGCAATCGGGAGGAAACTGAGCGCCCTATTGGCGCTCCGGGTCGAAAGCGTCCGCACCTCTCGGAGCGCCATCCGGACCAAATGTTAGCCGCTCCACTTTTGCCTCGGCCTGTTTGAGGAGGCGGTCGCAGTGGACCTTGAGTGCGTCTCCGCGCTCATAGATTGCGATCGACTCCTCGAGTTCGACGTCTCCGCGCTCGAGACGCCCAACGATCGCTTCGAGTTCCTTCAAGGCGCGCTCGAAGCTCAGCTCTGCGATGTCGGCGAAGCGGGCGGCCGGTGTTGAAGCCTGCATACGGTTGCCCTCGATAGGACGGTTGACAGATGATCCGGTCGGTCGGCGTCCAATCAGCTTCCGGCCTCCATGAGGACCTTGACGTGGACGGCAACGGAGCGCGCCAGCGCCGTGAGGTTATAGCCGCCCTCGAGGAAAGAGACGAGCCGTCCGCCCGCATGGCGGTGGGCTGCCTCGGCCAGCTGCTGCGTTGCCCAAGCAAAATCCGCCTCTACCAACTCGAGGTTGGCCAGCGGGTCGTCGCGATGAGCGTCGAAACCGGCGGAGACGAGCACCAGATCGGGTCCAAAGTTGCGCAGTGCGGGGAGAATGCGCGATTCGAACGCCTCGCGGAACGGCTCGCCGTCGTCGCCTGGACGCAGAGGTGCGTTGCAGATGTTGCCGACGCCGGTCTCGGACAAGGCGCCCGTGCCGGGGTACAGCGGCATCTGGTGCGTGGACCCGAAAAACAAGTCCTTGTCGCTCCAGAAGATATCCTGCGTTCCGTTGCCATGGTGGACATCGAAATCGACGACTGCGACACGCTCCGCTCCGTGCTTCATGCGGGCATACTTGGCAGCTATGGCGACACTGTTGAAAAGGCAGAAGCCCATGGCGCGGTCGGCCTCGGCGTGGTGACCGGGCGGACGGACCTGGCAGAAGGCGTTGGCGGAGCGTTTGCCCATGACCTCATCGACGGCGAGCAGGCCCGCGCCGACGGCCCGAACGGCAGCCTCCCAAGAGCCGGGCGAAAGAACGGTATCGGGATCGATGCGTACGGTCATGCCACCGGGTGCGGGACGTGCCTCCTTCAGAGCGTCGATGTAGGCCTGAGGATGCGCGAGGGCGATCATCTGCTCGACGTCGTCGCGGACCGGTGCCTCGCGGCGATCCAGATCGGCGAAGATCTCGTGGCCGAGCACCTTGTCGACGGCCCGCATGCGGTCCGCCCGCTCGGGATGCCCCGGACCGGTGTCGTGCTCGAGGAAAGACGGGTGGGTGATCAGCAGTGTCGTCATGGGCCGTCGGACTCCGGTGGCGGCGCGCTCGGTCCTTGCACCATAGTCGCTTACGGCATGGTATCGCTATCGTGAGTTGAACAATGTGCGAAAGCGATTGAAATTGTGCGACAGGTTCCCGATTTGAATGAGTTCATGCCGCCAAGGGGTCCATACACATGCTCAATTTGTCATTTTCACGGGCTGTCAGAGGCTTTGTGTCAGGCGCTTTGGCTCTCGCTTGCGCCGCGAGCCTCGCTACGTCTGCTGCCGCGCAAGACCTAGCGGGATCGTGGGGGGGCGGCGGCAAGATCGTGTTCCCGTCCGGTGAGACGGAGCGTGCGCGCTGCCGAGCGAGCTTTCGGCGGCAGGGTGGCAACAGCTACGCCATGAGCGCCGTATGCGCGACCGCGTCGGCGCGCGTCCAGCAAACCGCGGAGGTGACGCGCGTTGCCGCGAACGTCTACCGCGGCGAGTTCTTCAACCAGGAGCACGGCATTTCCGGCTCGATCCGCATTACGCTGCGGGGTGACCGGCTCAATGCTTCGCTCTCGGGTGGCGGCGGATCGGCAGTGTTCTCGCTCAGCCGGTGAGACTGACCGGCTGGCCATCGCGCGCTTGCAACAAGGCGTCGATCAGGCGGTGCACGTTGAGCGCCTCGCGGCCCGGCACACGTGGCGGACGGCCGGTCGCAGCAGCATCGAGGAAGTCAGCCCAAACGGCACGGTGGTAGTCATGCGGGAACGCCATCGGGTCGGCCCCGGTGCCGCCAGCGGAGCCGTCGGGGAGCAGTTCCTCACGCGTGCCGTCCATCAGTGCGACCGTCAGTGACGTACCTGCGAGACTGGCCGAACCTTTGGTGCCAGAGATGTCGATCCGCTCAGGCGCGCCCGGATAAGCAGCGGTGGTGGCTTCGATGACGCCTAGTGCGCCCGATCGAAACCGCGCGGCGGCGACCACCATGTCTTCGGTTTCCATGCGATGGACTGGCGAAGTTGTTGCAAAGCCGCGCACCTCGGCGATCGGACCGATGAGAGACAACATCAGGTCGAGGGTGTGGATGCCTTGAGTCATCAGCACGCCGCCGCCGTCGCGTGCGCGAGTGCCACGGCCGGGCTCGTCGTAGTAGGCCTGAGGGCGCCAGAGACGAATCGAGGTCGAGCAGTTGACGATGTCGCCGAGGGCGCCGCTCGCCAGGATCTCGCGGAGACGCTCGCCGGCCGGCCGGAAGCGATGCTGGAGGGTGACGGCGAGCGTGACGCCGGCCTTCTCGGCGATCGTGACTATTTCCTCGGCGCGGGCCGTCGTGATCTCGAGCGGCTTTTCCAAGAGGATGTGCTTACCGGCGGCGGCGGAGCGGCGGACGAGATCGAGGTGCGTGTTCGGCGGCGTTAGAATCCCAACAGCGGTGATGGTTTCGTCGGCCAGCACTGCGTCGAGGTCGGCTGTCGTCGGGAACGGATAGGTCGCACCGAATTTCGCTCGGCGCTCAGCGCTTGGCGCGACGGCGGCCGCGACCGTACAGCGGCGGTCGGCGACGAGATCCATGAGGGCCTTGGCGTGCGGCGCGACCGCCATGCCAAGTCCGATGATGGCAATGCGCTGAACCATGCGAGGCTCTCCTCAGTTCGTCGTGATGCGGTCGATCTCGGCGAGGTCTTCGGCGGAGAGCTTCCATGACGCTGCCTTGACGTTGGCGGTCACCTGTCCGGGGCTGGTGGCGCCGGCGATCACACTCGAGATGTTGGGTCGGGTCAGCAGCCATGAGAAGGCGAGGTCGAGCAACGTGTGGCCGCGTGCCTTGGCGAAGGCGTCCAGCTGCTCGGTCACACGCCAGTTGCGCTCGTTCAGGTACTTATCGGCCCAACGCTTGGTCTCGGTCAGGCGCGCACCCTGGGGCATGGCATTGCGGCTGTATTTGCCGGTCAGCAGGCCACAGGCGAGCGGGAAGTAAGGCAGCAGGCCGAGGCCATAGCGGCGCATCATCGGCATGAGCTCGCGGTCGGCGTCGCGGATGAGCAAGCTGTACTCGTCCTGGCAGGAGACGAAGGCACTGAGATTGCAGCGGCGCGCCGTCTCCTGGGCCTCGACCACCATCCACGCGGGGTGATTGGAAAGACCGATGTAGCGCACCTTGCCAGAGCGGACGAGGTCGTCGAGCGTGCGCAGCGTCTCCTCGATCGGGGTGAGCGGATCGACCTGATGGACCTGGTAGAGATCGACGTAGTCGGTTTGCAGGCGCCTCAGGCTCGCCTCGACGGCACTCATGATGTAGCGGCGCGAGGCGCCCTTCATCTTGCCCGCGTCGTCCATCAGCATGCCGCACTTGGTGGCGAGCACGATCTTCTGGCGCTTTTCGCCTTTCAGTACCTCGCCCATGGCGGTCTCGGAGCCGCCGCGGTTGGAGTACATGTCGGCGGTGTCGAAGAACGTGATGCCGAGGTCGATCGCGGTGTCGATGACGCGTCCCGTCTCGGCCGTGTCAATGCGGCCGCCGAAGTTGTTGCAGCCGATGCCGACCTCCGAGATGCGAAGGCCGGACGTGCCGAGATTGCGTTCCTGCATGGGGCGGATCCTCATTGGTCGGGTCGAGGGAAGCTAACCGACGCGGGGGCGGCGTGCCAGCATCTCGCCATGGTCTCGATTTGCCTTTATTGAGGACCGAAATGTGCGTGGCCTGCTCCAGGCCCGGAGGCAAGGTTTCGAGCCCATGACCAATTCCGTTCTCGGCATCATCGGTGGTTCCGGCCTCTACGATCTTCCGGCGTTCGAGAAGCCGCGCTGGGAGAAGGTGGTGTCGCCATGGGGCATGCCGTCCGACGAGGTGCTGTTTGCCGAGGTGGCGGGACTGCCGGTTCGCTTTCTGCCGAGGCACGGGCGGGGGCATCGGGTGCCGCCTTCGAGCATCAACTACCGGGCCAACATCGACGTCATGAAGCGGGCGGGCGTGACGGACCTCGTCTCAGTCTCCGCATGCGGTTCGCTCAAAGCCGAGTATCCGCCAGGCCATTTCGTGCTGGTGGACCAGTTCATCGACCGGACTTTCGCCCGGGAAAAGAGCTTTTTCGGGCCGGGACTGGTGGCTCATGTCTCGGTGGCCGATCCGGTCAGCCCGGCGCTCTGCGACGCTATCGAGAAGGCCGCGCACGGCGAAGCGATCTCCATGACGCGTGGCGGCACCTATCTCGTGATGGAAGGGCCGCAGTTCTCGACGAGGGCCGAATCCAACCTCTACCGCTCCTGGGGTTGCGACGTGATCGGAATGACCAACATGCCGGAGGCCAAGCTCGCGCGCGAGGCCGAGATCTGCTACGCCACGGTTGCCATGGTCACGGACTACGACTGCTGGCACGAGGACCATGCCGAAGTCGACGTCGCGGCCGTGATCCGGGTGCTGAAGGAGAATGTGGCCAAGGCGCAGAAGCTGGTAACCCGGCTTGCCATGGAGTTTCCGAGGCAGCACCCGAAGTGTCCGGTCGGGTCGGACCGAGCGCTCGACGTCGCCATTATTACTCCGCCCGAGGCGCGTGACCCGGAAATGGTCGCCAAGCTCGACGCGGTGGCGGGACGGGTGCTTAAGGGCTGATTCAGCGACACGACAGCGCGGCCGTTGACCGATCATCGTCACGAACTAGATTCAGTCCACATGAGCAAGCTCGACATCATCACCCTTCCCGACCCGATCCTCCGGCAGATGTGCGTACCCGTGGAGCGCGTCGATGACGCGTTGCGCCGGCTTGCGGACGATATGCTGGAGGCGATGTACGAGGCGCCCGGCATCGGTCTCGCGGCGCCGCAGGTGGGCGTCTCGCGGCGGCTCATCGTGCTCGATGTGTCGGAGAAGGATGGCGAGAAGAATCCGATCGTTATGGTCAATCCCGAGATCGTGCACTTCGGCGACGAGCGCCGGAGCTACGAGGAAGGATGCTTGTCCATCCCCGACGTGAAAGTGGAGATCGAGCGGCCCGCCGGCCTCACGGTACGCTTTCTCGACCGCGATGGGCGTGCGCAGCAACTGATGGCCGAGGGTCTGCTTTCTACGGCAATACAACATGAGATCGACCACCTCGATGGCCGGCTGATCATCGATTACCTGTCGCGGTTGAAGCGCGACATCATCGTGCGTCGCTTCAAGAAGCAGGCGCGCACCGAGACGGCCTGATATCCGATCCCGTCGGATGGTGCGCGGCGTGACGTTGCAGGCCGCGCGCGACGCCATTGCGACGGCGATTGCGGTTATCTTATACGCAAAGGGACTTCCTATGCTGCGCGTCGTCTTCATGGGAACGCCCGAGATCGCGGTGCCGATGCTTTCCGAGATCGTGGCGGCGGGGCACGAGGTGGTTGCCGTCTACAGCCAGCCGCCTCGCCCAGCGGGGCGCGGCATGGATCTCCGCAAATCCCCGGTTCACGAGCACGCCGAAGCGATGGGTCTACCGGTCCTCACGCCGCGCAGCTTGAAGGGCGAGGCGGAGCAGGTAACGTTTCGCGGGCACGACGCGGACGTCGCTGTCGTCATCGCTTACGGGCTACTGCTACCAAAAGCGGTTCTCGATGCGCCGCGACATGGCTGCCTCAATATGCACGGCTCGGCATTGCCGCGCTGGCGCGGCGCGGCGCCGATCCAGCGCGCGGTCATGGCCGGGGATACGGAAACGGCGGCAATGGTGATGCGCATGGACGAAGGCTTGGACACAGGGCCGATCTGCCTCGCGGAGCGCATTCCCATCGGTCCCGATACGACCGCAGGCGAACTCCACGATCAGATGATGCTGGTCGGTGCCGGATTGATGGTTAGGGCTTTGGCCGCGTTGGAGCGGGGCAGCTTGACAGAGACGCCGCAGCCGAGGGAGGGCGTTCTCTATGCGGCCAAGATCGACAAGGCCGAGACGCGCATCGATTTCGCGCGGCCTGCGCGCGAGGTGCACAACCATGTCCGGGGTCTGTCGCCGTTCCCCGGCGCGTGGCTCGAAGCTGGCCCTGACGGCAAGCGCGAGCGGATCAAGGTCCTGCGAACAGCGCTGGCCCAGGGAAAGGGAGAGCCGGGCGCCATACTCGAGCGCGCCGATCCCGTGATCGCGTGTGGTGACGGGGCCATCCGGCTGGTCGAGGTGCAGCGCCCCGGACGCAAGCCGATGACTGGGCCGGAGTTGATGCGCGGTTTCGATCTCGGCCGCTTATAAGGAGCGGCGCGTAGCCGCGGCGGACCGAGACCGCCTTGCGATCTATTTCTTCATCTCGACCATGATGACGTGGGTGGGTGTCGTGCCCACGTTCTCGCCGATGTGGGTTTGAGCGTCCGACCAAAGAACGTCTCCAGGCTTGAATTCGCGCATGAGGATCTTTCCGTCTGGAAGATGGATTTTCCTTTTGAACGCACTCATGGAGTAAAGAACGAAGGCGGGATGGCGGTGTTGGTGAGTTTTCTCGCCAGGCTGGTCTTTGTAGTCGAGGACGCGCACGTGCTCGTTCTCGAAGATGACCTTGTACTTGTCGCCATCGGTTGCCGTCGGGTCCTGGGCCGCGACTGGCGTCGCGATCGCGAGACCTAGCAAGATGGCTGCGAAGCGGTGCATGGCAAATGTCTCCGGTTTAGTGCTGTGCGGTCTCTGGTTGATAGGATGGGTGCAGAGCCGAACCGGAGCGCAGTGATAGGCTAGGCCATTTGGCGGACCTCGCGATAGCGGTATTCTGTTACTGCATTCAGGGAATCGCAGGCGTGTGGAATACGCGACGGAGACCGATCAAGTGCGCATTGCGACCTTCAACGTCGAAAGCCTGGATATGCCCGTCGAGGGGCGCATCCCGGCGCTGGAACGGCTCGAGGCCGATATCGTGTGCTTGCAGGAGGTGAACGGGCAGCGGGTGTCAGGGCAAAAGGAAAGGGCGCTGACCGCGCTCGATCTCGTGCTGTCGGGTACGCCCTACGCGGGCTATCATCGGGTCTCGACCCAGGGCCACGGCCGCAACGGGGCAGCCGACGTGCACAATCTGGTGACGCTCTCGCGCTACCCGATCACTTCCTGCGAACAGGTGCTGCACAATCTCGTGCCGCCGGTCGAATTGCGGGCCGTGACGGCCGAGCCGGCTGCGACACAAGCCATGCCGATCCGCTTCGAGCGGCCGCTTCTGCACGCCCAGATCGCGACCGACCTCGGTTTGCTGCACGTCGTCAACGTGCACTTGCGGGCACCCATCGCGTCGCCGATCGCCGGGCAGAAGGCGGGGCCCTTCACCTGGAAGAGCGTGCGAGGCTGGGCCGAGGGGTACTACCACTCGGGTTTGAAGCGCATCGCGCAGGCGTTCGAGCTGCGGCTGCTGGTCGACCGGCTGCTCGATGCGGATGCCGAGGCGCGCATTCTGCTGACGGGCGACTTCAATGCCGAGCTCAATGAGACGCCGATGCGCCTGATCGCGGGAACTTCAGAGGACACCGGCAACGCCGAGCTTGCTGCCCGGTCCATGGTGACGCTCAATCGGGGGCTCGAAACTTCGCGGCGGTTCAGCGTGGTGCACCATGGGCGGCCGCAGATGCTCGACCACATGCTGGCAAGCCACAGTCTGCTCGGGCGCTTCCGCGGGATCGAGGTACACAACGAGGCTCTGGGGGACGAGGCCGTCGGTTGGGCTAGCCAAGTGGCGGCGGCAGGCTCGTACCATGCCGCTCTCGTCGCAACATTCGCGTCTTGAGGTAAGGCTGCCCGTCGGGCGCGTTATTTCGTCGGCGCGCGCTCGAGCAACTTGATAGGGCCCCGAGGCCGGCCCGACCGCTCGGCGATCTCGCGGTCCTGAGCCTCGATGATGGCGCGGGCGGGTTCATCACCCTCGAGGCCGCCGATCTCGGTCGCCGGGACCTTGCGATTGGACGTCATGCTGCCGTCATCATAGGTGACGTTGAAGAGAACGAATTCGAGCTTTCCGGTTGGCTTCTTGCGGGCCATTGGCATTCCTCGCAGGCAAAACAGGGCTATGGAACCGGCGCGCTCGCCGGTTCTCTTTACTCCATCGGATGAAGTCAGGCCCCGCATGTGGGCGTGGGCCTGGTGTTCGGTCTCAAACCGCCGGGGACGATACGCGCGGATTGGACGATCGGCTCCCGCCGCGCCGATTGCGACGACGGGCTTGACCGCCGCGGCCATCACCATCGTCACGGCGCTGCTCGCGATCGGGACGATCGGCATTGCCGGCCGGGCCGCTGCGCGGGGCACCGCCCGACATGAAGCGCATGTGTCCGAGCGATGAGCCATTCTGGCCACTCGAGGTGCCAGCATCGCCTCGATGGACATTGCGTTCATCGCGGCGCGGCTCCGAACGGCCGCCCGCGGTGGAGGGTCTGCGGTCGTCGCTCCGGGATGCGCCGCGGTCGTCGCGCCGATCCGGACGAGCACCGCTGCCGGCACGTGCCGGACGGGCGGTGCCGCTGCTATTGCCGTTGCGCGAGCGATCCGGGCGGCGGCCACGTTCGCCGCGGTCGCCTTCGGTGCGGTCGCCGCGGCCGGACGTCGCCTCCTGCTCGAGGGTTTTGTCGCCGCGACGGTCCTCGCTCGGGATCGTCTGGCGGGTCGTGCGCTCGATGGCGCGGAGGAGATCGCGATCGTCGCCTGCACACAACGAGATGGCTATGCCCGAGGCACCGGCGCGACCGGTGCGGCCGATCCTGTGCACGTAGGCTTCAGGCACTTCGGGAAGGTCGAAGTTGACGACGTGCGTGACCTCGTCGACATCGATGCCGCGGGCGGCGATATCGGTTGCGACCAGCACGCGGATTTTGCCGGCGCGGAAGGCCTCGAGGGCGCTCTCACGCTGGTTCTGGCTCTTGTTGCCGTGGATCGCGGCGACTTTGACGCCGCAACCCTCGAGATGCTTGGCGACCCGGTCAGCGCCGCGCTTGGTGCGGGTAAAGACGAGGCCGCGCTTCAGCTCGGCATTCGCCATCAGCTCGGCGAGCAGCGACCGCTTCCGGGCCTGATCGACATGGATGACGAGCTGGGAGACGCGCTCGACCGTCGAGGCGACCGGCGTGACGGCTACCTTGACGGGATTGCGCAGGAGCTGATCGGCCAGGCCGGAGATCTCGCGCGGCATCGTGGCCGAGAAGAGCAGGTTCTGGCGCGTCGGCGCGAGGGTCGCGACGATCTGCCGGATCGGCTTGATGAAGCCGAGGTCAAGCATCTGGTCGGCCTCGTCGAGGACGAGCACCTCGGTGTGACGCAGATCGGCGGTGCCGTCGGACATGTGGTCGATGAGGCGGCCGGGTGTCGCAACGAGGACGTCGAGCCCGCGGTTCAGCGCGTCGCGCTGAGGCCGGTAGCCGACGCCGCCAAACACGACGGCGACCTTGAAGCCCATGTGGCGGCCGTAGGTCTCGAAGCTCTCGGCGATCTGCGAGGCGAGCTCGCGGGTCGGAGAGAGAACGAGCACGCGGGTGCCGCGACGGGGGGCCGGCTTGGGGTCGGCTGCGAGGCGTTGCAGGATCGGCAGCGCGAATGCGGCCGTCTTGCCGGTGCCTGTCTGGGCGATGCCGAGGAGATCCTTGCCGGCAAGCAGCGAGGGGATGGCCTGCGCCTGGATCGGGGTCGGCGTATGATAGCCCTCCTCCTCCAGCGCCTTGAGGAGGGGCGCGGCGAGGCCGAGGTCATTGAATGTCGTCACGAGACGTCTTTCTGAATGCACGAGTCCGGGCCGCTCCGAGGCTTGGCCTGGTGCGGCGCGCCGGAGGCGCTCTGCTGGGTGACACCCCGCGTGCCCTGGGTTGTCGGTTTGGTTGATTTCGGGGGGCGCTCAACAGGTTGGGACAGGGTGGGCCTACGATACGGTGGCCGACACATCCCCTTCACGCGGCTGGAGCGCCTTGTCTGCTCCTCATCGGGAGCGAGCGGCTTATCTCATGGTGCAGCGCAACAGTCAAACGAATTGAATTTTAAGCAAGCCGGCGCGCTGGGCATGGGCCTTCTTGGCGCTATGCTACGGCAAACACCGTTCGATGGAGCCTCCGATGCCGAAGTTTGCCGCCAACCTCTCGTTCATGTTCACCGAGGTGCCGTTCGCCGAGCGTTTCGAGGCCGCGGCCAAGGCTGGTTTCCGCGCCGTCGAGTTCCTCAATCCGTTCGAACTCACAAAGGAGGATCTGGTTGCGCGGCTGAAGGGCAATGGGCTGACGCAAGCGCTCTTCAACATGGCGCACGGGGACTTCGCGAAGGGCGAGCGGGGCATGTCGGCGATCCCCGGCCGGGAAGCGGAATTCCAGAAGGCCGTGGCGGCGGCGCTCGCCTATGCCGAGGCGACTGGGTGCAAGCGCCTGTTCGCAATGGCGGGTTTGAAGCATCACGGTGCCAACCGCGCGACCTATGTGAAGAACTTGCGCACGGCCGCGAAGATGCTCGCAGGGTCGGGCATCGACGTGATCATCGAGCCGATCAACACGCGCGACATTCCCGGGTATTTCCTCAATACGACCGGTGAGGCGCGATCGATCATCCACGAGGTCGCCGAGCCAAACATCGGGCTGCAGTTTGATCTCTATCATCGGCAGATCATGGAGGGCGACGTCGCCTTGGCGATCGCGGAGTTCGCGCCGCTCGCGCGTCACTATCAGATTGCCTCGCCGCCCGACCGGGGCGAGCCGGACGATGGCGAGATGAACTACCGCTATCTTTTCAAGCTGATCGACGAAACCGGCTTCGATGGCTGGGTCGGGTGTGAGTACAAGCCGAGGGGCGAGACGGTGGCCGGGCTCAAGTGGGTCAAGGCTCTGGGGGTCAGCCTTTAGTCTGCCTCAGATCCAGACAGTCTGGGCGGTGACGAACGCCGCGTTCGCTCCCGTGATCGCGATGTAGTGCGCGCCGCCTGTGGTCTGTGTCGCAACCCAGGTGTAGCCGCCTTGGTCGAAGACGCTGGTGGCCGTTTGATAGGCCGCCGGCAGCACGAGATAATCGGCGGTGCCGGAGGTCCAGACTTCGAAGCCGTCGATGATGTCGAGTTCGCCTGCAACCGGACCGTCGTGGAAGGCATAGAAGTAATCGTTGCCGGCCCCGCCGACGTAATAGTCGTTGCCCGTGCCGCCGAAGAGGGCGTCCGCGCCGTCGTCGCCAAAGAGCGCGTCGGCTCCCGAGCCACCCACTAGAACGTCGTTATCCAGGCCGCCGCTGAGCGTGTCGTTGCCCGCCTCGCCCATCAGGTAGTCGGCGCCGGCCTCGCCCGCGACGTAGTCGTTGTCCGCGCCGCCCGCCGCGAAGTCGTCGCCGTCACCGGCAAGGAGGGTGTCGTTGCCGCCTTCGCCGAAGAGGAGGTCGTTGCCGACGTCGCCGTAGACGAGGTCGCTGCCATCGCCCGCAAGGACGGTGTCGGTACCGTCGCCGGTCCAAATTGAGTCACTGCCGAGGCCGCCGAAGATGACGTCAGCTCCGGCATCGGCCATCAATACGTCGTCGCCGCTGCCGCCATTGATGTAGTCGTCACCAGCGTAAGCTCGCAGTGTGTCATTCCCGATCCCACCTAGGAGAGTGTCGTTGGCCGGGCCTGAGTCGAAAGCGTCGGCCCAGCTCGTATAGCCCGATGATGCACCGTCATAACCGGCAAACAAGACGGCCCCTGGGAACATTAGTTCGCGGACTGCGGCCCAATCCTGTGCGTTATAGGCTGCCATGAACGTGGCGGCGTCGATCTCGAGTCCGCCGATGACCTCATATCCACCAGTCGATGGCTCGTTGCCGATAAGCCCTCCACCTGTGATGTTCCTGAATTCTAACGACGTAATGATACCGCTTACTGGCTCACCGTTCGAGTAGGTGAAACCTGATCCATGCAGCACCATGGTCAATGTCGTGCCTAAGTGAATGCCGACTACGACGGTCTGACGAACCAAGTACTTGGTTGCTGTTGTCTCGATGGATTGTGGGTACACCTTCGTGATCGGCACGTAATGACCAACCACGACCTGAATGTTCGTCGGCATTTCAGAGTCTCTCGCTCATGTGCCCCCAGTTAGCCGAAGTAACTGCGGTGGATCTTGTCTCACATCAAAGGCACCCGTATTCGCGCTTGCTGGCGGCCGCGGATCGCGGCAGCTTATCGAGGAAACCAGCACGGAGCCCATCGCATGCTGATCGTCACTCCCCGCGCCGAGGCGGCGGCGCGTAGCCGCAAGATCCAGGTCAACGGGCGCGAGTACACCATCGACGCGTACGTCGGCTCGGCGCCGAAGAAGGGCACGTATGTGGCCGGCAACGAGGCCAACGACGACGGGCGGCCGCAGGGCTTCCTGGTGCATCAGCCGCCGAATGCGATTACGCCGGCGCATTTCCACGAGCCGAACCAGTTCCAGGTGTTCGTCGCCGGCAAGGGGCGCATGGGGGCCGCACCGGCGGCTCCGCTGACAGTGCAGTACGCCAACGGGCACACGCCTTACGGTCCGATCGTGGCCGGTGACGAGGGCGTGCAGTACTTCACGCTGCGCCAGCGCTGGGATCCAGGTGCGAAGTATCTGCCGGCGTCGAAGGACCTGCTGCGGAAGGGCAATCAGCGGACGCGGCTCAAGAGCGGCATCGCGGTTGCCGAGGAGGCCGAGCGGGTCGCGCGCGTTGCGCCCGAGGTCGAGACGATCATGAAAGAGGAGGCCGATGGGCTCGCCGCCTGGATGTGGCGCCTCGGGCCGTCGGGCGAGTCGGTGCTGCCGGAGCCCGGGAAATGCGGCGGGCAGTACCTGATCGTCGCCGGCGGCACGCTGATGGCGAATGGCGCGCCGCTCGACCGGCTGTCGACGGTCTACGTGACGACCGAGGAGGCCGCATTCACGGCCAAGGCGGGCCCGGATGGGGTGGACCTGCTGGTCCTCCAATTCCCGCGTATGGGCGACACGCTGGCCGGGGGTGCGAGCCGGGTTTGAGGTGGCGACGTAGGTTGGGTTAGCGCGGCCGGGATCTCCAATCGTTCTTTCGCTGACGACTTTTTTCCTTGGGTTGCTCGGGTATCGGCGCCTCGACGGGTGTCGAGACGCCGTTGCTGGCTAACTCAACCCACTGCCTACTTCCTACGCCGCCACGCGCTCATCTGGTCGGCGGAGGTTTTGAAGTGGAGGACGACGGGGCGGTCCTTGATCGAGAAGCCGCGCGCGACGGCTGACGCCACGTCCTTCTCGTCCGTCACCGTGATGCCCTCGGCGCCGAACGACTTGGCCCACATGGCAAAGTCGGGGTTGGTCAGTTGCGTGGCGCTTTTGTAGGGCCGGCCCGGGTAGCGCATCTCGTGGTGCATGCCGATGGTGCCGTACATGCTGTTGTCGGAGATGACGAGAATCGGGTTGACGCCGTACTGGCGGGCCGTCGCGATCTCGTTGCCGGTCATGAGTGCGCCGCCGTCACCGACGAAGGCGACGACCTGACGAGCGGGAAAGCGCATGCCGCCGGCTACGGCCATCGGCATGCCGGCGCCCATGGCCCCGACCACGGAGGCGAGGAACGCCTGGCCCGGTTTGAAGCCGATGTAGCGGTGGATGAAGCTCGAGAAGTTGCCGGCGTCGGAGGTGACGATGGCGTCGGGCGCCAAGTGCTTGCCGATCTCGACCACCACCTGGGCAAAGTTGATGCCGTCGGTGGTCGGCTCCCATTCGGGTGCCATCAGTTTGCGATGGATGCCGTTGAGGCCAGCCACCCAGCCTTTTCGCTTGGCGGCGTCCTTCGGGGCGCCTTTGGCGAGCAACGCACGGATGACGGCCTGCGGATCGGCCGCGATGCCGAGATCTGGGCGCCAGACGCGGCCGATCTCGTTGGGGTCGGGCCAGATGTGGATGAGGGGAAGCTGGGGCTGGGGCGCCGCCGGGAACGAGTAGGACTGACTGACCGAGTCCGTGATCCGCTCGCCGAGCGCTACGATCAGGTCGGCCTTCTTCATCTCGTCGAGCAGCACCTTGGGTACGCGGATGCCCATGTAACCGCCGTAGTTCGGATGGTTGGCGTCGAAATGGCAGGGGCGCCGGTGGGTCGGGCTGACCGGCAGCATCCAGGTTTCCGCGAGCTTGCGCAGGTCGTCGGTGACGCCATCGCCGAGCAGGGCGCCGCCGACCCATACGAGCGGGCGCTCGGCCTTGCCGAGCATGTCGGCGAGACGGTCGAGATCCTCAGGCCGCGCGCCACCGTAGACGCGCGGACGCGGCTGATCGACCGGAGCATCGGTGGTGTCGTTGAAGATGTCCTCGGGCAGCACGACGGCGACCGGGCCCTGCGTCCCGCTCTCAGCGAGATGGAAGGCCCGCGCGATCGCCTCGGACGCCATGACCGGCTCGTTGACCTCGATCACGGCCTTGGTGACATCGCCGAGCAGCTTCGAATAATTCTGCTCCTGCAGCGCCAGCCGGCCGAAGTCCTTGCGCTCCACCTGGCCGACCAGGATCACCATCGGCGTCGCATCGTGAAACGCCGTGTGCAAGGCCACCATGGCGTTCGACAAACCTGGCCCGCGGCTGACGACGGCCACGCCAGCGCGTTCCCGCAGGCGCCCGTCGGCGACGGCCATGAACGCAGCGCCGCCCTCGTGCCGGCAGACGGCGAGGCGGATGGAATTCATGTCGGAGAGCGCATCGGTCAAACCCAGGTAGCTCTCGCCGGGCACGCAATAAACGAGATCGACGTCGTGCGCTTTGAGGCTTTCCGCCGGGAGGCGGGCGACGGTCTGGGCCATGGAGGCGATCCTCGAAGTTGGAGCTTTTTGGGCTCGGCGTTGTGGGGCCATGCTAGGCGCATCCCCGCCCGTGTGCCAAGCCTGCCGCAATTGGGGGGTATCGGGCTCGGGCTGCAACGCTATCTGCCGTTTTGTGCGACGCGGCGCTTGGCGTAGACTGGCCCTCGGGATGGGGTGGTCGTTCGTGTTCGGGGGAGTGCGCAATGGTGTCCGTTGCAATGCGGAAGCTTGGCCGTGGCCGGCTTCGGCGTGTCGTGGCAGCTTGCGTGCTGCTCTTGACGATCGGTTGGGTCCTGTCGGTGGCGCCTGCCGCAACGCCAACCGCGCAAGCGCAGATTGCCGGCCGAGCCGAAGCTGCGGCGCCGCCTTTACGGATCGCGGTGTTCGTGAGCTCGCGGACGGATCGCTGCTACGATCCGGGTGATGTCGCGGCCGTCACGGCCATGGCGAAGGCCGAGGAGGCCCGCATCAACGAGGCTGGCGGGATCGCCGGTCGACCCCTTCAGGTGCGCATTCTGGACGACGCTCGCGATCCGGAGCGGGCCGTCGCCAACGTCCGCTGGGCGCTCGGTGATCCCGAGATGCTTGCCATGGTGGGGCTTTCCGGATCGGACCGGGCCAAGGCCGTGTTCGATGCGCTCGGCAAGGAGATCGGCGACCGGCGCATCCCGTTCCTCTCGAGCATCTCGGTCAACAGCATCATTTCCGGGTACCCGCACGTCTTCACGACGCAATCCACCCAGGACGACGAGCGGATACCCGTCATGGTGGAGTTCGTGCGCCACATGGGGTTCGAGCGAGCGGCGTTCGTCGGGTCGTCGGAGACGGTCTTCAGTCGCGCGCTGGGCGATGGCTTGAAGCGTGCTCTCGGTGATCGTCAGTTGGTCGCCGATCACCGGTTGGCCGGACAGGACGGAGCCTTGGATGCCGGGGGCATTGCGGCTGCCGTGGCGGATCTCGCTGAGAAGCGGCCCGAAGTTCTCGTTCTCGGCTTCGGCGGCGAACGGGCCACGGCCTTCCTCGGCGAGATGATCAAGGCAAGCGTGACGCCCGCGGTTTTCGTAAGCGGGCGGATCGAGATGCTGCCGAAGGAGCTGACCGAGAACTACCCGGACGCCTTCTACGAACTCGCCTTTGACCGTCTGCCCCAGGCCGACAACGATCGGCTCCGCAAGATCATGTCCAAGGACCCTGCCGAGCGCTGGATTTTCGAAGGCGCCAAGGTGCCCGAGGCACCGGGCTGGTCGAAAGGGGCGTGCGAGGCACGTCCCGCCGGAGAGCCGGACCCCATGGCCAGCGCCAACATGCGTGCCGTCGGGATCGGCTCGATCGCAGCCGACATGATTGCGATGATCGCGTCGGTTGCTGCGCCGGCGAAGGCGCATACCGATCTCGTCGGTCTGAGACGCCTGGTTACGAGCCAGATCAAGTCGTCGTTTGCGACCGGGCAGGGGGCGTTCAAAGGACGCTTCGACAACTGGTCGTTCCATCCCGTGACGCGCGCGGCATCGCGGACGCCGTTCGTCGTCATCCTGCCACGCGGCCTGGGCCGGACGCAGCTCGCGCCGGTCCAGTTCATTCGTGTGCGTGACGGATCGCTGCGGAAGATCGAGACGCTGTATCTCGATATCGATATGGTTCGCGCACATCACGTCGAAGACAACGAGAAGACTTTTTTCGCCGAGTTCTATCTGTCAATGCGCAACGGCGCAGCCAGCTCGATCGAGCAGATCGAGTTCACCAACGGCTACGTCGATCCGCGAACCAACGGCCGCCAGGTCAGCATCGAGCGCCTCCACGACGGGGGATCGAGCAACACCTATCCGAATGCGATGAAGGTCTACAAGGTCACGGGGCGCTTCGTCTTCGAGCCGGAGCTCGAGAGCTATCCGTTCGACACGCAGCGGTTCTCGATCGACATCCAGCCGAAGCGAGGGGATGCGCCGTTCATCGTGCAGCCGCCGCCGGCTGAACTCCGCGACAAGCAAGTGGCGACGGATGGCTGGGACCAGAAAGTCCAATATGCGGGCTACGACGAAGACTTCATTCCGCTGATCGATGCCTATACGTACGAGGCGAGCGTCGTGCCGTTCTACAAGGCGAGCTTCGTGTGGCTGATGAAGCGGCAAACCACCGATTATTATCTGAGGGTGGTGGTGCCGCTGGCGTTCATCCTCGTCGTCGCCTACCTGTCGATCTTCATTCCGATTTCTCATTTCGAGGCGATCGTCACGATCCAGGTGACAGCGCTCCTCTCGGCCGTGGCGCTCTATCTCTCGTTGCCGAAGATCGATTCCGACACGGCGACTGTCTCGGACCGGATCTTCGTCTTCAACTACATGATGGTCAGCCTCATGATCATCATCTCGATCATGCGCATGAACCCGGTCGTGACCGCGCGTGGCTGGCTGAAGGGAACGCTGTGGGCCATGCATGTGGTGGTCATGCCGCTGATGGTCGCGGCGGCCGCGTGGCTCGTCTACCAGGTGAGCATCCGAGGTGTGAACGGAACCTGGGCCTTATGGACGGGATGATGGACCGTCAAAACGGGTTCCAAGTCGGCCTTGCGGTGAAGCGGATGTAGCCGATGTTAGCGCCGAGACGGACGCCGATGCCCGAGCGTATAGGGGCCATGACGACCTTGCCGTCGGTTAGCACGGTCATGCCGACGCCGCCGACAAGGTAGGCGGAACCTTCGACCCCCGAGAAACCAGAGAAAATGTCGATTTCATTTTTGAGGTTGTAGACGAGGAACATCGTCTTGGCGCCTGATGCGCCGAAATCGTAGCCGATCGACGGACCGTGCCAGTAGACTTCACGCTTGCTGCCATCGCGCTGGAACAGCGTGCCCTTGCCGTAGCGGAGCCCAGCGATGAAGGCGCCGCCGCCCTCGCTGCCGAGGACGTACCCGCTGGGCGTGCCGAGCGTCGAGAACGCGTGCTCCATGACGCTTGCGAGCCCGCCCGAGATCGTGCCGAAGAAGCCGCGGCTCGCCTCGCGGATCTCGTCGCGGGAAAAACCCTCGGCGGTCTCGCGAGGCAGCGGCGGAAGGGGCAGGTCCCGGGGCTCGGACGGAGGCGGTGGCCGGGGGAGCGATGGCACCGCGCTGCCCGTCGTCTCCGTGCTCCAGCCGGATGAGGGGGCGGGCTTTGATCTCGGTGGGGCCGGAGTTACGGGAGCGGCTGCGGGAGGTGCGGGCTGTCTGGCCGAAGGATTGACGGGCGCCGTGTCTGCTCGACGCAGGGGGGCCTCCGGTCGCGGGGGCGGGCTTTTCGGGTCGGTCATCTCAGTAGGCTCTGCGGCCGGCGTCGCAGGGGCAGAAGCGAGGGGTGACTTGGGCAATGCGGCAGGAGCCGGTGCAGGCGCTGAAGGTGGGGCCTGAGCCGCGGCCGTTGATGGCGGCGCGCCCGAGGCCTGCTCCAACCGCGCGAGGATGTATTGGGCCTTGGCCTTCACGGTAGCCTGCAACTCGAGCGATGCGGCCTCTAGCTCGGCCAACCGCGAGCAATCGGGTTCTGCCTTGGCGGCAGCCTCACCGAGTTCATCGATCTGGGCCAGAAGCGTTGTGGACGTCCGGTCGAGGTCGACGGTCCGCTCGTCGGACAGGTAGGCCGCCGCCTTTTCGTCTCCGTCCGAACCGGTCCAACCGCGCTGCTCCTTGAGCTTGCGCAGACTGGCCATGATTTTCGGTTGGGTCTCGCTCGTGATGACGCGAAGGCGGGCGCCAGCCTCGTCGACGATGCGACGAATCGAGTCGCGCGAGCAGGGTTCGGCGTGAAGGGGCCCGGCGGATACGATTGAAATCGCAAGTAGCGCGGCGGCGATCGCGCACGAGGAGCTTTTCGGCGAGTCGAGCATCGATCATGCTCCCGGCTGACCCCAGAGGGGTGCGAGAGCCTCAGGTATCGGCTACGGAGGCACACGTCAAACGATCACCGTCGAATGCTCTCAGCGAGACCGTCGGCGCCCTCCCTCTCCGGCCGCATGTCGTGTCACCCGCCGCGTGGCAAGGGCGATCCAGCGACGGCAGCTGACGAGGGCGCGATTGCAGCGCACGGGAATCGCGAGGCGCGAGGCGGCCCTGGACGATCCGGCGACACGGCTCGGATCGGCGGAGAGACGTGTCGATCCGAGCGCGGCTGCGGAGAGATTGCGGCTGGACCATCGTGCGAGATCGGCCGTCGTCATCCCGATCATGAATGGATTTGCCTGTACGACCGGAGTGCCGAGGATCGTGACCGCCGGAGTCTGGGGATCAGCTTTCAGGACTTTGATGGCGCCGCCGGGGCCGACGAGAAACGCCAGTCTGAGATTGGCGAAACTCGGATCGAGGCCAGCGACCGCGAGGTGAGCGGCGTTGTCGCGGGTGAAGGCTTCGGCGGCGCGACGGGCGAACTGGCGGTTGGTCCGCAGCTGCAGCACCTGCGCCGGTGTCAGTTTGTCCGTCTCCGACGGGAAATGCCGGCGGGCGACCTCAAGAAACGTGCTTTCGATGAATTGAAAGGGGCCGACCGCCGTCGATCTCGGATTGCGAGCTTCGTCCCGGCCTCCCGACTCGGCCAGCATCAGGCGATCGAGAAACAGCGTCATGGCCGCCTGGTCCGTGACTTTTCCGTCAAGGAGTTCGGTTGGGCGTTTGGTTTCGCTCGGGCCCGGCTGGCCCGTACTAGCCGCATCCTCTTGGGCAAGTGCCGGTGCGCTCATGGCGAAGACGCTCAGCGAGACGAGCAAGGGAATGCGTAGCAGCTGCAAGCGGAGCCCGCTCGGCACGGGCGACGAGGGGCCCGCCGGTAGTCGGATCACATCCACGCGCAGTCCCCCTTCTGTCTCGTTGCTGCGTTGGCGCAATCGCTTGCGCCCAAGTCAGTCGTCATTGCTCGCGGTCCTGCGGTCGCGATCGTCGAACGCGCGCCGGATCAACATCGGCAGGTCATCGCGCAAGCTCCAGACCTGGGTGTTCACGCTGTCGAGCCGATGCACGATGCGGGCCATCTGTCCGTCAGCGACATCGAAGCGGCGGGTCGTCTCACTTTTCAAGGCGATAAGCTCGGGATGGACCGCGCGAACCTGACCGGCAAGGTCGCTCACCACGCCTTCCAGGTCGTCCACGCGGCGTTTCAAGCGCTTCAGCTCGGCCTCGATATCCATTCAAGTTCTCCCGACTGCGAGTTGGCGTCGGAACATTATGGAAACATTCTGTCGCCAGCAACCAATCCTCTTCTGCGACAGAGTTCCGATGCAATATGATTCAGCTATATACGTTCTTGTTACCGAAAGATCATTGACGGATTGTCAAGGTCCAGCCGAACTCCGCTTGCCGGACGCAGGCCATTTTAGGTCGACGATGTTGTTTCCATCGAAGCGCAAGCGCTGAAGTGAACGCGGCCGCGCCTCATGCGCGGCTGCCTCCGACGCCAGCCCGCTGGGACCCGCAACGCGACGGGATGGCTCAGCGCAACGACAAGCGCTCTTGCTCGGCTTCCGCCTGGAATGCTTCGTCGAGTGCGACCAAGTCGGCCGGCAGGGGCAGGCCAAAGGCCTTGAGCTCCTGCAACTTGGCATGGATCTGGAGGGCAAGCTCGTTCGCGTCCTGAGGCTCGTTCTGCATCTCGGTCAAAAGGATACCGATCTCGGTCTTGAGCCGCTCGAAGGCCATGGGGTGTGCTCCCTTCGGTTCACCGATGGCCCGTAGTCTACACGGAAACGCGTCGGCTCGCCGCACAGGTCAGGTGGACACCCGGTTTTGTACCTGTCGATGGTCCAGCCTGTAGCGCTCGCGCCACGATCAATGGCGCTGGGTGTGCGCATGCCCGTGTCCGCGGACCAACTCGTCGGCGAGGATGGTCCCTATGGTCATCCCGAACGGTCGTGGCAGCATGGCGGCAATACGAGACCCCTCGCGTTGCGCAATGAGAGCGGCACTGGACAGGGAATGAGACGCGCGAATGCGCTGAACTGCGACCTCGATCTGTCCGGCGAGAATAATGCGTGCATCGCCCCTCAGCGGAACGCCCAAGCGAGCTTCGAGGCGATCGAGGACCGACGCACCGTCGGCAGGCAACGGTGCGGGACGACGCGAAGGGAACAGCCAGCTCAACGTGCTCATCGCGATACTCCAAACCACCCCGTACGCCCGAACCCGAATCACCATGGATGGCGATAGCTGGCTGTAGTTTTTGAGCAACGTTGGCGTCAAAGTATCGAAACTGCCGCGAAACGGCGCGAACGATCGCACCAATGCTGTGGAAAACAGTGTGATCAGCGGCTCAAACCGTGAGGTAGCGGCTTCGAACCTGATCCTCCTCCGCGCGGAAACGGTGGGGGTCGGCCGAGTAGACGATGCGACCCTTGACCATGATGTGCAACTCGTCGGCAACCGCCTCGGCGAGCTTCATGTTCTGCTCGATGAGGAGAATTGTGACGCCCGCGTCGCGGAGCAGCCGGATGATCCGGGCGAGTTCGCGGACGACGAGCGGGGCAAGGCCCTGGCTCGGCTCGTCGAGAAGCAACAGTTTGGGATCACTGACGAGGGCGCGTGCGATAGCCAGCATCTGCTGTTCGCCGCCGGAGAGCTGGGAGCCCTTGTTGGCGCGGCGTGCCTGTAGGGAGGGGAACAACTCGAGCAAACGTGCGAGAGGCCAATTGCGCGCTGGCGTACGTTCAGCCACGAGGATGTTCTCGATGACGGTAAGGTCCGGGAAGATCAATCGGCCTTCGGGGACATAGGCGACACCGGCGCGGGCCACGAGGTGAGGCTGCCAGCCAGCAATATCGACACCATCGAGGGCGATGGCACCGCCGGTCGGCGACACGAGTCCCATGATCGATTTGACCGTGGTGGACTTTCCGACGCCATTGCGACCGAGGACGGCGGCGGTGGTGCCGCGGGCGAGTTCAAGGTCGACACCCTGCAGGATGTGGCTCTGGCCGTAGTGCGTATTGAGGCCGCGGATGCTCAGCATGGTCGGGGGCTCCCAGAGGGTGGCGGCGCGGCCAAGTTGCGTCTGGTCACTCCATGCCTCCGAGATAGGCTTCCTGCACCCGGGCATCCGCCTTGACCGCCTCGGGGCTTCCGTCGGCGATGACGGCGCCCCGATGCAGGACCGTGATCTTGTGTGCCAACCGGAACACGACCTCCATGTCGTGCTCGACCAGCAACACGGTGACGCGCGCTCTTTCGAGGAAGCGAGCGAGCGTGTCGACGGCCTCGGCCGTTTCCTCGACGGAGAGACCTTGCGTCGGTTCGTCCAGGAGCAACACCTTCGGCTCCTGGGCCATCGCCATGGCGACCTCGAGGAGGCGCTGGTCGCCATGGCTGAGAAGCCCCGCAGGCCGGTTGGCGACGTGCGTGAGGCCCAGTTGCTCGAGAGCCGTGTCGCCGGCAGCCCGCGCATGCTCGAAAACGCTGCCGCCGCCGAAGGGCAGCCAGTGGCGTGGATGGCGGGCTTGCGCGGCGAGCATGGTGTTCTCGCGTGCCGTCATCTCGGGGAAGAGGGAGGTGAGCTGGAATGTGCGCGAGAGGCCACGCTGGCAGATGGAATGGGCCGGGAGGCCGGTGATCGTCTCTCCGTCAAATCGGACAGTACCCGAGGTGGTAGGGACGACGCCGGTCACGAGGTGGAAGAGTGTCGTCTTGCCGGCGCCGTTGGGGCCGATCACGGCGCGCACCTCGCCCTCGGCCACCCGCATGAAGACGTTGTCGACGGCGACGAGGGCACCGTAGCGCTTCGTGAGGCCCTCGACGTCGATGAGCGGCGGTCTCGGCTGGGCGACGCTCGTTGCTTGGATCGTGTCCGGCTCAGCCATGCGGCTTTGCCTCCGCTTTCGTGATGGCTGCCGGCGCCTGTTCGGTCTCTTCGGGCGCCCGTTGTCCGAGGTAGCGTTTGGCGAGCCCCCAGATGCCTTCGGGGGCAAACAGCACGAAGGCGATGAAGGTAAGCCCGAAGAACAGCGCCCACGCCTCGGTGTAGGAGGAAAGCTGGTGCTCGAGCGTGAGGAAGAATGTGGCGCCCAGGATAGGGCCGATCAACGTGCCGGAGCCACCGACAATGACCATGATCAGGACCTGTCCCGATACCAGCCAGAACAGCAGCTCGGTGTTGGCAAAGCCAGCGAACGGCGAATACAGCGCGCCAGCCAAGCCTCCCAAGGCATAGGCGATGGCAACGACCGTGATCTTGTAGAGGCGCGTATTGTAGCCGAGGGCCAACGTCTTGGCTTCGTTCTCGCGGATGCCGCGCAGCACGGCACCGAAGGGTGAGCGCACGAGTGCGCGGCAAAGGAAGAACGACCCGACCAAGCAAGCGAGGGCAAAATAGTAAAAGCCGTTCTTCGTACTGAGCACCTCGAGGCCCAACGGGCCGGGATTGCGCGGAATTCCGGCAAGACCGTCGGAGCCACCTGTGACGGAGGTCCACTTGAAGGATACCGCGTAGAGCAATTGCGCGAACGCCAGGGTCAGCATCGAGAACGAAACGCCGGTCGCGAGCGTGCACACCCAACCGACGCCGATGGCGATCATGCCGGTCAGGATGGCCGCCGCCAGCACCGCGAACGGGAGAGGCAGCGCCGAATTGAGCAGGATATAGCCCGACGCGTAGGCGCCGAGACCATAGGCGGCCGCGTGTCCGAACGAGACGAGGCGCGTGTAGCCGACCATGAGATCCAGGCTCATCGCAAACAAGCCCAGGATGACGAGCTCGGTAAGCAGCGTCATCGCGAAGATGGGCAGGCCGAAGGGGGCCGCGAGCAGCAGCGCCAGGGCGAGGGGGCCGAGAAGGCTCGTCACGCGCATCTCAAGCCTCCTTTCCGAGCAAGCCGCCCGGGCGGACGACGAGAACCAGAAGCATCAGGAGGTACATGAAGGCGAGGGCGAAATCCGGGTAATAGTAGTTGCCGAAGACCTGGACGAAGGCGACGAGCAGGGCGCCGATAAGGGAGCCGAGGAAGCTGCCCATGCCGCCGATGATGACGATGACGAAGGCGTCGATCACTGCTGACGCCGCCATGCCGTGGGAGGCTGTGACGAGCGGCGCGGCGAGCACCCCGCCGAGGGCGGCGAGACCGCAGCCGATGCCGAAGACGGCCGAGCGGATCATGTTCACGTCGGTGCCGAGGGCGTGCACCATCTCGGCATTCTGGGAGGTCGCGCGAATGAGCAAGCCGAGGCGCGTGCGCTCAAGCAATTGCCAGATGGCAAATGCCATAACGGCACCGGCGGCGGCCAAAAAGAGGCGATAGACCGGGAACGGTTCATCGAGGAGAAACACCACTCCGGAAAGCAGCGCCGGTGCTGGTACCTGCAGCGCCTCCGATCCCCAGATCAGGCGCACGGCCTCGCCGGTGACGAGGGCGAGACCGAACGTGACCATCAGGAAGGCGTGCGCATCGCGACGGTAGAGCCGGCGCAGGATGCCGAACTCGAACGCAGTGCCGAGGAGGCCAACTACGAGGGGAGCTGCCACGAGCGCGCCCCAGTAGCTTCCAGTGATGCGAACCGCCGAGTACCCGACGAAAGCGCCGAGCATATAGAGGGTACCGTGCGCGAAGTTGACGATGCGCATGATGCCGAAAATGAGCGTCAGGCCGACGCCGAGAAAGAACAGCAGCGCGGCCTGCGAGAGCGCATTGACGCTCTGATTCAATAAGAAGGCGAGGGTGGACATGTCGGGTGACGGGATCTCTCGTCCTCTCTCCATCTGCGCTGAGCTTGCAAGTGGGGAGAGGGTAGGGTGAGGTGCTGCCGATAACGCGAAGCGAGGGACTGGCGACCTCATGGTCGCCCGGCGCAAGACGCCGCTCCCCGCCCAGGCCCTCTCCACCGACGTGTAGGGGAGAGGACGGAGGGGTCGAGAGTGATCAGTCGTCGTACGTCATCTTGTTGCACGGCGGCGTGACGCGATCTGCCGCCAGCGTTGCGATCACCTCGGGCACGGGGTGCGAGAAGCCTTCGCGCTTGGAGGCCTTGACCACGAAGCCCTGCTGTACGCCCTGGTGGTCGCACTTGCGCATATGGACCTTGCCCTTGATGTCGTCGATCGTGAGGTCCTCGAGTGCCGGCCGCAGCTTGTCGGCCTCGATGCTGCCGGCCTTGGTGATGCCAGCCACGAACACTTGCTGGCACTGCCACTGCTCGCCTTCGAACTGATCGGGTACGAGTCCGTCGTATTCCTTCTTCCAGAGTTCGACGAACTCCTTGTTCTTGGGGTTGTCGATGGTGAAGGCGTAGCGGGCCGAGACGATCATGCCGAGGCAGGCGTCGCCGACAGCCCGCATCGTCGATAGCTCGAGCTGCTCGGCGAGCAGCGCCATCCGCGAGGCAAGCTGATACTGGGCCGCTTGCGCGATGAAGGCGTTGTTGTCGTCGCCCGCAAGCACGAGGTAGACCGCATCGGCGCCCGACTGGCGCAGTCTGGTAATATAGGTCGAGTAGTCCTTGGTGCCGGTCGGCGCGAATACCTTGCCGACGAATTCGCGGCCCATGCGCTTGATCTCTTCCTCGAACACCTGGACGCTATTGTGACCCCAGGCGTAGTCGAGTCCGAGCGCGAAGAACTTCTTGTGGGTCGTTTCACGCAGGTAGAGTGAGACGGCTCGCGTGCCCATGGGGCCGGAGGTGTTGGCCCGGAAGAAGTTCGGCACGAGGCTTGCTGCGGTCAACCGTCCATCGCCGTTGTCCGACGAAATAAAGATCGAGTTCCACTCGTTGAGCTTTGGCACGATGGCCAGGGCCTCGGAGGAAAGCGTGATGCCCGTGAAAAGGCGCACGTCATGGCGCTCAACCATCTCCTGGGCCTTGCGCACGCAGGTTGCCGGGTTGCCGACCGTGTCCTCGATCAGGAGCTCGACCTTGCGGCCGAGAATGCCGCCCCGGTCGTTGATCCACTTGGTGTGGAACTCGGCGCCACGCTTCTGTTGCTGGCCGACCGAGCCCAACGGACCGGTGAGCGCGAGCGGCATGCCGATCTTGATGGTGTTGCCGGCCTGAGCCTGAGCGCTCGTCCAGATCGATGGGGCGGCGACTGCGGCGCCGGCGCCGGCCAGCACTGATCGGCGTGACAGGCTTCGAGTCGATGTCATGGTTCCTCACTCCCGGATCGTACCGCTTGTTCGTTCACGGCTGAAGCAAGGCTAGCCGTGCAGTCGGGCCGTGGCAACCAGATGTCGCGACAGCCGCGGTTAGAGCTTTGCCGCATGAGCCGCCAAGGCACTGCGACAGTGCCATCCCCACAACCATCGTGCCGCCGCGGTTACAAATACCCCGTGCGCCTTCCTTATTTCGACATCAGTTCCGGCAAGAACAGGCTGATCTGAGGAAATGCGAGAAGGACAACAAGGCATACCATCAAGACGCCGAGGAACGGCAGACAGGCACGAACGACCTTGAAAATCGGAACGCCCATGATGCCGGCCGTCACGTACAGCGATATGCCGAAGGGAGGCGTGACCTGTGCGATCTGCATGGACAGAACCAGGATCACGTTCATGTAGATCAGGTTCACGTCCGCCGCGATCAGCGCGGGAAGTACGACGGGCACAGTCAGATACATGATGGGCAAGGGATCCAGGAACATGCCCATGATGAGCCACAGCAGAGTGATGGCCAAAACCAACTGCATGGGCGTAAGACCGGCATCGATCGTCCAGGCGGCAACCTCCTGCGGCAATCGTGCGAACGCCAGTGGGGATGTGAAGAGCAGAGCCGCCGCGACCAGCAGAAAAATCATGGAACTGTTGGCGACGGCGCCGCGAACAGCCTCATGATAAAAATTATGCCAGGTGATCTTGCGATAGATCACCATCGAAATGAGTAATCCGTAGATGCACGCGACAGCAGCCGCTTCCGTCGGTGTAAAGACACCGCCATAGATTCCCCCGAGCACGATGATCGGCATGATGAGTGCCGGAAGGGCTTTCAGCGTCGCCGAGCCTCTCTTGCCCCATCCTTGGCGGGCCTCCACATCGCGCTGCGAATTGCGACTGAGCAACATCCCGGTGATACCGAGAGCGAGGCCGATCATGACGCCGGGAACGATGCCGGCAATGAACAAGGTGCCAGCGTTCTGCTGTGCAAGCGCGCCATAGAGAATCATAATAATGCTCGGAGGAATCATCTGCCCGAGTGTGCTGCTGACCGACAGCAGGCCAGCGATGAACTCTCGGCTGTACCCTGCTCGCAGCATGGGTGGAGTGGACAACGCAGCCACACCTGCCAGCGTGGCGGTCGTCGATCCCGTGATCGCCGCATATACCATGCAGGTGACGACGGTGGTGAATGCCATGCCGCCCTTGATGTGGCCGACGAAACTATCCACCGCATCGTAAATGTAACGGGCAGGCCCGCAGTAGGCCATGATGTTGCCCGCGAGCAGGAAGAACGGCACCGCGAGCAGAACGAAGCTGTCGATGCTCCCGAACATCGTCATGGGCACGCTCAACGTCGGCATGTCCATGAAGAATATCGTCAGGAATATCGCGCTGACGGCCAGGGCGATCCAGATGGGTAGCCCGAAGATGACCAGCGCGACCAAAATGCCGATGCCCACTCCCAACACGATGCGTTCTCCCCCTTGGATCGTTTTAAAACCGGCGACAATCGGCCGCCCTGAAAACGGGTGGCTACTCGACTCGGGCGTCGGTCGTTTCGTCGGGACCCATTTTTGACGTGTCCCCACGCATCTCGGAAATTGCGGAGAAGATCTCGATCACGCTGAACAGGATCAGAAACGCCATCCCGAGAGGCACGATGCTGTACGGCAACCACTGGGGAAACTGGAGCGAGCCAGTCAGCAGGCCGAAATCGACGGTCTGCTGCACCAACTCGGTGCTCCACATAAACACGAAGGAGCTGACGGCTAACGCAAAAATACCGACGATGAGGCGGTGGATCTGAAACTGCACGCGGCCCAAGCTCGCGGGCACGAGATCGAGTGCGACATGCCCTCGATTACGCAATACTGGTCCCGCGACGAGAAAGGCGGCCATGAGGGCCAGATACCTTGCCGCTTCTTCGATCCACTCCAGCGAATGATTGAAAATGTAGCGAAGCACCACTGCCGTAAAGGCAAGGCTGATGCTTACCAGCAGACCCAGGCTGGCAACACCGAACAAGATCTTTTCGAGGATAGAGATAGCGCGCTGCAGCACGGTGCCCACTCCCGTTCGCGATTGGCTATGCGATCAATCGGGCCCGCGCGGCGCCAACCTGGCGTCCGAGCCGGCCCGCTTGCTGCCGATAATCGCGGTCAGCGCTTGATCTCGATGCCTTCGCCGAGCTTCTTGACCTGATCGATCAGAGGTTGCCCGTCCGCACCCGTTGCCTTGACGAACCGCTCGATCGCTTGATCGCGAACCTGTCCGGCGAAACGCTCCATTTCTTGTGGGGTAAGCCAGCTGATCTTCACGTTGTACGGAGGCTTCTGCATTTCCTCGATGTAGCGGTTTTCGAGGTCGATCACGGACTTGTAGGCAAAGTCCATGGTTTCCGGCATCACTTTGGTATCGATGATCTCTCGCACATCGGCCGGCAGCGTGTTCCACCAACGCAGGCTGGCGACCAACGGCACGCCATAACCAGCATAGAACGGCAAGGTCATGAACTTGGTGTGCCAGCGGGCATCGTGATAATGCACCGGCGTCGTCACCAATCCATCGACAACGCCCTGCTGCAAGGCAACGGGCACCTCGGCGCCGGTCACCGTCATCGGCGAAGCACCGATCGATTTGATATAAAGCTCTCCCATCAGGCCGCCCGGATGGCGGATACGCAGCCCTTTGATATCTTCGAGCTTCTCGACAGCCCGCACGTTGTTGCCGACCAGCATGAAACCCGTCAGTGTCGGGACATGCCCCAGTCGCTTAAGGCCTTTGGCGGCTTGCCGTTTGGCGAGCGTCCCCTGGATGGTCTTGTCATCCATGATCCGACGCATGTGCTCACCCTGCCCGGGGGCCACTTTCAGCAGGAATGGGATATTCCAGAGAGCCTCGGCAGGGTCGATGGCCTCGACGATTCCGCCGATGCTGTAAGACGCCTCCACCGTGCCCGCCAGGAGCATCGACATTTCCTGGTTGATCGGGCCGAGTTCGGCATTGGGATAAATCGTTACGGCTACACGGCCATCGGTGTAGGCCTCGACCTTCTGCTTGAAGAACTCCATGTTGCGGCCATGCTGCGTATGCGCAGGGTAGGCATGGACGATCCGCATCCGGTGCGCGGCCTTGCTGGCTGTCCCGGAACCACTGGCTGCCTGAGCCATGGCCTCGTGCAGGCCGATTCCGAGCATCAGCACCAGCGCGACGACAGAGGTGACTGCGGCGCTTATCGATCGTTGCATGTTGAAATGTAACACTGGCTCCTCCCGCGCGCTGGATCATTACAGGCTCATTCTCGGCCTTCCCCACAGGGTCGCCAGCGCATCGTCAAAAAGACTAGGATAGGTTCATTCGGCTGACAAGGTAATCGACGGCATTCGAAGCATCAGGGGGCAGAGGGCGGCTGCCGGTCGCTCGCGCCGGCGCTGATAAGGCGTGATTGTTTATCATCGCCCGGACTGAATTCGAGCGATGGCGCGACCAGCTTTTTTGGTGCAGCGGCGCGCGTTGGCGCTAAGCTCGACAGGTTACAGAAACGAAAAACGTGTGGGAGAAGCGCATGAAGAGCATATTGCATGTCGCCGTGACGATCATTGCAGCGGTCTCATTGGGACAGATTGCCGACGCCCAGACGCCGGGCCTCAACGACGAGCCTCTGACGAACAAGTGGGCGCCCTCGGAATGGGGACCCGACGACAAGGTCGGAGCGCCGAACCGGACCACACCAGAGCTGGTGCTCAAGGCCGTCGGACTGGTCAAGCAAGGCAAGGTCGCCACGCTCGGCAAGGTCTACGCTGCGGATGCGCCGGCGTTTGGTGCACGGAGCTGGAAGCTGGTGATCCCGGGCATGCCGACGGGAGGGCCCTTCGGCGGGCAGCAACTCGTCTACAACGACGAACTGGTCACGGCCGAATTGGGCCAGATCGGCACGCAGTTCGACGGACCGGGCCACATCGGCGTGATCACGTCGAAAGGAAAGTTCTACTACAACGGCCGCTATCTCGGAGACAAAGGCATCGGCTCCGACGGCATGGGCCCGCTCGGCGTCGAGCATGTCGCGCAGAAGGGATTCGTATGCCGGGGCGTGCTGCTCGACGCGGTGGCATTGCGCGGCGGTCAGCTGCCGATTCCGAAGGAGAACAGCGCCAGCGATCCCGGGATCATCACGGCCAAGGATGTGGAGGAGATGGTCAAGCGCCAAGGCATCGCGCCGATCGGCGAGGGCGACTGCGTGTTCCTGCACACCGGCCACGGCAACATCTGGGACCCGAAGAATTGGGACACCTTCGATGCCGCGGAGAAGAAGCGGCGCGTCGCGCTGTTCAATTCGGGAGAACCCGGCTTCGGCATCTCGGCGTGTGAGTACATGGCTGAGCGCAAGATCATCCTGACGGGCGCCGATACGTGGGCGGTCGAGGCGGTCGGCAAGGGCGGTGGCGGCGAGACCGTGCAGCCGTTCGAGTGTCACATCAAGTTGCAGACCAAGCGCGGCATCTGGAACATGGAGAACATGGACCTGACTCAGCTCGTCGCTGATAAGGCGTACGAGTTCTTGTTTGTATGGTCGCCGCTCAAGATGAAGGGGGCCACGGGCTCGCCGGGCAATCCGGTCGCGCTTTACTGACGACGGATGAGTGGGGCAGCCAACGTGCCGCCCCTCTCATTACGGTGTCCTATTGTACCCTGCCATCGTCCGTAAGTCCCCGCAGTCGCTGTCGGAATGTATCGAGAAGCTCATCGCTCTCGAAGTCTGCAGAAATCTCGAGAAACTGAATATTCGATTTTCGCAGCACTTCGCGCTTCACAGCGTCTCGCATAAATGTCTTGGCGTGAAAATGACCGCGACCATGATACTCGACTGCTAGAACCGGGAAGCCTCTTTGATTGATAACCACGAAGTCAAGTCGCTTGCTATTGATGGATGCAAAGGCGCCATCGAGATCTCGAGACGCGGCCGAGTTGCGTTTGGGCCTGATGATTTCCCCCATGTTCGTTTGCGCCATAACGCGGAATCCCGATTGCACCTCTTTCACCGCTGCTTCCAGGTGCAGCAAGACCCGATACTCGCTCTTGTTTAGGAGTGGCAATGGCTCGAATTCCACCCGAGAGATGTACTCGAATTGTTTGTTGGGGTCCGTCATGTCGATGGTCGGCATCGCAACGAGAGGCGTGGATGGCGAACGAAGCCGCAAAGCGGCCGCGCCTTTGCGACGAGGCCATCGATCGAGTTTTTTGTTTTGCACCTTGAGCTGGCGGGCCGCGGACAGGACCACTACAAAAGTCAGGAGCGCGATCATACCCTCTGGAGTGGTGACAAGTCGTCCCAACGCTTGCAAGAGAACTTGCCACGAATCGTCGTACAATGCCGACATTGATCGAGCCCTTTTGCGACGCAATTGGAAGTTCGATCCACACGATTCTTGACATGATGCGCTATGTCAAGATTTGGCATTTCCTAAAGTCATCAGCAAAGTGACTGCTGCGCGACTAGATCAATAACTGAAGATCTGCTGCGTCGTTAATAGGTGCGGCCAAGTCCATGTCTCTCGAACCGGGCGATCTGATCCCCTTGTCGCCTAACCTTCCATGATGCCGGAGATGGTAAAGCCGCCGTCGGCACCGAATACGTGTCCGGTCGTGAAGCTGGCTTCGCCCGAGGCGAGGAAAGCGGCGACGGCCGCGATCTCCTCGGGTCTGCCCCAGCGTTTCAGAGGCATGCGCATCTGGACGCTGCCCCAGGGCTCGGCGGGCTGGTCATCGCGGGTCTTGGTCGGGCCAGGCGCCACGGCGTTGACGAGAATGCCGTGTTCGGCGAGTTCGATGGCGAGGGTCTGGGTGAGGTTTATGACGCCGGCCTTGCTGGCCCCGTAGGCGATACGCCCGCGTCCACCGAACAGACCGGAGTTCGACGCGACGTTGACGATGCGCCCGCCGTTGCCTGCTTTGATCATCGCGCGCGCCGCGACTTGGCAGAATACGAACGTGCCATAGAGATTGGTGTCGATGATGCGATGCCAGAGCGCGTCGTCCATCTCGAGCGCCGGTGCGCGGTCCATGATGCCGGCGGCATTGACGAGGACATCGAGGCGGCCGAAGTCGGAGACGGCGGCAGCGACGGCGGCCTCGACTCCGACACGGTCCTTCACGTCGACCGCGCGGCCGGTGGCGCGACCGCCGGCGGCGACGATGGTCTTGGCATGGGCATCGGCACGCTCGGCGGAGATGTCGACGACCAGAACGGCTGCTCCATCCGCCGCGAGGCGGGTCGCGATGGCCGCGCCGATGCCGTGACCGGCCCCCGTGACGATCGCTGCCTGATTTTCGAGTCGCGGTGCCATGACTGCTGCCTCCCGTGCGAGATGATGGTACTGACGAGAGGTTAGCAGGTCCGGCGAGAGCGGCACGTGTCCGATCGCGACTCCGCGCACCGTCGAACTCAATGCTTCATGGAGCGGCGATGAGCACGGTCTTGCGATTTTGGCTACTGGGAACGGCGGCGTTCCTCGCGGGCGCGATGATCTGGGCTTTCGTGCCGGTGCTGGTGCCTATCCTCGTGCTCACGGCCGGCATCGGCGGGCTGGTGGCCGTCATCGTCGGCTTCGCGCGCTGGCTGGAGCGCTACCGTGGCGTCCGACACGACATGTGAGCGGTGGCGGTGAGGCAGAGCCTCACCGTCGTCCGCCGAAGCCGCCGCCTCCGCCGAAACCGCTACCGCGTCCCGGGCCGGGATTGAAGCCAAGTGGCGGCCCCGGGCGACGTTGGGGGCCGATCCCGGGCGGCCCGCTACGGCGTTCCGAGCGTTCCAGACGCGGCGGCCTCGACGGGCTCACTCGCTCGCGCTGGCGCTCTCGCACCTTGGGCTCGCTCCGGCGTGGCGGCGTTGCGCGCGGCGGCTTCACGCGAGGCGGATCGATGCGCGGTGGCTTGAGCGGCCGCGTTTCCTGCTTCGGTGGCTTTACCTGCCCAGGTCCACCGATGCACCGGCCGCCGCGACCGCTTCGCTGACCCGGACCACATGCGGTCGTGTCGGATGGCTTGTCGACAACCGGAGGCACACACTTGCCGCCGGCATCACGCACCAGCCGGCCGGGGCACCCGATCGGGCGTCCGGGATCGGGCTGGCCGACACCGACGCACTGGCCGCGGAGGCGGCGCTGGCCTGGAGCGCAGGGGTGTCCAGGTCCTGGTTCGCCGGCGCTGGGTGGCACGCACTTGCCGTGCGCGTCCTTGACCAGTCGACCGGGGCAGCCGCCACCGATCGGAACGCAATGGCCGGTGCGCGCCAGACGGTGATAGCCCGGCCCGCATCCGGGCCCTTCGGTCGGCTGGCAGCGTCCGGTGCGGACGTTGAAGGGTGCGTTGAGCGGGCAGGCCACCGGCGGACAGCGCCCGTTGCGCAGGCGGTCGCGGCCATCCGGGCATTTCGGCAGTACGACGACCGGCGGAATGACCGGAAGCAGGATGCACTGGCCGCTCGACAGACGGGTGTAACCGTAGCCGCACGGCTCGGTGACGATCCTGGGGCGGCACTCGCCGTCGCGCCAGCGCTCACCCCTGGGGCAGCAGCCACCGTCCGGTTTGCGGCGCCACGTATCGGAGCAACCGACAACCGGGGGCATGCGACAGGTGTCGGCTGAGGCCCACCACACGGTGCCGCGCGGGCAGCAGTCGCCGGAGGGTGTGAGCCGAGCCTTGTCCCAGCACACGGGACGCCAGCGGCAGGTGCCGGTCTCCGGGTCCCAGGGCGCGCTGAGGGGACACGGGCAGCGGCCGCCGGGCAGCGGTGGGCGGCCATTGGCGCAGACTTCGACCGGTGGCAACAGGCCATGCGACGGCGTGAACGAGCCGGCGAGCAGCGGGGTGGAGATCGGCGGACCTTTCGCGGGGCTGACCAGGGGCAGGTCGCCGAGCTTGATCCAGAGACACGCCGGATGCGCGTGCGCTGCAGACGCCAAGAGCCCCTTGAACTTGGCCGGCGACAGAAGGCCGCCCAGCAGATCGGGCTGTGCGGCGAGCCAGGGATCTGTAGCGGCAAAGCAGTTCTGCGCGAAGGTGGGCCCTGGTCCCGGCATTTCGACGGTGATCGCGTGCAGCAGGCTCTGGCCCGGCGCGAGATCGAGCGCGGCGAGGCAGGAGAACGGAAGCTTCGTCGGCGCCTCGGCGCAGTCGAGCGGCGGCTCGATCTTGGCAATCGGCGCCTCGTGCAGGTTGCCGCCGACGAGCATGTGATCGGCCAGCAGCACGTCGCCTTTGAACGGATGCGGGCTCGCGTTCGTGACCGTCAAGGCGAACGTGCACGCCTCGCCCGGCTTGCAGATCGCAGGGCCCGTTTTCGAGACGACGATGCCCGTTCCGCCTTCAGCGCAGGCTTTGCCCTTCCCGTCAGGATGGTCGATCGTCACGCAGTTCCGGAAGCCGACGTTGCCGCCGAGCACGAGGTCGCGGGTGTCGATCCAGAGGGACAGCTCGCGCCCGCTGCCGGGCGTCAGCAGCGCGGCCGGCAGCTTGCAGGCGAATGCACCGTTGGCGTTGGCCGCGCAACTCCACTCGCCGCCGTCAGCGGAAGCCTCGGCGACAGGCAACAGAGCGCCTTTGTTCGGGCCCCACAGTGTCCGCGTCTCGTCGACGATCTCGATATCGCCGCTGCCGGTGGCGTCGCCCGTGTTGCGCACGACGATGACACAGCGCACGCGCCCGCCAAAGGCGACCGGCTCGCAGCGTTTCTCGACGACGAGGTTGGGGCCCGCCGTCCACACCGGGATTTCGACGCGTTCGGCCGCATAGGTCACGCTCGACTTGCACGGGGCGAAAATGGCGACGTTGCCGATGTGCCCAAAGGTCTCCTCGTCGTCATATGCGGCGTCGTAGTCGACGTACCAGGCCTCGAAGGGAGGCTCGTTGTCGGGTCTGACGCGGCTCTTGTAGATGCCCTGTAAGCCGCCGACGAGGCGAGGGCCGCCGCGCGATACGCGGACGATATCGCTGCCGGCGCGAAGATGCTCGCCCGTGAGCCAGAGCGTCTGCCGGCAGCGGTCGTAGTCGATGCGGCCGAACCGGTCATAACCGTAGTTGAGTGCGAGTCCGCCGACGACGCCGTGATGTTCGGGCGGCAGGCCGACGGCGTACTCCTCAGGAGTCGCGGACCAGCGGCGCTCGGTTTCGTTCCACCGGTAACGCAAGGCCGCGGCTTCCTGCGGGCGCATGAAGCTCTGGTAGTCGTAGCTGCCGACCTGTCCACCGCGCTGGGCGAGGTACATCAAGCCCGGACCGTCGAACAGGATGGTGCCGATCTGACTGCCGGCCGTGGCGCCCTTGACCAGCGTCTCGACACGAGAGTCGTTGGCGAAGCTTCCGTCTGGGCCGAGACCAACCGACCAGATCGTCGGTCCGTCGGCGACCGCGTAGTAGAGGCGGTTGTTCTCGATGGCGAGGCCCCAGACGCGGCGTTCCGGTACGGCAAAACCCCAGCTTTCGGGAACCTCGGTGTTGAAGGTTTCCTCGGTGCGGTCAGTTCGTGAGGCCGGGTCGTAGGCCGACATCTCGAGACCCGCCGCGGCGCGACCCTGCGTGCCGTGATCGAAGGTGTCGAGCATCGTGCCGTCGAGGCCGATCCGCCAGATGAGCCCCGTCTCGAGGTCCGAGACGTACAGGTGACGCGAGCGCCGATCGAATGCGATGGCGCCGAGGCCGGTGCCGGAATTCTCGAGGTTACCGGTGGTGATGTTGGCAAAAAGTGTGATGGCGCCCGTGCGACCGTCTACTTTCCAGATACTGCCCGGCCCACCGCCCTTGGCTTCACCGAACAGCCCCGGCATCCACTGGGCGCCGGGGCGTCCCGTCATCACACGTTCCGGCCGATCGGCCGGTCCGGGCGCGATCAACTGCAGGCCGTGCACCGAGGTGGCGGTGAGATAGAGATTGGGCGGGCCTGAGCCTTCCGTGCCGTCGCCGTCGAAGGCGATGCCGAACACGTGGCCGACGTCCTTAGCCTTCAGCACATGCCGGACGGGTGCGTCCGAGAGCTGCCCTTCCGGACCGCCACCGAGTTGCGTGAGATCGAAGATGCGAACGGTAACGCTTTCCGGATCGATCATGGTGCGATCCAGCGGATGCACGTCGATCGGAAGATCGGGTCCCGGCGGTAGTGTGGAGGCAAACCCGGTCATGACAGCATCGCCCCGGCGGACGAGACCGTCCGCACCGGGCTGCGGAATCACCTGAGCCTTAGCTGAGGTGGTTGCGAACACGGCTAGGAGTAAGAGCAACCAGAGGCCCGGAGAGCGATGTGAAATGCGAGCCGGCATCGGAGCCTCTAGCGGAAAAGATCGTCGACAAAGGTGCACGGCCTGAGCCTGCGTAGCCTTTTACGTCCCAGTGCGACACTCTATCATAAGACGCGAGAAAACAGCTTTTTTGACGTCGTTCAAAATAAATTGACTTTCGTTCAATCGCGCGCGCGCTGCTAACGGACAGCGTCGAGGCGAAGGGCCGACGCTGCTGTTGCAAGTACGGTTTGAGGTGCGCCCGCCGCCGTGATCCGATGCCAGGTGATGGTGCCGGTGTCATAGCCGATTTGGCGATCCACGACCTCGGGTGTGGCATCCGAAGCATCGCCGCGGCGGGCTGCAACCCGAGACTTGAGCAGATCGGGCGCCGCGTCGAGCCAGACGCCGTCGAAGGCGACGCCGATTGACGCCGCGATCTGCTCGAGGGCGGTGCGTTCCTCGGGACGCGCGAAAACGGCATCGACGACGACCGAGTGTCCGGCGGCGAGTGCCTTGCGCGCGAGACTGGTGAGAGCGCGATAGACGCTTTCGGACGCTTCAGGCGTGTAGGCATCCGGAGGCAGGCGAGCGAGTTCATCGACGCCGGCAAGACGCTTTCTTATGACGTCGCTGCGCAGGTGAAGCGCGCCAGGCGCGGGCAGGACGCTTGGTGCAAGTCCTGCTGCGAGTGTCGTCTTCCCGGTCCCGGAGAGCCCACCGACGGCGATGAGACGGGGCCGGGGAGGGTTGAGGTAGTCGATCGCCCGCGACAAGGTCTCGACCCCGTGCTGCTCCGTGTTTGACCTCTGCGGTGCCTCTTGTATGCGAGCGCGATCGAAGGCGACCATGGCCCGGATGGCGGCCCGCAGGCCGAGAAACAGCGGCAGGGCGGCCAACCCCTCGATGTCGAGTTCGCGTTCAGAGCCGCCGAGGTAACGGTCGAGCACGATGTGAGCCGCGCGGCCCTGTCCGCGCCGGTCGAGATCCATGACCAGGAAGGCGAGGTCGTAGAGCAGATCGATGGTCGCGAGCGCCTCGTCGAACTCGATGGCGTCGAACAGCTGCGGGCGGCCTTGCCACAGGACGATATTGCCGAGATGCATGTCGCCGTGGCAGCGCCGGACGAGGCCGGCCTCAGCCCTGCGAACGAGGATTGCTGATGCGCGCGCCAGAGCCGCCTCCGCTTGCTCCGTAAAACGCTGACGCAGTGCCGCGGTGCCGGCGATGCCGCTGGTCGAAGCCGCGATGCTTTTGGCGACATCGGCCACAATACGACCCATCTGCTGCGCGGCATCGCCCACCAGTCGTGGCTCGGCCTTGGCATGTGCCGCGAGCACGGTCTCCGCCAAGGCTGTCGCAAGGCGGTCGTCGATGCCCTGCTGCTCCGCCACCGTCGAGAGGAGCGCGTCCTGGGAAAAGCTGGCCATGCGCACGGCCCATTCGACCGGCGTGCCTTCGCCGTCGATGGCCAGCCGACCGTCATTCGCGCGTGTGATCGCGATGACGTCCCGATAAATGTCGGGCGCGTTCGGGCGGTTGATTTCGATCTCGCGGCGGCAGACGGACTCGCGCTTGTCGAGTGTCGAGAAATCGAAGTAGCCGGTGCGCACGGCGCGCTTGATCTTGAGCGCCTGTGCGCCAGCGACGAACACCAGGGCGCCATGCGTCTCGATCCGGTCGACGTGGGTGAGCCCCGGTGGATAGGCTGCGGGATCAGCGAGGAAGGCGATCACCTCGTTCTGTCTTTCGGTTTCGCTCGCCGCCGCCATTGCCCCTCGCTTTCGTGCCTTGCAGTCTACTCGTATCCGGGCGGTGCCACGAAGCCGCCGATCTCGCGCTCGACCAGACGGCTGAACGCGGTGGCCCACTTGTCCCGGCCGCTTGCAGCGATCGCCTGATAACCGACCGGCAGCCCCGCTTGGGTCAGCCCGGCAGGCCCCACCGTCGAAGGCAGGTAGACGACGCCGGAATAGCCGGCCCAGAACAACTGATCGGTCGTCGGCACGCGCTTGTTGTTGACCGTGATCATACGCTGCCAGCGCTCGCCCTTCTGGTCGTGCGGCCAAGCCGCCGAGGCTGCTGCCGGACAGAGCAGCACGTCCCAGTCCTGGAAGAACGCATTGAACTGCCGCCGGAGTTTCATGCGCTCGTTGTTGAGGCCGAGCCAATCCCGATGAGACATGGTGCAGCCCTTCACCATCTGCTCGACGTAGGGCAGCTTGCCGGGGCCGGCCTGCTCGGCCGCTGCCTTCCAGCGGGCGATGTCGGCCTCAGGGGTTCGCGCCGATGTGGCGGCCCTGAGCAGCCAGACATAGACCTCGTGCAACCGTCGCGTATCGATTTCAGGCTCAGCTTCCTTCACGGTCGCGCCGCGCTTGGCCAAGGCATCGACCAGCGCCTGCATCTTGTCCGCGTACTCGCCATCGATCTCGGAGTTGGGATCGGTGAGCTTCACGGCGACGCGGAGATCCTTCAACGATCCGGCCGGGCAGCTCGGCAGATCGAGCTTCCAGGCGACGCCGTCGATGTCGTCGGGTCCCGCCATAGCGTCGAGCGCGAGATCCAGATCCTCGGCGCCGCGGGTCAGCGGGCCGATCGCCGAGATGTCGCCGTAGGACATGACACCCGGCAGGGCGTGTCCCTTCGGCGAGATGATGCCCCAGGTCGGTTTCAGCCCGAAGACTCCGCAGTAATGCGCTGGATTGCGGATCGAGGCGCCGATGTCGCTGCCGGCGTCGATGCCGGTCAGGCCTGCCGCCAGCGCGGCCGCTGAGCCGCCCGACGAGCCGCCGGGGGTGAGGCTCGTGTCCCAGGGGTTGTTGGCCGTGCCGTAGACGGCGTTGTAGCTCTGCCAATCCGCGAGCATGAGAGGTACGTTGGTTTTGCCGAACAGGACCACGCCGACTTTCTCAAGACGCTGGACCGAAAGCGCGCTGGTCTCGGTGACGTTGTCCTTCAAGGCCGGATCGCCCCAAGTCGTCGGTGAGCCCGCGACGTTGTAGCTTTCCTTGATGGTCATCGGGACGCCATGCAGCGGCCCCCAGACTTCACCCTTGGCGAGGGCCGTGTCGGCTGCCTTGGCACGGGCTCGGGCGCGCTCGCGATCCTGCCAGACGATGGCGTTGAGCTTCGGATTGAAGCGGTCGACGCGCGCAAGGAAATGCTCCAGCGTGTCGGTGGCCGAAACCTTCTTTTCGCGGATCAGACGGGCGATCTCGGCCGCCGATTTCCAGTGCAGCTTGTCCATGGGGGTCCTCCTGGCGTTAGAGTATCGGCGGGCGGGCTGAAGTCGAGCAACGCCAAAAAGAGTGCAGTCTGGAGCAAAACCCAATGCGGATCGCCGTCGCCGGCTTCCAGCACGAAACCAACACGTTCGCACCGGTGAAGGCCGACTATGAGGCGTTCGCCGTGACGAAGAGCTTCCCGCCGCTGTGCCGCGGCACGGATATGGACCGGCGCGTGCGCGGCAAGAAGCTACCTGTCGCGGGAGCCATCGCCACGTTGGAGGCCGCTGGCGCCGAGATCGTTCCGTTGCTCTGGTGCATGGCGACACCTTCAGCCCATGTGACCGAGGATGCCTATGAGCGCATCACGGGCGAGTTGCTCGCGCTCGTCGCTGCAGCCGGCCCGCTCGACGGGATATGCCTCGAACTGCACGGCGCCATGGTTGCCGAGCACGTCGATGATGGCGAGGGCGAGCTGCTTCGACGCCTTCGGGCGCAGGTCGGCAAGGACCTGCCCATCACCGTGGCCCTCGATCTCCACGCCAACGTAACGCCTGTCATGATCGAGCATGCCGACTACATGGACATGTATCGCTACTACCCGCACACCGATATGGTGGAGACGGGCGCGCGCGCTGCGGCCGGGCTCCTGCGCATCCTGAAAACCGGGAAGCGCCCGGCCAAGGCCTTTCGCCAGATCGACTTCCTGATCCCGATCAATGGCGGATGCACGGATTTCGGCCCCGCCCGCGACATCTATCTTTCCCTCATGCCCGAGATGGACCGCACGACGCCCGGGCTCGTTGGGCTGTCGTTCGCCTCGGGCTTTCCGCACGCGGATTTCGGCGATTGCGGCCCAAGCGTCTTCGCCTACGCCGAGACGGGGGCGATTGCCGAGGCCGCAGCCGATCGCCTCGCCGCAGCTGTCAGAGGACGCGAGGGTGACTTCTTACCCGAATTCTACTCGGCCTCCGCGGCGGTTGCCCGTGCCCTCGCAAAGGCGAGCGGGGCGGCCAAGCCCGTGGTGATCGCCGACACCCAGGACAATCCCGGAGGCGGAGGGCCGGGTGACACCACAGGCGTGCTGCGCGCACTGATCGAGGCCGGCGCTAAAGGAGCGGTAATCGGCGCGATCATCGATGCCGAGACGGCCCAAGCCGCGCATGCAGCCGGAGAAGGCGTCACCGCGAGCTTTTCGATTGGGGGAAAACGGCTTCCCGGCGACATGCCTGTTGCCTGCCGGGCCCGTGTCGTGCGAGCGCGCTCCGACGGGTGGACGGCCACGGGGGCGATGAAGGGTGGCATGCCGGTCGATCTCGGCTTGACGGCGCTGCTCGAGGTCGAACCGTCCGGGGTGCTCGTCGCCGTCGCCTCGCGCGTTGCCCAGACGATGGACAGCTCGATCTTTCGTCATCTCGGCCTCGTGCCGGAGAAGCTCCCCATCATCGCCGTCAAGAGCTCGGTTCACTTCCGTGCGGACTTCACACCGATGTCGTCTGCGATCGTCGTCGCCAAGGCGCCGGGGCCGGTCGCGATCGATCACACCGAGCTGCCGTACCGAAACCTGCGTCCGGGCATGCGCCTGATGCCGGGTCGGCGCATGTGATACCGTGACGCCCGAAAATCGAGCGCCCGAGTGAATTTTCATTCGTCCCGCACGCGACGGTCGAGGGTCATCGACCTTGACCATGTCGCACTGGAATCGCAAAGTGCCTGGAAAGGCTGCAGGGCGTCCGTTGCCCGGCAGCCGAGACCAAAGGGAGACCGTCGCATGAGAGTATCCTGGAAGCTGGCCGTCGGTGCGGCCATGCTGGCAGCGAGCGTCGCAGGAGCGGCCGCGCAGCAGACGACGCTGCGTTTCGTTCCGCACTCGGATCTCAAGATCCTCGATCCGATCTGGACCACGGCCTACATCACGCGCAACCACGGCTACATGGTCTACGACACCCTGTTCGCCATGGACGCGAAGGGCGAGATCCAGCCGCAGATGGTCGACAAGACGGATATCTCGGCCGACAAGCTCACCTATACTCTGACGCTACGTGACGGACTCGCCTGGCACGACGGCGCGCCGGTCACCGCGGAGGACTGCGTCGCCTCGATCAAACGCTGGGCCGCGAAGGACTCCATGGGCCAGAAGCTCATGACGTTCGTCTCGGCGGTCGAAGCACCTGATGCCAAGACGATTGTGATCAAGTTGAAGGAGCCGACGGGCCTCGTGATGCTGGCTCTCGGCAAGCCGTCCTCGAACGTGCCCTTCATGATGCCGAAGCGGGTCGCCGAGACCGATCCCAACAAGCAGATCGAGGACTTCACGGGCTCTGGTCCGTTCGTGTTCAAGAAGGACGAGTGGCAGCCCGGCTCCAAGATCGTCTACGTCAAGTTCGACAAGTATGTGCCGCGCTCAGAGCCGCCGTCGGCGCTCGCCGGTGGTAAAGTGGTGAAGGTGGATCGCGTCGAATGGCGTCCGATCCGAGATCACCAGCAGTCGGTCAACGCACTGATCGCCGGCGAGATCGACTACATCGAAGCCCCGCCGCATGACCTCTACCCGCTGATCAAGGGGGACGGCAATCTCAAGACCTTGAACTGGAACCCGCTCGGCAACCAGTTCACGTTCCGGTTCAATGTGCTCCATAAGCCATTCGATAATCCAAAAGTGCGTCAGGCGCTGTTCTACGCCTTCAACCAGGAGGATTTCCTCAAAGCCGTGGTCGGCAGTGAGGAGTACTACAAGCAATGCAAGGCGATATTCATCTGCGGATCGCCTCTCGAGACCACGGCCGGCATGGAGGACAAGCTCGAGTCCAACATGAAGAAGGCGCGCGAGCTGCTCGCCGAGGCGAAGTACGACGGCACGCCGATCGTGCTGATGCATTCGACCGACCTGCAAGTGCTCACGAACCTCGCTCCCGTCGCGAAGTCGCTGATGGAGAAGGCCGGCTTCAAGGTCGACATGCAGTCGATGGACTGGCAGTCGCTGGTTGCCCGCCGCGCCAAGAAGGATGCTCCGGACAAGGGTGGCTGGCACGCCTTCCTCACCTCGTGGGTGTCCGCCGACCTGCTCAATCCGGTGATGATGGGCTTCCTCAACGCGGGGTGTGAGAAGGCGATGTTCGGCTGGCCCTGCGACGAACAGATCGAGAAACTGCGTGACGACTTCGCCAAGGCGACCGACGCGGCGAAGCAGAAAGAGATCGTGGCCGCGGTCCAGAAGCGGGTCGCGGAGTATCCGACCCACGTCCATCTCGGCCAGTGGTACAGCGTCGGCGGCATGCGCAAGAATGTCGATGGCATCGTGCCTGCGCCTGCACCGGTGTTGTGGAACATCTCGGTCAAGTAGCCGCGCCGGGGAGAAAGGATGGGCCGGGACCAAACCCGGCCCTTGATACCCGTTCGGGAGAGGCCCGCCAGAAGCCGTCCGTCCTCCCGGCGGATCGTCGGCCCGGGGATTTGCAATCGGGCGTTACGCCGGACCATCAAGCGAGCTTAGTTATCGTGTCCCTCGAGCCTCGAAGGCGAGCATGAGCGCCTACATTCTTCGTCGGCTGCTGGCCGCCATCCCCGTGATGGCCATCGTCGCGGTGCTGGTGTTTCTGATGCTGCGCCTGACGCCATCTGATCCAGCGGCGATCATCGCGGGCGACTTCGCGAACGACCAGCAGATCGCCGAGATCCGCAGCAAGCTTGGCCTCGACCAACCGATCCTGACGCAGTTCCTGATCTGGATCGGCAACATGTTCCAGGGCGATTTCGGCGAGTCGTTCTTCTACAAGAAGCAGGTGGCGCAACTGATCGTCGAGCGAGTCGAGCCAACGATCTCGCTGTCGCTGCTAGCCATCGTGCTGACCGTGTCGATCGCGGTGCCGCTGGGGACGCTGGCAGCCTACAAGCAAGGCTCGTGGATCGACCGGTTCGTAATGGGCTTCTCGGTCATTGGGTTCTCGGTGCCGGTGTTCGTGGTCGGCTACCTGCTGATCTATCTGCTGGCGGTGAAGCTCGACTGGTTTCCGGTGCAGGGCTACCAGTATCTCTCGGACGGGTTTGCCGGCTGGCTCCATCGTCTGATCCTGCCGTCGCTTACGCTGTCGATCGTGTTCGTCGCGCTCATTGCGCGCATGACCCGGACCAGCGTGCTGGAAGTGCTGCACGAAGACTACATTCGAACGGCGCGGGCGAAAGGCCAGTCAGAGTTGAAGGTGCTCGTGCGTCACGCGCTCGCCAACGCTGCGGTGCCGATCCTGACCGTCATCGGCCTGACGTTCGCGACGTTGATCGGCGGCGTCGTCGTCACGGAGTCGGTCTACACGCTGCCCGGCCTGGGGCTCCTGACCGTCGATGCCGTGCTCGCCCGCGATTATCCCACGATCCAGGCGGTGATCCTGCTGTTCTCGCTCGCCTATGTGCTCGTGAATTTGCTCGTCGACGTAGCCTACACCCTGTTCGATCCGAGGATCCGCTACTGATGGCCGTCGCCGACGCAACACCCGTCCGCCCGCGCGTTTCCGCCTTCCGGCAGCTGGCGCGATCCACCAGCGTGCTGATCGGAGGGTTTATCGTCGCGGTGATGGTGACGATTGCGGCTCTCGCGCCGTGGCTCGGGACACGCGATCCGGCGGAGGTGAACCCCTCCGTCCGCAACAAGCTGCCCGGATACGAGGCCACGATCCGCGACGACGAGGGCAAAAAGGTCCCGGTCAGCTATCGTCTTGGCACCGACAGCCTCGGCCGCGATATCTACAGTCGCGTCGTCTACGGTGCCCGGGTCTCGCTCATCGTCGGCCTGACCGTGTCGCTGATCTCGATTTCAATCGGCCTGCTGATCGGCCTCGTCGCGGGCTATATCCGCTGGCTCGACGGCATCATCATGAGGTTCATGGATGGCCTGATGGCGATACCGGCGATCCTGCTCGCGATCGGCCTCGTCTCGGTGTTTCGTGCCGGGATTTTCGCCGTCGTGCTGGCCATCGTGGTGCCAGAGGTGCCGCGCGTCGTGCGGCTGGTGCGATCGATCGTGCTGTCAATCCGCGAGGAACCCTACGTCGAAAGCGCGATCACCGTCGGAACGCCGACACCGCTGCTCATCTTCCGCCATGTCCTGCCGAACACAGTGGCGCCTCTGATCGTCCAGGGCACGTTCATTTGCGCGGCGGCGATCTTGATCGAGGCCATTCTCTCGTTTCTTGGCATCGGCATCCCGCCCGAGATTCCGACGTGGGGGAACATCATGGCCGAGGGACGGACCCTGTTCCGGGTGTTCCCTCACAACATCCTCTATCCTGGGCTGTTCCTCGCCGTCACGGTGCTCGGCGTGAACATGCTGGGCGACGGGCTGCGCGATGTTCTCGACCCCAAGATGGAGCGCCGCGGCTGATGCAAGATGCGAGCGATGCCGCCAGCGACCTTGGCCCCATTCTCGAGCTCGATGGCTTGACCGTCGCCCTGCCGAAGGGTGGTGACCGCCGCAACGCGATCGATAGCGTCTCGTTCGGAGTCGGGCGTGGTGAGATCGTCTGTGTCGTCGGTGAATCAGGATCGGGAAAGTCCGTCACGGCCCAGGCCGTCATGGGACTTCTACCGAAGGGTCAGCTCGCGCTGACCGGGGGGTCGATCAAGCTCGAGGGGCGCGAGATCGCCAACATCTCGCAACCTGAGCTGCGCAAGCTCCGCGGGCAGCGGATGTCGATGATCTTCCAGGAGCCGATGACGGCGCTGAATCCGGTCGAGCGCGTCGGCGAGCAGATCGGCGAGGTGCTCGAGATCCACACGCCGCTGTCGGCCGCCGAGCGGCGCCAGAAGGTGCTCGACATCATGGCTGCGGTGCATCTGCCCGATCCGGCGAGCATGATCGATGCCTTTCCGCACCAGCTGTCCGGCGGGCAGCGCCAGCGAGTCATGATCGCGGCGGCGCTGGTGCTCGACCCGGTGCTGCTGATCGCCGATGAGCCGACGACCGCGCTCGACGTGACGACCCAGGCCCAGATTCTGAAGCTCATCGCCGAGATGCAGGCGCGGCGCGGCACCGGCGTGCTGTTCATCACTCACGACTTCGGCGTCGTCGCGGAGATCGCGCACCGGGTCGTCGTGATGCAACACGGGCGCGTGGTCGAAATCGGCAGTCGTGACGAGATCATCACGCGCCCGCGCGAGCCCTATACGCAAATGCTGATCCGCTCGGTGCCGAGCCTGCACCCGCCGGATCGCAAACCGAATGCCTCGACGGTCGCGCTGTCGACGGACAAGCTCTGCAAGACCTACGCCTCCGGCGGCTTCCTCGCTGGCAAGCGTCGCGTGGTCAAGGCCGCCGCGGATGTGACGATCGACGTCCGCCGCGGAGAGACGGTGGGTATCGTCGGCGAATCCGGCTCCGGCAAGACGACGGTCGCGCGCTGCATCGCGCGTCTGATCCAGCCGACCAGCGGGACCATCCGGATCGGCGATATCGACGTCGCGACGTTGCCGGAGCGACGCCTCAGGCCGCACCGGAAACACGTGCAGATCGTCTTTCAGGACCCGTATCGCTCGCTGAATCCGCGCCGGACAGTCGGTGCCTCGATCATCGAAGGGCCGGTCAATTTCGGCCTCTCGACGGACGACGCCATGCGCAGGGCCAAGGATCTCATGCAACTCGTCGGGCTGCAGCCCGATGCGCTCGACCGGTTTCCCCACCAGTTCTCTGGCGGACAGCGGCAGCGCATCGCCATCGCTCGGGCGCTTGCCATGGAGCCGAAGCTGCTGATTGCGGACGAGGCCGTCTCCGCCCTCGACGTGTCGGTGCAGGCGCAAGTGCTGGCGCTGCTCGACGACGTGCGTGTGCGGTTCGATCTTGCCGTGCTTTTCATTACACACGACCTGCGCGTTGCCGCCCAGATCTGCGACCGGATTGCCGTGATGCAGAACGGCGTGGTGGTCGAGGCGGGGCCGACGATGGAGATCTTCGCGTCTCCGAAGCATCCCTATACGCATGCCCTGTTCGCCGCGGCCCCCGGTCGTGGCGTCCGCTTTGGCGAAGGGCTCAAGGCCGTCTCTTGAGCAACCCAGGGTCATAAAAATGGATATTGCAATCTAAAGTAGAAATTAGGATGTTCGCGTGATACTGCGGCCTTAACATCTTTGAGGTCGCAGATGCAGGATGGTGCAGCGTTCATCGTCGATGATGACAAGCTTTCATTCAAAGCCTCGGTTTCGACGATCGAAGAGACGATGCATCCCGCTCAATCGGGGCGTCTCTTGTGCCGCATTCTTCAGGAACTCGAGACCAGCGGTGCTCTGGTCGCCTGCGTCACGAGCGTCGTCAACTACGCCTATCGTTTCCCCCATAGAGCGCAGAGGCTGATGGCGGGGGTGCCCCTGTGGCTGCCGCCGGAGTTGACGTCGCACGGCAGCGAGGCGGCTGGAGACCGCCTGGATCGGGGCGTCTTGGCGATCGTGAACGGGTTGCATGATCTAAGGGTACGGATCGCTATCGCGCGCGAACTCACACTTCGCCATTGCGCGAATGTCGAGACGGCGGGTCCGCGGGACCCTGTCGCCATCGACGAACTGGCCGGGCTCTGGGGTATCATCTGCGAACGCGCGCTGGGGCTCATTCAGGACGTTGGCGGCGCTCTGCCGCGTGAGGCCAGCCGGTCTGGATCGAATGCGCCTGGAGCCGTTGCCACCGAGCGTTTGCTCGCTGCCGCGGCGCTAGGGGCTTCACCGTGTGTCACCAGTGGCGGCGCAATCGAGATTCCCGGCTGGATCGAGCGCCGGTCCGAGCGACGCCATCGCCTACGTCTGGACTGTGAACTGGGCATCCCTGGCAGGGCTTGGCAGCTGAGGACCATCGACATCTCCCGACAGGGGGCAGGACTTGCCGGCTCGCCGCCGCTGCAACCGGGGATGCGAGCCTGCCTCGTCATCGGGCGTTCGCCGAAGATCGACGGCGTCGTCGTCTGGAGCACGGGCGACCGGCTGGGTTTCCGGTTCGACGTGCCGATCTCGATCGCCGATCTCGGCGGTACGCTGGCCGGACCCTGAGGCGCGTCGGGGGGTCCGCGTGCTTCGCTATCGGGTCAGGGGCGCATTCTTGTCGAGGACCTGCAAGATCTCGTCCCGGGTCAAGTCCGGTACCTCGAGCAACACGCGGTCGACACCGGCATCGCGGTAGGGCTTCAACCGCTCCGCGTCGGCGGGCGCGCGGAACACCGTCATCTGCAACGAGGCCGGATCACGCCCGGCGGCCTTGGCGGCCGCATCGAGCCGCGCACGCTGAGCCTTCGGGTCGAACGTCGCCGTCGCGCGCGGAAACCAGCCGTCGCAGAACTCGGTGACACGCCGCAGGGTGTGATCGGTCTCGCCGCCGAGCAGGATGGGGGGATGCGGGCGCTGGGCCGGCTTCGGCCACGACCAGATCGGATCGAAGTCGACCAGCTCGCCGTGGAACTCGGCCTCGTCCTTGGTCCAGATCTCTTTCATTGCGAGCACCCGCTCGCGCAGCAGCTTGAAGCGCTTGTCGTAGCGCGCGCCGTGGTTCTCCATCTCGTCGACGTTCCAGCCGCCGCCGAGCCCGAACACGAACCGGCCCTTGGACAGCATGTCGAGGCTCGCCACGCATTTCGCGGTCACGATTGGGTCGCGCTGCGTGATGAGGCAGATGCCGGTGCCGAGCTTGAGCGTTGTCGTCCTCGCGGCGGCGAAGCCGAGCGCGACGAACGGGTCGTGGGTGTGCGAATAGCGCTTCGGCAGGTCGCCGCCGCCCGGAAACGGGGTCCGCCGCGAGGTGGGAATGTGGGTGTGCTCGCAGACGAAGAGGGACTCGTAGCCGCGCGCCTCGAGGGCCTCCGCAAGCTCACCGACCTCGATGCCGTAGTCGGTCGGGAAATAAAAGACGCCAACGCGCATGAGGGGGCTCCGGTCGTTTTGCTGGTGCGGTTGCCGGCAGGGTAGGCTTCGAGCCCGCGCCTCGGCAACCGGCAATGGCATGCCGATGCCCGGATTGGTGTATGGCGCCCCGGAGTAGGATGGGGCTGGTGTCCAAACGAATGCGGCTGGCGTGGTTAAGCAATGACGCACAGGCGCGGGATGATGGGATGGGGCAAGACCGGCTTCGCGCAAGAACGGATGATCTAAGGCGTCTGCTATGCGAGGACAGCGGTGCACTAGTCGTCACGCTCAGAAAGCGCTGCAGCGCAGCATGCTTTCAGTGATTTCCGCGACAACGTCAGCTCAACCCCGGGGCGCCCGTTACCGACCTATCCTGGCGAGCGGACTACGATCGCGCGTTTTGTGAAGCCAGAGGCAGCGAGGGTGGGCAACGCCACACCGCACGCTGACGAGGGTTGTCATCAGTGCCTCAGCCTAGTCGAACTGAACAGGAACCTGCCTTTTCCTGTTCACATGCAGAGAGAAGACATCTGGTCTGGCGTAATGCCCGCTCGCGTCAAACTTCCGACGCGAGGCGCGAGCGCAACCCACATCGATCTCGGCGATCAGAAGCCCCTTTTTCTTGCGCATCGGTCCTGCGATGGCGCCTCCGAAGGGTTTGTAGACGACTGCGTCGCCCGCGTTGATCCACTCATCCTTGTTCGGAAAAAGCACGTCGCGGTACGGGACGCTTTCGGGGATGTCGGAAGCTTCCAATGCCGTCGCGCAGCCGACAACCCAACAGCCGCCTTCGCGCGCGATGTGCTGCATCGTCGCCAGCCATGTCTCGCCGCTGTCCCATGTCGGAGCGACGTAGATGTCGATGTTTTGCGCGTAGAGCGCATAGCGAGCCAACGGCATGTAGTTTTCCCAGCAGATCAGCGCTCCAACGCGACCGACTGCGGTGTCCACCACATTCAAGCCCGAGCCGTCACCAAAGCCCCAGACCATCCGCTCTGGATTTGTTGGCATCAGCTTGCGATGGTTGTTGGCCAGCCTGCCGTCCGCGTCGATGATCGCGCAGCTATTGAAGAGCGTGCTGCCGCTGACCGATCCGTCGATCTCTTGGTAGCCCAGCACGATCACCACCTGGTGCTCCTTCGCCGCGTCTTGCAGCGGCCGCAGGCCGTCCCTACTGAGGTCGACTGAGTTGGCCTGCGAGAGGGCGTAAAGTTCATCCGTCTTTCCCATCCCGGCACCCGGCGGCAGTCGCCAGACGAAGGTGGGGTAACCTGAAAGCCAGGTTTCGGGAAAGACCACCATATTGCATCCCTGGCTGGCCGCCTCCTGAACAAGCTCGACCGCACGGGCCATCGACTTCGCCAGATCAAGGTAGACTGGCGGCTGCTGGACAACAGCGATTTTCATCGAATTTCCTTCGCACCCCGGGCTGGGGGTCGGAGATCCTAACACGCGCTCCGCATATGCATCAGCCATTTCGGCTGGCGCCACTGCCAACGGTCTCCCTCCCGCGATGGCTTATCCGGCGACACGTCGTTTACGAAACAAGTGCGATGCACCATTGACCTCGATACTCCTCATAGCCGGCTGCTCTTTCGCCACCCTTGTGGCGCGGCGCGCTGACTGATCCGGTCTAATCGCGTGGCGGCTGTGGTCGCGCAGGTCGACTGCTGCCCGCGCGCATGGGGCGACATCCGCCGGCGAAGCGGGTGGCGATTGCTCAGGGCTGGAGCACGGAGGCGGTTGCGGATCTGGGGGCAATGGCTCCGCGGTGGGCGACGACGACGCCGGCCAAGCGGTGGCCCGCGAGTGCGGCGGGCTCGGCGTCGCGTCCGGCGAGGCGGGCTGCGAGATAGCCGGCGTTGAAGCTGTCGCCGGCCGCGGTCGTATCGACGGCGGTCACCGGCTGGGGTATCGGCACCTCGATCAGCTTGCCGTCAGATGGTGCGATCAACGCGCCGGCCGCGCCGAGTTTCACGGCGACTTCCGCGACGCCAAGGCCACGGAGCCGTGTGGCGGTTGCGGCGGCGTCCCGATCGTCCCACAGGACGGCTTCGTCGTCGAATGTGGGCAATCCGATCGACGCAAGGCGCCAGAAGCGGACCAGCACGCGCCGTGCGCGATCCGCGTCGCCGCCCCAGCCGCGTGGGCGATAGTTGCCGTCCATCGCGACAATGGCGCCTGACTTGTGCGCGCGGCCGAGGATGCGCTCGAGCCGATCGAGCGCCAGTTCCGAGTAGAGCGACAGGGTGATGCCCGACAGGTAGACGAGCCTTGCGCCTTCGATGGCCGACCCGATCGCATCGGCATCGTCGCCGTCGAGCAGTTCGCGGGCCGGAGAGCGGTCGCGCCAGTAATGAAACGTCCGCTCGCCCGCAGGTGTCGTCTCGATCAGGTAGAGGCCGGGCATGCGGCCCGGGCGGCGGATCATGAGGTCGGTGGCGACGGCTTCCGCCTCCGCGAGGGCGACGATACCGTCGCTGTAGGGATCGTCGCCGAGTGCCGTCGCGTAGGCGGTCGGGACGCCGGCCCGAGAGAGATAGACCGCTGTATTGAAGGTGTCGCCGCCGAACGATTGCCCGAAGCGGCCATCCGTTCCACGTGCCAGCTCGACCATGCATTCGCCGATGGCGACCGCCCGCTGGACACCCATGTCCGCCTCCGTCTCATCTGCAACCGATCGATTATCGTACCATGTCCATCCGACGTTTGAGCTTGTGCTCTGCCGGATGTCGCGGCCAGTGTGGCGCGCTCGGAAAAGCGGCGGAGCGGTGCGTGAGCCTTGCGGACTGGAACAATCTGCGCCAGAGGCGCGGAGGGCGGGATCTGGTGGCGTTGCTCGGTGCGCCTGGAACAGCGGCCCTTTATGCGCGCGATGCGTTTGCCGGCATCGTCGCCTCGTTCGTGACGCTGGCGCACTGCCTTTCGTTCAGCGCTCTCATTTTCGCCGGGCAGCTGTCCGCGGGCCTGCCGATGGCGCTGTGGGGGTTCATGCTGGCGACCGCCGTGGTGACGCTGATGTCGGCGGGGCGGACTACGCTTGCGCCGCTGTTGGCCGGTCCCCGCAATCCCGCGGTCGCCGTGATGGCAGTGCTGGCGGCGACGGTCTCGGCGGCGGCGTTCGAGAAGGGCCTGTCGGCCACCGAGGCGGCTCACCACGTGCTTGTCGGTCTCGCCATCGCCAGCGCGCTGACGGGTGCCTTGATCTGGGCGCTCGGGGCTTTCCGGCTCGGCCAGGCCGTGCGCTTCGTGCCGTACCCGGTGATCGGCGGGTTTCTGGCGGCCTCGGGTCTCTTGCTGATCCTGGGTGGACTCCAGGTGGGGACGGGCTCCGCGCTGAGTTGGGGCAGCCTCGCCGAAGTATCCAGCGCGTCGATCGCGGCCCGCCTTGCGGTCACAGTGGCGTTTGCCGCGATTCTCCTGCGGCTGCGCCGCTCGCCGCTCGGCGCACAGGCGCTGCCGGCAGTGATCGTCGGGGGCGTGGTTGTGATCGAGTTGGCCTTGTGGTTGTTCGCGGGCAACGGGGCAGCGGGATGGCATCTCGCCATGACCGGGGGCGCCCAGGGGTGGTCGCCGCTGGCGTCGCTCGGGGGTGTCGATTGGCAGATCCTGGGTGCGGCGGCGGTCGAGATCGTTTCGATTGCCGGGGTGTCGACGGCTGCCTTGCTGCTCGACGTCTCGAGTCTGGAGGTGCAGCGCAAGGCCCAGGCGGACATGGATGCCGAGTTCCGCACCAGCGGCGCCGCCAATCTTGCCGTCGTGGCCATCGGGGGACTGTCGGTTGGTCATGCGCTGAATCCGAGCCGGCTGATCGATGCGCTGGGCGGGCAAGGCCGGCTGGCGGGCCTCGCCGGGGGCCTGTTCGTGGGGCTGCTGCTGTTCTCCGGGTTCGATCTCGCGAGCCTGGTACCGAGGCCCGTGCTGGGTGGGCTGCTCATCTTTCTCGGCGTGGGTGTTGTCGTGGAAGCGTTGAAAGTTCCCGGGCGCAGTTCGCTGCCGGAGCTGGCGCTGACCCTGCTGATCATGGCGGCCATCGTCGGTCTCGGATATCTCACCGGCATCGTGCTCGGCATGGTCGGGGCCTGCCTGCTGTTCGCCGCCCGGTACAGCCGCATCGGGGTCATCCGACGTCACGTGACCCGTGCCGAGTTCGCTGCCCCGGTCGAGCGCAGTCCGGAGCTGGCGCGTCTGCTGGCCGAGCAGGGGCGTCGAATCCATGTGTTTTGGCTGACCGGTTTCCTCTTCTTCGGCTCGTCCAACGGCCTTTACGAAAACATCCGGCAGGCGACCGCGTCGCGGGGGCTGTTCGGACGGCGGTGGGTGGTGCTGGATTGCTCGGGAGTGACTGGCATCGATGCGTCGGCCGTGCTGTCGTTCCAGAAGCTGGCCCATTGGGCTGCGGCGTCGGATGTGGTGCTTGTCATCGCCGCGGCCAATCCCAGCCTGGTCGCGGAGCTTACTGCCGCCGGCCTGTTCGGCGGCGCTGCAACTGGCCGTTCCTTCGTCACTCGCAATGAAGCGCTCGAATGGGCGGAGGACGAGCTGGCGCGCGCGGCGGGCGGCAGCAGTACCCCGGGCGTGCCCGATGTCGCGACGTGGCTCGCGCGCGAACTGGGAGAGGATGCCTCGCGCCGGCTGATCGCGGGCTACCTCGAGCAACGGGAACTCGAGGCCGGCGAGATCGTCTGCGCGCTCGGTGCACAGGCCGACACGATCGAGCTTGTGGCTTCGGGCTCGGTCGCCGTGATCGTGCCGGGACTCGGCGGGCGTCCCATCCGCGTCCGCCGTATGACCGGTGGCACGGTCGTGGGAGAAATGGGCTTTTTCCGCCGCCTCCCGCGGGCGGCCTCGGTCGTGGCCGAGGAACGGACGATCGTCTACGTGCTCACGCGCGGAACGTACGAGCGGCTTCTAGCCGAGGACCCGCAGTTGTGCGCGGCTTTCCTGCAATTCGTTGTCCGTGCCCTGTCGGACCGGGTCGACGCGGCCAATCGCGAGATCACCGCGCTGCTCTGAGACCCGGTCCACCACGAGGGTCGTCGCGTCCCCGAGCCGAGAGCGATCGCTCACGGCATGCGATGCTGCAGCTCGCGGAAGATCGCCTGCGGATTGCGACGCGATCGAGCGACATACGAGAGAACGACGGGTGTCGTGATGCGCATTGGCGCCAGACGCCCGAGACGATAGGCGGGCGACGGCTCAAAGCGCCCGACGTATCGCGCGCCTCGCGGCTTGCTGGCGCGTCGCTTCGTCGTTTTGCGTGCCGCGCGGGCGGGGGCAACGGCGACAACTTGCGATGCCGTTGGAGCAAATGCGACGGACGCTGGTGCGGGAGGTGTCGAGGCGGTCTCCGAGGCCGGTGGCGCTACTTGCGTCGGCAAGGATCGAGCGTCGGGAATCGTGGGGAGCAGCATGGCCGACTGCTGCTTGGCCGCAGACTCCTCGGCCTTGGCGGCTCGTCTCGACTCCCGCTCCTGAAGCCGGACCAATTCTTCCTGGCGGCGTGTCTCGGCTGCCTGCCGTGCGTTCTCGGCCGCCGCGAGCCGCGCAAGGCGTTCGCCCTCGGCGCGGGTCGCCGCTTCGGCTGCCCGCTCCTGCCGACGCGCTTCGGCCGCCGCAATTCGCTGGCGCTCGATCTCGGTGCGGCTGAGAGGAGGCGGTGGTTCGACTGCGGCGGGACGTTCGATACGAGCGGCCGATACCAACCGAGACGCCTCGCCCGCAGGCAACCCGGCCGACACAGTAGGCGCAGCACCGGTCGTGATCGCGGCCGTGTCGTCTGCCCGCGTGCCCTCGGCCGGAGCCGCGCGCCGTCGGTTCTCGGCAATGACGCTTCGAGGGAGGCAAGTGCCGGAGTCGCTCTTTGCCTGTCCTGGTGGACATTGTGCGCCGCAGGCCTTGGCGGAATGACCCTGCAGCAAGGTCAACAGAATGTAATCCGGCCGCGACGTGGGCAGCTTGGCGTTCACGCGATCGTTGAAGGCCTGCATCGCCACGCGCGTACTCGCGCCCCAATCCCCGTCGACCTCGCCGGTGAAGCACCCGACACGTTTCAATTCGCTTTGGATGGCCCGTGTGAGACTCTCAGTGGACCCCGGCGCGGCAGAGGATCCCCGGTCTGTGCGGCTCGATCCAACGGGCTTCACGGCACGCTGCTCGTCCGGGGCTTGCGCGAGGCGCAGATCACGGGCGACGTGTGGCGGTAGCGGTTGGTCCAGCCCACCGCTGCGGGCCGCGAGTGCCCGATGGATGCCAGTGGGGTGGCCCGTGCCGTGGACTTCAGGTGTGACGTCCGTGGGTGCGGTTATGCGGGCTTGGTCGTATCGACCTGTCGTCTCGGACGCGCCTGGGGCGGCCGCAACTGCCATCCGTTGCAACCCGTCCGCAACGCTCTCTACGAGCCCTGTTGCCTGGGCGCCGTAGGCGATCGCGCCGGTCCCAATCAGCAGTGCGGCGATCATCCCGCGGAAACGCGCCATAGCCAACTCCCTGCACTCTTCCCGGAGATCGGATCAGGAACGCCGAACGCCCAGTTCCCGCCCCAGGACACACTGCGCACCGTCGCTGGTAAGGCCGAGGCTCTTTGCGCTGTACCGGCAACGTCTTAACTTCCGTGCCCATCATTACGCATCAACGTGTTCCAGACGCAATCCCTGGAGGTGCTCAAAACCGTTGGTGACGGCGCTTTCCGGAACCGATAGCGGCGATGTTGCAGCAGTTCTGCTCGCCCTGGCCGCTAGGCTCCGAAATAGCGATTAGCCCCAACATCTCGTATGTCGCGAGCAGTCCGAATCCTACATCTAGCTTAGGTTGCAATCAGAGGAAACACTCAAAAAGATGGTGAAAACTATGCTCAATTACCGAAATCGCATTATGCTCCTTGGTCACATCAATCCATCCAACTTCCGCCATATCCTTATGACTCATTTACACTCTTTAACGAATCGTCTACGTCTCCAAATGCCGGGGGGCGCTGTATGCATATCCCCAATGTATGTCAGGCCAGAATTTGAACGTGCATAAATCTCTGCGTAGCGGCAGCGATGATTTAGAGCACTCACGTTGGCCATGACCGCGTCTTCCACGCACAGCTCAATTCGATACTCGCCGTACGGGTTGCCCGCTCAGGGGTGGCTTGTAAGCTCAGCGGCAGGAGATCGATCGCTTGTGGCAATGTCGCCTTGTGCGGCTCCCACGTTTGCGGCTGGCATGAGAATCGATGGTGTCCCCCCTGTAGCGTCGAGTCCCGAAAACTGACCGGCGATCCGACCGGATTGCCGGAATTGGGGGTTAAAGGGGGCCTCTAAACATGAGACACGTCCTAGGTGTGCTAGGCGTTCTCGCTGCGGCGGTACTACTCGCCGTCTCCGCAGCGATGAACTGGCGCTTTGGCTATTCTCTCGGCAAGACCGAGCTGGATGGCGTGATCTACGGATCGGCTAGTGCCGCCGCGGATTGCTTCAAAGCGCTTGTGCCGTTCTTCTTCTTCGCCGCTATCCGCAATCGCATGTGGTCGCAAGCTGCGGCCTCGGCGGTCGTTTGGGTCGTCGTCCTCGCCTATTCGCTGACGTCTGCGCTCGGCCACGCCGCGCTCAATCGTCTCGATACGACGGGACAGCGGGCCGCTCATGCTCAGTCCTATCAGGACCTGCGCGCTGACTTGAAGCGTGCGGAGGAGCAGATGAGCTGGATACCCCAGCACCGGCCGGCGTCCGCCGTCCAGGCCGAGATCGACAGCATGAAAATGCAGAAGGTCTGGAACTGGAGCAACAACTGCACAGTGATCAAGGGCAATCAGTCCCGCGATTTCTGTCAGAAGCTGCAGGGCCTCGCCTCCGAGCTGGCATCCGCCGATCAGGCGATCGTCCTCGGCAAGCGGATCGACGACGTGAAGAGCAAGCTCGCCAACGCCAATGCGAATGGCACGCACGGCTCGAACACGCAGGCCGATCCACAGGCTGCCGTGCTGGCACACCTTGCTGCGTTCGTTGGATTGGGCAAGATCGACATCCAGGACATGCAGACTGCGCTGACCATCTTCGTGGCGCTGCTGCTGGAAGTCGGATCAGGGTTCGGCTTGTACGTCGCCTTCTCAACATGGCGCCTGCATGACCGTGAGGCCCCATCGGCTCCGAGACTGGAGCCCGCAATCGCCACCATCGCGGCACCTGCCGTGGTCCGTGTCGCACAGCGTGCTGCTCCGGCTACCGCTGCAGTCGCGATTGCCAACGACAACCGCAATGTGCCCGTGCAGAAGCTCGTGGCACCCGAGACCGACGTCGAACGCTTCTACAAAGAGAGGATCGAGACCACCGATGGCTCCAGTCTTACCGCAACAGCGCTCTACGAAGACTACATTGCCTGGTGCGAGGACCACGAGAAGGAGCCGCTTGCGCTACCCACCTTCGGCCGAGATTTCAGTGAGCTCGGCGTCCAGAAGGCAAAGATAGCAGGCCGCGTTCGCTACATCGGTGTCGCCTTGAAGTCAGGTCACGTCTCAGATGACGAGAAACGGCCGACGGTCACCGAACCGGTCAATGCCGCCCAGGCCGCATAGCGCCGGGTGGCTTTCCAAGAAAACGAAAAAGGGTCGCTTCGGCGGCCCTTTTTTTATTTGTGGGTCACGCATGAAGGAAATGCGATGGCCGAACGGGTCGCCCGCCGGCCTTCAGTTCGCCCCCTCGTAGCGCTTCGCACGCACCTCGCCCGTTATAGCGTGGCCGATCATGCCCTCTTCGCGGCAGACACGGGAGATCACGGGCGCGATCTCACGGGAGGCGCGTCGGGTCAGCCGCTCGTAGGTGACGACCTTGGTGAACTTGTGCACCGAGAGGCCGCCAGTGTAGCGGGCCGAGCGCCCCGTAGGCAGCGTATGGTTGGTGCCGACGCCCTTGTCCCCGTAGGCGACGGTCGAGGGTTCGCCGATGAAAAGCGAGCCATAGCTGCTCAGGCGCTCGAGATAGTAGTCGTCGCGGCCGGTCTGGATCTCCAGATGCTCGGGGGCGTATTCGTCGGAGACGGCAATCGCCTCGTCGTCGGAGCCGACCACGATCACCTCGCCGAGATCGGCCCAGGCCTTGCCGGCGTTGTCGCGCGTGGGGAGATCCGGGAGCAGGCGCTCGACTTCCTTGATGACGGCTTCGCCGAGCTTGCGCGATGTGGTGACGAGCCAAGCCGGGCTGTCGGGGCCGTGCTCGGCCTGACCCAGGAGGTCGGTCGCGACGATGGTCGGGTCGGCGGTGTCGTCAGCGATGACCAGGATCTCGGTCGGACCGGCGAGCAGGTCGATGCCGGCGATGCCGAAGAGCTGGCGCTTGGCCTCGGCCACGTAGGGATTGCCGGGGCCGGTGATGAGGTCGGCTTTCTTCATGCCGACGAACCCCATGGCCATCGCTGCCAGCGCCTGTGCGCCGCCGAGGCAGTAGATTTCGTCGGCGCCGGACTTGTGCAGCGCGTAGAGCGTCTGCGGGTAGATGCCGTCAGCGCCGCGAGGCGGTGCGCATCCAGTGATATGCCTGACGCCGGCAACCTTGGCGGTGCCGACGCTCATTATGGCCGACGAGATCAGCGGGTACTTGCCGCCGGGGATGTAGCAGCCGACGTTCTCGATCGGGATCAGCTTCTGGCCGAGCACGGCGCCCGGATAAAGCTCGACCTCGAAGGCCTGGATGCTCTCCTGCTGGCGCTTGGCGAAATCGACCACGTTCTTGTGGCAGATGTCGAAGTCCTCCTTGAAGACCTTGGAGAGCTGCTTGGTCTTCTCGGCGATCTCGGCCTCGCCGACGCGGAATGCGCCGTTCCACTTGTCGAGGTCGCGGGCGTAGCGGCGGATGGCGTCGTCACCGTTGGCGGCGATGTCGGCCAGCATGCGGCGCACCGTGTCCTCAACTTCGGCCCGGCGCTTCTGCTGGGGGACGGTCGACTTCTTGAGGTATTCGCGGGCCACGATCGGGCTCCTTCGAGTGTTGGGTTGGCGGGCGACCCTAATCGAACATGGGGGCCGACGGAACCGCTTCCACAAAACGGCCTCAACCTTGACGCATGCCGGCGCGAAAGGAGACCCTCATGCAGGCGACCATCGGCGACGCGAGATTCTGGGACCGAGCGGCCCGCAAATACGCCGCCGACCCGATCAAGGACATGGCCGGCTACGAAAGGACGGTGGATCGCTGCGTGAGCTACCTCTCGAAGGACGATGCCGTGCTCGAACTCGGCTGCGGAACGGGCACGACGGCGCTCCGGATCGCGCCGCACGTCAGGCACATGTTAGCCACCGACATTTCAGCCGAGATGATCGCGATCGCGCGAGAACGTGCGGCACAGGCCGGTTGTCGTAATATCGAGCTGCGGGTAGCGCCGGCGGATGAGGCTGTGGCCGAGGCCGGGTCGTTCGACGCGGTGCTGGCGTTCAATCTGCTGCATCTGGCGGTGGATCGGCGCGCCGTGATCGAGGGCGCATGGCGAGCGCTGAAGCCCGGCGGCCTCTTCATCTCGAAGACGACGTGCCTTGCTGAAATGACGTCACTCATCCGCCTCGCGGTGCCGGTGATGCGCGTGATCGGCAAGGCGCCGTCCGTCGTCGCGTTCTTCGACGGCGTCGAGCTCACGAAGGAAGTCGCAGCGGGCGGCTTCGAGATCGTCGAAACGGCCCGCCACGGCTCGGGACGCAAAGATCCCCGGCTGTTCGTGGTCGCCCGGAAGCCCGCCGCCTCCTAACGCATTTCGAGCGCGTCGAGGTGCGCTGCCAGTCGCGCGCCACACTCGGGACCGTGCGAGAAGGGCAGCCCGTGGCGTGCGTGCGGGACCATAGCGAGGTCGGCGTGCGGTACGGCCTCGAGGAGGTCGACGCCCATGCGCGCCGTGACGAACGGGCTCCGGTCGGGCATCAGGATGAGGAGAGGTGCCTTGATCCTGGAGAGCTCGGGACCGAGGTCGGTCGCCGCCAGCAGCTCTCCGAGGCCGACCGTAACATGCGCCGGAGAGCGGTCCTGTACGGATTGGTACCAACGGCGCTCAGCATCGCCGAGGGCATCGGGGTGGAAGCGCTTGGGCATCATGTCCCGGCTCCAGGCTTGGACCCCCTGCTTGGCAAACGCGGCGCGCCAGCCAGGAACGTCGGCGATGGTGGCGCCACGGAAGGCGGTGTTCGCGACCGTGACCGAGGCGACGCGCTCGGGATGACGGATTGCGGCGAGTAGGGCGGCGGTGCCGCCGAAGGATTCACCGACCAAGTGCACCGTGCCGCCCTCGCCGGCTCTGTCGACGATTTCCATGAGGTCGGCTAACGCGCCGTCGAGCGTCCAGGCATGGCTCTCGGGTGGCACGGCCGATTGGCCGTAACCGCGCGTGTCGAAGCGCACCACCTTGTGACGCGTCACGACGGAAGGGAGCCAGTCCGACCAGACGTGCCGATCCGTGCCGATGCCGTGATGAAAGACGATTGGGCGTCGACCGTGATGCCAGGGGGCGACGATGTCGGTCGTCTCGTAGGCAAGACCGGAAGGCGTGCGAGTTGGGCTCGGCATAGCGTGGGCTCGTTGGTTCGGGAGTGGTTCGGGGCGCGGCTGGCTGAATAATCCGGAGGCTCAGTCGAGGTAAACTCTGTGCTGCGGATTAGACTCATCTGCAACTCGTGAACTCGCGCGGCGAGAGTCCAGTCAGCGACGAAACTTCGTTTCGCGGCGCATGCTTGCTCTCCCGCGAAACTTTGTCTAGCAAAGACGACATACTGCCAAATGACCCGGAGAATGCACCTGACGGTGCGTCAGCTCCGAGCAAACCAGGGAGGCATACCGACGTGCAGCACAGTCCCGCCGGGGGCGTGGTCACTGCCGGACGATCGGACGTAGAGTCATCCGTAGCTCCGAGCGCGCCAGTGCTCGAGATCGATAATCTCCATGTCCACTTCGTCACGTCGCATGGCACGGTCCGCGCTGTCGAAGGCGTGACGTACTCCGTCTATCCGGGCGAGATGGTGGCGATCGTCGGCGAATCCGGCTCGGGGAAGTCGGTTTCCGCACTTGCCGTCATGCGGCTGCTGCCACCGCAATCGTCGCGCATCGTCGCGGGCTCGATCAAGTTCGAGGGCAAATCGCTGCTGGATCTCGACGACGAGTCGATGCGCCAGGTGCGGGGCCGCTCGATCTCGATGATTTTCCAGGAGCCGATGACGTCCTTGAATCCGGTCCTGACGATCGGGCTTCAGATCAAGGAGCCGCTGCTCATCCATATGGGCATGTCGGAAGCGGAGGCCGACGAGCGCGCCATCGAGCTGCTAACCCTGGTCGGCATCACCGATCCGGCCAACCGGCTCGTCCAGTATCCGCATCAGCTGTCGGGCGGCATGCGCCAGCGCGTGATGATCGCCATCGGTCTCGCGTGCAATCCGAAGCTGCTCATTGCCGACGAGCCGACGACGGCGCTCGATGTCACGATCCAGGCGCAAATCTTGGAGCTGATGAAGGACCTGTCGCGGCGCCTCGGCATCGCGGTGATCATCATCACGCACAATCTGGGCATCGTCGCGCGCTACGCGGACCGTGTGAACGTCATGTATGCCGCGAGGATCGTCGAGAGCGGCACGGCTGAGCGCGTGTTCGGCCGGCCCCTGCATCCTTATGCGCGCGGCCTGCTGTCGGCCGTGCCCCGGCTGGACCGGGGCCGCGCGGTCAAGCTCGCGACGATCGACGGCTCTCCGCCGAATCTGCTCAATCCACCCGAGGGCTGCCGCTTTCGTCCCCGCTGCCGTTTCGCGATCGACGAATGCATGAAGGTGCCGGCGTTCCGCGAAATCGAGGAGGGCCATTTCGCGGCGTGTCATCGCACACCTGAGATCGAGACGCTCGCTGACGCCGATGCGGCAAGGCCCGAGGGGCACGCCGGCCTCGTAGCCGACGATGCGAGCGCCGTCCTCGACATCAAGGGCGCGAGCAAGTTCTTTCCCGTCGGCGGCGGCTTCCTGAGGGGCCCCGCAAAGCTCGTGCGCGCCGTCAACGACGTGTCTCTCACGGTCAGAAAGGGCGAGACGCTCGGCCTCGTCGGCGAATCCGGCTGTGGCAAGTCTACGCTCGGGCGGCTCGTCCTGCGGCTCGAGGATCCGACCGCCGGCGAGATCCTGTTCGACGGCGTCGACCTCGCACAGATGAAGCGGAGCGAGATGATCGCCATCCGCAAGAAGATGCAAGTCATCTTCCAGGACCCGTACTCGTCGCTCAATCCGCGCATGACCGTGGGCCAGATCATCGGCGAGCCGATGTACGTGCACAGCATCCTGCCCAACGACAAGATCGACGACCGCGTCGCCGAATTGCTACAGTTGGTCGGGCTGTTTCCATATATGGCGCTGCGCTATCCGCATGAACTCTCGGGTGGTCAGCGCCAGCGTGTCGGCATCGCGCGGGCGCTGGCGGTCAACCCCGAGGTGATCGTCTGCGACGAGGCGGTGTCGGCGCTGGATGTGTCGATCCAGGGTCAGGTGATCAATCTGCTCGAGGATCTACAGCAGAAGCTCGGGCTGACGTACCTGTTCATAGCTCACGACCTCGCCGTCGTGCGCCACATCTCGACCCGCGTCGCGGTGATGTATCTGGGGCGCATCGTCGAACTCTCGGACTCGGCCGAACTGTTCGCCAATCCGAAGCATCCCTACACGCAAGCCTTGCTGGCGGCGGCGCCGATCCCCGATCCGGTGATCGAGCGATCGCGGCCTCGCAAGATCATCACCGGGGAGCTGCCGAGCCCGCTCAATCCGCCGTCGGGGTGCGTTTTCCATCCTCGCTGCCCGCTCGCGACGGAGGATTGCAAGAAGGCCGTGCCGGCTCAGCGCGAGCTGGGCCCGGGTCACATGGTCGCCTGCATTCACGCCTGAAGGGGCCGCCTAGAGCCCCGCATCTCTCAAGGAGAGTCCATGTCCAAGTTCACAGTTTCCGTTGTCACCAGTGTTCTGGCCTCGCTTGCGATGGCCGGGCCAGCAGCGGCTGAAACGCCCAAGAAGGGCGGTACGTTGAATTTCGCAGTGGTCGCCGAGCCGCCGACAACCGACTGCCACGCGACCGGCACTTTCGCGATGGTGCATCCCGTGGCGCCGCAGTATTCGACACTGCTCAAATTCGTCGGTGACCACGCCAACCAGAAGATCGTCGGAGACCTGGCCGAGAGCTGGGAGGTCGCCAAGGACGGCATGACGTACACCTTCAAGCTGAGGAAGGGCGTCAAGTTCCACGATGGCTCGGACTTCACGTCGGCCGACATCAAGGCCACCTACGATCGGATCATCAATCCGCCTCAGGGCATCATTTCGTTCCGGAAAGCCCTTCATTCGGACATCGGCTCGATCGAGACGCCGGACGCCTATACCGTCGTCTTCAAGATGAAGCAGGTCAATGCTTCGATGGAGCTGCACTTCGCCTCGCCGTTCAACTGCGTCTACAGCGCGGCCGAGCTGGCAAAGGACCCTGACTATCCGGCCAAGAAGGTTATGGGTACGGGTGCCTTCCAGCTCGTCGAGCACGTCAAAGGCTCGCACTGGACGGCCAAGCGCTTTGACCAGTACTTTCTCAAGGATCGCCCGTATCTCGACGGCTTCAAGGCTTTCTTCGTAAAGGGCAATGCGGTTGTGCCCGGCATCCGCGGCGGCCAGTTCGATGCGGAGTTCCGCGGCCGCACGCCGGCCGAGCGCGACCAACTTGTCTCGGCCATGAAGGACCAGGTCACGGTGCAGGAAGGCCCGTGGATCACCAACATCCTGCTCACCTTCAATACCTCTAAGAAGCCCTTCGACGACGTCCGGGTGCGCCAGGCGCTGACGCTCGCCATCGATCGCTGGGGTGGGGCGGAGAACCTCGGCAAGGTGACGTTGATCAAGGGGGTGGGTGGCGTCTTCCGTCCCGGCTCGCCGTTCGCGCTGCCGAGTGCCGAGCTCGAGAAAATTCCAGGCTTCTGGCGCGACATCGAAAAGAGCCGAGAGGAAGCCAAGCGTCTGCTCAAGGAGGCTGGCGTGACAAACCTCAAGGTGAAGCTGCTCAACCGCACGCTCGACCAGCCGTTCACGCCTGCGGGGATCTACGCCATCGACCAGTGGCGGCGGATCGGCGTCGAGACTGAGCACGTCCAGGTCGAGACCAAGCTCTGGTACGACGGCCTTGGCAACGGCAACTTCGACGTCGGCGTGCAAAACGTATCCGACTTCGTCGACGATCCGAACGCGCAGTTCAATACGTTGCTGTCGAAGAATGTGTCGTCGATCGCCTACTCGCAGCATACCGATAAGAAGGTCGATGACCTGTACGAGAAGCAGACGCGAATTCTCGACCCGGTCGAGCGGCTCAAGGTCGTGAACGAACTCGAGCGGCACACGCTGACCCAGGCCTACAACGTTCCGTTACTCTGGTATCAGCGGATCGTCGTGAACAACAAGAAGGTGAAGGGCTGGGAGCTGCCGCCGTCGCACTTCGGCGGGCAGACCCTGGTCGACGTCTGGCTCGACCAGTAACAGACACGAAGTCGACGGCCGCGCGCTGGGGAGCCGCGCGTTCGTCGGACGCCGCCAGCAGAAAAGGCAAAAAAGGGAGAGAAGATGCTACGGTTTGGTCTAGTTGCAGTCGTCGGTGCGCTCGCCGTCGCGGGCTCCAGCCTCGCCGAGGCGCAGACGCCGAAGAAGGGCGGCACGCTCAACTTCGCCGTGGTCGCAGAGCCGCCGACGCTCGATTGCCACGCGGTGACAACGTTCGCGTTCGCGCATCCGGCGCTGCCGCATTACTCGAAGCTGCTCAAGTGGAAGGGCGACTTCAACAATCTGAAGATCGTCGGTGACCTGGCCAAGAGCTGGGAGCAGTCGCCGGATGGCCTGACCTACACCTTCAAACTGCACGACAACGTCAAGTTCCACGACGGTGCGCCGATGACTTCGGCGGACGTCAAGGCGAGCTACGACCGCATCGTCAATCCGCCGGAAGGTGTGATCTCAGCCCGACGCGCCTTGCACTCGGACATCGGATCGATCGAGACGCCGGACGCGCATACGGTCGTCTTCAAGCTGAAGAAGACCAACGCGTCGATGCTGACGCATTTCGCCTCGCCCTGGAACTGCATTTACCGGGCTGAGAAGCTGAAGGAAGATCCGACATTCCCGACCAAGACGATCCTGGGCACGGGGGCTTTCCAGTTCGTCGAGTACGTGAAGGGCTCGCATTGGACGGGCAAGAGGTTCGACGACTACTTCCTCAAGGATCGGCCCTACCTCGATGGCTACAAGGCGTTCTTCGTGAAGTCGAACGCGGTCGTGACCGGCATGATCGGGAGCCAGTTCGATGGTGAGTTCCGCGGGCGTTCGCCCAAGGAGCGCGACCAGATCATGGCCGCCATGAAGGACAACGCGACACTGGTCGAGGGCCCCTGGGTCTCGAACCTGATGTTCACCTTCAACACCAAGAAGAAGCCTTTCGACGACGTCCGGGTGCGTCAGGCACTGACCATGGCCGTCGACCGGTGGGCCGGCTCGGAAGCGCTGTCCAAGATTTCGATGCTCAAGTACGTCAGCGGCATGCTGCGTCCGGGCTACGAGTACGGGCTGCCGATGTCCGAACTGGAGAAGTTGCCCGGGTTCTCGAAGGACATCGAGAAATCGCGCGCCGAAGCGAAGAAGCTGCTGGCCGAAGCCGGCGTGCCAAACCTCAAGGTGAAGCTGGTCAACCGCAACGTGGCGGAGCCGTACACGCCGGGTGGCATCTTCCTGATCGACCAGTGGCGCCGGATCGGCGTCGAGGTCGAGCACAGCCAGCTCGAGACGAAGCTGTTCTTCGACGCGATGAAGGAAGGCAACTTCGACGTGCTCGTCGAGTTCATCTCCGACTTCGCGGACGATCCCTCGGCACAGTTCGACAAGCTGCTGACGAACGAGAAGTCGTCGCAGGCCGCTGCCAATCACGGGGACAAGAAGCTCGACGAACTGTTCGACAAGCAGGCGGGCGAGATCGATCCGGTGAAGCGGAAGGCGATCGTCAACGAGTTCGAGCGATATGCCCTGACGCAGGCCTACTCGGCTCCGCTCCTGTGGTGGCAGCGCATCATCGTGCATCACAAGAAGATCAAGGGTTGGGAGCATCAGGCCAACCACTTCACCGCGACGGATCTCATCGACGTCTGGCTCGACGAGTAGAATGACTGAGGGGGAGGCCGACCGGCCTCTCCCAGCCCCTCACAGGATCGCACGTTCATGCTCGGCTATATCCTCAGGCGCTTGTTGATGGTCATACCGACCCTGCTCGGGGTCGCGGTCGCCGTGTTCTTCCTGATCCGCGTCATGCCGGGCGATCCCGTCGTGGTGAAGCTGCGTGCCGACGGTGCCAACGTCACCGAGGAGACGATCCAGGCTGAGCGCAAGCGACTGGGGCTCGATCAGCCGCTGATCGTGCAGTTCAAGGACTACATGATCGGACTGACGCGCCTCGATCTCGGCAAGTCGCTGTGGACCGGACAGTCGGTGGCGGGTGAGATCGCGTTGAGGTTTCCCGTATCGCTGCAAGTCGCGATCATGGCGACGCTGATCGCGGTGATCATAGCGGTGCCGCTCGGGACGTTATGTGCGATCTACCGAGATAGTTGGCTCGACAATGTGATACGCGTGGTGGCGGTCTCAGGACTGGCGATACCGGGCTTCTGGCTCGGTATGCTCATCATCCTGGGGTTGCTCTACTTCTTCAACTGGCTGCCTAAGATCGGTTACGTATCGATTTTCGAAGACCCGATCACGAACCTTTCGGCGCTGTTCTGGCCGGCGCTCTCGGTCGGCTATCGCTACGCGGCGGTGGTCACGCGCATGATGCGCTCGGCGCTCCTCGAGGTGATGCGGGAGGACTACATCCGAACCGCGCGCGCCAAGGGTGTTTATGAGCGCCTCGTTACCCGCCGGCACGGTTTGCGGAATGCGCTGCTGCCGGTCGTGACGGTGGTCGGGCTCGAATTCGCCTTCCTGATCGGCGGTCTCGTCGTGACCGAACAGGTGTTCAACCTGAACGGCATCGGCAAGCTGTTCGTGGACGCGACGGCACGCGGCGACTTCACCCTGATCCAGGGACTAGTGCTGCTGATCGCGACCGTGTTCGTCATCGTCAACTTGTTGGTCGACCTGCTCTACGCAGCGCTCGATCCCCGCATCCGCTTGACGTGAAAGGTGGCCCGACATGGCCGACATCGCCGCGAACGACGCCTTCACCGAGAAAATCCCCAAGCGAACGCACCCGCTCGTGCAGTTCATCCGCGCGCAGCCGTTGGGCTTCGTCGGATTCCTGATCGTGCTGCTCTACTTCGTGTTGGCTGTCGGTGCGGCCTGGATCTCGCCGTATCATCCCGAAGCGGTCGACTTCGGCGCCATGCTCTCCGCGCCGAGCGCTGAGCATCTCTTCGGAACCGACCAGTACGGTCGCGACGTGTTCTCGCGACTGGTCTACGGCTCGCGCACGGCGCTCGCCGTCGGCATTCTGTCGGCGATCTTCGGCTGCACGATCGGCGCGCTGGTCGGCGCCACCTCAGGCTACTTCGGAGGTTGGGTCGACAATGTCATCCAACGCATCGTCGACATCATGCTGTCATTCCCGATCATCGTGCTGGCGATGGTCGTGGTGGCCGTGCTCGGCCGGAACATGATCGGTGGCATCGACGCCAACCTGATCGTCGCGATCGCGCTGCCGATGGTGCCCAAGATGGCGCGCATCGCACGCTCCTCGACGCTGTCGATCGCGCAGATGCCTTTCATCGACGCGGCGCGCGCGGCCGGCTACAGCCATGCGCGAATCGTGCTCCGCCATATCGTGCCGAACATCGTGGCGCCCTACCTGATCATGCTGACGGCGTTCATCGCCCAGGCGATCCTGCTCGAGGCGTCGCTTTCGTTCCTCGGCCTCGGCGTCACCGAACCGACGCCGGCGTGGGGGCTGATGCTGTCCGGATCGTCGGCCGATTTCTATCAGGCGGCACCGTGGATGATCCTGTTCCCCGGACTTGCGATCACGCTGGCCGTGTTCGCGTTCAACCTGCTGGGAGACAGCCTGCGCGATTGGCTCGATCCTAAGATGAAAGTGTAGAGGCGGCGGTACCAAACATACCATCGCCTTTTTTGGGTGACCGGCTCGCGATCGAAGGGCCTGTGCGGTCACCAGGGAACCCGTTGGGGGCGGCGCCTTGGGCGTTGTACGTCCCATCGACAAGGCTGATGCATGAAGATCGTGATGCTGGCACGCAACCCGGGCCTCTACTCGCACCGGCGCATCGTCGAGGCGGCCCGTGCCCGCGGCCACGAGATCGACATCATCAATACCTTGCACGTGCACATGAATATCTCGTCCAACAAGCCGCTGTTGCGACACGGTGGGCGGACGGTTCCGCACTACGATGCCGTCATCCCGCGCATCGGCGCCTCGGTGACAGGGTACGGACTCGCGGTCCTGCGCCAGTTCGAGATGCAAGGCGTGTTTCCGCTCAACGAGTCGGTCGCGATCGGCCGCAGCCGCGACAAGCTGCGCGCGCTGCAACTGCTGGCGCGAGCCGGCGTGGGGTTGCCGAACACGGCTTTCGCGCATGGACCGAAGAAGGCCGAGGAAGTGGTGGCCGAGGTCGGCGGCGCGCCCGTGGTCATCAAGCTGCTCGAAGGCACGCAAGGCATGGGGGTAATCCTGGCCGAGACCACCGCGTCGGCCACTTCGATCATCGAGGCGTTCTCGGCGGCCAACGTCAACATTCTGGTCCAGGAGTACATCCGCGAGGCGCATGGCACGGATGTGCGCGCGCTGGTCGTCGGCGGCCAGGTGGTGGCGGCAATGAAGCGGACCAGCCGGAAGGGTGAGTTCCGCTCGAACTTGCATCGGGGCGGCAAGGCCGAGCCGGTCGAGATCACCGAGGAGGAGCGGGTCTCGGCGATCAAGGCCGTCGAGGCGATGGGACTGAACGTGGCCGGTGTCGACATGCTGCGCTCGAGCCGCGGCACGCTCGTGCTCGAGGTCAATCCGACGCCGGGCATCGAGGGCATGGAAGGCGCGACCGGCATCGACGTGGCGGGTGCGATGATTGAACTGCTTGAAAAGCGCGCCAAACCCGGCGACACGCAGACGAAAGGCACGGGCTAGGCCGAGGCCGGCTCAATGGGGTGCGTGCTGGATACCGCTCGCGATGGATCCCGTCAGCGACAAAAGGGCCTCGCGACGATCGTGTCGACCACGGGCCAACCACCCGAAACGGCGCTGGCGAAAGCGAAACGTTGCCAAGGCCGGATCG
>JALHMC010000009.1:0-22055 GCA_022844225.1 Hyphomicrobiaceae bacterium | reverse complement strand
GGATACCGCTCGCGATGGATCCCGTCAGCGACAAAAGGGCCTCGCGACGATCGTGTCGACCACGGGCCAACCACCCGAAACGGCGCTGGCGAAAGCGAAACGTTGCCAAGGCCGGATCGAGATAGGTCGCTTCGGGCATAGTTCGAGGAGCCATGCGGCAGCCGCAGAATCTTGCGGCTCGCGTCATGGGTGACGCCTCGTCTTGTCATTGGGAGAAAGGGTGGGCCAGCCCGTACGCTGAACCATCGCGCCGGCCCACGACGTCAGAACCTACAGTACGAGTATGGACAGCTTCCTAACGGTCGGGGCTTTCTTGCGACCGCCCTTCCGGGCAGCGGTAATCCGTGGAAGACTTGGACCCAACGTGACGCGGCACCCAGCCGCCGGAGCCCTGTGAGGAGACCTGCCATGACCGACAAGTCCGTCGTTCACTTCGATGTCGAGGATGGCATCGGTGTCATCACCATCGATTATCCGCCGGTGAACGCGCTCGGGCCGGGGGTCTCCGACGGCATCCTGGCGGCGCTCGACAAGGGAGAAGCAGATCCCAATGTGACGGCTTTCGTCATGATCGGTGCCGGCCGGACTTTCATTGCCGGGGCCGACATCCGCCAGTTCGGCAAGGCGCGGCCGAACCCGACGCGGCGCACCTACGATGCGCTCGACCAGGGAAAGAAGCCGGTCGTCGCCGCGATCCACGGCTATGCCCTGGGCGGGGGCCTCGAGAATGCGCTCGCCTGTCATTACCGCATCGCCGTGCCGTCCGCGAAGGTCGGCCTGCCGGAGGTGCAGATCGGCATTCTGCCGGGTGGAGGCGGCACGCAACGGCTGCCTCGGATCGTCGGCCCGAAGATTGCGCTCGACATGATCGTCTCGGGGCGCCACGTGCCGGCCGACGAAGCCAAGGCACTCGGCATCATCGACGAGATCGTGCCGGGCAAGGACCTACGTTCCGAGGCGATCATGTATGCCAAGTCGATCGCCGGCAAGCGCCCGCTACCGCGGGTCCGGGATCGGAGCGAGAAGCTCGGCGAAGCGAAGACCGATCCGGGCATGTTCGATGCGGCGCGCAAGCAATTTGCGCGACGTATGCGCGGCCAGCCGGCGCCCGAAAAGTGCATCCAGGCCGTGGAGGCTGCTTGCACGCAACCGTTCGACGAAGGCGTCGCGACCGAGCGGCGGCTGTTCGGCGAACTCGAGAACACGCCCGAGGCCAAGGCGCTGCGCTATGCGTTCTTCTCCGAGCGCGAGATCGCCCGCATACCGACGCTGCCGAAGGATCTGAAGACGCCCGAGATCAAGACGATGGCCGTGGTGGGTGCCGGGACCATGGGCGGCGGCATCGCCATGAGCTTTGCCGACGCCGGCATGCCCGTGAAGCTGGTCGATGCGTCGTCGGAGGTGCTTGAACGGGGCATTGCGCGCATCCGCGACAACTACGCGACGAGCGTCAAGCGCGGCTCCCTCTCACAAGAGGAGATGGCCAAGCGCATGAGCTTGATCACGCCCGTCACCACGATGGAGGAGATCGGCGACGCGGACGCGGTGATCGAGGCCGTCTTCGAGCGGATGGACGTGAAAAAGGAGGTGTTCAAGCAACTCGACGCTGTGATGAAACCGGAGGCGTTCCTGTTCACGAACACGAGCGCGCTCGATATCGACCAGATCGCGTCTGTCACGAAGCGGCCTGAGAAAGTGGCGGGCACCCACTATTTCGTGCCGGCCAACGTCATGAAGTTGTTCGAGGTGGTCAACGCGTCGAAGACTGCGCCGGAGACGCTGGCCGCCGCGATGAAGCTCGGGCGGGACATCAACAAGATCTCGGGCTACGCCGGGAACTGCGACGGGTTCGCCGCCAACCGCAGCCGCATTCCCTTCACGCTCGAGCAGAACCTGATGGTCGAGGAGGGCGCGCTGCCCCACCAGATCGACAAGGTGATGGAGGACTTCGGCTATCCCGTGGGCCCGTTCAAGGTCAACGACATGTCGGGGCTTGACATCTCCTACGACACGCGGAAGCGGCGCAAGGCGGCCGACCCGAGCTACAGGATGTTGCCGATTCCGGATGGCCTCGTCGAGGCGGGCCGGGTGGGGTTGAAGGCGGGCAAGGGCTGGTACCGCTATGAGAAGGGGGATCGCACGCCGCACGTCGATCCTGAGGTCGAGGCGCTGATCAAGATGGTGGCCGCCCAGAACAACATCGAGCAGCGCTCCTTCACCGAGGAAGAGATCCTGCATCGCCTGCTGTTCGGATCGATCAACGAGTTCTGCAAGATCATCGAGGAAGGGAAGGCGATTCGCGCGAGTGACCTCGATGTGATGTGGCTGCACGGCTTCGGGTTCCCGCGCTATCGCGGCGGCCTGATGTTCTGGGGAGATACGATCGGGGCGCGCGAGGTCTACAACCAGATCGCGTCGTGGCATCAGCGCTACGGAAAGCGATGGGAGCCGTCGGCCCTGCTGCGCGACACAGCGGAGAAGGGTGGCAAGCTGACGGAGCTGAAGGCGGAACGGCTGCGGTAGCCGTGGAGCGCGGCGACACGTTCCGGGTGATGGGTTGGGGAGGGCAGCATGACTTGGCTGTGCTGGGCTCTGGCCCCTATCGCCCCGCATACCGAAGTGCTGAGTCAGGCAGCGTTCGCCGCGCTGGTGATCACCGCGCTCGTGCAATTCGGGGCGGTGTTGCCGGCGTTCTACGCCTACCAGCGCAAGGTCTACGGCTCAGAGGCCGCGTATAACCTGCACTGGATCTCGAGCGCGGATCTGCGTCAGGCGGGCATGGGGTGGGCGGTCGCGTTCCGGCGCGTCGCCGTGACGGCGGTCGTGTTGCTATTCGCGCCCGTCGCACTGTGGCCGTCGATGTGCAGTTGATGGGGGGCCGTACGCCAGCCCGGTGCGTTCAGGCCTCGGCCTTGTCCATAATCCGGGCTAGGGAGGGGTCGAGCCGCGAAGCGTTGCGCGCGATGAAGCGGGCGAGCGCTTTCTCGGGCGGTGACATGACGCCGTTCTTGCCGATGCGGTCGAGGAGCCAAGCTGCCTTGTCCGGTGTCATGATCGATGCGGCTGCCTCGGCGGCCTCGCGGGCCTTGAGCTGGGCTTCGAAGGCCGCATCGACATCCTGTGCCAGTGTGCGTGGACGGATGCTGTCGGCCCAGAAATCGCGGTCGCGCAACTTCGACCAATCGGCCGTCGAATAGGTCTGCATGACGGAGCGCAAGAGCCGAGCGGCGTCGAGATGAGTCTCTTCGGTCTCCCACCGCAACGCAACCTCGCGCGGAGGGACTGGCCGGCCCGTGGCACCGAGCAGATAGTTGCCGATGGCCTTAGCGAACATATCCTCGAAGCGATCGTCGTTTTCGGCGCCCGTGCTCATCTCGGCAATGGAGAAGAGGGCCTCGGCCTCCTCGCGGCTGATCGCCATGTGTCCTTCGGTGCCCGCCCCCCAGAGAATGCGCTCGAGGGCATGAATATCGGCCTCGCTGATGCGTCCGCCGTGATGCTCACGACCCCGGGCGTCCCGGCCACCGCCGTACATGACCATGGTCTTGACGTGGTTGAGGGCGAACGCGGAGAAACTGACCGGGACCTCGCGTGCCTTCTCGATAATGTTGATGAGAAGCTCGATCTCCGCGTCGGTGGAAGGATGCTTGACTTCCGTGATCGCGGCCATGACCCAGCGTGCGGTGTCTTCCGAAAGATAACCTTCGGGGGGCTCCTGGCGGATGCAGTAGTCGGTGAGTGCTTCCGAGAACAGTTCCGACCAGCCTGGGAGGTGATTCGTTCGAGCACGCTCGATCTTGAAGAGAGCGTCCGCTTCGATGCGCGAGACGATGCCATCGGTAAAGACAAGGCGCCGGATCGCTGCAATGTCCGAGTCGGCAATCGTGCCGCACGCCTTGATATCGGCTGCAATCTGAATAAGGTCGGTCATGGCCTGCTCCCGAAGCGTCGGAGCATCAAAGCCGATGGAGGTTAAGAAGCGGTTCAATTGTGCGCCTGACTGACTCGCGTGGCCGGTCCGCGCCGATGCTGGCATTGCCTCGCCGAGATGGTAGGCTCCGGCATCGATCCCCACACAGCCGCTGCCCGACACCGGAGCCGTTCATGCCGAACCTGCCCCCCGCCACGCCCGGAATGCCTCTCGCCGAGGTCGATACGCCGGCGCTGATCGTCGACCTTGATGCGTTCGAGCGAAACCTGAAAAAGATGGCGGGATTCGTCGCCAAGGCCGGTGTGAGGCTGCGCCCCCATGCCAAGACGCACAAATCGCCCGTGATCGGCCTCAAGCAGATGCAACTCGGTGCGGTTGGGCTCTGCTGCCAGAAGGTCTCCGAAGCGGAAGCGATGGTCGAGGGCGGCATCCCGGACGTCTACGTTTCGAACGAGGTGGTCGGGGCGCGTAAGCTCGACCGGCTCGCGGCGCTGGCGCATCAGGCCCGCGTGATGGTGGCTGTGGACAACGAGGCGGCCGTCGAAGCACTGGGCACTGCGGCGCGCAAGGCCGGGGTGACGCTGCGTGTGCTGGTCGAGATCGACGTCGGCGCCAACCGGTGTGGTGTGCCGCCCGGGGCACCGGCTGTGGCGCTTGCCGAGCGCGTGGGGCGGGAGCAAGGGCTGGTGTTTGCGGGCCTGCAGTCGTACCAGGGCCGCGCACAGCACCTGCGATCGCTTGCGGAGCGCAAGGAGGCCATCGGCCAAGCCATCGCGTGGACGGCCGATACGGTTACGGCGCTCAAAAAGGCCGGCCTGGAGTGCGAGGTGGTCGGTGGAGCGGGTACGGGGACGTTCGAGATCGAGGGCGCCTCGGGCGTATACAACGAGTTGCAGGCGGGCTCCTACGTGTTTATGGATGCCGACTATGCGCGCAACCTGAAGGCCGACGGCTCGCGGTTCGACACGTTCGAGCACGCGCTTTTCGTGCATGCGACCGTGATGAGCACGCCCGTCAGGGACAGGGCCGTGATCGATGCCGGCCTCAAGGCCTTCACGTTCGAGTGCGGCATGCCCGAGGTAAAAGGGCTCGCCGGTGCCCTCTACGAGCGGCCCTCCGATGAGCACGGGGGCCTCAATCTCGTCGCCTGCAACGAGAGGCCGAAGCTTGGTGACAAAATTCTCCTGATCCCGCCGCACTGCGATCCGACGGTCAACCTTCACGATTGGTATATCGGTGTACGTGGAATGGGCACCGGGGCGGCGCGGGTCGAGAGCATCTGGCCGGTAGCGGCGCGCGGCGCCGTGTTCTGACTTCGTCCGTTTTTTCCTATCGATGCGTGACTCCACCTATTGCGAACTCGCCGTTGCGACCCAATGTATGCGCCGCGTTAGACGCCTCAAGGAGACGAGAATGACGCCCGATGAACGCCAGTTGATCTCTGGCCTGTTCGACCGCATGCGATCGAATGGCCCGGTCGAAAAGGACCGTGACGCCGAGAGCCTGATCAACCAGGCCGTCCGTCAGACACCCGATGCACCCTATGTCCTCGTGCAGTCGGTGCTGGCCCAGGAGCACTACCTCCAGCAAGCCGGTGGCCGGATCGAGGAACTCGAGGCACGGTTGCGTGATCTCGAGGACGAGATTGCCAACATGCAACAGAGCCGGCAGGCGCCGCAGCGCGCTGGTGGTGGCAGCTTCCTCGGCGGCCTCTTCGGTGGCGGCCAGCCTGCGCCGCAGCCAGCAGCGCGGCAGCAGGGCAGCGTGCCCGCATTCGGTGGGCGCTCGGCAGCCCCTGCCGCAGGCTCAGCGTGGGGTCAGCAGCCGCAGCGTGGCTTTGGCCAGGGTGGCGCTGGTCAGCAGGGCGGGTCGCCGTGGGGTGGCCAAGCCGCTCAACAGCAACCTCCGGCGCGTGGCGGCGGGTTCATGGCTTCGGCCCTGACCACGGCTGCCGGCGTGGCGGGCGGCATGATGGCAGCCAATGCCCTTTCGAGCATGCTCGGTGGCGGGTCGAGCGCGAATGCAGCCGGCCATCCGACGAGCACGCCGACATCGACGGATGCCGACCAGCAGGCGCAACAAAATGCGCAGCAGGATGCCGAGCAGGATGCGGAACTCGCGAACGAGCAGCACGCCTCCTACGACAACTCGGACTCCGACTGGGGCGGCGCGGACGACAGCGAGTATTGATCGTCGCTGACTGTCCAAGGAACACGAGGCGTGCCGGCATTCAACCGGCGCGCCTTTTTCGTATGCGGCCTCGAAGCGATGGCGTCAGGTGCCGCCTTTCGTGTTCCAGCCAACGGTGTCCTTGTCGAGGAACAGATTGGGCTTCAGGAACATCGACAGCACGAGGCAGCCGTTCGGCGAATGGGCATCGTGACGATTGCCAGCGGGCCGCCACACGAAATTGCCGGCCGTCGCCTCGCCTTCATCGTCGACGAGCGACCCCTCCAGCACCCAACTCTGCTCGATCGCGACGTGCTCATGATAGGGGAGCTTAGCTCCTGGTGCGAAACGGAAAAGCCCAGTGACGAGGCCGCTGTCCTTGTCCTCGACCAGCACTTTCATCGTGACGCCTGGAAAGCGCGTCGCTTGCCAGGGCAGCTTGTCCACCTCGAGATAGCGCGAGGACAAGGGCCCCAAAGGCTTTGCGGGCGCGTGAAAGGGTGTCTCGGCGGTCATCCGCAGTCTCCTCGGGTTGGCGACAGGCGGGCCAAGGTTTCATCGTCGTAAGTGTGTGTCAAACGTGTCGATCGAAGGCCGATTGCGTGGGCGCCGCGTTTATGCGACTCGCAGGGTAACGAATGATCAGGATCGGGAGATTGCATGTCGGCTGCGCAAACCGAGGCGCTCGTGCGCCGCTACTACGACGCTTTCAACCGGGGCGACACGGAGGGCATGCTGGCGTGCGTGTCGGAGACTGTCGCCCACGACGTCAACCAGGGCATGCGCCGTCCGGGCAAGGCAGCGTTCCGGGCCTTCTGCGAACATATGAGCCGCTGTTACCGGGAGCAATTGAAAGACGTTACGGTGATGGTGACGGCCGACGGCCGACGTGCGGCGGCGGAGTTCAATGTCGAGGGCACGTACCTGGAGACCGATGAAGGTCTGCCGCCTGCCGACGGGCAAACCTACGTGCTGCCGGGGGGCACGTTCTTTGCGGTCGAGAACGGCCAAATCACGCGGATCACGACCTACTACAACCTGACCGATTGGCTGCTGCAGGTCACAGGCGGCGATGACGGAGGCGCTGCATCATGACGGTCGCGACCGCGCCACTGACGGGGGCGGCACTCAAGGCGGCGCTGCCGGCTCTGGCGCGCTTGCGCATGGAGGTGTTCCGGGAATGGCCATACCTCTATGACGGCTCTTACACTTACGAGCGCGACTATATCGCGAACTTCTCGGTTGCCGACGGTGCGATCGTTGTGGCGGCCCGGGATGGTGACCGGATCGTGGGGGCGGCCACGGCGGCTCCGATGGGCGGGCACGCGGACGAGTTCGCGGCGCCGTTTCTCGCGGCCGGGCATGACATCACGAAGATTTTCTATCTGGGTGAGTCGGTGCTGCTGCGCGCCTACCGAGGACGCGGGCTCGGTGTCGCATTTTTCGAGGCGCGCGAGGCCCACGCTCGGACGCTCGGCGGTTTCGAGCACGCCGCGTTCTGCGCCGTGGTGCGGCCTGCGACGCACCCGCTGAGACCCGAGGGTTATGTGCCTCTCGACGGATTCTGGCGCAAGCGCGGCTATCAGCCAGTGCCGGAGTTGGTCGGCTCGTTCTCGTGGCTCGATATCGGCGAGGCGCAAGAGACGACGAAGCCGATGCAGTACTGGATGAAGGCCTTGTGAACTGCTGCCTTCGAGGGGTTCGCCAAACCGACTGCTGCAAGTTCGAAAATTTCTTACGATTGTTTTGAACCGTATTCAGTCTAGCAGCGACAGATGGGCAAGACGGGCAGCGAGGACGTCGAGGCAGAGGCCTCAACCTCAATCCCGTCGATCATCAACCCCCGCGCAACCGCGGACTTGCCCAACCCATCTGAAGGAACTGCCCCAATGATTTTCAAGCTCGCTTCCGTCCTCGCTGTCGGCTTCGTATCGCTCGCGTCGATCGCCCCGGCCCACGCCTATCAGTGCAAGCACCTGCCGACGACCGCCTCAGCTGGCGCCGTGCTGAAGGCCTCGGCCCAAGGCAAGGCCGTTACGGCCTGGTCGTCGAAGGTGAAGGCCAATCTCGGTTTGTCCTGGTCGGTCTGGGATATCGCCAGCGCCAAGATTGTGACCTGCTCGAAGGTCGGTAACACATGGACCTGCCAGGCGAAGGCCAAGCCCTGCAACTACGTCGTTCAATAAGTCCAGAATGACGCTGGAAGCTTATCGGAGGGGCTGCCCCGGCAGTCCCTCCGTTTTCGTGGGCGGGTGTCAGCCTTCGGACTATTCCGCGACCAGTGGCGCCTTGAAAGGTACGCCAGGAACCTGGATGCCGTTCGGCCGGCCGTTCCTGGTCTTGCCCTCGTAGCTCTCCGTCATCCACGCCGGCAGTGCGGGACCGTCATCGCACGCGAGCCACAGGCGGAGCAGATGGCGGCGCCGGGTGGGGTCGGGATCGTCCTCGTAGGCCGTGCGGCTGTGCAGCGTCGAGTGATTGCAGACGAGTTGGATATCGCCCGGCTCAAACGTCATATCGAGATGGATGCTCGGATCCTCGGCGAGACGATCGAGGAAATCCAGGGCCTCGTTCTGTGCGGATGTCAGCGGCGGTACACCTTCGAGAAGCTGGCCCTTGCGGATGGCGCTCCTGACATAGTGGGCAATGATGCGGCCCTGGTGCGGCATGAACACCGGCACCGAGGCCCACGGTTGCTTGCCCTCGGGAATCTCGCCCCAGCGGGTTCGATAGAACGGCTGCATCAGCACGGGCAGAAGATCGGGGCGGCGGCGCAGCACCTCGTTGTAGAGCGTGGTCGAGGAGACGACGGACGAGAGCCCGCCGGCGCGGGCGGTGCGGAGACAGAGCAGGCCGACGATGTCGCTGGAATCCGTATGGTATGGCAGCCGTGCGTTGGTCTGGTATCCGCGTGTCTCAGGATCGCGATAGTCGAGGCCGAGGTTGGTGACGTGGCCGAGGACGTGGCCCTTGCCGTTCTGCGAGCAAGCCTCGCCGAGGTGCGTGCCGAGGCCCCAGAATGCTGTTGCAGCCTGCTCCATGCTCCAGCTGTCTACCGGAAGACCGCGGAACAGGAAGAGGCCCGGTCCGGCGAGGAGATAGCGACGGGCGTCGGCAAGGCGCCGGGAGATCGTCGGCAAGGGGAAGTGAGCGTGCGTGATGTCGATGATCGGGCGGTTGGAGGCGAGGACGCCTGTTACGGCGGCCTCGATTTCGGCCACCTCGGCTGTGGACCAAGTGTGGCACCACTCATCCCGGCGCTTGGCGAGTTCGGCGCCATACCATGCTTGCGGTCCTGTCACAGGCGTGCCCTGCGGGGCAGATCTCGATACCGCTTGCGCGCTCGGCATGGGCAACCTCCCAGGAATTTGTCTCTGGAGACGGAAAATCGAGCAACTGTGACGGCTCAGTTCCGCTGGCGCAAGGCCGATGCAGGTCCTAGAAGTGGCTCGAGGATAGCCACGCGACATCGGTCCAAGTGAGCCTGCGATGCGCATGCTCCACTCCTGAAGGGAAGTCATACATGGCACGGATCGACGACATTCCGCAGCCGACGCGCGAGCACATCATGGCGCTCGACATTCCGACGCCGGCCGAGCGGCCGCTCGTGGCTGGACCGCCTCTGCGCGCGCGTCGCGTGGCAATGGTCACCTCTGCAGCGCTGCACGACCGACGGGAGCTGCCGTTCCTGCACGGCTCTCCGGAATTCCGTGAGCTGCCGTCGAGCCTGAGGCCTGCTGACATCCGTATGAGCCACGTTTCGATCAACTACGATCGAGCGGGGTTCCAGCGCGACATCAACGTCGCCTATCCGATCGACCGACTGAACGAGCTTGCGGCGGAGGGCGTCATCGGCTCGGTCGCGGCGACGCACTATTCGGTTATGGGCTCCACCGACCCCGCAACGATGGGTGAGACGGTCGAGGCGCTGGCCGGTCGCTTGGCGGCCGACAACGTGGATGCGGTGCTGTTCTTACCCGTTTGACCGTTCTGCACGCGCGCCGTGAGCGCGCTCGCCCACATGATCGAGGCCCGCGGTTTTGCAACGACCGTGGTCGGTCTCGTCCGGCTGCATCTGGAGAAATCGTTGGTACCGCGGTCGCTGTTCGTGCCCTTTCAGCTTGGCCGTCCGCTCGGCGAGCCGGGAGACGTCGGTTTTCAGCGCCGGGTTCTGACGCAGGCCTTGGCGCTGCTCGAGCGCCGCGACGGGCCGGTGATCATCGAGGATTTTTCGGACGATCCGCCGGGTTGGGTCGATACGCCGGGTTGGCGCTCGCGGATGGATCTCGAGGCGCTGGCGCTGCCGCCAAGCCGCGACGCGACGGCATGGTCTGCGGCGCTGGCTGCTGAGATGGAACGGGTGCGGCCGCACTATGAAGCCGCAGTCGATGGACGTGGGCGGACGAGTGTCGGGATCTCGCAGCAACCGCCGGAAAGTTGGCCGGACTATGCGGCGGGCTTCCTGGCGGGTGAATTGCCGCCGCCGCCGGGTGGCTTGCCGACCGCTGCGATTGCCCTGCGGTTCCTGGCCGATGACCTCAAGGCCTACTACGGGGAGGCGGTACAAGCGCAAGGGCCGGTGCCCGCGAGCCGGCAGCTCGATCGCTGGTTCTGGTCCGAGACCGTGGCGGGGGCACTGCTGCAGGAGCTTCGCCGGGTCGGAATGGCGAGTGACAACAACGCGCTGAAGACCGTGGCGGGGCGCTTCTTCGTGCCGGCGCCCTATGTGAGGGCCTGAACGTCGGGCGGGTGAACCTGAGGCGGCATGACGGCCGAGTGGGCTGGCTGCCGCTTTGACGATCCGCACGAGGTGGGGTATCGCCAGCGGCCATGGCCAACATCGAAACGCTGTTCGTGACCCGTCTCTATCGTGCCGAACTCGCATCGCGGGGGCCGGGAAAGCGGCTGCTCGACGAGTTGATGCAGGCGTGTGTGTCCGTCGCTTCAGACGATCTCGCGGGGCAGGCCTGGTGTGAGGCCAACGCCTACAAGGGCTACACGTCCTATGCCTCGCTCAGCGACTTGCCGTGGCGCTCGCCAGCGTTCGCCGACTTGACTCTGGCCATCGACCCGCACGTCGCGGAGTTCGCCAAATCGACGGATATGGATCTCGGCCGCCGGCGGCTCGTGGTCGACAGCATCTGGATCAACGTGCTGGAGCCGGGCGGGCATCACGGGGCGCACATTCATCCGCATTCGGTGGTCAGCGGGACGTATTACGTCGAGGTGCCGGAAGGGGCGAGCGCGATCCGCTTCGAGGACCCGCGCTTGCCGATGCAGATGGCGGCGCCGCCGCGCCGGGCCCGTGCGGCACGCGACCAGCAGACGTTCGTTTCCGTCGCACCGAAGGCCGGCACACTGCTGCTCTGGGAGAGCTGGCTGCGCCATGAGGTGCCCGTCAACACGGCGGAGACCGAGCGGATTTCGGTGAGCTTCAACTACCGGATGGAGTGAGGGTGGCGCGTGGCGCGGCCTCGGTGAACCGATCTTCGCATCCCACCGTTGTGCGACGGTACGCCGGATTGGAGTCTCCACAGTGACCGACCGCCCCGTTCTGCTCTGGCTGCGCCAGGATTTGCGCCTTGTCGACCATCCGGCACTAACGGCGGCGGTGAAGACCGGGCGGCCGGTGATCCCGGTGTATGTGCTCGACGACGAGACGCCAGGGCGCTGGGCGATGGGCGGGGCGAGCCGCTGGTGGCTGGGAACGAGCCTGCCGAAGCTCGATGCGGCGCTCAGGGGGCTCGGCTCGCGGTTGGTCGTGCGGCGCGGCACGTTCGTCGATGAGATCCTGCGCCTCGTCCGCGAGACAGGGGCCGAGGGCGTTTATTTCTCGCGCTCCTTCGAGCCGTGGGCAGTGCGGCTCGAGACCAGCTTGAAGCAGCACCTGGAGACGGCGGGCGCGACGGCTCACCGCTTCGCCGGCACGCTGCTCGCTGAGCCGGAGGCCGCTCGCACACAAGCGGGCGAACCTTTCCGTGTCTACTCGCCGTTCGCGCGGGCGGTCGAGGCTTTGCCGGCCTTGCGGGAGCCTGTGCCTGCTCCGACCCGCATCCCTGCGCCTGCGACATGGCCGGACAGTGTGCCGATCGATGCGCTGCGCCTGTTGCCCACGCGCCCCGATTGGGCGGGCGGCTTACGCGCGGCCTGGACGCCGGGAGAAGCAGGGGCGTCGGCGCGGTTGGAGACGTTCCTTGCCGGGCCCGTCACGCGCTACAAGGAATTGCGCGATCGACCGGATATCGAGGCCACCTCGCGGCTTTCCCCGCACCTTCATTTCGGTGAGATCAGTCCCGCGACCTGCTGGCAGGCGACGACACGGGTGGGCGTGGGTTCGGGCTCGGGGAAACCGGGAGACGGTGTCGCAAAGTTTCGTCGGGAGCTGCTCTGGCGGGAGTTCTCCTATCACCTGTTGCACAGCAATCCCGATTTGCCGGAGAGCCCGTTCCGGCCGGAGTTCGCGTCCTTTCCGTGGAAAGCGCACGAAGCGGCGCTCGAGGCCTGGCAGGCAGGGCAAACCGGCTATCCAATCGTCGATGCTGGAATGCGGGAACTCTGGCAGACGGGGTACATGCACAACCGGGTGCGCATGATCGTGGCGTCGTTCCTGGTCAAGGATCTGCTCATTCCGTGGCAGGACGGTCAGGCCTGGTTCTGGGACACGCTGGTCGACGCGGATCTCGCCAACAACGCGGCCAGCTGGCAGTGGGTGGCGGGGTGTGGCGCAGATGCGGCGCCGTACTTCCGGATCTTCAACCCGGTGAAGCAGGGCACGACGTTCGATCCGGAGGGCGCCTATGTCCGGCGCTATTTGCCGGCACTTGCGCGCCTGCCGGCACCGCACGTGCATGCGCCGGACAGTGCCCCTGCGGCCGTTCTCGAGGCGGCCGGTGTCGTTCTGGGCGAAACCTACCCTTTCCCGATCGTCGACCACGGTATGGCTCGGCGGCAGGCGCTCGAGGCGTTCGCCCGGATCAAGGCGGGTTAACCGGACGGCAGAACTCCTCGCGTAGAACCGGGGCGATGTTCCCCTTGTCTTGCGTAGGAGCACGTGATGCGGGCTAGTCCCCTGGTGTCGGCCGTTGCGGCCGGCCTCGTCTCGCTGTCGGCGGCCGTGGCCGAGGAAAAAGCGCCCGCCTCACAGGTGTCGCCTGCTTCGCCGCCCGCCGTCTCGCCCGCACTGATCGCTACCGTCCCCGAGGAGCGGGGCGAGCCGGTTCAGCCGAAGACAAGCGCTGCGGTGGAGGCCAAGGAGGAGGCGGGCGCTCGGTCGGAGGGGCCGGTCGAGCCAGCCAAGGCCAAGGCCCCGGTGGCGCCGGTCGCCCGCAAGCCCGCGCCGCCGAGCCTCGTGGTCAAGATCAACCTATCGAGTCAGCGGTTGGAGCTGCACTACGACGGACGCCGGCAGGACTCCTGGCCGATCTCGTCGGGGCGCGAAGGATTTGCGACGCCGCGCGGCGTGTTCCGGCCGCAGTGGGCCTCGAAGATGTGGTTTTCGCGCAAATACGACAACGCACCGATGCCACACGCGGTGTTCTTCAACGGCGGTGTGGCCGTGCACGGAACGCAGAGCATCGGCATGCTGGGTCAGCCCGCATCACACGGATGCGTGCGGCTAGCGCCCGGCAACGCAGCCCGCTTCTATGCTCTGGTGCATCAGCATGGCTACGCGCGGACGCGGATCGAGGTGTTCGGAACGCCGCCGCCGTCGCGTGTCGCTCGTCGGGCCGCGCCCGGGAGTTCCCAGACGGCAGCGGTGCAGCCGAGGCGCTATGCGGACCCGCGCCTGCAGCCGAGGCCGCCGTCCAATGGCTGGATGCAACCGGGTTCGAGCCAGCAGCAGATCAACCGGCACCCGAATGGGCTCGTCTACCTGCCGGGAAACAGTCCCTACCGCGGACGCACCTCTTTCGTTCACAACGGCGTGGTCTACGTGCGAGTGCGCTAAAATGTGGGACGGGGACGGCGGCGGGACGGCCTACCGTCAACCGATCACGCTGCGTCCGGTGAGGCGCGTGAAGTGGCTGCCGTCGATCGCCATATCGATGAGGTTGTCGGCGGTCGAGCGGCCGTTGCGCCACTCCGAGCGCGCGAGGTTCCGGACGTCATCGGCATTGCGATGCAACATGCCGGGCGTGGCGGCAGCGACGCTCGCGAACCCGGCCGCGAGGCAATAATCCTTCTGCGCCTCCGTGATATGGCGCGGCATGCCGTAGGGCCATGCGAAATGGCGGACCGGCCGTCCGACGATGTCCTCGAGCGCCGCTCGGGATTCAAGGATCTCGCGGTCCCAGGCGATCTTGGGCAACGTCGACAGGATGTAGTGGGAGTGGGAATGGCACCCGATCTCGTGCCCAGCTTCGGAGAGTTCGCGCAGCTCGGCTCGTGACAGCGTCGCGTCGCGGCCACGAAACCCGATGCGGGCAAAGTAGGCCTCGATCTCGCTCGGTCCACAGACGTCCCGGAACGGCAGCGAATTGACGTAGAACGTCGCCTTGACGCCGAGATCGTCGAAGAGGCCGAGTGACTCGTGCCAGCTCGCATAACAATCGTCGAAAGAGAGGCTGCAGACTTTTTCGCCACGTGGGGCGGCGAGATACTCGCCGACGGGCACGATGCGATAGCCGAGGCCGCGGATCGCTGTGACGCACTCAACGAGGTCTTTGCGCACTGCGGGGCCGAGATCATGAAAATAGACACCGATCCGGTCGGGGAGGGGACGCCGGGCGAAACGCTTGTGGGCCGCACGGACGATGCTGGAGAACGGTGCCTTCAGCCGACTGGGCATCGGGCTGCGGATGCGCTGATGTCCGATCTGCGTCGGGACGAATGCCGCGTCCGTCAGGTGGGGAGAGTGCGTGTCGAACACCTGCCGCAAGCCCACATCGAAGTGCCCCTCGGTGTAGGTGGCGAGAAAACGGGCTCTGGCGCGGTTGCGGTCGGCAACCAGGTGGGCAGGGTCGCGGTAGGGCTCGAGACGCTGCTCGATCGCGGTCCAGAGGTCACTGCCGCTTAGGCCGCTCGGGACGACGTTCTTGGCGAAGTCGGGACCGACGATCTCGGCGATGCCGCCGGTATCAAGGACGATCGGCACGAGGCCGTGCGATAGGGCCTCGATCACGACGAGCGGCGCGTGATCGTGCTTGCTCGGATAGACGAAGGCGTCGAGGTCGTGAAGAAACCGATCCTTATTGGCGCCATGGACGGGCCCGATGGCGCGCACGTGGTCCTGAAGCCCGGATTCGGCGATGCGCGCGCTCAAGGTCTCGACCGACAGATAAGGTGTGGAGCCGCCTGCGATCGTGGCGTCGATCGGCCATCCTGCGGCGACGAGCCGCTCGAGCACGGCGAGCAAGTCCAGAACGCCCTTGCGCGGATCGAGATTGCCGAGGAAGCCGATCCTGAGGGGGGCCGAGTGGTGCTCCACGTCGGGCTCGCCAGGGTCGGGCGCGCTGTTCGGCAGTCGGACCACGCGCGAGAACAGGCCGGAGGTCTCAGCGGCCGCGGCGGCCTTGGACGTGATCGCGATCAACTCGCTGCCACGCAACAGAGCGCGCATCAGTTTTGATTTGGTGCTGCTGCCGGCGATCGCGTCCGAGAGGCCCTCGCCGTGCAGATGGACGATGGTGCGGCTGGCGAGGCGACGGCCCCACCATGCGGTGAGCGCGTCGCGGATCGCGGCGCGTGTCCAGGGCGCGAGCGTGACGTAGGCGACATCGAAGCGGCGACCGGACAGGACCCAGCCAGCAAGGCGGAGATTGAGGGCCGCGAAACTCCACAGCTTGCCGAGCGAGCGATTGTCGATGTCGGTGAGGCTGCCGGCGCTGCCACTCCAGATTTGCTCGACGCCACCAGGGTTCTCACTCTCGAGCCAGCGATGCACCCGCTCGGTCGTCATGGTGACACCGTGCACGGGAGGCGGGAGCTGCGCCAGGACGAGCACCCGCAGCCGCAGTGGTACCTCGGCTCGATCGACAGTGCGGGTGGCGGTGGAGGTCATCCGGCCCTTGTGAATAGGTCGCCACGTGGCGATGACCCGTTCCGACGACGGACGGATCAGTTTTCAAATCCTTTATGTCGAGGCTTGTGCGACGACGCAATCACCGAGGTCGCTCTTTGGTAACGTGGTTTCGCCGGATGACGGCCAGACACCGTAGTACTTCGGATCCCGCAATCCGGCCCCTTACGAAGCGGTTGCCGGACGCCTATGTTGGCGGAAACAGGAAGGCGAACCATGCTGGATCTGACGACTGAGAAGGGGAAATACATCTCCGCTGCGCTCGCGCTCGCCGCGGAGCGACCCTGGGGCGATGTCACGCTCGCTGAGATCGCGAGCCGGGCCGGGGCCACGCTAGTGGGCTTGAAAGCTCAGTTCGCGTCCAAAGCGGACATCCTGTCGGCTTTCGTGGCCATGGTAGATGACGAGGTGCTGGCGAGGGCGCCCCGCCGCGAAGAGGGACAGGCGGCGAGGGACGCGCTGTTCGAGGTTGTGATGAGCCGGTTCGACGTGCTCGAGCCGTGGAAGCCCGCGATCCGTTCGATCACCCAAAGCGGCCTGCCCGATCCCAGTCAGATTGCGACTGTGCTGACATCCAGTCGATGGATGCTCGAGGCGGCTGGCATCGGCTCGGGCGGTCTCGAGGGTGCGGCACGAACGGCAGGCCTCACGAGTGTCTACGGCGCTGTCTTCCGGATCTGGCTGGACGACGACGATCCCGGGCTGGCGCGGACCATGGCGGCTCTGGATCGGCGGCTGCGCCGGGGTGAGAGAACCATGCAGCGCGCCGAGGACATGATGAAGGGCGCGCAACGCATGGCGGCTGCCTTGTTCGGCGCGGCCGAGACCGTGCGATCGCGCATGGACGGATCACGCACATCGCCGCATCGGCGGGACGAGACGGGTGATCAGCCAGGGGCAGCGCCCTCGACCGGGGTACCACCCGGCGCGTGAGCGCTGCAGGATCGTTTCTCAGAGACAGTTGTTCGGGGGGCACCCATGGCAAATGCGGAAGGCGGAGCCAAGGCGCCGCCGATCACGTTCGACCAGTTTCTCGCGGTGGATATCCGGGTCGGGACAATCGTCGAGGCAGAGCCTTTTCCGGAGGCGCGCAAGCCGGCATTGAAGCTGCGCATCGATTTCGGGCCGGAGATCGGCGTGCGCAAAACTTCGGCGCAGATCACGCGGCACTACGATCCGAAAGAGCTGATCGGGCGGCAAGTGGCGGCGGTTGTCAACTTTCCGCCCCGTCAGATCGGGAAGTTCATGTCCGAAGTGCTGACGCTCGGCTTTCCCGATGCCGATGGCGAAGTGGTGCTGATCAGTCCGGAGCGGCCGGTGCCGAACGGCGGGCGCCTTTACTGAAGGCTCGTTCGTGGCGCGAGGCGACACCGCTACGCGGAGCCGGCCGCCTCGCGCGAGGGCGCGTCTTGAAAGCAATCACGCCTCGGTTTTGCCACCACCTTTGACCAGGAACGTGAAATCGGCGCCTTGCGGAGCCTGCAGCACGCTCTCGCGGAAAAGGCGGTCGTAGCCGCGATCGGGAAGGGGGCGAGGCTCCTTCGCCCAAACGTCGCGGCGCTTCTGCAGCTCGGCATCGTCGACGAGGAGATCGAGACGGCGCTCCTTCACGGAGAGCTTGATCCGGTCGCCGGTGCGGACCAGTGCCAAAGGTCCGCCGATCCACGACTCCGGTGCGATATGCAGAATGATGGTGCCGTAGGCGGTGCCGGACATGCGTGCGTCCGACATACGCACCATGTCCTTGACGCCTGCCCGCAGCAGCTTCTTCGGGATCGGCAAGAAGCCGGCCTCGGGCATGGCAGCGGGCGAGGCAGGGCCGACGTTCTGGAGGATGAGGAAGTCGTCCTCCGTGACGTCGAGATCGGGATCGTCGACGCGTTGATTCATGTCGTCGAGACCGGTGAAGACGACGGCGCGGCCGGTCTTCTCGAACAGGCTCGGTGTCGCCGCCGATCGCTTGATGATCGCGCCGTCGGGCGCGAGCGAGCCGAACAGCGCCACAAGGCCGCCTTCAGGCTCGATCGGATCTGCGGCCGTCTTGATCACACGCCGATCGACCCAGATCGCCTCCTCGGACTGGAGGCGCTCGCCGAGCGTCTCGCCGGCTACCGTCAGGCAGTCGAGATGCAGGAGTGGTTTCAGCTCGCGGAGCACGGCGCCGATGCCACCGGCTGCGTAGAAGTCCTCCATGTAGAACTGGTTGCCGACCGGCTTCACGGCCGCGAGCACGGGGGTCGTATCCGAGAGTTCGTTGAAGCGGTGAAGGTCGAGCTTCAGTCCGAGCCGTCCCGCGATGGCGGCGAGATGGACGACGCCGTTGGTCGAGCCGCCGAGAGCGAGCAAGACGCGTGTCGCGTTGTCGAGCGACTTCTGGGTGATGATCTGATCGGGCGTGATGTTGGAGGCGACGAGCCGCACGGCGGCGGCGCCTGTCGCCTCGGCGGCTCGAATGCGGTCGGCGTGGACGGCTGGAATGGCGGCCGTGCCCGGCAGAGTCATGCCGATCGATTCGGCGATGGCTGCCATCGTCGAGGCCGTGCCCATCACGGCGCAGGTGCCGGCCGTGGTGACGAGCGTGCCTTCGGCCGCCTCGATTTCCGGCTTTGACATGCGTCCGGCGCGGTACTCGACCCAGAACTTGCGGCAGTCAGTGCAGGCTCCGACGCGATGCTCCTTGTAACGCCCTGTCATCTGCGGGCCGCCGATGAGCTGGATGGCGGGCTTACCGGCGCTGGCGGCGCCCATCAGCTGGGCGGGCACGGTCTTGTCGCAACCGCCCATCAGCACGACGGCGTCCATGGGTTGGCCGCGCACCATCTCTTCGGTGTCCATCGCCATGAGGTTGCGGAACTTCATGGAATTCGGCGCGAGCGTCGATTCGTGCACCGAGATGGTGGGGAACTCGAGCGCGAGGCCGCCCGCCGACTGGATGCCGCGCTTGATCGCATCGACGAGCTCGGGGAAGTGGCGATGACACGGATTGAAACGGCTGTAGGTGTTGGCGATGCCGATCACCGGCCGGGACAGCTCGTCCATGGAATAGCCCATGGAGCGTGCGAACGCGCGGCGCAGGTAGACCGAGAAATCCGGATCGCCGTAGTTCTGGAGGCCCCTCAGATAGCCGCGAGCCGCGCGCTGGCCTGGCGGCAGCTCACCTTGTCCGTCGCCGTTGCCACCGGCCTTGCCGCCTGCCTTCGCCTTACGTGCCATTGCGCTCTCCTGTTGTCCCGATCGGAGGATGCGACGGGTTTTAACGGTTCTTCAAGAGTTCCTGGGAAACATTCCCTTAACCAACCCCGCTTCGCCCGAGCCGCCCATGCCGGTCTTCGACCACACTCCCATCGCGCGCATCACGTCGAGCTTGAACGACGTCAACAACGATACGGGGCGCATCGCGTTCTGCGGGCCGTTCGTGCTGTCGGCCATCACGGGCTACTCGATCTCGAAGATCGAGGACGAGATCCGCGCCTTCCGCGCACCCGACACCAATACGAAATCCATCGTGAAAGGCACCAATTCGGAAGAGGTGGCGGCGGCGCTGCACCGCTTCGGCTACCGGATGGATCTGCGCGAAAGCTACATGCACCTCGCCCGGAAAGAGCGGCCGAGCCTTTGGGCGTGGATGCAGAAGCCGCGCAATGCGTGGTCGCACTACGTCCTCGCGATCCACAAGGGCAAAGAGGGGCACTGGGTGCTGATCAAGGGCGTGAAGCTCTGCGACACGTACTCGATGGGCAAATGGCAGTTCGTCGTCGACGGCCCCCACAAGGGGGCCCGCATCATGGAAGTGTTCGAGGTCCGGCGAGAGCTGGGTGTGTGAGCCTTGCCGGCGACCGTAGGACTTGCGGTCCGGGCGAAGCCGGTCACCGTCGACGACCACCCCGCGGCGCGGGTTCCGGCTTGCGCGGCCCGCCTTTGCATCCCTGACCATCCGGGTTGGCCGCGAGGCAGAACGACTGGCGAAGGGAGTTGGATAGACCCGGGATGGCGGACACGTCGCGATTGGCGGTGTTCGCGCTGATGCCGGGATTGATGGCCTGCGCCGAGACCGGGGCGGCGATGCCGCAGAGTACGAGACAGAAGGCGGCAGCGGCCGTTGCGTTGCGCGTAGACATGGCTGATCTCCGTGGAGAGGGACGACTTGCCGGATCTCGTCCGGCCTTTCACCACTCTGCACTCGGATGCGGGTCGCGGCTGTGCTGGAGAGCACGCTACGGCACGCCTACCGCACCATCTGATCCGGCAGCCAGGTGATGACCTCCGGCCAGATCATGAAGATGGCGATGGCGATGAAGTCCGCGATCACGAACGGCAGCGTTCCGCGGAAGATGTCGGACAGCGGGATGTCGCGCCGCACAGCGCCGACGACGAAGCAACTGAGGCCGATCGGCGGTGTGATCAGGCAGACACCGCACATCTTCACGACGACGATGCCGAACCAGATCGGGTCGTAGCCGAGCTTGATGACGGCCGGATAGAATACGGGCAGCGTCAGCAAAAGCATGCCGATGCCGTCCATGAAGCAGCCGAGGATCAGGTAAACCGCCAGAATGCCGATCATCACGGCCCAAGGCGGCATCGGGAGATTGACGACCCACTCCGAGAAGTGCTCGGGCACGCCTGCGTAGCCGAGGAAGCGCACGAAAATCAGGATGCCCCAGATGATCGCGAAGATCATCACGGTGAGCTTCGCTGTCTCGAGCAGTGCGTCGTTGAGCTGGCTCAACTTCATGCGATTGAGCATGGCGGCGATGAACACCACGAAGGCGCCGAGGGCTCCAGCTTCGGTGGGAGTCGCCCAGCCGAACAACATCGAGGCGAATATGATTACGACGACGGCGATTACCGGGAAGGTTCCAGGGATCGACGCGAAACGCTCGCGCCACGTGAAGCCGGAGATCGGTTTTCCCGCAGCCGGATTCCACAGGCTCCATGTGATCACGATCAGGCAGTAGCACAGGGCCGAGATCAGTCCCGGAATGAACCCGGCAATGAGCAGCTTGCCGATCGAGGCCTCGACGATGATCGCATAGACGACCATGATCGCCGACGGCGGGATGAGGCTGTCGAGCGTTGCGCCCGCCGCAGTGACACCTGCGGCCATACGACGATCGTAATTGGCCTTCAGCATCTCCGGGATCGCGACGCGCGCGAACACGGCGGCGGCTGCCGTAGCCGCGCCCGACACCGCAGAGAAGCCGGCAACGGCGAAGATCGTCGCGATGGCAAGGCCGCCCGGCAGCCATCCGAGCCACTTCTTGGCGGCATCGAACAAGGTCTGCGTCATGCCGGCATGGAACGCGAGGTAACCGATCAGGATGAAGAGTGGCAGCACCGACAGCGTGTAGTTGACGGACTTGGAATGGGGAATCGTGCCGACCAGTCCGGCGCCGGCCTCCCAGCCGATCATCGTGACCATGCCGATGAGACCGACGAGGGCCGCGGCGACGTAAATGCGCACGCCTGCGAACACGAGCACGATCAGGGCAATGCAACCGATCACGCCGATGGCGTCGTTGGAAAGCTCCATCACCTGGCTCCCTTCGGCGCGTCGTCAATGTCGATGTCGGCGGCTGCAGCATCGCGACGGGCCTGCTCCTCAACGTCGATGATGAGCGGCACGCCGTAAGGGGTGGCATGGGGACTGGCGACCAGTCTCACATATCCCCAGAGTTCGATCAGCAGCCGAACGAAGAGGAGGGCGAGCGACGCCGATACGATGAGCTTGGACGGCCACAGCAGGATCTGGGCGTCCATGGTCGAGTCGCCCGACGTGTAGGAGCGCCACGCATGCGTGCCCGTGTAGTAGGTGAGTATGGCGACCAGGACCAACGCGATCGCGACGCTGAGAGTCTCGAACATCCAGAGCCAGCGCTTGGGCATCAGGCCGACGAGGATCTCCATGCGAATGTGGCCGCCGGTGCGCTCGGTGAA
>JALHMC010000008.1 GCA_022844225.1 Hyphomicrobiaceae bacterium | reverse complement strand
CTTGGAGAGCTGCTTGCAGCGTTCATGGACGAGCGGCGTCGCTCGGATGCGGGTACGCTTGAAGCACTGGAGACTTTGCAGCTCGCCATGCAGCACGTGCTCGATCGCATCGACCGCGTGGAAGAGCCCAATGGCCTGGATCATAATCACGCGGTCGCCAATCGGCCGGCCACGACGGTCCGGGATCTGGGCGACGAAGCCGATGACTTCGTGTCGAGAACTGGTGACACGACGCCGGCAGGCATCGTTAATCTGACGGCCAATCAAAGTGGGCGAAGTTTTGAAGCCCATGCTTATCGCATGCCGGAAGAGCGGCCTCGCGACGTCGATACGATACCGGATGCCCTGGGCTATGACGAGGCGGCGGCCACTCGCGGACTGGCGGCTCGTGACCGGTTGCTCGACCCCATTGCCGATCAATCCGGCAGCGGTGCTCATGACGTGGCTTCGAGGCTCCCCGGGGACCTGCCGATGGCGCCGCAAAGCGCCGCGATCGCCGAGGATCCGCCGCAACCCCTCAGCGACAGGCAGGCGTTCATCGCCATGGCCCGCAGGGCCGCCGAGCGAGCCAAGACCGACGCGGGCAATGGTTCGAAGGGGGAACTCGACAAGTCTGGCAAGGGACGTGTGGCCGTGGATAAGGCCGACAAGTCCGTAGATAAGCCGTCGGTCGGGATCATTCGGCCGGGTGTGATCGCCATCGCAGCCGGTGCCGTGGTTCTTGCCCTGCTGACCGGTTATTGGTTCCTGATGGGGCAGAGGGGTGGATTGCCGAACGTACTCAAAAAGGCCGAAATTGAGCGTTTGGAGCCTGCAGAGCCGGCTCGGACGAAATCCGCGATGGAGAGCCAAGAGAACACGCCTCCGGTGAATCAGGCTGTGGCGGTTCCGAGCAAGATTTCGGACGAGGCACCATCGGTGCCAGCGCTTGATCAACAAGAGGCGAGCGCGGTCCAAGTACCGGATGCGGCGGGACCGGGCATGGCGGTGGCATTCGGGCAATCTCCTGCAACGTTCGAGACGGTCATGCAGGCGCGCGAGCGTTCTCGTTTGGCGAGCCTCTCGCACCGTACGGCCTTCACGGCCGTCCGCTCGCATGGGGTCCCGCACGAGTCTGCGCCCGTGACAGGACAAAATGTCAGTGCGATCGAGACTGCATCGGTCGGAACTACGGCGCCCGTGCCGCGTGTCGCCGAGGCGCCGACCCCGGTGGCCGTCAAGGACCAGAAACAACAGCTTATTCTGCCTCCGGCTGCCGCAGGGCCCCTGTCGCTCCGTCTCGCTGCAGCGCAAGGCGATGCGGTCGCTCAACTCGAGATTGCGACGCGTCTCGCCGAAGGCAAAGGCATCAAACAGAATTTTTCCGAAGCGGCTACTTGGTACGAGCGTGCCGCGGCGCAGGGCCAGCCGATTGCGCAGTACCGCCTCGCGACACTCTACGAGCGCGGCATGGGGGTGAAAGCCAGCCGCGACCGCGCAAGGACGCTCTATGAGAGCGCCGCCGAGCAGGGCAACCTGAAGGCGATGCACAACCTGGCCGTGATCAGCACGAGCCCGGTAGCCGGCAATCCGGATTACGACTCGGCGGCGGCTCTCTTCAGCCGTGCCGCAGGTCATGGACTTGCCGACAGCCAGTACAATCTGGGGGTGCTCTACGAGAGCGGTCTCGGTGTGCCGAAGGATCACGCTGCGGCTTACAAGTGGTATTCGCTTGCCGCGCGTGGCGGGGACGCGGATGCGGCTCGCCGTCGCGATTCCTTGATCTCTCGGCTTCCGCCGGAAACGCTGCAGGCCATGGACCAGCAGATTGCGGCTTGGCGTCCGGTTCCATCGGACGAGCGGGCGAACAATCCCCGTGCCGTCGGACCCATCCTGCAACAGAACGACGCGAGAGCGGCCCGCTGAGTGAGATTGGTGGACTGAGGGGCAGGGCGGCAGTGGGCCGCCTTGCCACGTTTCGTGCTGACACGGCAGCCATCGGATAATTCTCCGTTGCGATGGCCGGTCGGACTTGCCAAACGCGGCGCTTTATGTGTCCTTTGCCATCGATCGCGAGGCGATCATGCGGGGCGGAAGCTGGCATGCGAAAGAAGCTGAACCGGTGGAGGTGCGCGATCAGACTCGCGTCGGTCCTCGCTGCGGCGCTTTCATTCGTGCTGGTCATGGCTGACAATGCCGGGGCTCAGCGGCGGCAGCGGATGACACCCATCCCGGTACCGGTGCCGCAGCGGATCGAACCGTCGTCTCCCGCGGGAGAGGGAGCGTTAGCCGGTGAATTACCTCGGGAGTCTGTGCAGGCGGACGTCTCGACGCGAAACGTCCCGGTCACCTCAAATTTTGCCGGTACCGAAATCGTCGTATTCGGGGCCGTCGATCACAGCCGACAGTCGAGCGCCGAAGCTGGTCTCTACGACGTCGTGATCGTGGTCGTCGGGACGCCGACTCGCTTGACCGTACGCAAGAAGGGCAAAGTCGTCGGGCTTTGGCTCAATACCGACGCGATTACGTTCGACAGCGTGCCAAGCTACTATGCAATTGCCTCTACCCGACCGCTTGACGAGGTCGCATCGCCGGAAGTTCTGAAATCGACGGGCATTGGCTTCGAATATGTGCCCATGGAACTGGCCAAGAGCGCGGAGAAGCGCACCGCCGCCGATGTCAGAGCATTTCGCCAGGCGATCGTCGGCCTGAAGAACAAGGATCGCCTCTATACGATCAACGAGTACGCGGTGGCCTTTATCGGTCGCAGCCTCTTTCGCGCGTCGATCGACGTGCCTGCCAACGTCGTCGTCGGTCCATTCGAGACGCGGGTTTTCCTGTTCCGGAACGGCGAGCTGCTCAGCCAATACAACGCGCGGCTGGAGCTGCATCGGCAGGGCTTCGAAGAGTTGACCTATGGGCTCGCCTTCCGTCGACCTTTGATCTACGGCTTCAGCATCATTGTGATCGCCATGAGTGCGGGATTGCTGGCAGCCGTGGTATTTCGCGGAGCCGGGCGATAGCGAATTCAGTGCTGGTTGTCTTGCCGTAGCGAATTTGGTCTGGAATCGATCTTGTTTAAATGTTCTTCATTCGATAACGTCTAATTGGATTATTTGAGAGAAATAATTTAATCCGCCTTCAGATGGTCTGTCGTGGTTTTGTTGTATCTGTTTTGTTTTTGTTGATGGAGGCTGATCATGTTGCGGATTGATGCTGTAAGCGTTTCGACGATCGTGTGCTTGACTGAGGTCGCGCTTGTCGCGGCGCTGCTCCTGTTTCCGGCTTCTGTGTCCGCCAATCCTCTCGATGATTGTGCGCGTAAATCGGAACCGGAAGTTGCCGTGGCGGGGTGCTCAGAAATCATCCGGTCCGCCTGGGCTACGGATGAACAGCAGGTACTGGCACTCAATAACCGTGCGAACGCTCATGCTGCGCTAGGCCGACTCACCGACGCGATCGACGACTACAGCCGGGCGCTCGCGCTCGATCCTGACTATATCAACGCTCTTTATAATCGTGGTGCGACCTATCTCGATGTCGGCAGTCTCGACGCGGCGATCGTCGACTTCAGCGCCGTGATCGTCCGGGACCCTAGTCGATGGGCCGCCTACAACAATCGTGGCCTCGCCTTCTTGAAAGCGGGGCGCCATGATGCTGCGGTCGCCGATTTTTCCCGTGCAATCGAGATCGATGCTTCTGTCGCGTTCCTCTTCAATAATCGTGGCGTTGCGTGGCGAAGAATAGGAGCTAGGGGACGAGCGATCGAAGATTTCAGCGCAGCCATTGCTCTCCTTCCCGATTACGTCGCTGCGCTGAACAGTCGAGGCGAATTGTATCTCGAGGATGGCACGCCTCTTCTGGCACACGCTGATTTCACAAAGGCTCTCGGCGCAGACCCGACGCACGTAGCGGTGCGCCGAAATCTGTCGGCCTTCGATAAGCCGGACATGGCGGGAAAATAGGTCGACGGACAGTCAATCGGTCCGCAGGCTCGCGCGCGCCAAAGGATAGACGCCATTCTGGCCCAGTACGTGGACATCGAAGTGGTGGTCAACGAACAGCGTTGCGAAGGCCTGCTCGAGGACATTCAGGCCGCCTGTGAAGGTACCGAACGCTGGGAGCACGAGGCGCATCCCATTACCCACAAAGCACGGCCGACGCATGCCCGTGCCACCCAGAACAACCCGAGCGGCTGGATGAAGGTGTCCGGCGATCTCTCCGGGGGCGTCTCCCGGCGTCGGTTCGTGGCGGAGGATGATGGCACCGAGATGCAGGCTGGCGGCAACGGCGCCGCCCAGGTCAGCAGAGATGACCGGGTCGTGGTTCCCGGTTATCCAAAGCCAGTCGCGGCCGGTCTGTAAGTCCGACACCTCAGCCCGTTCGACTGATCCGAGGCGAGACTCGGCCGAGCGGTCGTGCAGGCTGTCACCGAGTGCCACGACACATCGCGGGCGATAGCGTGCCACGACATCGGCGAGCCGGCGCAGCGTCTCCCGACTATCGTATGGCGGTAGCATGATGCCGCGACGCGCGGAGGCCGAGCCCTTCTCGAGGTGCAAGTCTGCAACGATGAGCGTGTGTTCGGCGGGAACATAGAGCGCGCCGGAACGATCGGCCACGACCTCGGTTCCGGCGATTTGCATCGATCTGGTGCAGAACGATCGCGCCTCGGTGCCCGTCATGCCGGCGACTGCAGTCATGTCTTGCCCTCCCCCAAGGCGCCGCCTATGGCGTCGGCGTGCCGTCTCCTGCCAACCCCACTCCTCGGAGCATTTCCTCGGCTGCCTCGCGCAGTGCGATTTCGCGGGCTTCTCCGCCGACGGCCTCGCGCCCGAGCTCGAGCAGGATCGGCACGGCTAGTGGAGAAGCCCTCTGCAAAGATAAGTGGCGCACACGCCCCTTGATGCGACGGAGGAACTCTGCGAGGCGGGCAATGTCAAGAAGTCCGGTAGCTGCGTCCCTGTAAGCAGCCTCGAGCAGGACATGCCCGGGGTCGTGACGCCGCAAGACATCGTAGACGAGGCTTGCCGATACCGTGAGCTGGCGCCCGTTCTTTTCCTTGCCGGGGTGCCGACGTTCGATCAACCCCGCTATCATGGCGCAATGACGGAAGGTGCGTCGCATGAGGCTGGTCTCCGCGAGCCAGGCGTCGAGATCATCACCGAGCATGTCCTCGTCGAGCAGCCGATCGAGATCGATTGCGCCGTCGGTGATCATCGTCGACAGGTCACGAAGTCCCCAGATGGCAATTGCGTAATCATTTGCGAGGAAGCCCAACGGCATCGCTCCGGCACGCTCGAGGCGGCGGGTCAACAACATAGCCAGCGTCTGGTGGGCAAGGCGGCCCTCGAACGGGTAGGCGACCATGTGATAACGCCCGCCATGCAAGAAGGTCTCGACCAAGACCTCGTCAGGGCCGGGCAGAACGGAATGCTGCTGTTGGAGGCGGAGCCATTCGGCGACGGGTGTCGGCAGGCTTTGCCAGCGTCTCGGCTCGGCAAGCATTTCGCGCACCCTCCGGGCAAGGTGCGTTGATAAAGGAAAACGTCCGCCCGGATAACTCGGAACAATGGGGTCCTTAGCCGTAGCGCGAGAGACGAAAACCTCATTGTCGCGAAAGCCTTCGAGGCGAAGTGTCTCGCCACCGAGGACGAAAGCGTCGCCGGTCTTGAGCTCGCCGGCAAACCACTCGTCGATCTCACCGACGATACGTCCACCGACGAGGGGTTTGGAGCTGGCGCGTCCGGATGCGCCACGGCGACCGACGATGCGCACCTTGACCATCGGGCTTTCGACGATCGTGCCAACATTGAGACGATACTGCTGGGCAACCCGCGGGTGGGCTATGCGCAGGCGTCCGTCGTCGGTCGGTTTGAGGCGCGCGAAGCGATCGTAGGCACGAAGCGCATAACCGCCGGTCGCTGCCAGATCGACCACACGATCGAATTCGGCCCGCGTGAGGCCAGCGTAGGGCAAGGCCGTCGATACCTCGGCGTGGAGCGTGTCGGGATCGAATGGTCCGTTGCAGGCCATGCCGAGGACGTGCTGGGCGAGAACGTCGAGTCCGCCCCGACGGTTGACGACAGCGTCCTGGGCGCCGGCCTCGGCTGCTTCGAGCGCGGCGCGGCACTCGAGAACCTCGAAGCGGTTGGCGGGTACGAGGAGTGCCTTCGACGGCTCGTCCAGCCGGTGGTTGGCGCGGCCGATGCGCTGAATGAGGCGGCTTGCGCCTTTGGGCGCGCCGATGTGGATGACGAGATCGACATCGCCCCAGTCGATGCCGAGGTCGAGAGTGGAAGTCGCGACGACGGCTCTCAGCTTGCCGGCTGCCATGGCGGCTTCGACCTTGCGGCGCTGAGCAACGTCGAGAGAGCCATGGTGGAGCGCAATCGGCAGACTCGCCTCATTTGCCTTCCAGAGCTCGTGGAACATCAGCTCCGCCTGCAGCCGAGTATTTACGAACACGATGGCGAGCCGATGCTTGGCGATGGCTGCGAGCACGTCTGGGACGGCATAGCGGGCGGTGTGGCTCGCCCACGGCAGCGGGTCCTCGGTTTCCAGGATCGTCACATCCGGCCGGGCTCCGCCCGACAGCTCGACCACGTCGACAAATTGAATCGCCGAGTCGGCGCACGGCTGCGGGGCGAGCCATGCGCGCAGCTCCGTCGGACGGGCGACGGTCGCGGACAGACCGGTCAGCACGAGCCCTGGGGCCAAAGCGCGGAGCCGGGCGAGGCCAAGAGCAAGGAGATCGCCGCGCTTTGAGGGCACGAGGGCATGCAACTCGTCGAGGATCACGGTTTCAAGGTCGGCGAACAGGTAGCCTGCGTCCTCGCCGGAGATCAAAAGGGCCACCTGCTCGGGTGTCGTGAGGAGGATTTCCGGCGGGCGCGTACGCTGTCGGGTGCGGCGCGATTGAGGCGTGTCCCCGGTGCGGGTCTCGACCCGGAGGCCAAGCCCGATCTCCACAATGGGTTGCATCAGGTTGCGGGCGACGTCGACGGCGAGCGCCTTCAAGGGGGAGATGTAGAGGGTCTTCAGACCCGATCCCTTGCGTTCTCCGGACGCCGAGCCGGTCGCAGCAACCAGGCTCGGCAGAAAACCGGCGAGCGTTTTGCCGGCGCCCGTGGGTGCGATGAGCAGTGTCGAGCGGCGGGCCCGGGCCTGATCCAAGAGTGCGAGCTGGTGCGGTCGCGGGGTCCATCCTTTGGCGGCGAACCAGTCAGCTATAGGCACGGGAAGCACGGTTGGCGTCGATCGTCGTGCGGCCCTGGCGCGCCTCGGCGTCCGGCGCTCGGCATCTGGTGCGGGTATCAACGGCCGCGTCGCCATGCGGGCCGTCTCTCGGGGTGAGCTTGTCGCGAACGGCCGGCGTTCGTGCTATCGACACCGCCAATTGGGCACTGACCCGAGCGATGGCTGTCGAAGGCCGCCGCGGCGGGCACGACCTGGGGGCGATGCGTGGACAGGTACAGGCTTTTCGGCGGCAATCCGATCGGTGTCATTCTGCGGCTGGTGGTGCTCTCGATCATTGTCGGCATCGTCATGTCCGCACTCGATATCCGGCCCGAGGCCCTTCTCTACCACGTGCAGATGCTGGTTCATCGTATCTCGATGCTGGGCTTCGGGGTTTTCGAGAGTGTCTTCGGTTACTTCCTGCTCGGCGCAGTGATCGTGGTGCCGATCTGGTTGATTGCGCGCCTGTTCGGCCTCATGGGGGGGCGCGGCGAGCGTCGCGATTGATGCCGGAGGGTCCCGTCGCAGCCAAGGCCGGCGATCTGCAGCCGGCATCTGAGCCCGTCGATTCGAAATCGATAACAGTGCCGGGAAAGATCGGCCATGCGGAGGTGCTGGCGATCGCACTTCCGATCACGCTGTCCAACGCTACGGTTCCCCTGATCGGTTTCGTGGATACGGCTGTGGTCGGACAACTTGGCGCGCCGCATCTGATGGGTGCAGTGGCGATCGGGGCTGTCATCTTCAATATGCTCTACTGGACGTTCTCGTTCCTGCGCATGGGGACGACCGGCCTCACGGCGCAGGCGTTCGGTGCGGGCGAAACACGTGAGATTGCCGGCCATCTGATGCGAGCGCTGATGGTCGCACTGGCCTGCGGTTCAGGGCTGGTCCTGTTGCAGTTACCAATACGGTCGGCTGCCTTCTGGTTGACCGGAGGTTCGGCCGAGGTGCTGGCAGCAGCGGCGACCTATTTCGATATTCGTATCTGGGCGGCACCGGCCGGGTTGGTCAATTTCGCGCTGCTCGGTTGGCTGATCGGCCTGGGACGGGCGGGTGTCGCATTCGTCCTGCAGCTCTTTCTCAACCTCCTGAACATCGGTCTCGCGCTGCTGCTCGGGCTCGTGCTCAGTGGCGGGGTTGCCGGCGTCGCGTGGGGCGCCGTCATCGCAGAGAATGTCGCGGCGGTGGCAGGGCTCATCGTGGCAATGAGAATTTCAGGGCGCATGGGGGCGTGGGCTCCAATCAGCGATACGATCGACCTGCCGAAGCTGAAGCGTTCCCTCTCCATCAACGGCGATCTCGTGGTGAGATCGCTGACGGGGTATGCGGCGCTGGTCGTCTTCACCTCGGAAGGCGCCAAAGCGGGCGACGTGACGCTCGCGGCGAATGCGCTGCTGTTCAGCATTCTCGCGATATCGATCTATCTGCTCGACGGGTTCGCTTTCGCGGCGGAGGCGCTGGTCGGTCGGAGCGTTGGGGCGCGAGACCGCGCCGGGTTCGATCGCGCCATCGCGATATCGACTTTATGGGCCGCGATTTTCGCCGTGATGATGAGTGCCGTGATCTGGCTGGCGGGACCGCACATCATCTCCTTCAGTGCCAAGAGCCCGGAGGTGCAGGCCGCTGCGTTCGCCTACCTCGTCTGGGTCGCGGCCGGTCCGCTTGCCGGCGTGTGGTGCTTTCAACTCGATGGCATTTTCACGGGGGCGACACGTACGCGGGACATGCGCAATATGATGATCGTCTCGATCGGGGTGTTTTTTATCGCGTTCTGGATACTGGGACGGGCGTTCGGCAACCACGGACTCTGGGCGTCCTACATGGTTCTTTTTGTTGCCCGAGCGGTCACACTTGGGATGCGGCTGCCTAGCCTCGTTCGCGGCGTTTTCGGATGACTCAGATCGCTGGGGCCAGCAACTCGGCGAGGTCCTGCACGTCGGGCAATCTCTCGAGACGGTCAACTGTCTCGATCATCCGATCGATCGTGCTTGGAGTGAGCGGCCGGTACGCGGCTGCTGCATTGCTCCGGAACTTCGCGAGATGCGCTTCGCGCGAGAGCGGCGTGGCGGGATTGCCGAGCACGGTATCCAAAGAGGCGCTGTGGCGACGACCGCTGGTCGTGACGATCTCCACCTCGACCGGCGTCAAAGCGTTGGGATCGCCAGCATCGCGCACCTCGACGGCGATGCGCTGGGCAAGGGCGGCCGTCGCTGGCTCACGGTAGATTGCCGGAGTGAAATCGCCGAGGTGGAGTGATCCATTCAGCAAGATCCGCGCTGCGGTAAAGCGCACGCACAGGCGCGCATAGTTGATGTCCATCTCCGGCTTCCAGGGGCGGCCGACGAGATGATTGACCAACGGAGGCACCCAGGCCGTGACGCTGGCAATCTCGTCCGCTGCGAGGCCTGACGTGTCGCGGATCCCTAGGCAGGCCTCCATGACGCCGTGGGTGGCACGGCCAGAGGGCCACGGCTTGTGCGCCAATTCAGTCACCCGCCAGACCTTGCCGAGTGTCTCCGCGACGGGGCCGGGATCGCCTTTGGCTTCGATCAGGCGGAAATAGCCGAAGGGACCTTCGAGGATGTTGACCGGGCCCTCGAAGCCGGCAGCCGCGAGATCGCAGGCGACGACGGCATTTCGCGCATTGAAGCCGAGTTGCAGGGCAAGGAGAGGTGAGCCCTCGGTGTGGGCCTGCATGGTGCCGGAAACCTGGCCGTAGGCGAGAGAAAACGCTTGGATCTGGCGGGGCGTGTCGAAGCGCATCAGCTTGCCGAGGGCAGCTGTCGCGCCAAATGCGCCTGCCGTTGCCGGACGGAAGAAGCGGAGGCCCGTCTCCGAGGCGATACCCAGACCCGCGGCGACGTCGACGCCGAGGGTTGCGGCCAGGATGAGATCGCGCCCGCTGACGCCGCCTCTGCGCTCGGCCCCCGAGAAGGCTGCCGCGAGAACTGCTGTCATGGCATGAACGACGGCCTTTTCGTGGACGCAGTCGAACTCGGAGCAGTGGGCCTGATAGGCGTTGCACAAAGCTGCTGCTGGGGCCGGCAGTCGGGCGCCGTTGCCCCAGACGCGAGCCGCCGTGCCTTTGCCCGACAGATCTTGCGCTGCAGCGAGTTCCGACGAGCGAGGGCCATTGCTACCGGCAAGGCCCACGCCGAACGTGTCGAGAATGAACGTCTTTGCAGCCGCCACAGCCGCCTCCGGGAGATCCTCATAGCGCGTGCGGGCTACGTGATCCGCGAAGGCTGCAATGGCGTCCATCTGTCGTGCTCCGCAGTTTTGTCAAGCGGCCTCGGCCTGGGCCGTCGTCATCGTGTCGCCCGCGACCGTGGTGCGGCGCATATCACGGGGCTGGCTCGCGTCATAACGTCGGACGCGGTGCAGAACCTGACGATTATCCCAGATAACGAGGTCATGGAGCTGCCAGCGGTGGACATAGACGTACTTGGGTTGCGTCGCGTGCTCGGTCAGGTCGCGAAGCAGAATGCGTGCCTCGGGCGTGGTCATGCCGAGGATGGTGCCGGCGTGAGAGGAGAGATAGAGGGACTTCCTGCCGGTGACCGGGTGCGTGCGCACCAGTCGCTGGCGAACGGGCTTGAACATGGCCTTTTCCTCCTCCGTGAACTCGGAGAAGCCGAGAGCGCCGCGTGAATGCATCAGCGAGTGCTCGCAGACCATGTCCTCGATCTCGGCCTTGGTGGCAGCGTCGAGACCGTCGTAGGCGGCCCGCATGTCGGCGAATTCGGTGTTGCCGCCGTTGGTGTTCAAGATGCGGCATGACAAGAGCGAGTACTTGGCCGGGATGGCGCGAAACGAGCTGTCGGAATGCCAGAGCATGTTGCCGATATTGAAAAGATGCTGGCGGCTATCCTTCGGCAGCGGCTTGCCGTCCTTACCCAGGTTGGAGACGTCGTTCATGCCCTCGGCGAGGCGCTTGTCGGTATCCTTGGTGATGTTGCCGCCGCGTGCGTTCTCGAGGGGGCCGAAATTCTTGGAGAAGGCCTGCTGCTGTTCGTCGGTGATCTTTTGGCCCGGTATCACGAGCACCGCATACTTGTCCATGCCGGCTTCCAGCGCGGCGACCTGGTCATTGGAGAGTGGCTTGGTCAAGTCGACACCGGAGACCTCGCCGGCGAATACGGGTGTGAGCTGGCGGATGGAAATGGCCATGGGCAACTCCTCCTTATCGGGCTTGTGGGCGCCGACGTGCGAGCGGCGCTTGATGACAGCTGCAAGGCTAGGCCAATCTGCCTTGGGTGCAAAGTCCGGACATTGGCTGGCGGCCGTCCTTCGATCGAACGAAGGCTCCGAAGCGGAGAGCCGAAGCGGTGAGAGGGCCGTGTTGCCCGCTAGCGCTGCTCGCGTATGCTGATCCATCATCGCGCTAGAAAAGCCGTTCGGAGGAGACCAAGTCCATGTCGAGCAATAACCGCTGGAAGAACCGCCCCGAAGGCTCGACGTGGGGCGACTATGGCCCTGACGATCAGCTCGGGCGCCTGAACGAGATCACCGCCGAGAAGGTGCAGCAAGGCATTGCCGAGGTGAAGACGGGCCAAACCTTCTGCCTGTCCATGCCGCTCGACCATCCCGGTGGCAATGCGTTGAACCCGCGCCGATTCCCGCCACAGATTCGGCCGACGCTCAGGAATGACAAACCGAACTGGGGGTATCGCGCCGAGTGGGACCATCCGGGCATGCTGGACGTCGTCAATGACGACATGGTCCTGCTGCATCTGCAGTATTCGTCCCAATGGGATACGCTGGCCCACGTGGGTGCGCTGTTCGATGCGGATGGCGACGGCACGGCCGAGGCGGTCTTCTACAACGGCTATCGTCTTTCGCATGAGATTCTCGGACCCACCGACGGCAAGGACGCCGGCGGCGTACCCGGTACGATGGTGCCGGCGGTGGGCACGTCATTCGCCAACGCTCTCGGTGTCGAGAACATGGCGAAGAAGTGCATCCAGGGCCGGGCCGTGATGGTGGACCTCGAGGCGCATTTCGGACGCGCGAAAAAGCCGGTCGACTACGACGATCTGATGAGGATTTTCGCTGCCGACGGCATCAAGGTTCTTCCGGGCGACATGGTGTGCTTCCGCACCGGCTTCGACGAGGTGATCTTCGAGGCGAAAAAGAAGCCGACGCCGGAATGGCTGCACGGCCACTGCTGTGGTCTCGATGGCCGGGATGACCGCCTGTTGCGCTGGATCTCGGATTCGAAGGTGTCCGCCCTCATCGCGGACAACTACGCCGTGGAAATGTACGATGCCCCACCCAAGCCCGGGCAGTGCGTAATGCTGCCACTGCACCACCACGCGCTCTTCAAGCTTGGGGTCAATCTCGGTGAGATCTGGCGGCTTTCCGAGCTGGCGAATTGGCTCCGCAAGAATAACCGCTCCACGTTCCTGATGACTGCGCCGCCGTTGAATCTTCCCGGTGCGGTCGGATCGCCGGCCAACGCCATCGCCACGGTTTGATGCTCGGACCTGGAAGCGCACGCGAGCGGTGGCCGGAGCGAACCCTGGCCGGGATCATCGGAGTCGGCTCGGCGGGGCCTTCTCCTCGGTGACTGCCTGCCGCTGCCGGCATCGAGAGCCTCATCCTCGAAGCCGGGCATCGCTCCTAAGTCGTCATAGTATTCGTGCTGATCCTCGTGGCGGGAACGTCCTCCTCCTCGAGCGGGCCGAAGTCGCGCGAGTGTCCATTGTCCTGCCAAGACTTCAAAGCCCGATTGCACAGTCCCCGATCGAGGGGCATGCTTCGTTGAACGAGGGAGCGATACGGGGAAGGCAATGGAGTTCGACTACATCATCGTCGGCGGCGGCTCTGCGGGGTCGGTACTCGCGAGCCGCTTGACCGAGCGGTCGTCCAATCGTGTGCTGGTCTGCGAGGCAGGCGAGGATACGCCGCCGGGAAAGGAGCCGCCGGAGGTGCTCGATTCCTATTCGGGCACGGCTTATCTCAACAATCGCTTTCTCTGGTCGGAGTTGAAGGTTTCGACCGAGGTTGTCTCACACAACAACGATCCGACAGCACCGAAGCCAAAGCTCAGAAAGTACGAGCAGGCTCGTGTCCTCGGTGGCGGCTCGTCCATCAACGGCCAGATGGCCAACCGCGGCGCGCCGACAGATTACGACGAATGGCACGCGCGGGGCGCAACCGGCTGGAAGTGGGATGACGTTCTGCCCTACTTCAAGAAGCTGGAGCGCGACCTCGATGTCGACGACGACTGGCATGGCAAGGATGGCCCGATTCCGATTCGCCGCGTTCCGGAGCGCCAGTGGCCGGGGCACGCCAAAGCGCTAAAGCAGGCCTTCACTCGGGCTGGCTACAAAGAACTCGCCGACCAGAACGGCCGTTTCGAAGACGGCTTCTTTCCGATCACGATCTCGAACGCCAACGAGCAGCGTGTCTCTGCGTCCATCGGCTATCTCAACGCGGAGGTCAGAAAGCGCCCGAACCTGAAGATCTCGACGCACACACAAGTCACCGAGCTGCTTTTCGAGGACTTGAGGTGCGTGGGCGTCAAGGCGCGGGTCAACGGCAAGTCGGAGGAATTCCGCGCCAAAGAGGTCATCCTATCGTCGGGCGCTATCCATTCCCCGGCTCATCTCATGCGTGCCGGCATCGGTCCTGCAGGTGCCTTGCGTGACCTCGGAATACCCGTGCGTCACGCCCTCTTCGGCGTCGGCCAGCGGTTGATGGATCACCCTTCCATCGCGCTTGCGGCCTTCCTGAAGAAGCCCGCCCGCGTGACGAACAAGGAGACGCGCCGCCATCTCTTCATCGGCATGCGCTACTCCTCCAATATTGGGGGTGCTCCGCCGGGAGACATGTTCGTCGTCGGAGCGACGAAGACGTCATGGCACGCCGTCGGCGAGCAGATCGGCACGTTCATTCTTTTCGTCAACAAGACGTTTTCCGAGACGGGACAAGTGCGCCTCAAGTCGCGTGATCCCAGCGAGGAGCCGGAGGTGGAATTCAACCTGCTCTCGGACCGCCGCGACTTGGAGCGCCTGTCCGACGGCATCAAGCGTCTGACGCCGATCTACTCCGATCCGGCGATGCGCGATGCGGTGCATGAGACGTTCCCGGCGAGCTACTCGGACAAGGTGCGTCAGGTCGGGGAGATCAACACCAAGAACAAGATCCTGACCAACATCGCGGCGACGTTGCTCGATGGTCCGGCGTTTATTCGCAAGCTCCTCATCGAGAAAGTGATCATGGAGGGCTATACGCTCGACGACGTCTGCCGAAACGAGGAGGCGGCCGAGGACTTTATTCGCAAAGCCGCTGTCGGCGTCTGGCATGCCTCCTGTACCTGCCGCATGGGATCGCGAGACGATCCGATGTCGGTGACGAACCCGGCGGGGCGTGTGCATGGCGTGGGTGGACTCCGAGTCGTCGATGCCTCCATCTTCCCAGTGGTGCCCTGCGCTAATACCAACTTGCCGACCATCATGACGGCGGAGAAGATCGCCGACGCCATCCTGGCCGGGAACTGAAGCCACGCTCGCCTGCTGTGAGTAGAGGAGACACGCCATGGGTCTGACACTCGCCGACGCCAACCGGATCATCACTGGAGCTATCGCCAAGGCGAACGAGATGGGCGCCAGGATGAACATCGCCGTCTGTGATGCCGGTGGCAGACTGGTGGCGTTCCAGCGGATGGATGGTGCCATGTGGGCCGGCTCCTACGGGAGCCAGGGTAAGGCAGTCGCCTCTGCCGCATTCGGTCGGCCCAGTGGTGAACTCACCGCCCGGGCCGATCACCCAACGCTGCGCGGCATCGTCATGGCTGAAGGCAACCATATGTTTCTCGGCCAGGGTGCCGTGCCGATCTTCCGCGATGGCATGCTGATCGGTGCTTGTGGCGTCGGCGGCGGCACCGCTCAGGAAGACGAGGACTGTGCCCGAGCGGGCGTCGAGAAGCTGTAGGCTCGCGTACCTCGGAAGTCCCCGAACATGACGCGTGGCAAGATGCACATCGGCATGTCCATTCGTGGGCTCGGATACCATCCGGCCGCGTGGCGTCATCCCAACGTTCCTGCCGATGGCACGCTGCGCTTCGAGCACTACGCCCGAAGCGCAAAGGCTGCCGAGCGGGGAAAGTGCGATCTAATCTTCTTCGCCGACGGCATTGGAATTCGCGAGCGTGACGTGCCTCGCGGCTCGCTGGTTCGCGCCGGCTATGAGCTGGTCGAGATGGAGCCGATGACGCTGCTTCCGGCACTTGCCGTGGTGACCAGCCATATCGGCCTCGTCACCACGGCCTCGACGACCTACAACGAGCCATACAACCTCGCGCGCAAGTTCGCGACACTCGACTGGATCAGCAATGGTCGCGCCGGGTGGAACGTCGTCACGTCCTGGTCGGACGCAGAGGCGCTCAACTTCGGACGCGAAGACCAGCTGGATTACGACACGCGCTATGCTCGGGCCGCCGAGTTCGTCGAGGTGGTACGCGGCCTTTGGGACAGCTGGGAGGACGACGCCTTCGTCTTCGACAAGGAGAAGGCCGTCTTCTACGATCCGTCCAAGCTGCACACCCTAGATCACAAGGGCCGCTTCTTCAATGTGCGCGGCCCCCTCAATATGGCGCGTCCGCCGCAAGGTCATCCCGTGGTCGTACAGGCGGGCGCTTCAGAGCAGGGGCGAGAGCTTGCTGCCGCGACGGCCGACCTCGTCTATGCGATCCATTCGACGAAGGAGGCCGGGCAGGCATTCTACGCCGACATCAAGGGTCGAATGGCAAAGTATTCGCGAGATGCGCAGGACCTCAAGATCCTGCCTGCGCTACGGCCCGTGGTCGGCCGGACCCGCGACGAGGCGCGTGCCAAATTCGACGAATTGCAGGGTCTGCTCGATCCGCTCGTCGGTCTCAATCGCCTCGGCAACGCCTTCGGCGACCTGTCGGGCTACCCGCTCGACGAGCCTGTGCCGTTGGAAGCCTTCGGCCCGAGCGGAATCAAGAGCCTTAGCCAGCAACTCGTCGATCGGGTGAAGAAGCAGCGCCCGACCGTCCGGCAGCTCTATGAGCAGGTCGCGGGTATGGGCGGTTTCTGTCTCATCGGCACGGCGGCCGACATCGTCGACGTCATGCAGGACTGGTTCGAGGGCGAGGCCTGCGATGGTTTCAACATCACGCCGACGCACTTGCCGTCAGGTTGCGAGGACTTCGTCGAGCTGATCACGCCGGAGCTGCAGCGACGCGGCCTTTTCCGGACCGAGTACACTGGGAAAACGCTGCGCGAGAACCTCGGCTTGAAGCCGGCCAGGAACCGCTTCGCGGTGCGAGCCTGATGGCTCGGGAGGACATGATTTCACGTTCGCACCGCCGTGCGACTCTTGGCCCCGCCTTCAGACAGCTCGCGAATTGCAGCCATCGTATCCGCAAGGCTCTGGCTCAGCGTGATTGCAGGCGACCATCCCAGCTCGCGCCGGAGTCGGGCCGAACTGATATTGAATCGCCGACCTCTCATCGTCGCCGCCATTTCGGGGGTCATGGTGCGCCGGGTGCCACCCATCGCACTCATCAGGCCATCGAGATAGGGCAGGACGTTCAGCGTGAACGTCGGCAGTGTCAGCAGCGGCTTGCGCACGCGCCGGTCGAGAACATGCATCTCGCGTGCGAGGTCGCCGAGCATCGGGATCGGCTCGTTGATGGCGATGAAACGGCCTGTCGCGCCGCTGAGTAACGCCATGACATGCGCGCTCGCCACGTCGCGAACGTCGATATAGGGATAGGCAACTGGCGGGGCTGCAATATTCATCGCGCCTTTCATAATCGCGTCGATGACGTCAATCGTCGGCGTCGGCCGGATAAATCCAGGACCGCCGAAGGCTCCCGGCAGCACCGTCACGAGATCCAGTCGGAGTTGTTCGGCAAGTTCCCAGGCTCGCTTCTCGGCCAGCGTCTTCGCCCGAAAGTATGGGACCCTCAGATCGTCGGCCCAGGCGCTTTCATCGACGGGGCGTGCACCCGGAGGTGTCAGCGGCAGAGTGACGACAGACGAGGTGAGCACGATCCGCTTCACGCCAGCGTCCTTGGCGGCTCGGAAAGCACGCTCGACCCCATCGACACTGGCCGACACGATCTCGGCATCGCGTCCTGGTGCATGGAGGAGATAAACGGCGGCCGCATGGACCAGGGCGTCCATCCCGTCCATGGCCGCCCGCAGCGCCTGCTGGCTCTCGAGGGGCGCCGCGACGACCTCGACCGGACCCAGCGTTTTCAGCCGCGCAACCGTGGCGGCATCATCGAGAGAGCGCAGGGACGCGCGCAATTCGTGTCCCGCTTCGAGTAGGGCGCCTACCAGATTGAAGCCAAGGTGCCCACCGGCACCGGTGACGAGCACTTTCATCTTCGATATCCAATCCATGCCGACCCGTCGCTGGACCACAGCTACTTGGCGGCAATCCGTTCGTCGAGCGCCGCCGGGAGATTGAGCAACGCTGGCCGCGACATGTGCCGCTAACTCCGCGCCAAGTCGCCAATTGCCCGCATTGACCGATTGTATCTGACCAGGTCGCACCCAACGCCACCTTGCGCTACCCCCTCGGCCATCGCCAATCCGGTGGCTCGATGCCGGATCGGCACGCCAATCCGCTCGCCATGGGACGGCCAACATTCGGCCATCGGATGACGCAAAGACGGCTCAATACGGACAGTGACTTCTGGCAAGCTCGAACTTATCGCCGGGAGCCCAACGTGCCTTCGAGACTTGGGGGCCAGCGGTAAGACTTGGTCAAGGTTAACGGACCATTAACTTGTCGCCAATAGCATCCGCCCATGTCCGTATTGCGTATCTCTCAAGTCATGGCGTTGCTCGCCGGTCTCCTCGTGGTCTGGGGATGCGGCCGATCGGGTTCGTCGCCTCCAGGCGCGTCGATCGCGAAGCGCGCCTTCACGATGCCCGAGACTTGGCGGCGCACCGAGCAGGAGCGCTGCCATGCGTTGGGCCTGGCGAGACCCTCTCCCTTTCTCATGCAACGTGCGTCGCTCGGTGGGCCCGGGAGTTGCAGCGTAGCGCAACCGTTTGAAATGGCCGGCGCGCTTGGCGGCCAGGTCACTTTGCGGCCGTCCGCACTCCTGCGCTGCGAGATGATCCCCGCCGTCGATAAGTGGATGGCCGAGGTGGTGCAGAGTGGAGCACGCCGACATTTCGGGCAGCGCGTGGTCGAGATCAAGGTGGCGGCGTCCTATGCTTGTCGAACACGGAACGGTATCGCTGGCGCCAAAATCTCCGAACATGCTCATGCCAACGCGTTGGACGTCTCGGCCTTCCAACTCGCGGACGGCCACTGGGTGACAGTCAAACAGGGCTGGTGGGGAAGCCCGCGCGAGCGCGCTTTCCTGCGTGACATGCATGCCGGCGCCTGTGAGACGTTCACGACAGTGCTCGGTCCCTATGCCGACGTCTACCATCGCGATCATCTGCATTTTGACCTAGCTTGGCATGGCAAGGACGGCAGGACGCGGGTCTGCAAGTAAAAGTCGAACAGATTCAGGTCGACGTGTTCCAGCTATCTTCCGGCCGCGCGCGAACGCGCTGCCATTACCGCGTCGAAAATCCTTAAGAACTCGATCGAGCCAGCCTTCCGCAGGTTCTGGTTCATGCGATCGTCCAGCGCAGCGAGCAATTCTGCCGACGTGCGATCCTTGACGATGGGATTGCGGTTGTAAGCCCGCTCCGCGAAGAAATTTGCCGTTGGAACGTTCCGGCCCGCCGGCGCCATCATATCGAGGCCCGTCTGCGGGCCTGCCAGATTCATCAACTCGATTTCGGCGCCGCTCAATGTCGGACGTCCGGCCTTGGCCGCATGCTCGCGCACGCCCTGCAGCTTGATCGTCTGCAACCACGGACCGATGTCGGCGTCGAGATTGAGGGCATGGATGCCGAGGCCTTTCGGTGTCCGCGAAAACTCAACGTGCGCACTCCACTGGTTCGGAACCGAGCGCGCCGCGCGCACCATCCGGCCGACCACGCTTGCCTTGGCGCGCAGCTGGGTGCGCCGCCGCGTGTTGGCCGACGTCGCGAGTGCATTGAGACGAGCGATGAAGGCGTCACCATGCTTGACAAGCTCGTTCACGGAGTTGGCCCCGAGAAGTTGCGCATAGCCCAGAGCCGACGAGATCGGCCGTCCCCGCTTTGTCTCGGGATCGATGCCGGCCTGCATGTCGTAGGTGCCACGACCACCGGTCTCGAGTGCATAGACGCGAACGACCTGATCTTTCGTCAGTCCAAGGGCCAACGATTCTTCCGCGTAACGCTGCTTGAATTGGGCTTCCGTAGATGGTGTGGGTACAAAGCCGTAGATCTCGCGGGCGTGGCGAAGAAAGTCCGCTAGGTCGGCCATCGGCTCTGGTGGGGTCGGCGGTCGTACGGCGGCGATGATCTTGGCGACATCTGCGGGAAGTGGCGGACCGGCATATTTGGGCGGCTGGACCGCCACGTAGTCCGAGGCCACGAAGGCTTGGCCCGCAGCGCGCTTGCGGCGGCGCGCCTCCTTCATTTCCTCGACGACTGCCCAATAGGCTTCGTTTTCCTTCGCGTGCTGAGCCTGCGCGCGCAGGTATTGGACATAAGCCTTGGTCTGAGCCTCGGTGAGCCGACCAGCCAAGTCCTCGCCGATACGCTGCGCTTGCGCGTCTCGCGGCGCCGCGACAACCGCAAGGGCTGCCAGAATGCCGATTGCCATCGCCAGCCGGACGGACATTGATTTGGAAGGCACGCGCGCGTTCTCCCTCAGATCGAGCGTGTCGGACGTTGCCTTCGCGAGGCCGTTGTCACGCCAGCAAAGACACACAGAAATTCGAGGCTGACAAGGGCAACGCTGGATAGCCGAAAACAGAGTGAGGCCCCGGACGGCCAAGGGGGAGTTGACGTCGTCCGGGGCCTGAGTGGCTCGTATCGCCGTGGGGAAACGGCTTTCGAGCCTGACCGTCGATCGGGGGGGGGCGACTTGAGTAATGAACAAACTGGCCGAGCCGGAGAGAAGTTCCGCGCGGTATCCACTCCCATGGACGAGGGATCGAAGCCCCCTCCGCGCTGGCCTCTGCATCCAGTCCGGCCTTGGCTATGAGATAGGATGGCTTTTAGGAGGTGCGAGGCCACCAGAGGTCAACGATGCTCACGATCACGTGAATGGATTTCGCAGCGCGGAGGCACCTCCGAACATCCCGTTCGCAGCGCTTCAAGCCCTGGGGATGAGCGTTGGACATGCTACCATGTCGTCGCGTCGTGCTTTGTCGCCTTGCGGGCGTAAGCGCCGCCCCTATAGTGCGCCCCCATTCGAAGCGGCTCGGGAGAATGTGCGATGGCGGTCAGCGCCGAGAGAGACCAGGTTCTCAAAGGCAAGGTCAAGCGCGTCGTGCTTGCCTACTCTGGCGGCCTCGATACCTCGATCATCCTGAAATGGCTACAGGAGACCTATGGCTGCGAGGTGGTCACGTTCACCGCGGATCTAGGGCAGGGCGAGGAACTCGGGCCGGCACGCGAAAAAGCGCTGCAGCTTGGGATCAAGGCCGAGAACATCTTCATTGAAGACCTGCGCGAAGAGTTCGTCCGCGACTTCGTGTTTCCGATGTTTCGGGCCAATGCCGTCTACGAGGGCGTCTACCTCCTCGGTACGTCGATCGCCCGCCCGTTGATCGCCAAGGCCCAGATCGACATTGCGCGAAAAGTCGGCGCCGACGCGGTCTGCCATGGTGCCACCGGCAAGGGCAACGATCAGGTGAGGTTCGAACTCTCGTATTATGCGCTCGAGCCGTCGATTCGGATCATCGCGCCGTGGCGCGAATGGCAGTTCAAGGGCCGGGCCGAGTTGATCGAATTCGCGCGGCAGCACAGCATCCCGATTGCGACCGGCAAGGAGAATGACGCGCCGTATTCGGTCGATGCCAACCTGCTGCACTCGTCTTCGGAAGGAAAGGTGCTCGAGGATCCGGCACACAAGGCGCCGGAGATGGTCTACCAGCGCACGATCTCGCCCATGGAAGCGCCGGACCAGGTGACAGCCATTAAGATCGGCTTCGCCAAGGGTGACGCCGTCTCGATCGATGGCAAGAACATGAGCCCGGCAACGCTTCTGAAGACCCTGAACGATCTCGGCCGGGACAACGGCATCGGGCGTATCGATCTCGTCGAGAACCGCTTCGTCGGCATGAAAAGCCGCGGCATTTACGAGACACCGGGCGGCACGATCCTGCTCGCCGCGCACCGCGCCATCGAATCGATCACGCTCGACCGCGGCGCTGGCCACCTCAAGGACGATCTGATGCCGCGTTACGCGGAGCTTATCTACAATGGCTTCTGGTTCAGCCCCGAGCGCGAGATGCTGCAGGCGCTGATCGACAAGAGCCAGGAGCACGTCGAGGGCGAGGTGATGCTCGAACTTTACAAGGGCAACGTCATCGTCACCGGTCGCTCAAGTCCGAAATCGCTCTACTCGTCCACGCTCGTCACCTTCGAGGATGACCGCGGTGCCTACGATCAAAAAGACGCGGCCGGGTTCATTCGCTTGAATGCTCTACGCTTGAGGACGCTTGGGATGCGAGGGCGGGATTAGTTCCGAGCACGCCGAGAGGCGTCGGCATTCCCGGCATAGGACAGTCAACAAAACTGATGTATGCCGTCGCCCAGCGACATCGGCTGAGGACTGCTGAACGATGACCACTCGCCTCGAGCTCGGCCGCATCGCCGGCGTCCCGATCTACCTCGATATGCTGCTGGTGCTGATCCTGATCATCTTCAGTCACCGGTATTTCACGTCCGGCGACACGCAGCTGATGTCCGCCGGTATTCTCATCATCGTCGGCATCCTGGCCTCGATCCTTCTGCACGAGGTCGGCCACATGCTAGCGGCGCGGATCTGGAAGGTCGGGACCGACGAGATCGAGATTGGCGGCCTCGGGGGGGTGGCGCGGTTCTCGTCATCGCTGCCGCGATCGGTGCTGGCCCAAACCGTCATCTTCCTGGCTGGCCCTTTTGCCAACCTGCTCTTGTGGCAAGGTTTCGGTGCGTTGACGACCGAAGCGTGGGCGATCGGCAAGCCGATGCTCGGGCTTGCGTTGGCGACACTGGCAGGCATCAATTTCTGGCTGATGGTCTTCAATCTCCTGCCGTCGTATCCCCTCGACGGAGGGCGTACGCTCGATGCTTGGCTTCATCCCGTACTCGGCCCAGTCTGGTCCGTGCGTATTGTCGCCGGCCTAGGCCTCGTCGTGACGGCGCTCGTTGTGTGGATGGCGCTGCCAACGAACTTCTGGCTGTTGATCGTCGCGTTCGTCCTCTTTCAGACCAACTGGGCGGCACTCGACAGCGTCGGTGGGCTCCGCGGCCGGCGGTGAGGCCAGCCCGAGCAACGCGCATTAGATGTTTGTGCAACAGGAGCAGCAATGAGACACCCGCTGAAGCTCGCCATTGGAGGCTTGGGTGCCATCGGGATGGCCGTCGCTCGGAAGGTCGACGGGGGCGGACTACCTGGTATCGAGCTGACGGCTGTTGCAGCCCGCGATCAGTCCAGAGCCAAAGACAAGCTCTCCGGTTTGAGCCGTCTTCCAACGCTCGTGCCATTGGGAGAGCTCGCTGATCATGCCGACATCGTGCTGGAATGCGTGCCGGCTCGCCATTTCGCCGAGATTGCGGAACCTGCGGTGGCGAGGGGCCGCATCCTGATGCCGCTCTCGGTCGGTCAGTTGCTCACTCACATGCATCTCGTCGAGACGGCCAAGGGGACGGGTGCCCGCATCCTCGTGCCGACAGGCGCGCTTCTGGGTCTCGATGCCGTAAGGGCCGTGGCTGAGGGTACTGTTCAGAGCGTGCGGATCACTACCCGCAAACCGCCGCGCGGTCTTGCCGGCGCACCACATCTCGTCCAGAACGCCATCTCGGTTGAAGATCTGAGGTCGCCACTCAAGGTTTTCGAAGGTACCGCCCGTCAGGCGATCCTTGGTTTTCCTGCCAACGTCAACGTGGCCGTTGCCCTCTCGCTGGCCGGTATCGGTCCGGACCGAACCATGATCGAGATCTGGGCGGATCCTGGTGTCGACCGTAACGTGCACACCATCGAGGTCCGCTCCGACAGCTCGGATCTGACGATGACGATCGCCAATATCCCATCGGTCGAGAATCCAGCGACCGGTAAAGTGACGGCACTTTCCGCAATTGCTGCTCTGCGGCGCCTGACGGCGCCGCTGGTCGTCGGCACCTGAATGCCGCGCCGTCGCCAATTGCTGTGGTGACGGGCGATCGCTTGCCGGAGACGGTGCGCGATCCTATCGTCGTGGCAACGCGCCACCCTCCGCCGCTCCTTGGAGACGATCCATGTCAACCACGACCGCACCGTCGAAGTCACTCGCAGAGATGATCCGCTCGGGCCCGATGGTGGTCGCACCCGGGGCCTACGATTGCATCACCGCGCGTCTGATCGAGCAAGCCGGCTATCCGGCTGTCTACATGACGGGTGCCGGCACATCTGCGGCCCACGGGCTTCCGGACTACGGTCTCGTCACCATGAGCGAGATGGTGGCTAATGCGCGACGCATCACGAGTTGCATCTCGGTTCCGCTCGTCTCGGACAGCGATACAGGCTACGGGAATGAACTCAATGCCTATCGAACGGTCCAGGAGTTCGAGCGGGCCGGAGTTTCGGGAATTCACATCGAGGATCAAGTCTTCCCGAAGAAGTGCGGTCACCTCGATGACAAGGAACTGGTCTCAATCGAGGATTACGCAGCCAAGATCCGTGCTGCGGCTGCCGCTCGCCGATCGAAGGATTTCCTGATCATCGCCCGCACTGATGCGCGCGCGGTCGCCGGTTTCGACGAGGCCATCCGCCGTGGGAATGCTGCTGTCGAGGCTGGCGCCGACGTCGTCTTCTTCGAGGCGCCGCAGACGATGGAGGAGGTCGCAAGGGTGCCCCAGCTTATCAAGGCGCCTTGTCTTCTCAATATGGTGCTCAAGGGCAAGACTCCCCATGTCAATCTGAAGGATGCGGAGAAGATGGGCTACCGCATCACCATCCTGCCGGGGATGCTGATCTCCTCGATCATCGGGCTTTGCGACAAGATGCTGGCAGACGTAAAGGCTACGGGTGAACTCGCTCAGCCCTATGCTCAGATAGGCCCAGGTGGCGTATTCGCACGCTTCGACGCGGCGGCCTGGGATGAGCGGCGGACGGCGTATCGAGTTCCCAAGATCGGCAAACCGTAAGCTTTACTTCGGCTTCATTCACTCTGCCTGCCACTTGTGGCCACCGATTTGACCGAGACGTGGTTGCAGCCGGTTTGTGTCGCCAGGCCAGCCTGCAAATGTTCTGGCGCGTGGGCGTGCCCAGCTGAATTCATTTACCTGAGCGTTGTCGTCGTGGACACGAACTCGTGTCCGCCATGCGGCGAGAATTGGGTTGCAGGTCGACATGCGCGGTATTTAATATCCGGAACGAACCGGATCATTATTGAAAGAATTCACATTGAAGGAAGCGGAGCATGACAAGGCAAACTTCGCGCTGCCTACAAACACTCGCGGCATTCGCCCTTGTGGCTGCGAGTTCGACGGTCGTTTCAGCTCAGACTGTGCCACAACAAACCGATCAGAGTGGCGCGACTGTTCGTGAGATCTTGGGCCGGGCAGAAACCGAATCTAGACGCCGATCCATCGGCGATATTCTCGGCGGCATTGCCGGTATTTCCCGCGCTGAGGCGCAAGCTGCGCCCGCAACGCCGCCGGGCTCGCCCGCCGCGGCGAGTGGCTCACCGAGTCCGATTTCTGTTGCGCAGTCTACATCGGCGCCGCCTGCGGCTGCTCCGGTCGCCACTGCCGTGTCGTCCATCGGGCCGTCAACGGTCCCGTCCGGCGGTACAGGTACCCCTGCCGATCCAACAATGATCGTCACGGTGCCCGACAATCCCCCAGTTCAGTCGAGCGGCGGTGTGGCCCAAGCTGGAAACGGCGTGACCGAAGCTGCCGCGGCTCCCGCTTCGGTCCCAGCTGGAGGGCCAAGTCGCGTGTCGCCTGCCATTTCGACACCCGTTGATGCGGAGCGCCGAGGCTCGGTCGTCGTGACAGCGGGTGGGCCCCGGCATGCGGTCCGACCCCACGGTTACGTCCCAGGTCGCGATTGGTGTCCGCCAGGGAGGTGATAAGCCGCTTGCGGAGAAAGTCCGCAGCTGACGACGGGCGCGTGGGCCGGCTGTTTGTTGCGGCAAAGCCTTGCGGCGGGTAGACTTTCGAATATTGCGCACGTCAGGATCAAGGATGCCCTTCATGAACGTCAGAACCGTCGTGACTGCTGCAACGCTGGCGCTCGTTGCGTGCACACCGTTGGCGGCTCAGACTGGCCAGGACGGTCAGAGCGTTCGGGATATCTTGAACCGCGCTCAGTCGCAGTCCGATCGCAAGGCGGTGGAGGATTTGATCGGAAAGCTCCGCGGCGCGGCTCCTGCACAGCCACCGTCGCCGGGGCAACCGTCGCTTCCCGTCGCCACGCCGACTCAGGTCCCATCGCCGATCGCATCCCCACCCGTCGCGCCGCCTACGATCGCAACGACGGCGCCTCCCGCGCCGGCAACAAATGCGCCGCCTACTGCTGCGACATCGACCGCGCCTGAGCCGCAAACGCCCGTCACTGCTTCGAGCACGACGACGGCTCCGCTGCCCGTCGATTCGCCGGCGACGGCAGCCGCTCCGTCCGCGCCCCCCGTTGCTTCGGCCCCGGCAGCTGTTGAAACTTCCCCATCCTTCGGAACAGCCGCTTCAGGTGCGGCTAGCACTGGGCCGGGCGCTGCACCGGCCACTGCGACAGATCCGGCGGCGGCGACCACAATTGTCGGTGCCCCACCTCAACCCCCTGTCCCCGAGGCGGTTGAAACGCGGCCGCTCGCATCACCAGAATCAGGCATCGCGCCGGAAACTCCGCGGCCGACGCCAGTCGCCGGCACCCCGGCTACGTCAGACACCGCGACGGTTGGTGCGCCCATCGGACCGCAGGGAGCGTTCCCGACGCCGATCGGTCCGTCCGACGCCGAGATGGTACGTGCTCCGCAGATTGCGCGGGAGATGGGGCTTCCGACCGTCGATATTGAGGTGCTTTTTGACTACGACTCGAGCGAGGTCACACCGGGGGCTGCCGAGAGCCTGATGACTCTGGGGCGAGCCTTGGCCGACCCCCGACTGGCCGGACAACGCTTCGTCATTGCAGGTCACACCGATGCAAGGGGCGCTCGTGCGTACAATGTGTCCTTGTCGGATCGTCGGGCCCACTCGGTCCGGGCTTTCTTGATCGAGCAGTTCAAGCTTGCCCCGGATACCCTGATCGCGCGCGGTTTTGGCGAAGATCAACTGAAGAACCCGCGCAATCCGCGGGCGGCCGAGAACCGCCGAGTGCAGATCATCAATTGGTCGGCGCAGACGGCGGCCCCCAGGCGCCGGTGAAGACGTTTCGGGCCGATTTCGATCACAGGGGCAGTTTCATTTTTGATGCTTTCGCCAAATTGAGCTAATCATGTGAGGGCAGAAGCCCTCGAGAATTTTCCGAGCGGGATTGGGCGCGGTCATGAACGACTCCGAGCAGCATAGGCCGCCGGGCTCAGACGCCCAGTTGCGCTACCCGCTGCCAACGGGGACGCGGGTCGATCATTACGTCATCCGCGAAGTCCTGGGTGCCGGAGGGTTCGGCATCACCTACCTCGCAGAGCATGAAGGGCTAGGAAAGCAGTACGCGATCAAGGAGTATTTCCCGCACGCCTTCAGCTATCGCAGCGGCCGGACCATCCTTCCCAGCTCGTCCGGCGACGGCACGTACAAGTGGGGGCTCGAGCGTTTCGTCAGCGAAGCTCGCGCCCTGGCCAAATTCAAGCATCCCGCAATCGTCGATGTGACCAGCATCTTCGAGGCCAACGGTACCGCCTACATCGTTCTCGCCTACGAGTCCGGCGTGGATATGGCGCAGTGGCTGAAGCGGCTCGGCCGTCCGCCGTCGCAAGAGGAGCTGGATCGCCTCCTGTTACCGCTTCTCAGCGCGCTGGAGGAAGTGCATCGCCACAGCATGATGCACCGCGACATCTCGCCGGACAATCTGCTCATACGCGACGATGGCCAGCCGGTCCTGATCGATTTCGGCTCTGCGCGCGAGTCCATTCGAGGCCGGGCCCGGGCGTTGTCGGCCATCGTCAAGCACGGCTATTCTCCGCCAGAGCAGTATACATCGAAACCCGAGCTTCAAGGGCCGTGGACGGACATTTATGCCCTATCGGCCACATTGTATCGCGCGATAAGCGGTAAGCTCCCGCCAGATGCGACAGAGCGATTCGTGCGTGACGAAGTGCAGCCTTTAGCCCGTCTCGCGCGCGCGGCCTACCGGAAGAGCTTCCTCGATGCCATTGACCGCGGATTGCGGATGAAGGCGGAGGAGCGCCCTCAATCGATCGTTGAATGGCGTGAGCGGCTCTTTCAACCCGAGCCCCTCCGGCAACCTGTCCTTCAACAGGAGAAAGCCGGACATGAGGCCATCAATGCGTCTTCGGCCGGGAGCAGCGTCCGCACACCTGCCGGTGGACAGCAAAGCGGCTCCCGCTCGGTCCAGGCAGCGGCTTTGTCGCGGCAAACCTCAGCCGGCGGCGCCCGAGCCGGGTCGGTCGCGGCTGCCCAAAGGTCGGCTCGGCCGTCACTCGAAGGATTGGAGGGGGCTCCCGCATCGCGTCGGGTGAGCGGCGGAAGCTCGATTCCCAAGAGTGAGCGTCCCGATCTGAGTTGGTTGGATCAGAATGAAGCTTCAGATGCGCCGGACGATGCCGTACAGCCTGCAACAAGCAACGTCGGTCAGAGCATTACTTATGCGATACTAGGACTAATGGGGGGAGGCGTCCTTGGCGGTCTAATGTCCGTCGTGCTGGCAAGCATCATTTCAACCGAGTGCTTTGCCGACCACTGCATTTTCCGATACCTCGCTATTTGCTCCTTGATCGGTGCCGTCGCCGGTGCGTTCGTCGGGGTTCGGCTGGCCCAGACTCGCGAGGATGCTGATGGACCGCCTTCGATCGGTCATTGAGCCGATACGACGTAGATCTGGGCAAGTCTGGAGAGCGCTTCAGCGGTCGCCTCGGCGAGAGCTCTGGCAAATCAACTTCGAGCTGAAGGGGTCGCCAGATCGGACTTGCACTTGGGGACGCTAGCGTTGAGCGGCGAGCCCGACTCCTTGGCTTGGGAGGTCTTGATGAGATGGGCTTTCGCGAAGATCTGTGGAAGACGGGGGCCGGAACGAATGGAGAACCATGCGAGCACGAGCAGTCCGGTTAGCAGCGTTGCAGTGTCGAAGGTCGAGGTCATCGACGCCGCGACCGGCACTGCAATAAGGATAAAAACGAATAATCTGAGTATGTTAGTTGGAATTTCAACCGGCCACTCGCGCTTCGTCACGCGATATACGAAGTAGACGATCCAGCGCGATACGGCATGCGCGGCCAGAGCGATAACTCCGAAGGCCGTAACGGGTACGACCACCAGAAAAGAGGCTGCACGCGCCAGCTGAAGAAGGCCGTAGAGCCAAATGCGCGAGCTCTTGTCGACCCGATTATAGAGCAGATAGACCGCATAGGTCGCCACCAACGCAGCCGACCAAGCCGCAAAACCGGTCAGCCATGGCGCGAAGTCACGCTCGATGACGGCGACCCCGGCTGCGCCTAGGCCCAGTGCCCAGATCCATGCTTGAGTCGTCGAAGTGGCGACTGAAATGCGGTGGTACTCCGGCGTCAGGGTCGGGTTGGCCTCGTAACGCTCGCCGACGCGGTCATTATCGACATATCCGAGTTCATAGATCGTCCAGAACGACAAGATCAGCAGCAAAAGCCCGATCGCATGCGAAATGGGCGCGGATGCGATGACGATCGATGCGACCAGCCAGGCCATGTAGTCATCGCCGAGGATCGAGCGCTGGATAAAGCTCAGACCCGGCCGCTTTATACGATGGGTGTATTCTAGCGGGAGGTAGATCCCGCGATGTGCCGGAACGAAACGAGCGGCGGGCCATTTGACCAGTATGGGGCGCGCGCAGGCATCGAGAATGTCCTGATCGTCGACAGAGTCAGTCAGAACTGCGCAGCGTTGTACCGCGTCTTCGCCGATTGCGGCACGCACAAGCGCCAGCTTCCCAGCATTGCGATCGCGCAAGCTTCCCATCTCACAGGCCACCAGCCGATGATCGGTCAGCTGCATGGCTTTCAGCAACGGCTTGACCACGGGCTTGAAACCCAACGTCGCGATCACTGCATCCTTGCGGGACTCCAGCATGTTGCGGATGGGTTGATGGACCTCGGTCGAGCCCAACACTTTGGCCCGCTTTTCCCATCGCCTAGCTGCAAAGGGAAACATCGCTGCGACCCTCACACGCCATGCATCCCGGGTTTTAACCCCGCCCAACAGGCGCCACGGCCGCATAACCTCGAGGGCGGCGAACACGAGCCGCCCGAACAACCCTGGTGCCGCAGTGTCGATGAAGTCCTCGGTGCTGTTCCTCAGATAGAGCGTTTCGTCGAGGTCAATGATGATGGGGCCGTCATGCTCCTGAATCGACTGCACAAGTTGATCAGACGTTGGTGAAATGTCAGGTTGAGTCAACACGGTACACTTGTTCGGGGCATCGGCGCCGACGACACTGAATGAGACGGCTTTGGGGATGCTCGATAAAGCCATGACACCCTGCTTGGAACGTCTTGGAACAGTGCCTTGGATATAGCGGACACTGGCGCCAGCGAGAGGCACCGCGAACGAGATCGTTAATCGTCGAAACCCTGTTGGGGGCTTCATCACCGATCCCAGCCTCAACGGTCGATTAATACCGGAAAAAGCAAACTGCGTGCCAAACCATCATCTGTTGAGTCATTAAACGCGCCCTACCTCGGCAATCACTACCACGGGCAGTCGAACATTCCTGTGCGCTTCGTCCGCTCATGTATTCTGTATCACGAACCAAGCTAATCTTCACAATCGTGTGACAATCGCAAGAATATACCAGCACAAGTCGTTCGGTGCGAGAGTTGACTGCATAGGGACGTTCAGATGAGAAACAATCAACCTTGTGCAAAGTTTTCCTTTGATGTTCTCCACATCCTCGCCTCCGCCCTCCCATCTCCTGTCTAAGCCGTGCTACGGTATCCGGGCGACTCGACAGGCCAGATTTTTCGGACTCAACAGGTCAGCCCAGCATGAACGATCAGCAGCTCAGCGAACTCTCTCTCCTCGAACTGCAAGACCTTCATGCCAAGCTACACTCCGCTATTCGCAAGGCCATCCGCGAGCAACAGGAGGCGATGGCTTCGCGGGGGCAGCCCCATCGAGCCAGCGTCGAGCCCAGCCGCTCTGTGGATCTTGCGAAAGAGCGGGATGCTTGGCTAGCACGTCGGCGCAACGGCATCCCGGCTTGATCTGGCGGACATCTGCAACCAACTGAATATGCGGCGCGTGGAAGAGTTGGTTGCCGGCGTGGGCGAGAGTCCGGGTCTGTGTTCAAACTTGCGACCGACCCGCCGCACTTAGCGACATGCGCTCGTGGTCAGTCAAACGGCTCGGTTGGGCCGCGCTCGCAAGGCATACGCGATTTGCGGTCACCGGGGAATTTGGGATCTGGCCGGGGCTCAAGCTGGGCTCAGCTTGTGGCTCGAGTGCTAGAGAACTTACTCTCTGGTCAGGCAACGCGAGACTCGACATGGCCGAAGGCACCCGCCAACAACGACGCAGGATGGCGCGCGAGCTACTGAAAAGTGGCGAGAGGACGCTTGCAAGAGGACTTGCGCCGAAACCGGGAGCGGACGACATGCTCGGTGTCGTGCAAGTTCTCGCGGCGAAACTGCTCGAGCCGGACAACCCACAGCGCGCGGGTGAGGCAGCGCACTTGGCGCATACGCTCTCTACGCGCTCGTTACGGGCCCATCCCTCGCGTTCTGCGATCGCGTGCAAGAAGGGCTGCGGCTATTGTTGCTATTCGTTCGTGGCAACGCTGCCGCCGGAGGTCTTCCGGTTAGCCCAAGTCATTCGATCGAGCACTTCAGTCGGCCTCGACATCGGCGCGGTTTTGGCCCGCGCACAACCTCTTCGTGGACTTACGCCCGAGCAGCGTTTCGGCGCGAAGCTGGCCTGTCCGTTGCTGATCGACGGGATGTGCAGCGTCTACGACAGTCGCCCACTCGTTTGCCGGCAAACGACGTCTGTGTCGCTTCCCGCGTGCATCGAAGAATATGACGGCATCCAGGGCGACGGGCACGTCGAAATCTCGCCGGCTCATCTTGCGCACGCATCCAACGCGTATGTTGCGATGCTGGCCGCACTCATGGCGCTGAAGCACTCCACGCATGCCTATGAGTTGGGCGCCATGCTCGAGGTGGCACTCTCAGACGCCAACAGTGAGCAGCGATGGCTGGAAGGGGAAGACGTGTTTGCGGCGATCGCCGCGCCAGTCGTGCGATCGCCGCGCGTGGATCAGGCTGCCGAGCGGCTGGCATCGGAGCTGGTTCGTTTCATGTGAGGCGCTGGCATCGTCGTGTCCGCTAGCATTTGTAACTGGGAGCACTTGCATTGCCGACTACCGAGAGATCAACGGCTCGATGGCTCGTCATGCTTCTTCGGACACGTCGGCCTTGAGAAGTGCTCTTGCTTCCACCGCACGCTCGATATGGACGATCACCGCTTCCGCCAGAGAGATGCCCGTCAGGCGCTCGAACTGGGACAGTGACACGTTGGCGGTCATATCAACGACCAGAGGCCCGGCGCGCGACAGCGCAACGTCAACGGCTGCCAGGCCGAGACCGATTGTACGAGCGGCCTGCTCGGCGAGCTTGCGACCCGCGGCAAGCTCGTTCCCGGTGTAATCGGTGGTGTGCCACTCCGGGCTTTGATCGAGCGCCGTCACTGGTGCCCGCTCGATCGCGCCAAGAGCGCGTCCGCCGACCACTGCGAAGCGCAGGATCGGAGCCGCGCCGAGGGCACCCAGGCTATCGGCAAGAACGTGCTCGACGCCGCCCGTCGATCTCGAGAGATCCTTCGGGTTGACCGCCACCTCAGGAACCGCGATAGCCGCACCCGCAAGCACCTGCCTCAGAACAATAGCGTCGCCGGCCCTCATCAGCGCGTCGGCGCCATTGATCGCCAGCGTTCCCAGGAGCTCCATCTGCCGGACAATGGCGAGCGAGAAGTGGCTGGGTGATTTTCCGGCACGAAAGATCACTGCATCGATCGGCTCCAGTGGGAGGCCGTTGACAAGGATCGCCGGTTCCGTTGCAGCAATGTAGAGGGAGAGGCGCCGTCGATCGATGATCGGCATGGCATGGCCACGCTGTTCGGCTAGGCGCACGAGGCGCCGGTTCGAGGGGTTTTCCGGCCGTCGCGACAGTAGCGCTATGGTCAGGGCCCGCTTCGCCGGCTCGCTGCGAACGGCCGTGCCATACGAGCGGTAACTCAATTGTGGCTGGCGAAACGACGTTGCGGGATCGACGAACATGTCGTCTTTCACGGCCTGCCGTCCGAGCAGCATGCGATAGGCCATGGCGTTGCGATTGGCGAGGGTGATATCGATCGGCCATTCGCGCCCGCCCATTCGCGCCAGCGTTCGCACCACGTAGCGCTGCTCGGTCTCGCCGTTGGAACTGGTGATTTCGCGCCGATCGATGACGTCGGCGATGCATGTCACCACGACGTCGTCTCGACCCGGAATGGGTCGCACAACGAAGCGGACTTTCGGTTGCTTCAGCGTGCCGATCTCCTCGACGGCGCTGACCGCGATGGCCGACGTGCGCGCCCCGGTGTCGACCTTGGCCTTGATGGCGGGCAGGCCGAGGTCCGGCAAGGCCAACCACTCTTCCCAGCCGAGCACGAATGGGTCTTGCACGACCGACAAGCTCCTTGGCAGACAGGCGACTCGGAATGCTGCTGGGGAAAGAGTTATCGCACGCACGCCGAGCCTGCAACGCGATGTGGTCGCGAAGGTTGCACGATGCTCCGTCGCCTGCGCGCTGCCATTCGGGATGACTTGATGTCGGCAACCGATCACGACGCCGCGAGCGCCCCTACATCCAGTCGCTTGTGCATGCTATCGCAACGGCCCTGCGGCTCTGAACGAGGGCAACTCCATGCACCTGGGACGTCGAATCGCCGTCGTTATTCCCGCGCTCAACGAGGAGCGGGCGATCGGCCGCGTGCTGGCGGACCTGCCACCGTTGGTCGATCTGACCGTCGTTGCCGACAACGGCTCGACTGATCGGACCGCGGAGGTTGCTCAGGCGCATGGTGCCACGGTCGTCACCGAACCCGAGAAAGGCTACGGAGCTGCTTGCCTTGCGGCGCTGCGGCATGTCGGTGATGCCGACATTGTCGTATTCATGGACGGCGACTACTCGGACCACGCCGCCGAGATGAGCACGCTCGTGCAGCCGATCGCGTCCGGCGAGGCTGACATGGTCATCGGGTCGCGTGTCCTCGGGGCGCGAGAGGCGGGCTCCCTTACACCTCAGCAGCGCTTCGGTAATTGGCTCGCCACGCGGCTTATCCGATTGATCTGGGGGGCGACCTACACCGACCTCGGCCCGTACCGGGCGATTTCGGCGGAAGCTCTCACGCGTCTCGGCATGACCGACCGCAACTATGGTTGGACGGTCGAAATGCAGATTCGAGCCGCGGTCGCCGCGCTACGCGTGCGGGAGGTGCCGGTCAGCTATCGACGCCGAATTGGACAGTCGAAAGTCTCTGGGACCCTCAAGGGGACGGTCATGGCCGGCTTCAAGATTCTATCGGTCATCGGGCGGTTTGCCCTCGCCCCACGACCCGTCCCAGGGGGCGGTCGTGCCGCCAGCCGGTGATGACCCTTGCCCCGGTTGGCGCATCGGGACCGGAGACCCCGCCGCAACGACGCTGCGGGGAGACACTCCGAAAGCCTTGCGGAAGGCGGAGGCGAAGGCGCTTGCGCTGCCGTAACCATGCTGCCGAGCCGCGTCGCTAACGGAGACGCCGCGCGAGAGCGCTTCGACCGCCGCGTGAAACCGCACGCGCTGGCGCCAGGCCGTAAAGGTGATGCGGCATTCGGAGCGAAAGAGGCGGGTCAGTGTTCGCCGTGACGCTCCGGTCTGATCAGCCCAGCCGTCGAGCGTCAGCGACAAAGCGGGCTCGCTAATCAGGGCTTCGCACAAGCGAAGCAGGCGTCGGTCTTGCGGCATCGGAATCGACATATCCAATGGTTTCGCCCGTGCGATCTCGTCGAGAATGAGCACCGCGATATGGTCCGCGCGTGAACCGGGCTGGTAGGCGATCGGCTCGTCCAAGAGCGCGAGAATGAGAGCACGGAGCAGCGGGGTCACCATCAGGACGACCGGAGCGGCTGGTAGCGACAACCCACATCGACCGGCGATGTAGAGCGTGCGCATCTCCACGGCACCACGCATGGCGACGCTGTGCTCGACTTCAGCAGGCAGATAGACAGCGCGATCCGGAGGCACGATCCAGGCATCCGTCGATGTCCGGATGCGCATCGTCCCCGAAACGGCGTAAAGCAACTGGTCGCGCCGATGCTTGTGGGGCGCGATGTGGTAGCCCGCAGGGAAGCCTTTTGCCATCGCAGCAACGCACTGGTCGAGTTCCTGGAAGTCCTCCGGATCGGTGCTGCGAGGCTGGCTGGACTGAAGCATGCGAGGCTCTGACGAATGGCCCATGTGCGACAAACGTTGGCCGAACGTAGAGATCGGGACAAGCCTAAAGTGAGAAAAGAACGACGAGACGTCGGCGACAAGTCGGCCACGAGACTGCTGGGGAGGAGAGCGCTGCCATGACCCGTGATCGTCTTAGCTTTCTCTATTTGAATGTCGGGCATTTCCTCGACCATCTGTTCACGCTCGTATTTGCGACGGTCGCGGCGCTTGCGCTCAGCAAGGAGTGGGGACTGACCTACGCTCAGCTCGTGCCCTACGCCATGCCCGGGTTCGTCGCCTTCGGTTTGTTCTCGCTTCCGGCCGGGCGTATCGCCGATCGATGGAGTCGGCATGGGATGATGGTCGTCTTCTTCATCGGGATCGGGCTTGCGTCCATCGCAACCGGCTTTGCGCAGTCACCTCTGCAGATCGGAGCGCTGCTGTTCGTCGTCGGTGTGCTGGCCGCAATCTATCATCCGGTCGGACTCGCCATGGTCGTCGAAGGGGCCAGATCGGACAGCACCGGAATGGCGATCGGCATCAACGGCGTCTGGGGTAATCTCGGGGTCGGATGTGCGGCTCTAATCACCGGCTGGTTCATCGACAACGGCGGTTGGCGTTCGGCGTTCATCGTGCCGGGGGTGCTTTCGGTACTGATCGGCATCGCCTATTGGTGGCATGTCCGCGACGATATCCGCGCTTCTGCCGTGGCGCGTCAGGCAAAGCCCAAGGTCGCGGGTTCAGGAGGCGGTCCGTCGCCCCACGTTTCTGCCGAGGCCAAGGCTGCCCTTGTGCGACTGACGGCGATCGTGTTTTTCACCACCGCGGTCTCGAGTCTCGTTTTCCAGTCGACGACCTTCTCCTTGCCGAAGGTGTTTGACGAGCGCCTTCAGGGCATCGCAGGCTCTGCCACCCTGGTGGGGTGGCTCGCGTTCGTCGTATTCGCCATTGCCTCGATGGCGCAACTCGTCGTCGGGCGCCTGCTCGATACGTTGGGGCCACGCACCGTCTTTATGGGGGCGGCGCTCGTGCAGCTCGTTTTCTTTGCCTTGATGCCAGGCTTTACCGACTGGACGGCGCTCGCCATTGCGCTCGGATTCATGCTGGGTGCGTTCGGCCAGATTCCGATCAACGACTATATGATCGGGAAAATGGCAAAGTCGGAATTGCGCGCGACCGTCTACGGCATTCGCTACGTCGTGAGCTTCTCCGTGCTCGCGGCCGCATTGCCGTTGATCGCATGGATTCACGGCAACTACGGCTTCGATACGCTGTTTCGCGTGCTCGCGGTTGCGGCTGCCTTGATCCTCGCCGCTGTGTCGCTGTTGCCGCAACGGATACCTGAGCCGGGTGCCGCAGCCGCTCCACGCTCCGTCTGAGCTTGACTGGTTGGCCGCTGACGTACCGGATATCCGGGGCGCATGCTTAAGCCGGTCTTAACAGGTGTCCTCGTACCATGCATCGGGCAGAACGGGCGGTGCAGCCCCAGCCCCGAAGCAGGTGCGGGAGTAGACAAGTGGGGAGTGATGCGCCGCAGGTTGGCGTTTCTGCCGTCGAGAATGACCGCGTGATAGCGGCTCTCCCCCGCAAGGGGTGGCTGGCACGACGTCCGTGGCCCGTTCGCGTCCTATTGCTGATGCCGCTCTATGCTGGCGTTCTTGCGACGATCGCCATCTCACTACAACTGATCCGCTATACCATCCGATTTCCGGATCCCCTGGCGCTCACCGTCAATGAGCCTGGTCCGACGCTGCGCATTCTGGCGCGCGACGGCTCCGTGATCGCCGAACGAGGCGAACTCAACGATTTCGTCTCGCTAGACCGTCTTCCACGTCACCTAGTGGACGCTGTGATCGCCGTCGAGGATCGGCGCTTCTACACGCATTGGGGGTTGGACCCGTCCGGGCTAGCGCGTGCTGCGCTGGCCAATCTTCGAGCGGGCCGCACCGCGCAAGGTGGCTCTACGCTCACTCAGCAGCTCGCAAAAAACCTGTTTCTTTCGACCGACCGCACTCTCAGCCGCAAGGTCGAGGAGATGGTGCTGGCGATCTGGCTGGAAGTGCGTTTGACGAAGCGCGAAATCCTGGAACTCTATCTCAACCGCGTCTACTTCGGTGGCGGCGCCTATGGCGTCGAGGCAGCGGCGCGGCGGTTCTTCAACAAATCAGCGCGAACGGTCACAGTCGCCGAGGCCGCCGTCATCGCAGGGCTTTTGAAAGCTCCCTCGAAATACTCGCCGTTCGCCAATCCTGGACACGCCCGCGGTCGTGCCCGAGTGGTCATACAGGCCATGGAATCTGCGCGGGTGATCAGTCCGGTGTCAGCCGCGGCGGCCTTGCGCCAATCGGTCCAGTTCGCCGATCCCGAGGCCGGCAAGCGACCGACGGGGCTCGAGTACGCGATCGATTACGTGCTCGACTCGTTGCCCCCGCTCGCCAGCGTCGGGAAGCGCGTGATCGTCGTTGAGACGACGATCGACCCCGATGTCCAGGTCCGGGCTCAGTCAACCATCGCCGCAGCCATCGCCAAGGACGGTGCTGCCGCGAAAGTCGGTCAGGCTGCGGTCGTCGTGATCGATACCGGCGGCGGCATCCGTGCCCTGGTCGGTGGCCGTTCGTTCGCTGAAAGCCAGTTTAACCGTGCGGTCAAGGCACGGCGTCAGCCGGGCTCAGCGTTCAAGCCGTTCGTGTATCTCGCGGCAGCGGAATCCGGCTACTGGCCCGATACTCCCGTCGTCGATGCGCCGATCGAAATCGGGCAGTGGAGCCCCCGCAACGAGGACGGCCGGTTTCGTGGTCCGATCACGCTGACGCAAGCGCTTGCGCATTCCGTCAACACGGTCGCCGTTCGCCTACAACAGGAAATCGGTGCAGAGAAGGTCGTAAACGTTGCCCGTCGTCTCGGGGTGCGCTCCGAACTGCGGCCCGATGCATCGTTGGCGCTTGGTACGTCCGAAATGGGCTTGCTGGAATTGTGTGGTGCCTTCGGCACCCTCGCAGCAGGAGGCTTGGCTGTCGAAACTCACATCGTGCGTCGCATCCGTACGATGGAAGGTGAACTGCTCTACGAGCGAAACGAACCTCGGCCCCGAATGCTCGTCGCACCGGATACGATTGGTGCGATCAATACGATGCTGAATGCGACCATCGTCTCGGGTACGGGTCGCAGAGCCGCATTCTCCCGGCATCAGGCCGCAGGAAAGACCGGTACGACACAGGATTACCGTGATGCTTGGTTCGTCGGATACACCGCGCACCTCGTTGCGGGGGTCTGGTTCGGCAACGATGACGGAAGCCCGATGAACCGGGTGGCGGGTGGAGGTCTTCCGGCTCTCGTCTGGCGCGACGTGATGGAACCCGCCCATGCGTCGTTGCTTCCCAGATCGCTCCCGGCGATTGACGGGCTTGTCGACCCGACACGTGCTCCGACGCCGACCGAGCGTAACCGGGGGCCCGCTATGACAGCTCCCCACTCACCGGCGACGGTGAGCACGGCGGGCGCCGTTACGCCTGCCTCGGCCTCGTCGCCGAGTCCAATCCCTCATGGATTGGAGCCGGTCCCCCAAAGGCGCAATGTATCTGCAGCCAAACCTTCAGCAGTTGCGACCGACCGCTCAACATCCGCCAGCCCAAGATTTCCCTCCGAACCGATCGACGCCGAGTTGTTCGCAAGAGCCCTCGACTCGCCACTCGAGAGCCGAACCTTCGATCCGCAGGCGGTTCGGGCAGCGCTCGGAAAAGCAACTGACTCGAGTAGCGAGCGGCGCGTTGGAGACGGGATCAACGGCAGCCGATAAGCCGTTCTCTGATTAGCGACCGCAAAGCTGCGACAGCTCGCTTTGGCTCCAGCGAGAGTCGGAATGCCAGCCACGTGAGCATTCGGTCGCTGTCGGTGGCACGACGGTCGCGCCCGATGCCCCGGTGCCTCGTCCCGTCGCCGCGCCACTCGTGCTGCCGGTGACGCCACCGTCCGATCCCAGGATCGGTGCGCCGGGCGTCGTCAGCGTTCCGGATCGCGAATCCGCAGGCGCCGTGAGGGTGCGTTGTCTGGTGCCGGTTGAATCGGCGGGAATGCCGGCGCCGGGCTGGGTCGTCGTGCTCCGCCCTGTCGCTCCCGGTGTAGCTGTCGAGCCTCCTGGAGCAGCGGTGGAGCCACTTGCTCCGGCCCCTCCACCTGCCGCGCCGCCGGCACCGCTGCTTGCGCCTCCGCCTCCCCCTCCGGATTGCGCCAAAGCGCCTCCCGCTGACAAGCTCAAGGCCACGACCGCTATCAGAAACCTGCTCTTCATGTTGGCTTCTCCTGCTGATTTTATGGCCAACGTGCCGGTCGTCGGGTGGTTCCCTCTTGCCAAGGCATCCACTCGGTTGGCTCAGTGCATCGGCGGTGGTGCCTCGGCGCACGACGTAAGTTGCACGCACGAACGTGGTTGCGAGTGGAGGTCTTCCAAGAATGACGGCCAATGGGACATCGAAGGCGGAAACGGTCCGGCCCGGCGCCAGCATCGGCATCGACATCGGCGGGACCTTCACGGACGTCGTCTGCTCGACAGCAACGGGCACCCACATCCTCAAGGTACCGACCACGCGCGACGATCCGGGCCGTGCCGTCCTCGCGGCGCTCTCCATGCTGCAGGATCGTTTCGCCATTGCCCCAGAGACCATCACCACCTTTACCCACGGCACCACGATCGCGACCAATGCCGTCCTGGAGCGCAAGGGCGCACGGGTCGGTCTTGTTGCAACGCGCGGTTTCGGGGATGTGTTGGATATTGGCCGTCAGATCCGGCGGCAAATGTATGATCTGAATCTTCGGCCGGAGACGCCCGGCTGGCTCGCTCCCGGCGCGCGCCGTGTCGAGGTGCAAGAGCGGATCGACGCCAAGGGTCAAGTCCTGGTCCCACTGGACGAGGCTTCGCTGCAGGCTGCCATCACCAAGTTGAAGGCCGAAGGTGTGGAGGCGGTCGCCGTGGCGCTGTTGTTTTCGTTCCTCAACCCGGATCACGAGCGCCGGGTTCGCGCGGCCATCGAGGCCGCCATGCCGGGTGTGCCTGTCTCCATCTCAAGCGACGTTGATCCCGTTTTCCGAGAGTACGAGCGCACTGTCGTCACCGCCTTCGATGCCTACGTGAAGCCTGTCGTTGCGCGCTATCTCGCAAATCTCGACCGGGATCTCGGCAATGTCGGCGTGCCGGTCCCGTTGCAGATCATGCAGTCGCGTGGGGGGCTTGCCGGCGGGGAGGTGGCACGAGAACGACCCGTCCGCCTCTTTCTTTCGGGACCTGCGGCCGGCGCCATCGGTGGGCAAGCGGCTGGACGAGAGGCAGGGCTCGACAATCTCATCACCGTCGACGTGGGCGGCACCTCGAGCGACATCGCTTTGATCGACCGCGGCCGTGTTCTCGTGAAGGGGGAGGCCGAGATCGCTGGCTATCAGGTGCGTGTGCCGATGCTCGACGTGACGACGCTCGGCGCTGGTGGCGGATCAATCGCGTGGATCGACACCGGGGGCGGGCTTCGTGTCGGTCCGCAATCGGCGGGCGCTGATCCGGGGCCTGCCTGCTACGGCCGCGGCGGAACCGACGCCACCGTCACCGACGCCTCGATCGTACTCGGTCTGCTCAACCCGGCCTTTTTCGCAGGCGGTAGTCTGCGCCTCGATCCGGACCTGTCATGGGCGGCCATCGAACAGCGGGTGGCGCGACCGCTCGGCCTGAGCGTGGAGGAGGCCGCGCTGGGTATTCATCGCATCGCCAATGCACACATGGCGGACGGGATGCGTCTCGTCTCGATCAACCGAGGCTACGATCCCCGCGAGTCCGTGCTGGTGCCGTTGGGCGGTGCCGGTGGTCTGCATGCCGTGCCGCTGGCCTTGGAACTCGGCATCGACCGTGTTCTCGTGCCACGCTATCCGGGTGTGCTGGCGGCGGCCGGTCTTCTTGCCGCGCCAATCGAGCATGAGGTTTCCGGCGCATTCCTCACGCCACTTGCCGAGGCAAAGCGCGCCGATCTGGCATCGGCCTTTGCCGCGCTCGATGCCCGTGCCGAGGCGCTGATGCAAGCTGAGCGCATCGAGGGGCTTGCCCGGGAGCGGCTGACACTCGCCGACGTCGGCTATGTCGGCCAGAGCCACTACATCGAGGTGCCGATCGATCTCGGCTCCGGCGATCCGCTCGCCGATCTCTATCGCGCCTTCGAGGCGGCGCACGAGAGGCTCAACGGACATAAGACGGGTTCCAAGGCCAAGATCGTCAATCTGCGCGTCGTGCACCGGGCACATCGTCCGCACCATCCCATGGGCGAGATTCCGCCCGAGGAGATGGGCCGGTCGCTCAAGGGTCGGCGAGCCGTTCTTTTCCCCGGTGAGAGTATCCGGATCGATGCCGCCATCCATGATCGCGCCTTGATCGGCGTCCGCGAGCGGCTGCATGGTCCGATCATCATCGAGCAGGCCGATTCCACCACGCCGGTGCCGCCCGGCTGGACAGCCGAGATCACGGGCGGGGCCGCTCTCTTGCTCATGAGGACCGCACCATGATCGATTCTCATCGCACCACGCACCGCATCGACCTCGCCGCCGAGCGCTTCGATCCCATAACGCTCGAGGTCATTCGGCACCGTCTCGACAAAATCGCAGAGGAGATGCAGGCGACGCTCCTCAAGTCGTCTTGTTCGCCGATCGTCAAGGAGGGGCTCGATGCTTCGGCAAGCCTTTTCACCCTCGACGGGACGACGCTGGCGCAGGCGTGTGCCATCGCCATCCACCTCGGCACGCTCATCCCGGCGGTCGGGTCGATCCTCGCAAAATTCCCTGTCGAGCAAATGCGCGACGGCGACATCTACATTTTGAACGACCCCTATTGCGGCGGCACGCATCTTCCCGATTTCGCCGTCGTGATGCCGGTGTTTGCAGGCGGACGCCCGGTCGCGCTCGCCGCCACCATGACCCACCACCAAGACGTCGGCGGCAAGACGGCAGGTTCGGTACCGACGGACTCGACCGAGATTTTCCAGGAAGGCATCCGCATTCCGCCGGTGGCCTGGGCCCGTGCCGGGGTCTTCGACGAAACGCTGACAGCCGTGTTGCGCCAGAATGTGCGCATTCCGGACATTTTCATGGGTGATCTCCACGCCCAGATCGCCGCCTGCAAAATTGCCGCGATGCGGTTGCGAGAGGCGGTCGAGAAGTTCGGGGACAATGTGTTGCTTACGTCCTTCTCGGTCCTGCTCGATCGGGCCGAGGTCATGACCCGAGATGCGCTCCGCAGACTGGCGCCCGGCACTTATCGTGCAGTCGATTTTCTCGACAATGATGGCATCGACCTCGACCGCCGCATTCGTATCGAGGTGGCGGCAACGATCGCCGACGGCACCATTCACTTCGACCTGACGGGGTCCAGCTCGCAGGTCAAAGGACCGATCAACTGCGTGCCATCCGGAAGTCTCGCCGCTGCATGTTTCGCTGTGCGCGCGGTCACCGACCCCTCGATCCCGAGCAACGGCGGTTGTTTTCGTCCGATCACGCTGACACTGCCGGAAGGCTCGATCGTCAATCCTCGGGAGCCGGCTCCGGTGAATGCCCGTACGGCCACTATCAAGCGCATCACCAATACGATGTTGAAAGCGCTCTCTGGCGTTGCGCCGGACCGTGTCCCGGCCCCCAACTCGGGTGAGCTACTGGTCATGGCCTGGGGTGGTCAACGCAGCGACGGGACACCGTTCGTCACAGGCGAGTTGCTCGCCGGTGGCGCAGGCGCGGGAGATGGCTTCGACGGTGTAGATGCCATCGAGACCGATGCTACCAACTGCATGAACCTTCCCGTCGAAGCCATGGAACTCGATGCACCGATCCGGGTGCACCGGTGGGAGCTGGTTGCCGGCTCGGGAGGGGACGGCGCCTATCGCGGGGGACGTGGCCAGCTCAAGGAGTACGAGATCCTGGACGACGTTGCGGGCACCGTTTCCTACTCCCACCGAGGGGAACGGCACTTCATCGCCGCCGACGGCCTGGAAGGGGGGATGCCGGGGGCTCTGGCCCGGTCCTGGATCACGCGAGTCGACGGTCGCGAGGAAATCATTCCGTCGAAGACGGTGACGCGACTCGCGCCGGGCGATCGTGTCGTCATTTCCACGGCGGGCGGCGGCGGCTATGGCCCACCTGAGGCTCGCGCCGCAGAAGCCGTCGCACGCGATCGCGCCGACGGAAAGGTCTGAAGGACAGGTTCGACACGAGGCGCGCCGAACCTGTCTGCTTTTCAATGCAGCATTGCGCCAGCGATAATGACGATGACGAGGATCGCAGCGAACAGAGCGAGGACATACCCCCCGCTACGGCTGGAATACTCGGTCGCAGGCGCGGTTGCGTCGGCGGGGTCTGATGGCTCTTGGGATTGCATCCGTCTTTGTCTCCGGGTTTACGCGTCCGCGCGCGCTTTGCGCCGCGAGGCGCGAAGCTGGGTCGTTCATTCCAGAATGGGAAGTGGACGTCCTAGGCGGGCGGCCCGCGATTGTTCGGGGAGATGACCTCGGAGAAGCGGGGAGCGCGGTGCAAATCGGAACGCGCGGCAATCGTTGGGCGGGAGATGTGTGCCGGATCGAAGGAGAGGCTAGCGTCCGGTTCCTGATCCCGCTCGGCAGATCTATCGCTGGCGCCGCGCCAACGCTCGACCGTCGCGATCGAAGGAAGTGCCAAACCCGATTCGGCGCAGGCCACCTGAGACGCACAGGGCGCATTCGTCGGATCTGCGGCGGTCGGCGACACACCCGGCAGCCATAGAAGGGTCAGCCAGGAGGCTATGGCGAACACGGCTACCAAGGCTGCCAAACGGCGAGCACAGCTGGCTGCCGGCATTTGGTATGCGGCAACCTCGACGGAGTTCGTCGTAAGCCCTGAACATGGCTTAGCCTGTCGCACGATGTGAATGTCCATCATCAGGTCGCGGCTCGGGCGTCAAGTCATTGGTGGAGAGGGTTGGATTCGAACCAACGTAGGCGAAGCCAACGGATTTACAGTCCGTCCCCTTTAGCCACTCGGGCACCTCTCCATCGCGCGACCGCCCGCAGGCGGACACTACAGACATTAGTCTAGCAGCTCATGCGCTGATGCGCACCGGTCCGAACGGGTCGGCGCGTCGCCAGGGTTTATGGGGAGCCCACCGATCCGTGTCAACCGGCAAACGCAGATCAGACCGGAGCCGGCCTGCCCCTCATCGCAACCGGCTTTGTGCCTCTCTATCGGCGTGATCGCCAGTGGCCCCCTCCCCCGGACCGGCCGGGTAGAGAGCGGGCCCTCGCCCCCGCGACCCCTGGGGATCTGCCGCAGGGGCACTCGCCCTGGTATAAGACGGCCTGAGACCTCACGCCGAAAGCCAACCCAGTGCGTAGTGACTTCGAGATCGGTGGCCATAAGGTGCCCGCGGGATCGCGCGCGCTCGTCGATCTACATGTGTCAAAACTATCAAACCATACCCCCGTTACGCTACCCGTGCATGTCCTGCATGGTCCGCGGCCCGGACCGGCAATGTTCATCTCGGCGGCCATCCACGGCGATGAACTGAACGGTGTTGAGATCATTCGTCGTGTGCTGAGAACGTTGCAAGCCGGCAATATCTCCGGGACTTTGCTCGCCATCCCGGTCGTCAATGCCTATGGCTTCATCGGTCGGTCCCGCTACCTACCCGATCGACGCGATCTCAATCGCTCTTTTCCGGGCTCGGGCACCGGGTCGCTGGCGGCGCGTCTCGCGAACCTCTTCTTGAAGGAGGTGGTTCGTCGTTGCCAAGTCGGCATCGACCTTCACACAGCCGCGGTCCACCGCGTGAACCTGCCTCAGATTCGCGCCGACTTTGCGCGCCGTCCCCGCTGCCGCGAATTAGCGGAGGCCTTCGGGGCTCCGGTTGTGCTCGAAAGCCCGGAGCGGGCGGGCTCGTTGCGGCGAGCGGCCCGGGAAAGCGGTGTCGACGTTCTCGTCTATGAGGGCGGCGAGGGCCTCCGTTTCGACGAGTTTGCGATCAAGGCAGGCGTCGATGGTATTGCCGGGGTGATGCTCAAGACGGGCATGCTCGAGCTGCCCGACGGCATCGAGCTCACGACGCCTGACGCAGGACGCCGACCCGTCTTCGCCAATGCATCGAAGTGGGTCCGAGCGCCGGATGGGGGGGTCTTTCGCTCGGTGAAGCGGATCGGCAACGCCGTGAGCGAGAACGAGCCGATCGGTGTCGTCTCCAATCCTTACGAGGGCAGTGAAATCCAGGTCCGTAGCCCTCGTCGGGGCATTATCGTCGGCGCCACGACGCTCCCGATCGTCAACATGGGGGATGCCCTGTTCCACATTGCCTGGGCCGACGAGCACGACCGTGCGCGGCTCGCGCGTGGGGCCGTCACTCCGATCGACCCGACGGCAGACGATATGGAGGTTGACGCGGGGCCGGAGGCCGTCATGGACGAGGACGAGATCATCTGATCCGTCCGCCTGGGGGCTCACGATCGCCGGTACGTGCGGGTTAGCGCTTCAGCTCGATTTCTATGAATACGAACTCATAGTCGTTGGCGTTGACGACATTGTGCTCGACGCCTTCGCTGCGCGCATATGGCCTACCGGTTGTCAGATCCGCGGTGCGCGACGTACCACCGGGTTCCTCCAGCAGCAGCTTGCCGGTCGTCATGGGGACGACCACGTAGTCGTGACCGTGCTTGTGCCAACCGGTCTCTGCGCCTGGGGGGAACCGCCATTCCGTCGCGATCGTCTTAGCGTCGTCCAGGAGAACCGTCGGCTGGGCCTTGGGGCGGGCGATTGTCATATCGGTTTTTCGCTTTGTTCGTTGTCGGACGACTGGTCGGTCTCCGGCTGCCACGGCTGATCGAGGTCGAGCCCGCAGCCGGGGCAGTGCGACTTCACTCCGACCGAGAGCCGGCCCGTGCCGATCGGCCCCTTCTTCCACATGAGTGGTGTCGAGCAGCGCGGACAGCTGGCTGCGGCCCGTGTCAGCATGGCGACAATCAGAAGCCCGACGCCTCCGATCAGCAACAGCGCGGGCAGCACGCCGTAGCCGATCTTCTCGACCGTGGTGATGAAGGCGAGGAACAGCATCAAAATGGCAACGGTCACGCTGCCAAGATAAATGCGGCGAATGCGCCGGAACACCACGTTCGGTATGAACGGCTCGGCTGCGGTGGTCGGGGATGTCGTCATGCGACTCTCAGTAGCTCTTCGGGAGCCCGAGCTGGCGCTCGGCGATGTTCGACATGATCAACTCCCGGCTAATTGGTGCAATCCGGCATAGCATGACCTCGCGCATGTAGCGCTCGACGTGGAACTCCTTCGAGTAGCCCATGCCGCCGTGTGTCAGAACGGCTGTCTCGCAAGCCTCGAAGCCCGCCTCGCCAGCAAGATATTTTGCGGCATTGGCTTCGATACCGCACGGTTTGCCCTCGTCGTATAGGGCCGCCGCCTTGAACGTCATCAGGTTCGCCGCCTCCAGGCTCATCCATGCCTTGGCCAGCGGATGCTGGATGCCCTGGTTCTGCCCGATTGGACGACCAAATACCACGCGATCCTTTGCGTATTGCGTTGCTCGCTTCAATGCAACGCGCCCGAGACCGACGGCCTCTGCCGCAATCAGGATGCGCTCTGGGTTCATGCCATCGAGAATGTAGCGGAAGCCCATGCCTTCCTCGCCGATCCTGTCTTCGATCGGAACCGGGAGGCCATCGATGAATACTTGGTTGGAGTCGACGGCCTTGCGGCCCATCTTCTCGATCTCCCGCACCTCGACATACTTGCGATCGAGTGTGGTGTAGAAGAGCGAAAGGCCCTCCGTGGGCTTCTTCACCTTGTCGAGATCGGTGGTGCGAGCGAGTAGCAGCACCTTATCGGCCACCTGCGCCGTCGAGATCCAGATTTTCTGGCCGTCGACACGATAACGGTTGCCCTCGCGGGTCGCCTTGGTTTTTAGGCGGGTCGTATCAAGGCCAGTGTTGGGCTCGGTCACGGCGAAGCAAGATTTCTCCTTGCCTGCAATCAGCGGGGGCAGCATGCGTTGCTTCTGCTCCGCCGTCCCATAGAGGACGACCGGATGCAGGCCGAAGATATTCATGTGCACGGCCGAGGCACCCTGCATACCGGCTCCGGATTCAGCGATCGTCTGCATCATGAGCGCCGCCTCGGTGATGCCCAGGCCGGCACCACCATATTCCTCCGGCATCGCGATCCCAAGCCAGCCGTCGGCGGCGAGCGCCTGGTGCAATTCGACCGGGAATCCGCCTTCCTTATCCTTCTTCAGCCAGTAGTCATCGCCGAAGCGATCGCAGATGCGCTCGATGGCCGAGCGGATTTCCTGTTGTTCGGCGGTCAGTCCGGTGATCATCTCGAAGGGTGCTCCTGGATTTCTATCGTGCGCGGCCGACGATGCCGCCAGCCTCGAGCCTCGCTATCTCTGCCTCGTCGAACCCTGCGGCGACTAGCAACTGTCGCGTGTCGGAACCGGCTTCCCGAGGCGCAGCCGCCAGCTCCGGTTGCGATCGGGAGAAGCGCGGCGCGGGTGCCGGCTGCTGTACGCCGTCTCGATCGACGAATGTGGAACGTAGCGCATTGTGCGGGTGCTTGGTTACCTCAGAGATCGCAAGTACCGGCGCGAAACAGGCATCACTGCCCTCGAACGCGACTTCCCACTCGGCGCGGGTTCTGGATTTGAATATTTCCGTGAACCGCGCGCGAAGCGTCGGCCACCCGCTTCGGTCATGCTGGGGTGGCAACGAGGCGCCAGCAAGCCCCAGCCGCTGCAGCAAATCCGCGTAAAAGCGCTTCTCGATCGAGCCGATCGACACCCACTTGCCGTCCTTGGTCTCATAGACGTCATACCAGGGGGCGCCCGTATCGAGCATGTTGGTGCCGCGTTCCTCGCGCCAGATGCCCTCGGACCACATGCCGTGGAACATCGCCATCAGGCTGGCAGCACCGTCTACCATGGCTGCATCAACAACCTGGCCTTTGCCCGATCGCTGCGCCTCGAGCAGCGCGCATACCACCCCGAAAGCCAGATACATGCCACCGCCGCCGAAATCACCAACAAGGTTCAGCGGGTGCAACGGCCGCTCCCCGGCCCGCCCGAGGTGGTTGAGAACGCCGGCCAGCGCGATGTAGTTGATGTCGTGGCCCGCGCGCTGGGCGAGCGGTCCCTCCTGTCCGAAGCCGGTCATCCGACCGAAGACCAGCCTTGGATTGATAGTTGCGAGCACCTCAGGACCAAGGCCGAGCCGCTCCATCACCCCCGGCCGGAACCCTTCGATCAAGGCGTCGGCGTCCTTGACGAGTCGCTTCACGATTTCTACGGCCTCAGGCTTCTTGATGTCGACGGCGATGGATTTCCGACCACGGTTCATCACCTCGAAGGCGGGCGCCCTGTCCAGGCCAAGGTCGGCCTTCTCGCGTCGGTCGATGCGGATCACCTCGGCACCCATATCGGCCAGCATCATTCCGCAGAACGGGGCAGGCCCAATGCCGGCCATCTCTATCACCCTGGTGCCTTTGAGCGGTCCCATTTCGCCTCCTTGCGTGCCGGTTTCACCGTCGAACCGGTCTCTGTCGTGCGCTGGCCAGCGCCTTCTGTCGAGATCGATCCAGTCGTCAACCAAGGCTTAAGCCTAACCCGTTCCGGCAAAGCTTTATAAACAGCCTCTGTGGTCTCTTCGTCTCGCACAAGAGTAGGCGTTTGTCGCAGGGACGCGCGTGAGGAATACTTCGAGGTCATTGCGTGAGGCCGGCCGCCGCCTATTCTGGGCGGCTGCGCACGCATTCACGCCCGTCGCAGGCAGAGTTCTCGCAAGGCTACGGCGCGCCTCGACCTTGGGGCGCATGAAGATTCTGTCTGTAGCCGGACGGATTGCGCTCGTCGGATTGGCAGCTGCCGCTCTACTGATTATGTGGCTGGTTGCCGGTGAAATTCTTGAGCCAATCCGAGTTGCGATCATTGCGGCCTTGGCTCTGGCAGCTGCCGCAATCGCTGCGGTGCTCGGTCATCGCCCCGCGCCGCCGCCCCGTGACATGCGCGAACTCGATCGGTTCCAGATTCTCAGCGACCGGCTGGAGAAAGGCATCGAGAAACTCAAGGATCTGCAGTGGGAGCTGACGGACAACGAGACCCGGTACCGCGACCTTCTCGACAGCCAAAACGATATCATTACGCGCGTGGATGCGCGCGGGCGGCTGACGTTCGTCAACAGGGCATTCTGCCGGACTTTCGCAGTCGAGGCCGGAGAAGTTCTGGGCACGCCGTTCAAGCCCGAGGTGCTGCAGCACGAAGTGGAGGCTCGTGAGGCAGCCGAGTCAGGGCGACGTCAACGGTTCGAGCAACTTGTCATGACGGCAGATGGTGCTCGCTGGTTCGCTTTCGAGCAGACCGCGATCTTGGGCGACGACGGTAACGTGAGGGAGATCCAGCTGCTCGGTCGCGATATCAGCGAACAGCGTCGCATTCAAAACGCGCTGGCTGAGGCCCGCGATCAGGCCGAGGCTGCAAACCGCGCCAAATCTCGGTTCCTTGCTGCCATGAGTCACGAGATTCGCACGCCGATGAACGGCATTCTCGGCATGGCCAACCTGCTGTCCGAGACAGAGCTTTCAGCCGAGCAGCGGTCCTACATCAGTGCGATCGACTATTCTGCGAAAAACCTGCTGACGATCATCGATGAGATACTCGATCTTTCAAAGATCGAGGCCGGCAAGCTCGAGATGCATCCTGCGCCATTCCCACTCGACGAATGCGTGCAAAGCGTCGTGGAGCTGATGTGGCCTCGCGCCCGAGAGAAGCAACTCGATCTCGCGTGGCGACTCGATCCCGATTTACCTCGCACCGTCATCGGCGACGAGACGCGCGTACGCCAGATCCTGCTCAACCTCCTGGGTAACGCCGTCAAATTCACCGATGCCGGGGGAGTTGTGGTTCGTGTTCGCCGCTCACAGCTGACGGCGGCGAGCAAACAGGCGTCCGATAAGCCGGGGCAAATCTGTATCGAAGTCGAGGTCGCCGATAGTGGCGCCGGCATTGCCGAAAACCTGATGCAGAACCTGTTTGCCGAATTCGAGCAGGCTGACGATGCGGTTCGCCGCAAACGCAGCGGCACCGGCCTCGGCCTCGCCATCTCGCGTCGCTTAGCGCGCGCGATGGACGGCGACATCGAGGTCGAGAGCACGCTGGAGGTCGGATCTACATTCCGCGCGCGAATGGTTCTCCTCGCGCAGCCTGGCGCGCGGCAAGTCCTGCCGACCCTGGAAGGTCGCCGCATGGGTCCAGTGCTGGTGGTCTCGGGGCGCTTACGGCAGCGCACGATCATACAAGAGACATTGCTGTCGCTCGGCATCCACTGCGAGGTTGCCACTCGCGAGACGGTAGCCGGTACGGTCGCGACAGCCCACCAAGCGGGCCTCGTGTTCGATACCGTCATCGCCGATGCCGAAGAAGGACCCCAGGCAGTGGGGCAACTTATTTCCGAGGCCTGCGCTCCAGGTCAGCGTCAGCCTCGTGCTGTGCTGGTCGTCGACCAGGCTGGCGGCAGCCGTCTCGAAACATTCAAGTCGGTGGGCTGCGATGCCTATCTCGTGCGCCCTGTGCGGCCAGCGTCGCTCGTGACCCAGCTCGGGCTCGACCGCTGCCGTGGTGAGGCTCGCATGATGGCGGTGGAGGCTGATGCCCGAACGGCCCCGGGACCGGGCCCGGCATCGATGACGCGGGGCCGGCGCATTCTCCTGGTCGAGGACAACGACATCAACGCGCTGCTGGCGCGGCGAATGAGCGAGAAGGCCGGATGCATCGTGCATCACGCGCCAAGCGGACCTGACGCGCTCGGCTGGTGCGAAGATATCTTGGCCAAAAGCGATACAGTCGATCTGGTGCTGATGGACATCCATATGCCCGAGATGGACGGCTTCGAGACGGCGCGCCGCATCCGTCGCCTTTTCGCGGCCCGGGACCGGGTGGCGCCACCCATCGTGGCGCTTACCGCAAACGCATTCGCCGAGGACCGAAAACGCTGCCTTGAGGCCGGCCTCGACGACTATCTAGCCAAACCATTCGATCGATCCGAGCTCGAGGCGCTGCTGCGGAAGTGGTGCGCCACCGAGCAATCGCCGCGCGACGGTTCGATCGACGGCTGCGCCGCGTAAGGATCGCCGGCCGGAGCCGCCGGCGGATCCCACAAGCTCATGTTTCGCGATCGCCTGACCTACTCCAGGGCCGCTGGGTCCGTCGCGCACCCGGAGTACTGCGCCGTCACAGCGGATGGAAAGGGTGTCAATCTAGGGAGCGAGAAGACCGAGACGGATCGCCTGGCGCACGAGGACGGCCACGCTCTCGGCCTGCATCTTGTCCATGATCTGAACCCTGTAGCTCTCCACCGTTCTCGGGCTTATGCCGAGACGCCCCGCAATGGCATGGCTCGTGAAGCCCTGCACGACCAGGTCGAGAACCTCGGCCTCACGACGCGTCAATGACTGGTGGCGGCGCTCAAGGTCCTGCAGCGATTGACGGCCTGCCAGATCCTCGAACGCCTGAGCCAGACATCGGTTGATGGCGGCAACGAGCTGGGCGTCATCCACCGGCTTTTCGATGAAATCCTCTGCCCCGGCTTTGATCGCGGCGACCGCCATCGGCACGTCGGCGTGGCCTGAGATCAGGATCACCGGGAGCTTGCTTCCACGCCGGCCGAGTTCGTGCATCAACTCGATCCCATCCATTCCCGGCATGCGGACATCGGCGATGAGACATCCGGCATGGGCGGGGGCGCTCGACCGCAAGAACGCATGGGCGGAACCGAACGTCTCGATCTGGTAGCCGAGAACGCTCAGCATCTCGCTGAGGGCATGGCAAACTGCCGGCTGGTCGTCGACGATATAGACGGTTGGTCCCGGCTTCATGTTCATGTCCTGCCACTTACCTTTCGACTCGTGCTCGGCAGAGAGAATCGGACCTCTGTGCCTTGCGAAGACGTCTCGCTCACTCGAATGCGTCCACCGTGCGCCTGCACGATCATTTTACAGATCGACAATCCAAGGCCTAGTCCGTCGATCTTGGTCGTGCTGAGCGGCTCGAAGATAGTGTCCACACGGTCGGGCGCAATACCGATCCCGTTGTCGCTGATGGCAATCTCGACGCTGGTGTCATCAAACCCGAACTCAATTGCAATCCGACCGTCAGTGCGACCGCTTTCCCTGATGGCGTCGATCCCGTTTCGGACGAGGTTGATGATCACTTGCTGGATTTGCACCGGATCGCCGATCACGTGTGGCAGGGATATGGGGCCGCGGGGCGCAATGATCGTGATCCCCTCGGAGCTGGCAAGTGGCTGAACCAGGGCTAGTGCATCCGCAACGGCCTCCTGGGCGTCGACAACCTCGGTATCCGGCTCGCCACGGCGCAAGAATTCACGCATGCGGCGCACTACGGCTGCCGCATGGTCGATCTGTTCGATCATCGATTGTACGTTGCGAACTGCGCGCGCCTTGTCGCCGTTCTCTGATTCAAGCAAACGACTGACCGACCTGGCATGTGCCCTCGCTGCCGTCATCGGCTGGTTGATCTCGTGCGCCAGGGCAGCTGCCATGCCGCTGACCAGATTGAGGCGCGCGGTTCGAGCGGCCTCGTTCTGCATAACTTGCAGGCGACGTGCCGCATCGCGTGCTGCTTCGTCGGCGGCATCGCGTTCGCTGACGACAGCGCCCACAAGCAGCACGGTTACCGTCATGACCAGCATCAGAAGCTGGTACTCCGTGAATCGCGCGAGGTCGAACCCGTAAAGGTGGAGGATGCCGACCAATCCCAACTGAGCGATGGTGAGCGCCGCACAGGCGCCATCGATGCCGTGCCGAACGGCCGCAACCACGACAGGCAGGAACAGCAAGTAGAACAACCCCTGCCCGAACGGTTGATCGGGGCGCATGATGATGCCCAAAGCAATCAGGATCACGCCCAGATAGCCGCTGAACTCGAAAAGCACCTCGGGTGGCACGGATTTCAGCTTTTCACGGTGCCGATAGGCACGCAAAACCAAGGGCGTCACCACGGCGATACCGATCACGTCACCTAGGACAGAGAGGCCAGCCGTGCGCAATGCATCGATCCAATTGACCTGCCGGATCATCAGATTGCCAAAGCCGAGAATTGTGGAAGCGATCACGGCGCCGGCGAGTCCACCGACGATCACGACGCCCATGTCCCGGGTGTGGAAATGGGGCGTGCTCAATCGAAGCAGATCGCGGACGACGCCGGCCACGCCAGTGTAGGCTATGGCTGTGGTCGCCGCGACGACGATCAGGGACGCCCAGCCGAGAGCGCTGCCGAGGACCAAAACGGCTGAGAGCAAGACGGACGCGAAAAAAACGACTCCGTAGGTGGTGCCTTTCAGAATGATCACTGCGAACATCAGGCCGAGCCCCGGATTCCAAGGGGTCACGGGAAGGCCGCCGTGCTCGTGTAGAAAGCTCAACCATTCGAGCCCGAGATAGAGTGCAGCGAGCCCCAGGGAAAACAGCGGAGCTGGCCATCTGCCCTCTAACGTGCCTACCGCCTGCGTCGCCACGGCCGGCGCTGGACGCACGGAGTTCTTGAAGCTGGGCAGGTCTGTCACCTTCGGATGCTCTCGGGTTGCCGCGCACCGAAGTTGCGAGCGGTCACTTTTTCTTGCCGCAGATCGGCCGGCGCGGCAACAATGTGAGAGCGATCCCGCCTGCCACCAGAGCCGAAAGCGAGCCCCATGACTGCGCCCGAGCGCCTGCGCGCCCTACTGTCGAAGCCCGAATTCGTCGTCATGCCCGCCGTTTGGGATGGGATTTCCGCCAAACTCGCGGCCGGAGCCGGTTTCGAGACCGCGTTTCTGTCCGGCTCTTGCGTTGCTGCAAGCCGGCTCGGGGGGCCTGATCTCGATCTGATCTCGTTCGCGGAAATGTTCGATTCGTTCAACATGGTCCGCCAGGCAGCGCCCGGGACCCTCGTCCTCGCCGACGGCGACCACGGCTACGGCAACCCTATGAACGTACAGCGGACGGTTCGTGCCTATGGCCGGGCTGGCGCGGCTGCGATCCTGATCGAGGACAAGATCACGCCGCGCGCGCTTACTGCCGGAGGGAAGCCATGCATCCCGCGCGAGGAGGCACGTATGAAGATCCGGGCGGCGAAGGAGGCCGCCAAGGAGAGTGGCATCCTGATCCTCGCTCGCACCGATTGCCGCCCGACGGCGGGCATCGACGAAGCCGTAGCCCGTATCGAAATGTACGTCGAGGAAGGTGCCGATATCCTGTTCCTCGACAGTCCGGCCGACGAGGCGGAGATCAAGCGGGCCGTGGCCGCTGCCAAAGGCAAGCCCTCGTTCGTGGTGCTCTCCCCTGGTGCGCCTCGCGCCACACCGTCGCAAACGGAGGCCGCCGCGCTCGGCTTCAAGATCGGCACGTTCCCGACCGCGATGCTGTCGCCTGCCATTGCGGGCATCAAGGCCGGGCTCGCGGCACTGAAGGCCGGAGAGGCGGAATCAGGGGCTGCCCTTTCGCCGGCGGATCTGCGCGAAACTCTCGGCTATGGGGCCTATGAAACCGAGGCGAAGCGCTTCCTCGCGAAGGGGTGAGGCGACTGGGTCGCGTGCGGGCCTCTACGTGGCGCAGGCCGCGCCTTGCGATGAAACATTCGTCGATGCAGGAGTCCGTAGCTCACCTGATCCAGAGCAATAGCTGCATCGGGCGCCGATCAGGACAGGTCATCTTGCCCTCATAGGCGTCCGACAGCGAGCCCTGGTAGCTACAGGCGACGCCGTCAAACGTCACTGTAGCGTCGATGCGGGCGAAGAGGGGATGCTGTCGCACGCGCAGCTCGCCCGATTTCTCCTGAGGGCCCTCCTGGCTACACCATCCGACGTGTGTCATTTTCATCGGACCGCTCAGTTCGCGGGAGCCATCGTCGCGTGTGAGTGTCGCCGTCAATTCCCATTCGCCCGCATTGCCGGTGAAGCCGTTGACCTCGGCTATCGCCGGGAGCGGACCGGCCGCCCAGGACAGGCCGGCCCATACGGCAACCACGCCGCAGACGAATGAGACGGTTACGATCGTCCATTGCATCACTGGAGGCATAGGCTAGCTCCCATCTGCATCTTGGACCGATGGCCAGGAGGCGCAGGGGCCTCCCGGGTAGAGATCGCATCAACCCTTCTTGTCGACAAAGCTGCGTGCCTCTGCGATTTCCGGGCGAACCGTATCCGCGCCGGCGGCCAGTTCAACGACCTTGGCGTAGTAATTCCGAGCCTTGGTTTGGTCCCCGGCTTTGGCGGCGGATCTTGCCGCGCCGACGTATGCCAGCAGGCGGTTCGGCTCCTTTTGCAGGGTCGCCTCGTAGGCGGCGAGCGCCTCCTTGGATTGTCCGCGTTCGAGCAACAGATTGCCGTAGAGTTCGCGGGCCGGCGCCAAAGGTCCCGGTGTCACCGGGTGCTTGTCGGTGCGATCCTCAGCATCGGCGGCGGTGGCGAGCGCTCTCAATGCCTCATCCGTCTTGCCTTCCGCCTGCAGGACCCAAGCCGCAGCCACCTGACGCTGGATATCGACCTGCCCTGACCAGTAGGCGTCCTTCTTCTCGATCAGCGCCTTGTGCAACTCGTCGAGCTTTGCGATCTCGGACTTGGCTGCAGCCACGTTGCCTGTTTTTGCAGAGCCGAGCGCGCGCGCATAGTGCGTCATGGCCACGACCTGCGCCGCGGGATTGTCCTTGACCTCGAGCGCCGCTGCCTCGGCCCAGGCGTTCCGCTCGACGGCGAAGCGAGCTGGCGACGCCGCGATCGCGAACGGCCCGACAAAGAACGTCTCGGTGTAGCCGGTCACGGCCTTCATCTTCGCAATGACGGCCTCTGCCTGCTTTTCCTGCCCCAGCTGGAGATGCGCGTAGACGAGATAGTCCATGGCATGCAGCTGGTCGTGAAGATCCCTGGTCTGGCTGGCAACCTCAGACGACCGTGCGTTGGACTGTATCGAGTCCTTCCAGTAGCCGACGCGGGTGAAGATGTGCGACGGCATGTGTAAAGCGTGCGGGGCGTCGGGCGCCACTTTGGCGTAGCGGCGTGCGGCGTCGAGGCCCTTCGCCGCAATCGCCGGATAATCGTAAAGGTGGATCAGGTAGTGCGCTACGCCGGGATGCTCGGGCAGGCGCTCCCAGATTTTCTCCAGTATCGCGGCGCCCTTCAATTGGTTCGCGAACGTTTTGTCAGCGGGCGACGCGCTCGTGTTGAGTGCCAGTGCATAATAGATTTGCGCCTCATCGTCCTTGGGATAGGTGGCGGCAAGTTTCTCCATCGCGGCGACGTAATTCGCCATTCTCGTACGATGGTCGACCTTGTCGTGGTCCTTGTACATTTCATTCAGGGCCACGACGTAGTCGCGCTCGCGCTGCGACTTGGGCGGATTGGCTTTCGCTTTTTCGAGTGCCGCTGCGCCTTCGCCGAGGTTCTTGGCCGGCGCCGGCACGTGCGGATTCCAGAGCAGACTGAGGGCGACGCCCCAGTTCGCCATTGAGCAGGCCGGATCTGTCTTGAGAACCTCCTCGAACGCCCTTTGTGACGCTCGATACCAGAACGAATGCTGGTAAAGCATGGCCCGGTTGAATTGAGCCTGTGCAGCGGGCGTGCACGAGGTCTCGAATTCCACCTTTCCGAGTTGGTTGTCTCGGGACTGGCCGCTTGCCAGAGTGGCCAGAGCAAGCCCTGCTACTGCCACTGCCGAAGGCCATAATATCAGACGCCGCATGGGAACATATCTCCCGGCATGACTAAGTATTGTTGATCCACACTTACACGAGACGATTGCGATACAAGCCGCGGGACCGACGCATTCAAGTGCCGACACCCAGTATGATCGAATAATTTCGCCGGATGAATTTCGCCGGCCGCAGTCCAGTACCAAGTCAAAACGTATTTAGTTGTTCAACCCAGGTCAAGGACAAGCATAGTCACGCGCTCGTTGGCAGGTCACGCCAACTCTGCTTAGCTCGGATGGATGGAGCGCCGTTACGGCTGCCCCACGTCAAGCGCCTTCGAGGAAACCCCATGCGCAAGAACAAGCTCCGCCAAATCGCCAAGGACGGCGGCCGCATCATCAATGGCTGGTCGGCCATCCCAAGTTCTTACGCTGCCGAGATCTATGCCCACTGCGGCTGGGACAGCGTCACCATCGATCTGCAACATGGCCCGGTGGATTTCCCGTCAGCGCTCGGGATGTTGCAGGCCATCTCGACCACCGACGTGGTGCCTCTGTGCCGTGTGCCCTGGAACGATGCGGCCATCATCATGAAGCTGCTCGACGCGGGCAGCTACGGGTTGATCTGCCCCATGATCAATACCAAGGCCGAAGCGGAACAGTTTGTCTCGTACGGCCGCTACCCGCCGATCGGCACGCGCTCCATGGGTCCGAACCGCGCCGTCCAGTATGCCGGCGCCGATTACTGGCAAGGCGCCAACGAAGAGGTGGTGCTGCTCGCTATGATCGAGACACGGGCGGGCCTGAAGAACCTCGACGAGATCCTCTCGGTGAAGGGGCTCGACGGCGTCTACGTCGGTCCGTCGGATCTTTCCATGGCGATGGGCAAGCCGCCGACGCTCGATCCGTCCGACCCCGAAGTCATCGCGGCCATTGAGCAGATTGCCAAGGTGACTCGCTCGAAGGGCCTGATCGCCGGTGTGCATACGGACGGCCCAGCCACGGCCAAGAAGCGGTTCGAGCAGGGCTACAATTTCGTCACGCTGATGAACGATGCCCGCTCGCTGACCGTCGCTGCGACCAACATGGTCAAGGAGACGCGGGGCGAGTCAGATCGGGTGACGGCGAAGACGTACTGAGCCGAGCCGTCTCCAAGCGTCGCCAAGCCTCACTCATGAGGCCTTGGTGGTATCGGCCTCGAAAGAAGCTCGCCGGGGGCGTGCATCGGCTTTCGCCGGCACTTGCCCCTCCGCGATCCGCTCGGCCTCCTCGGCGTCGTCCCGGAAGAGTTCCTCGAGCTCCTCGGCGAAACGTCGGGCGTTCAGCTCGAGTTTCTGCCGGTCGCTGGCGTGCTCGTAGTCGTCGTAGAGGCGTTTGCGATCCAGCGCAGCAAACGTCTCAGTCAGGCGTCTAGCCTCCGCCTCGCGCATGCCGAGCCCCTCGAGCAGGTCACGCGTCAACTCGATGGCTGCCAGAAACGTCTCGCGGCGCATTTCCTGGACGCCCAGGTCCATCAGCTTGTGCACATGCTGTCGGTTGCGGGCGCGGGCGTAAATCGGCACGTGCGGAAAATGGCGCCTAACTATCTCGGCCGTTCGCAGAGAAGCTTCCACGTCGTCGATTGCCAGGACGAACGCCCGCGCTTTTGCCGTCTGAGCAGCCTCCAGGATGTCGAGGCGACTGGCGTCTCCATAATAACCCTCCGCACCGAAGCGGCGGACAAGCTCGATCTGGTCGGGGCTGATATCCAGGGCGGTGAACGGGATGCCCCGCGCGCGTAGGATTCGGGCCATGATCTGGCCGAACCGCCCGAGGCCGGCGATCACGACTCGCCCTTCCGACGGAGGTGGCGCGTCGTAGTCGGGTACGAGCGATTTCCCGTTCACCTTGACCAACCAGTCGTCGGCGAGGAGAAGGATCGGCGTGACAGCCATGGATAACGTCACGACCACCGACATCAGGTTGGCGGTCGTCTCGGCGAGCAGGTGCGCACCGGTGACCAGCCCCAGAATCACGAAGGCGAACTCGCCTCCCTGGGCGAGAGCAATCGCGAGCCGCCGCGCCTGCCGGGTCGCCAGTCCATTCACGCGCCCCACGACAAAAAGTACGACCATCTTGATCGCGACAAGTCCGATGACCAGCGCCGCGATAAGGCGCCATTCCCGACTCAACAGCGATAGGTCGAGCGACATGCCGATCGCCGTGAAGAAGAGGCCGAGCAGCAGACCTTCGAAAGGCTGTATATCAGCCTCGATCTGATGACGGTAGGCGCTGTCGGCGAGCATAGCGCCGGCGATGAAGGCGCCGAGCGCCGCCGATAGGCCTGCGGGCTGCATCAATACCGCCACGCCGATCACCGTCATGAGCGCCGTGGCGGTCATGGCCTCTCGAACGCCCGATGCCGCAACCATCTTGTAGATGCGGTTGAGGAGGAACTGGCCGGCGAGGATGACGGCAGCGATGGTTCCCAATGCTGTCGCGATGGCGATCGCAGACTGTGTCGCGTCGGTGGCACCGCGCACGGCCATCAGCGGCACGACGGCGATCAAAGGAATGGCCGCGAGGTCCTGAAAAAGCAGAATCGAGAAGGCCAGTCGCCCGTGCTTCTGCGACAGCTCTTTGCGCTCCTCGAGCGCCTGCAACACGAAAGCGGTCGATGACATGGCAAGTGCCAGACCGACGACAGCAGCCACGGGAGGGGTGGTGAACAGCATCGCAGCGACGATGCCGAGGAGAAGGCCCGTCGCTAGGACCTGCACTCCGCCAGCTCCCAGGATGGTGCGCCGCATCGTCCAGATCCGAAGCGGACGCAATTCAAGCCCGATCAGGAACAGAAGAAAAACGATGCCGAGTTCGGCAACGTGCAGAATACTTTCAACGTGGGTGAAAAACCCGAGAGCATGCGGACCGATCAGTACGCCGGCCGCGAGATAGCCCAAAACCGATCCGACATTCGCTACCCTCGCGAGAGGGGCTGCGACTGCCGCCGCCGCCAACAGTACGACCGCCTGAAGCAGATAGTTCTTGTCCATTGCGCCCTCGGCTCGCGTTCCAAATGGGAGCTACAGCCGGAAACGGGCATGCGGCAAGCCTGATGACCTTTGAACCGCGAATGCGCCGTGGGCATGGCGGCCACGCCGCTTGCAGGGCGGCATATCGTCATTGGCGCGCGACGGTCTCGATCTTGTAGACTGTCAGGATGTCCAAAGAGCCCGATACTGGTCCGATGACCGACACGTCCGCGAGCTTCGGCTTTCGACCGGTCGACCCGAAAGAGCGGCAGGGCCTCGTCAACGAGGTCTTCGCCACGGTCGCCGAGCGTTACGACCTGATGAATGACCTGATGTCCGGCGGTCTGCATCGGCTTTGGAAGGATGATCTGGTCGTCGCTCTCAATCCGCCGCGCTCCGCCGAGCCGTTTCGTGTGCTCGATCTGGCAGGTGGTACCGGAGACGTCGCCATGCGTATCGTGCGCGCGGGAGGGGCGGGCACCTCAGCGGCGATCTGCGACATCAGCCGCGAAATGCTGGACGTCGGTCGCGGCAAGGTCGAGGCTGCGGGATTGTCCGATCGGATCTCGCTCGTCGAGGGCAACGCAGAGATGCTGCCCTTCGCGGATCGCTCGTTCGATGCCGTCACGATCGCGTTCGGCATCCGGAACGTGACGCACATCGACCGTGCGCTGGCCGAGATGTACCGGGTCCTGCGTCCGGGCGGCCGGTTACTCGTACTCGAATTCAGCCACGTGGACGTGCCGATGCTCGATCGCCTTTACGACCTCTTCTCATTCGAGGCGATCCCCCGCCTGGGCCAGCTCGCTGCCGGCGCAAGCGAGCCTTACCGATATCTTGTCGAAAGCATCCGCCGCTTCCCGAAGCAGGACGCCTTTGCCGACATGATCCGATCCGCACGCTTCGAGCGGGTCAGCTACCGCAACCTCACCGGCGGCGTTGCAGCGGTCCACTCAGGTTGGCGGATCTGACGACACCATTCCACTCAGCCGTCCAGCAGGATCGCAAGTGCCTGACGGTAGGCGACCTCTGCCCGGTCTTTCAGTTCAGGAAGCGTGCAGCTTCCGATCGGATGCTTCACCAGCAGGAATGGGTAGTCTGGCCGTCCGAGAACGCGCGCGATATTCTTGGCCGTCACCTCGAACGGCTCGGTGCACAGCACCACCGCCCGTTTGCCGAGTTGTTCGAATGTCAATCCGTCGTGCAAACTGCACGTTGAGCAGGACCCTCAATCGCCGAGGCCGGTGATGATGAAGTCGACCTCGCCCGCAGCCTTGGTCAGCGTCTCTTTGGGGGCTGGTGCGCTGGCATTGCTCTTCGAGTAGACGGCGCGGATGGTGCACCCATGCCGCTCGACGAAAAGTCGTGCAACCTCGTCCAGCATTTCCGCCGCGTTGAGCTTGCCGTTCTCCAGAACGCCGATGGCTTTACCATCGAGGCTCGCGAGCGGCGGCGCGCGACGCATCGTCCGCTTCTGTGCCGAGGACGTAGGATCGTAGAGGCGCATCGTGGCTCGTCCTTCCGTTAAGTTCAGGTGCAGTCGATGCATACGCCGATCGGCTTATGCTGCATGATCGAGCCGCGTCCCCGGCTCCAAGATGGGATAAAACAGGAGTGGCCGCCCGCGTCGCCGCCCCCGAGCGTGATCAGGATGTCGTCCGGTGAGAGGCCGCGGTGAATGAACCCGTCCTCGATCAGCGCGTGGGCCTCGGCACCGTGCTGCTTCTCATACTCGCTGTCGCGATACTTGCCGACGCTACGCATCCCTTCCACGGAGCGCTTGGCCTCGGCAAACAGAAACGCCTGGGCGTCCTGTCGGCTCCACCCGGCATCGGCCACGATCTTCATGTGCTCCGGCGCCAGGATCACGACGCTTTGGCCGAGCGTGATCGCGCCATAGTTTGCCATCGCGTCCGCCACGGAGCCGAGCACCTGCTCCGGCGTATTGCCGCCGTGGTTCTCGACGTTACAGAAGCCGCCACCGGCAAAAACCGTGACACTCGACACGCCCTGCGGATAGCCCTGCGTCTCGCAGAGCAGCGGCCACGGGTTGCCGCGTGACCGCTCCGCGATGCAGAAACTGTACTTGCCTGGATTGCCCTGGGTCGACTTGTCCGAAATGCCGGGCATCATCTGGAAGACATTGCGCAGGATGAGTCTTACGGCGCGGCCGATGGTGGCGTTGGCGCGATTGCCGGGTCCGAACAGATTGACGTCACCATTCATGCCGATTTCGTCGGCCGCAGGTCCACTCACGATCAGCAAAGGTGCCGATCCCCCCGTGCTCGCCGTGGAGCCGTGGAAGTTGAAGTCGGGCTGGTTCATCGCCTCGCAAGCAGCGATCAACACCGGCAGATACTCGGGCAGACACCCGGCCATGACTGCATTGACCGCGGCCGCGTGGACGGAGAGTTCGAGTCCTGTAGCCGGATGTTTGGCGATCACGGTCTCGGCGGGCCGGCCCTCGTACCGCAGCATGGCGTCCACGCGTTCGACCACGGGAGGCACGACGGGCAAACCGTCCGTCCAGCCCCGCTCGTAGCAGTAGTCGATTGCCGCGAGCAGATCGTCCGGGACTTCGTGAACGCGGGCGGTGTCGAGAGGCATTGTCGTTGGCTCCTGCAGCTCGCAGCTCCCCAAACCGTCTCAATTCGTGATCAAACGATCCCTTCCTCGCGTAGCGCTGCGACGGTCTTGGGGTCCATCCCGAGCCAAGAACTAAGCACGTCATCCACATTCTGGCCGAGGGTGGGCGACGGCTTCACCTGGATTGGCGCGCCGTCGAAGCGAACGGGCCAAGCGGGCATTTTAACCTTGCCCGTCGTGGGATGATCAATCGTCTGCATGATGCCGCGCTCGGCGAGGGACGGATCGTTCATGAGTTCCAAGGTGTCGAACACGGCGCCAGCCGGCACGCTAGCCGCGCCGATTAGTTTCATCGCCTCTTCCTTGGTGTGATTGCGGGTCCATTCGGCAATCAGCGCATCGACCTCGGCCGGCCGCTCGGCGCGCGCGGCCTGTGTATCGAAGCGCGGATCGCCGGCCAAATCCTCGCGGCCCATGACCTTGAGCAGCCGCTGCCAGTGCTCCGGATTGGCGCGGCTGCAGAAGACGTAGACATAGTCGTTAGGTCCACCCGGCTTACAGGGATAGAGCGCATTCGGTACGAGGCCGTTTGGAGACGAGCGGCTGGAGCCTTCGCGCGGAACGGCCTTGCCCGTCGCCTGTGTGCGTGAGAACGGCACGCGCATGTAGTGGATCATCGCATCCTGCATTGCCACTTGCAGGCGACGACCCTCGCCGGTCTTCTGCCGCTTGAAAAGCGCGCCCAGAATCGAGATCGCCATCAACATGCCGGTGCCCGTATCGCCGAGCGATGGACCCGGCTTCACGGGCGGCCTGTCGCCATCACCCGTGACGCTGAACGTGCCTCCGGCCGCCTGCGCGATCATGTCGAACGCGAGGCTCGTCTCATATGGACTTCCGGTACCGAACCCCTTGATCTGACAGTAGATGATGCCCGGGTTGATCTTCTTGACGTCATCATAGCCGAGGCCCAGCCGCTCGATCGTGCCCGGCGCCATGTTCTCGACCATGACGTCGGCCTTTCGGATGAGATCGCGCACGATCTCCTTTCCGCGAGCGGACTTGAGGTTCAGCGTCAGTGATTTTTTGTTGGCATTGTACTGGTGAAAATACCACGGGTCGTTGTCGGGCTTGCCCTTCTGGAGGCGCCGGCCCGGATCGCCGAGCCCAGGGTTCTCGATCTTGACAACCTCGGCTCCCAGCCAGGCGAGGCTTTCGGTGCACGAGGGGCCTGCCTCGAACTGCGTAAAATCCACGACACGGATGCCTTCTAGGCAATCGAGTTCGATGCCGACGCTCATGGTTGCACTCCCGTTGAATAGCGTGCCGACTATGATCTGCACCAGAAGGCTGACAGCGACGGCAACGGAAGGCAAGCTGATCTCGCCCACACCCCTCGGCCCCCTTGCCGTGGCCCCGTCAAGGCTCGATATGAGCCTTGAGATCATGCCGAACGAACCCGCAGGAAGCGCCCGATGACATTAGCGCCGACGGACGATGCGCCCTTTGCCTTCGACAACAGCTACGTGCGGCTCCCCGACCGCTTCTTCGCGCGTCTGCCGCCGACGCCTGTCGCGGCCCCGCGTCTGATCAAACTGAACGTCGCGCTCGCGCGCGAACTCGGTCTAGATCCAGCTCGTCTCGAGGCCCCGGACGGCGTCGAGATCCTTGCCGGTAACCGCGTCGCCCAAGGCAGCGAGCCGATCGCCCAGGCCTACGCCGGCCATCAGTTCGGAGGGTTCGTTCCACAACTTGGCGATGGACGTGCGGTGCTGCTCGGCGAGATCATCGACAGCACGGGTGTGCGCCGGGACATCCAGCTGAAAGGTTCGGGTCCGACGCCGTTCTCGCGTCGCGGCGATGGTCGTGCCGCGCTCGGCCCCGTGCTCCGCGAATATATTGTTGCGGAGGCAATGCATGCGCTCGGCGTACCGACCACCCGTTCGTTGGCCGCCGTTCTGACGGGCGAGTACGTTTTTCGAGAGGAAGCGCTGCCGGGCGCCGTGCTGACCCGGGTTGCCGCAAGCCACATTCGCGTCGGCACATTCCAGTATTTCGCCGTGCGCCGCGATACCGAAGGCATACGCGAGCTTGCCGATCATGTGATCGCGCGGCACTACCCCGAGGCCGCTACGGCCTCCAATCCGTACCGCTCCCTGCTTGATGCCGTGATCGCAAGGCAGGCAGCCCTCGTGGCGCGCTGGCTGGCTATCGGCTTCATTCATGGCGTCATGAATACCGACAACATGTCGATCGCCGGCGAGACCATCGACTACGGCCCCTGTGCCTTCATGGATACCTACCACCCCAGCACCGTTTACAGCTCGATCGACGCCCAAGGCCGTTACGCCTACGCCAACCAGCCCCAGATCGCGCAGTGGAATCTCGCCCGGCTGACGGAAACGCTGCTGCCATTGCTGGCCGAGACGGAGGCCGCTCAACTCGAGGCGGGGCAGGCCGCCTTGACAGCCTTCGGCGGCTTGTTCGAAGCCGCGTACACACGGGAACTCAGGGCCAAGCTCGGCTTGATGGAGGAGCGCGACGGGGACCTCGACCTCGCGCACGACCTGCTCGATCGCATGACCAAGGGCGAGGCGGACTTCACTCTGACTTTCCGTGACTTGGCCGACGCCGCGGTCGATCCTACCGCCGATGCCAAAGTCGCCGGTCACTTCAACGATCCGGCGGCTTTTGCCGAGTGGGCGTCCCGCTGGCGTGCTCGGCTCGCGGAGGAGGGCGGCGAGCCTGAGGCGCGGCGTCAGGCGATGCGGCGCGCCAACCCGGCTTTCATCCCCCGCAATCATCTGGTCGAGGAGGCCATCGTCGCCGCTGTCCGTCACCAGGACTTCCAGCCGTTCGAGGATCTCGTCGCCGTGCTCGCCCGCCCCTTCGACGACCAGCCGGGGCGTGAGCGGTACACTCTGCCGCCCAGGCCCGAGGAAGTGGTGCGCGCGACGTTCTGCGGGACGTGAGGGCTGGACGCCGGAGGGGCTCGGCGAGAGCGAAATTGATCACGCTCTCGGCCAGACCTCACCCACCGAGAAAGTCCTTTCCCCAACGCTCGTAGTCGTCGGCGCGGGTGAGTTGCCGCATCAGGTCTGCCGAGGCGATGCCTTTGAGATCGGCGGGCTTGGTCCCGTCGCGCAATGCCTTGAGCGTATTGTAAATGCCCTGCGCGGCCGCCGCGAACTGCTGATGGCCCTGGAGTGCGATGCGAACTCCCTTTGACGAAAGATAGGGCTTGTCCGCCAGTTCTGGCGGCGTGCCGCCGAGAATGATCGGCTTGCCGATGTTGGCGGCTGCCACCGCGTCCACCTCGGCCCGAGACTTGATGCCGACCAAGAAGATCGCATCGACGCCGACCGCGGCGTAGGCCTTGGCCCGGCGGATCGCTTCATCCATGCCGGCGATGGCCGGTGCGCTGGTCCGTCCGGCGATGACGAGATCCGGATCGCGCCGACCGGCAAGGGCGGCCTTCATCTTCCCGACGCCTTCCTCGACAGACAGCATCCGTTGCTTCTCGCCGAGGCCATAGGGCTGCGGCAAGTCGGTGTCCTCGATCGACAGGCCCGACACCCCCGCAGCCTCGAGTTCCTCCACCGTCCGCATGACCGACAGCGCATTGCCGTAGCCGTGATCGGCATCGCACATGAGCGACAGGTCGACGGCGCGCATGATGCGATGGGCCTGCTCGGCGAATTCGGACAGCGTGAGCGTGATCAGGTCCGGTGCGCCAAGCACGGTCAGAGATGCCGTCGAGCCCGCGAACATGCCGACTTCGAAACCGAGATCGTGCGCGATGCGGCCCGAGATCGGATCGTGGACGGAGGCAGGGTGGACGCATTGGTCGCCCCCGATGACGGCGCGGAATCTCTCGCGGCGGCTCGTCCAGCGTGAAGGCATCAGTCACTTCTCCATGATCGCATCAGTCGGTCGACGCCATCCGACGCTGCTTCAAGGTCTTTGGCAAGTGCCGAGATCGGTGTTCACACCGGTCTCACGGGGGCTTGCCTTGCACCTGGGGAGGAATTCGGTCAGGGTCGGCTCGTATCGTTCCTCGGATCGGGTGACGGAGGCGCGCGTGGCAGATTTCCGTCAGGCCTTGCCCGTGGGCTCCACGCTCGCGGGCGATTATCGCATTACAGGCGTCCTCGGCCAGGGGGGCTTCGGGATCACCTACAAGGCCGAGGACCTGAGGCTGCACGCGCCTGTTGCCATCAAGGAGTATTTTCCGGCGGAGCTTGCCCTGCGCGAGCACGGCTCGACGGTGGTGCCTCGATCCGTGCGCGAACAGGGGGTACTCGAGTGGGGTCGCGCCAAGTTCCTCGAGGAGGCGCGCACGCTCGCCCGTTTTCGCCATCCGTCCATTGTGCGTGTGGCCCGATTGTTCGAGGCGAACAACACCGCGTACATGGTGCTTGATTTCGAGTTGGGGCCGAGCCTCGCGGAGTGGCGTCCGGCGCTCGGGCGCGAGCCGACTCAGTTCGAGGCCGATCGCATCGTCATGCGGCTGCTGGACGCCGTGGGTGCGGTTCACGCGGCTGGCATCCTGCATCGCGACATCAAGCCCGCCAACGTCATCATGCGCGATGGCACGGACCCGGTGCTGATCGACTTCGGCGCTGCGCGGCAGGCGCTTTCGGCGCAATCGCGGACCGTGCACGCCATCGTGACGCCTGGGTACTCACCGAAGGAGCAGTACGCCGTCGATCTCGACCGGCAGGGGGCTTGGAGCGACATCTATGCCCTGGGGGCTACGCTCTACTTTCTCGTCACGGGGCGGGCTCCACCCGACGCCTTATCGCGCGACCTAGGCGAGGAGATGAAGACGGCAGCGTCCACGACGGGGAATTGGCGTCAGGGGTTTCTCGCGGCGATCGATCAAGCCATGAGCGTGCGCGCCGAGGAGCGTCCGCAATCCGTCGCCGAATGGCGTGACATGTTGCTCGCCGCCCCCAGTGGGCCGCAACGGATGGGCGCGGCCGCGGCAACCAGAAGTGCAACCGAAACTCAGCGGCCGCTGCCCGCAGCTTCCGCACGCCCCGATCACACGTCCTCGCCACGCCGATTGTCGTTCGATGAGATCTCCCAACCATCGTCCGCGACGCGTAGCGCTGAGCCGGGCGCTCGCAGAATCGTCGCATCGGCTGTCGTTGCCGGCATCGTGGCGTTGGGCGGTCTCGGCTACTGGATCGGCGTAGCTGCACCTGCGCGCGATGCGGCCTCATGGCAGCGCGCCATTGCCGAGAACACCCCGGCCGCTTATGAGCGCTATATCGCCGAGCAGCCGAGTGGACACTACGTTGCGGAAGCGCGTAGCCGTCGTATCGACATCGAGCGGCGTACCGTTTCAGCGTCGGGCGTGGCACTCGCGGCCAGCGAGCCGCCCACCGCGACACCGCCAGTGGCACCGATACCGGCCGAGGAGACGCCGACGCCGCTGCCCGTGACAAGTGCACCTCCGACCATCCCTGTTCAGCCGCCGCCCGACACGCCAGCAAAGTCAATTGCAGTTGCGAGCCGTGCTCCCGAGACGCCGACCGCTCCTTCGCTGCCAATCCAGGTCGAACCTGAGCCTCGGACGCAGCCCGCTGTCGCGTCTCCAGCTGCCGTATTCGAGGCCCGTACTGCGTTGCCACCGGCCCTATCCGATCAGGAATCGGCGCGTCTCGCCGCTGCCGTACCGGCTGGACGCTCGCGCCTGTGGGCTGGTCTTTTCGGCACCGATCGTGTTTCGGGTTTCACCGATCAAGCGGGCGATTTCGTCGCTGAGCTGGAGCGTCTTAGTCACGCCAAGCTCAGTGTCTCGCTCCTGACCGGCGATGCGCTTCCCCCCGCCGACGAATTGCCGCGTCGTCTGACCTCGGAGCGAGACCTCTTCGCCTGGCAGGCGCCGGCCCGGGCTGCCGGCCGTCAGCCCGAGCTTGGCCTGTTGTCCGGCTCGGTGCCCTTCGGGCTCGAGCCGAGCGATCACGTCCGGTGGTTGCGCGCCGACGGCGCACGGTATCTCGAGCTGGCCCACATCGATGACGGCAACCCGATGCGCGTCATTCCTTGCGGCATCGCAGGCGGCGTCGGCGCGTGGTTCAAAAAGGAAGTGCGTTCGCCTTCTGATTTTCGCAGCTTGAAAGTGCGGGCTCCGCATCTGCTTGCTCGCGCGCTGGCGAGGCTCGATGCCCAGGTCGTTTCGCTTCCGTCAAACAACCAGGTGGGGCCCGCGTTCGCCGACAACCGTCTCGATGCCCATTTCGGCGTGACGCCGTTGACCGGGATCTTCCTGGCTCAGCCTCGCGTTGCCGCCGTCTACCATTACCCCGGCGTGCACCAACCGGCGTATCTGTTCACTCTCGTCTTGGCGCCCGGGACATGGGCTGCGATGCCGGCACCTCAGCAGCGGCTGATCGACGAAGCCTGCCGCCGGAACCTCGACCGGTGGGCTCAAGCCTTCCCGAGTTCTCAAAACGAAGTTCTCGACCGTGTCCGCACGCAGCGCATCGTGGTGCGGCCATTCACGGGCCCGGTGCGCGAAGCGTTGCAGAAGGCCGTCGACGCGACGCTGGCGGACGAGGCATCCAAAAGCCCGCGCTTTCGGGAGGTTCTCGACAGCTACAACCGCTTCCGCAGGTGAGGCGGCAGCGCTGCCCAACGGCACCCCTTGGCGCGACGGTACTGGCGGGCTTAGCCTGTCTGCACTCTCGCCGGTCGACCGGCCCACGCCCAAGGAGCACAAACCCGATGGCTGCTGCGCAAAGGCTCACCTACACAATCGAGGCCTACAACGTCTCGCATGCGTCCGAGAACAAGATCCACGACGATAGCGTTGCGAAAAAGCTCGGGTTCTCGGGCGGCCTCGTGCCCGGCGTCGAAGTCTTCGCCTATGCGTCGCATCTGCCGCTCGAGCGGTGGGGGCGGGCCTTTCTCGAGCGTGGCGAGATGACGGCGCGGTTCGGCAAGCCGGTCTACGATGGCCGCATTGCAACCGCCACGGCGGTCGAGGGGACGGACGGTCGTCTGGAGATTCGCGTCGAGAGCGAGGGCGTCGAGTGCGCGACGGCGACTGCGTGCCTGCCGTCAGTGTCCAGTCCGTCGCCCCGCCTCTCCGACTACGCCTACAAGGCGCCGCCCGATCTCAGCGCTCGGCCACCGGCAGACGAAGCAAGCCTTGCGGTCGGTCTCGATCTGTCGACGGTGCCGGCGGTGCTCGATCGAGAGCGTCACGAGACCTACTTGCGCGATGTCCGGGAAGCGAACCCGATCTATGCTCAAGAGGGGATCGCGCACCCGGGCATTCTGTTGCGCCTGTGTAATTCGGCGTTGCGCGAGAACGTCGTCCTGCCGCCTTGGATCCACGTGGGGAGCACGATGCGCCATCTGTCCCTGGCCCGCGTCGGTGAAACATTGGCAGCGCGTACGCGCGTTGTTGCCAACTACGACAAAAAGGGCCACCGGCTGGTCGATCTCGACTGCCTGCTGCTCGCGGGCGAAAGACCGGTCGCCCACGTTTTGCATACCGCGATCTATCGGCTACGCCATTTGGCGTCTTAGGAGCCGAGCGTGGGTGCAGGGATCGCGCCCCGTGCTTACTCGGCGGCTTCTGCCTTGGTCGGAGTTGGCGGTCCAGCGGCAGGGGCTGTCAGCGGAAGGCCGATGCCGGCGTAGCGGGGCACGCTCGTCTTTTCGATCAGCCGCCGCCCGTCCACCACCAATGGCGGAGAGGCGAGCGACGCCACCATCGGGGCAACGTCGCGGAACTCCGGCCACGCTGTCATGATGAGGATACCGTCTGCCCTATCGACGGCAGCGGCCAGCGTCGCCGCGTGGCGAACCCGGTCGCCATAGAGATGCTCTGTCTCGCGCTGGGCGATCGTATCGAAGGTCGTCACCTGGGCTCCCGCCGCCAGCAGCCCGTCGATCACCGGCAGCGACGGCGACTCGCGGATGTCATCCGTACCGGGCTTGAACGCGACGCCGAGCACAGCGATGCGGCGGCCTGCAAGATCCTCGCCGAGACCAGCTCGCAGCATGGCGAGCATTCGTGCCGGTTGCGCCTTGTTGACGTCGATCACCGACCTCAGGAGCTGCATCGATTGTCCGGCTTTCTGGCCATGTGCGATCAGCGCCTGGACGTCCTTCGGAAAGCAGCTGCCGCCGAAGCCACAACCGGCCGCGAGATAGCTCAGCATCCCCGGCTTCACGCGCCGGCCGTCGTCGAGGATCGGAGAGAAGCGCTTGTCGAGATGCACGCCCTTCATGGCGATGCGCTCGTCGACGCCCACGGCCTGTGCGAGGTTTCCCATCTCGTTCGAGAAGCTGATCAGGGTCGCCAGGAGAGAGTTGGCCGTATACTTCACCATCTCCGCGGCCCGCGGCGTCGTCTCGAGGACGTCGAGGTCGGGAAACACGGTATAGAGCTGGCGCTGCGCCGCAATCGAGCGCTCGTCGATGCCGCCGATCACGACACGGTCCGGCTGCATAAAGTCGGAAATCGCCTCGCCCTCGCGCAGGAACTCGGGGTTCATGCCGACGCCGAAGTCGCGGCCCGCCGTCTTGCCCGATGCTGCTTCCAGGATCGGCAGCACGACGTCCTCGGTGGTGCCCGGAACCACGGTGCTCTTCACGACGACGGTGTGATAGCCGGGATGGTCGCGCAGTGCCGTGCCGATCTGGCGAGCGACCTCCCGGATGTACTTGAGATCGATCTCGTCGCCGTCGAACGGGGTGCCGACCGCTATCAAGGAGATCTCGCTGGCGTGGATCGCAGCCGTCAGATCCGTCGATGCCGTCAGATTCTTCGGCACCGCCTGGTCGAGCAACTCCTGCAGACCGACTTCGTAGATCGGCGGGCGGCGCTCGTTGACCATCGCCACTTTGCGCGGATCGACGTCCACGCAAACAACCTGATGTCCTTTGGACGCAAGGCAGGCTCCGGAGACGAGCCCGACGTAGCCAACTCCGACGACTGCAAGACGCATCACCGATCCTCGGCGTTTCGATTATCCGAATACCATACCAGACTGCGCACCAGTCCGTCCTCAATCCCGATCTTGGGATCGAAGCCGAGTTCGCTGCGCGCCTTGTCAATCACCGGACAGCGCCGGTTGGGATTGTCGACGAGGTAATCCTTGTCCTCGCTTGCCTTGCGGACGACCCGACCCTTGTAGTCGAAGCGGTCCCGAGCGACGGCGACGATGCGCTCGGCGAGTTCGAGCATGCTGATCTCGGGCGTCGGTGCGCCGATATTGTAGGCCTCACCCGGCCGGCCCCTGATCATGATCTTGTAGTAGCCGACGATGGCGTCTGCGATGTAGCAGAACGTGCGCCTCGGGCTTCCGTCCGACAGCATGACGATGTCGCGACCCGAGAAGACGTCGCGCGCAAAGTCAGGGAGCACACGCCGGTCGGTGATTTTGAGCCCCGGCCCATAATTGTTGAAGGGGCGGGCAATCGTGATCGGCAACTTGTGCTGGGCCGCGAAATTGACCGCGAGCGTCTCGCCGTAGCGCTTCGATTCGTCGTAGCAGGCGCGCGGTCCTGTGCACGAGACGTTGCCACGATAGGTTTCCGGCGTGGGGATCGCGTCGGGGCTCGGATCGCCGTAGATCTCGCTCGTGGAGTAATAGAGAAACCCCTCGATCGGCCTCCCGGCTCGCTTCTCGGCGAGACTGTATTCGAGCAAATGCCGGAGGCCGTTCACGTTTGCATCCATCGTCTCGATCGGGTGCAGCCGGTAGAAGGTTGGCGATGCGATCGAGGCGGCATGAACGATGTAGTCGACGTGCCCGAAATCGGCCGGCACCGGATGGGTCACGTCGTGCGTGCGGAGCGTCAAGCACGGGTTGCTTTCGAGCGCCTTGATCCAATCCGGCGTGCCACGGCTCCAGTTGTCGAAGACGATGACATCGATCGGTGCGCCGCGGCCCTTGTCGTTCCAGGCGAGCGCCGTCTGAATGAGGTAGTAACCGAGGAAGCCGGCGCCTCCGACGATCAGCAGTCGTTTGCCCGCCAGCCTCTCGAGTTCAGTATCGAGTTCGGCGGTGATAAATGCGAGATCGGCTGCAACGACAGCCTGTGCGGATTGCATCGTTCGGTCCTGTCAGCGCTGGGACGAGGCTGGGAAGAGTAGATCCTGCTCGGCTCGCAATTTTCGCGCCAGACTCTCTGGTGGTGTCTCGATGTCGTCGATCGTCAGAGCGGCGTCCTTAGCAACCGATCGTTTCAGCCTGCACCCTTCCGCGAGGCCCATCAGCAAAAGCCGCTCCTTCGCTACGATCGGCGTATTCTCACACACGCCATAGGTCATGAAGCCGCCGAGACCGTCGATCGTCTCGCCGGCCTGAAGATTTCGCTTCGCCACGGCGACCACGTCGACCACGGGACCGGCCAGCGGAGCGATTACGACGTCCTGCTGGAGACCGATGCGTGCGAGCGACAACGGCGCTTCGATCGCCATCAGGTGCTGCGGTGTATAGAAGGCATAGAGCGGGCCTTTGCCGAGCTTGCCGTAGTCCAGATAGATGTGCTGACCCGGATCGGTTGCCGCTGCGAGCACGAAAACGCCGGGACCCGGCTTGGCACCGACTACGTAGTCGACGATACCTCCGTGGCGTTTTAATTCCTCCACGTCGTAGCGATCCACGACTTCGTCGATCAGCCCTTTGTGCTCGATGCCGATCATCGCCCGCTGGGCGACTTTCATGCCGGTGGCGTTGGCGACGAGAGCCTGCTCGAACGAGATCTTGGTGCCATCCGCGAAGCTTGTCACCATGGCCGGCTGAATGCCCCATTGGGCAGCGAAGCTGGCCTGTGTCTCAGGAGTCCGATACCGGTCCTGCATCCCCTTGATGTTGCCGCACAGCAGAGGCTCGAGACCCAGCACCTTGACGTAGCGGTAGAGGTTCATCTGCACCGCCGGCTGGTCGCCGTCGCAGCCGGAGTAGAGGACGCCCGCCTTGTCGGCCATGACCTTCAGAAGGGGGCCGACCGTGGCGTCGACCTCGGCATTGAGCAGAACGAGATGCTTTCCGGCCTCGATGGCTGCAACGCAGATGTGCGCGCCATGCTCAACATGGCCTGTGCCCTCGAGCACCATATCGAGCGACGGCGACGTTGAAGCCACCTTCCAGTCGCTCGTGACGGCATACTTGCCCTTACGGATGGCGTCCTCGAGTTGCCCTATGGTCGAGACCTCGACGATGCTGCTGCGAGGGACGCCCGCATACTCATAGCACTCGAAGGCACGGGCGAGGGTTCGGTTGCAGATGACGGCCAGTCTCAGGCCCGGCATCTTCTTGACCATCTGCAGGGCAATACCGCGGCCCATGAAGCCAGCGCCGGTCATGGCGATCTGAAGCGGTTTTCCGGTCGCCGCACGCCGCGCCATGTCCCGATCGAAAGACAGCATTCAATTGCTCCTACCAACGTCTAAAGACGCCTTGCCGCATGATGGGTCACGGCGGGTGGATTCGAACGAGCATACGTCCCCAGCAAAGTGACGCCTGCCCGCTGACCCGTAGTGATACGCATGCCGTCTATTACACTAGAATTGCTGTGGTTCGCGATGCCCCAGGCCGATTCCGGCTGGCATTTTGGTGCGGAGCGTTAAGCGCTCATCGCAAGCGATCAGTGCATCGCCCATGCCGCGGCGGTCAGCGAGCCGAGCGCCAGCAACGGAGCCGCGATCGCACCAAGTGCAATGCCCTGCCGCAGTCCGTGCAGCCGGGTCGTGTGGTAAAGGAACCAGACGAGGCCCATGCATTCAAAGACGTTGAGGGCCAACACGAACGTCTCGAGACTGCGCATACCGAACAGCAGCGCCAGCGCTGCCGGCATCGTTGCAATCGCCGAGACGAGCGAGCCGAGGAAAACGACACTCGTCTGACCGCGCGCATAGGAGGCGGGGAGTGGAACGAGCATCATGAACTTGATGAATACGTTGATGGCGATCAGCGCCATGAGGGTTTGCGTCGGAACGTAAGAGGGCCCGAACAGCAGGCCAATGACCCAAGGACCGAGAGCGATTAGGGCTAGTCCATAGACGCTGGCGACGGCCGAAACCGACAAGAGCCAAAGGTTGTAGAATTTCCGCTCTTTCTCTGGAACGGCGACGAGATTGGCGAAGTGCGGTACGAGCACCGACACGGAAAAGCGCCAGAGTATGGCACGGGGCAACGTGGCGAGGCCAATCGCGACGCCATAGACGGCGACTTGAAGCGGGCCGAGGAAGTTGCTGACGATCAGCCGATCCGAGGCCACGACCGCCGAAGCGATGCCGTTCGGCGAGAGTGGAGCGCCATAACGGACTGCCTCGACGGCTGCCTCTCTGTTCCATGAGGCCTGCCAGCGGTCGGGCGCCATGGCGTTGGAGAAGGCGACAACCCAAACCGCTGCCGCCAACATGCCGTGCAAAAGGCTTGCGGCGCTGGGAAACAGCAACGCCGAACCGATCGTAACGACGGTCCAAACGACCTGCGCGCCGCCGATCATGGTCGCCTCGCGCCAGAAATTATACTCGCGCGTCAGCTTCTTGAGATGCAGGTTGTCGAATGCCCGCATCATCATGACCGACATGCCGATCACGATCATATCGAGGCCGATGCTGCCACCCAGCGTCACGCGCTGGATCGAGATCGCGCTGAGGGCAAGCAAAGCCATCACGACCGACCGCATCAGCGCTAGGCTGTGAAGTGTCCCCATGAAAGGCTTGTTCGGCACCGTGTCCGAGCCTCGCACAGCTGATTGCACGAGACCCATGTCGGTGCACATCTCGACGATGCCGAGCGTCACCAGAACGGTCACGGCAATGCCGAACTCGTCCTGCGGTAGCAGACGGGCGAGAACGATCAGCCGAACGAGGGGCATGAGGGCTTCGAGTGCAAACCCGATTCCCATGCCCAGGGCGGACTTCATAGGTTACTCCGGTAGACGGCCCACACCGCTGACGACAACCCGGTCGATAAGGTAGCATCCCTATCAGCTTAACAATGTCGCCATCAATGCGACCAGTGCCGATAGTATTAATGCAGATTATTTGCCACGGCCGTATGCGCACCGCATCCGATCGACTTCCCCATCGGAAGCGTTCACCTTGCAATCAAGGCGGAGACCCGTCCTTTGATGTCGGGGGCATCTGCTTCCCGCCTCCGATGTACCTCACTCTGGGGAGCGTCAAGCTCTAGCGTCCTGATCCCTCATGCCCTTCGCGTCGTCAAGTCGGTGAAGTGCCCCCTGCAATCGAATTTAGACGCTACTCGCGAGCGGCGCGTGTGTTCCGCCTCGCTCGTCAGCCGTCAGTCCGCGAGCCCCATGCCTTGCGGTAGGCCATCGCCATACGCGGACGCTCGTCAGCGGGATCTTCCGGAGTGGTGTTGGTCACTATCGAGGCGCGCGAGATCCTCGTGTGCAGTCCGTAGGAGTCCTGGCGCGGCACGTCCCGCCACACGTGAAGGATCACGTCATGTCCATCGATCCATTCAGCCAGCGTCGCGATGATGAGGTCATCGTCGAATGTGGCTGCGGCTGCCTGACCGACGGGCACCTCAACGCCGATAGCCAACTCCGGGATGATCATCGGCTTGTGGTGTGCCGTGGCGAACTCGGCCAGCCAGGCGAGCCCGTAAGGCTGTTTTCCTTCGACCGCCTTCGCGCCATGACCGATTACGGTGGCCTCGACGAATGATTGCACGTGGGGGCCGAGCGGTGGGGAAATGAGGTGAATTGACATACCGACCAGATCGACGTGATCGTCGCCCGGGTACACGTCCTCCGGAGCGACCGCCTGAAGGTTGCGCATCGGCGACCAGCAAATCTTGAACGACGGAGAGACCTTTTTGAAGATCGCGGCGACACGCCGGTACGCCGAAATATAGGCGGCCTTGTTCTCGCCCGCCGCCGACCACGGTGTCCATTCGCCGGTCATATCCCGGCCCAGATTGATGATCGCGTCATAGAACCCAGCATTGCGAATATTGACAGCGATCGCCAAGAAGCTGTCGTCGTGGGTGCCGGATGCGACTGCCGACAGCGGCGTCCCGGTCATGGTGAGCGGCTGATGCCACAACATCCGGCGGCGGCTGCCTACGGCCACGCTACGCCAGATTCGCAGGGCATGCGCCGCCGAGGTCACCGCTTCCTTCCAGGTCGCATGCGCACCGAATTCCGAGATGTAGTCGACCGGCCGGCCGATCACCTTCTCGAACGCCACGATGTCGGCGAGCGACTTCGCGGTACTCATGCCGTAGCCGACGTTGACGCCGACAAGGGGGGGCGCTCGTCTCGCTGTCGTCTGCGCCAAAGCCGCGCCAACATTACCGAGCGCGGGGGCGACGGTCGCGAAGGATCCTGCGGCCAGCCCCCGCATCAACAGTTGCCGCCTGGACAACGTGGCGATCTCGGACTTACGCATCGAACCCTCCAGATTGACGCGTCGAAAAATATCGAGGCCAAGCCTGAAAGACCAGACGGATCAACGTACAAAGTTACTTGGTAGGGTCTGCGGCAGCGACGGGACACATACAATCAGCCCGCGTCAGCGAACTGCTATCGGCGCTAATCAGTAAGCGTTGGTCGGCTTCAACACAGCCCGGACGGTCATCAGCAGGATCTTGAGGTCGAGCCAGAACGACCAATTCCGGATGTACCAGAGATCGTGTGCAACCCGCGCTTCCATGCTGGCTGTCGTCGGGGTCTCGCCACGATGGCCCATCACCTGCGCCCACCCGGTGATGCCGGGAAGCGCGTGATGCCGCCACGCATACCCTGCGACCCGGGGCTCGTAATGGCGATCATGGGCAACCGCATGGGGGCGTGGTCCAACGAGCGACATGTCTCCCAGAACGACATTGATGAGTTGGGGCAGCTCATCCAGGCTTTTCTCGCGCAGAAATCTTCCAACGCGCGTGATCCTGACGTCACCCCGTTCCGCTTGCTTGACCACAGGGCCGTTGTCGGTGGTGTACATGCTTCTGAACTTAAAGATCATGAACGGGCTACCGCCGTAGCCAACTCGCGTCTGGCGGAACAGAACCGGTCCTCGACTATCGAGGCGGATCATGATGGCGATTGCGACGAGAAACGGGCTCAACACCAGCAGCAAGCCCAACGCCGCCGTCACGTCTAGCGCACGCTTGGCCAATCGCTCCGCGCGCGTGAACGGTGGAGTTTGAACCACCAGCGCCGAAGTGACAGGCTGACGGAGCACCTGATGGTCCCGCGCTCCCGTTTCAGGCGTTCGCGGCAGTACACGGATACGCAGCGGCAGCACCCGCAATCGATCGATCAAATCGCCGATCAATGGCTCACGGAACGCGTCGGCGACCAGGACGATTTCTTCCACTCGCCGTTCGCGCGCCAGCCGAACCACATCCGCGCTAAGCCGATCGAGGCGAGACAACGCGTCGGGCACGGTGTTGGACGGCAGTATGAACCACCCTTGCACCGAGAATCCGGTTCGCATCAAATCGCCCACGGGAATCGACATGGGTAACGGCGAGCCGTCGGAGAGCAGGATTGTCCGGCGGCCCTCGATAAGGCGATACCGAAAAGCCATGTCTACGGTGAATGGTGCGGCCCATCGCAAGCCGACGATCGCCGCAGTGCCAATCAGGAAGCCCGTCATGGTGGCACCGCGCGAGAACATATCGCCGATCTTGAAGGAGAACGATGCGAGAGCGAAGAACATGAACACCAGACACCAGCGCACGACCGGCTTGCTCACCGACACCGACCGGAGTTCGTCGATATCGAACGAGCCGCGAGAGTGCGAAAGCAGGAGGTATAGCCCCGACATGGCCACGCCGACGGTGATCATCAGCTGGTCGGGCGGATCGTAACTCGGGACAGCGATCGCATGGTAGATGAGCGACCCGAGGTAGGGGGCCAGGCTCAGAACCAGAAGCTCCACCACGGCGAAAATCGGGCCGGCTGCGGTGCTCGGGAGGGAAAAACGGTTATCGCGATACTGCAATCCCACTGCGTCCGGTGTGGGGCCGGGTCCTAACGGGGACACTGCCATTACGCTACCCTCGAAAAATGCGATTGTGCCACCAGGGAAGTGTTGATCGACGACCCATCCGGCTCCGGCCATGTGCCACGATCGAACGACTAAAAACAAGACGCGATTATAAACGGTTGGTTAACTCGCTTTCCAGATTGGATCGACCGCAGCTGCCGCCGGCAACCACGGCTGCGTCGGCGACTGACACGTAGTGTCCAGTCCAGCCCTCGAATCCGACTTCCGATGCAACCATCCCGATGACCTAGCGTTTCCGGAGAACCGACTTCGACTGGGTCATCTCCATGTTTAACAACCAACGATAGAGGAGAAATCCGCTGGCCCGATATTCAAAGAGTTGTGAGGTCAACATGATGCGACGATGGAGGTTGCAGGGTTGCGCCCAATGCCCTCTCGTGCCATGTTGCAACGCGGTAGAAGAGGATGGCTCGGACTACTGCACCTTGTGCTTTGGGACGGATCTCTCGGCGCCGTTTCGAGGACGATGGGACGTCCGCAACTTTGGATGCGCTTCCTATCCTTCCCTTCCATGCATTCGCTGCAGACCGGGACGTGTTGCTATAGGTTCAGATCTGATAATTAGTACTCGTTGCGACGGCCTGAGACATGATGACGTGGTCGGAGAATTCGGGCGACGCGGACGGCTTAAGATATTAAGGATACAGCCTGATCGCGGATCAAGGTGCCTTGTCCAGAGAAGTGTGAAGCGTTTATGAAGAGCCTGTCGGTTGGAGCCTGTCGGAACGTGGCATTCGTTCACTCCGACTCCGGTGCAAAACGCTCAATCGTGCGTGGAGTCTGTGCGTTGGTACGCCCATCCCTGTTAGCCCTCTGCGTTGCCGGTTGGTCGATTGCGGCAACAGCCGCTGAGGCCCAGGTCCCGTCTTCAGGCGATGTTCCGCGCGCAGATCTTCAGCGGCAGCAGGTCGCGCGACCTAGCCCATTGGAGAGGACAGACCCCGCAGAGTATCGTCTCAACTATGGCGACGTACTGGAAATTTCCGTCCGCGGCTTCGCGGATTTGCGACAGAAGGCCATGATCGAACTCGATGGCGAGGTGTCGCTGCCGCTGACAGGCCGGGTTCGCGTCGTCGGAATGCCGCTGTCGGGCGCACAGGAAGTAATCAAAGGTCTTGCTGCCCAACGTCCGCTTCTGCAGCGCTTTCCTGATGGTCGCGAAGGCTATGTCGCATTGGCTCCGGACGATGTGCTGGTCACCATCGCGGAGTATCGGCCTATCTACATCCTGGGCGACGTCGGCAAGCCCGGTGAGTTGCCGTATCGTCCCGGGATGACGGCACGCCAAGCCATCGCGCTTGGCGGCGGCTTCGACATCATGAGGTATCGCCTCGTCAATCCGTTCACCGAGTCGGCTGATCTCAAGGGACAGCACGAGGTGCTGTGGACGGACGCAGCGCGTGCTCGCGTCAAGCTCAAGCGCATCGAAACCGAGCTCGAAGGCAAAACCGAACTCGACCCGGACATCGTGTCCGACGTTCCTCTCGACCGCGTTTATCTCCAGGAGATCGTCAAGACCGAGGCTGAAACGCTCCGGCGCAACCTGGCGGATCACGGCAAGGAGATCGAGCACATCCGCGGCTTGATCGAGTTGAACGTCGCCAAAGTCGATACGCTGAAAAAGCAGCTGAATACGGAGATCCAGGGGTCGGAGGTCGACCAGCAGGAACTCGAGCAGATGAAGGACGCTCAGCGGCGCGGTAATCTGCCGTTGATGAGGCTCATGGAAATCCGGCGCATCCAGTTGACCAACTCGACGCGCGTGCTGCAGACGCGGGTGCAGTTCGATCAGGCGGAACGCGATCTCGCGGAAGCTCGCCGCAGTCTGGAGCGCTTGTACAATACCTGGCGCACGAAGCTGCTGACCGATCGGCAGGACCAGTCTGCAATCTACAATGGATTGCTGGCAAAGATCTCGGCCAATTCGGAAAAACTCGTGCACACCAGTGTCCTGAAATCGAGGTTGGTGCGTGGCCGCGGCGGAAAGGTCAACATCTCTATCCATCGCTCGCTGCTCGACAACAAGAAGACCATCGTGGGAGGCGAGGACACGCCGCTGTTTCCCGGTGACACGGTCGAGATCGCGCTCGAGAGCGAGCGGGAAGTCGACGACGCGGTGCGGCGCAGCTCTGCTGCGACGACGGCGCCCGGTGCGGAAAAAATCGGAGATGCGGTGCCATCACGCGTCGCGGCACCCGGTCCGCTTCCTGTGCCGACGACCCGCCAGAGCCTGGTGCCGCCGGTTCGTCAATAAGGCGCTCGGGGTCCAACGATCAGTACAGACAAGAAGTGAGCTTGGCATGCATTTGCTGTTGATGACCACGACTGACATGCGGTCGGATCGAAAAGCCGATTTTGCTCGCATGATTGCTTCAGTCGCCGACAGCGTGCCTCGTGGCAGCACGGTCCATCACATCATGTTGCTGCAAAGGAGCACCGAACAGCAGCGGGTGGCGACTGCCGCCGCAATCCCGTACCCAGCTACTGTTCTCGCCATCGCGGATCGCGTCTCGCTTTCGGCAGCGCGCAATGTGATGCTCGCGCATGCTCGAGAAAGCGGTCTGCTGCAGCCAAATACACTGGTCGGTTTTCCCGATGACGATTGCTGGTATACGCCCGGATTTTTGTCCGAGCTGGTCGCTGAGTTCGAGCGGTCGACTGATCTTGGGCTGCTGATCACGCGTGTGTCGCTCACACCGTCGCCGACATGGCATCGCGAAAAGATGCGGCCGGCTACTTCCACGGACGTGCTCCGCCGCTCGACGTCGAATAGTATCTTCCTGCGCGGTGATGCCGTGATCGCGATCGGTGATTTCGATCCGTCCCTTGGGCTCGGAACCCCGAATGTGTCGGGGGAAGATACTGACTATGCGTTGCGCGCCTTCTTCCAGTCGGCGCAGACGGTTTACGTCGACTTGGACATGGTCGGCCATCGCGAACCCGACCTCGAGAGCGTGACCAAGTATTTCGGTGGCAACATGCTGGTGGCCAGCCGGTATGCTTTGCGCAGCCCCATGCTCTTTCTAGAATATGTCCGCAAGTTCGCCGTGGGCGGCTATCTCGTCATGAGGCGGCGCCTCAGGATGGGTGATTTCATCACGGCCATTCAGGGGAGCGTTGGCGCCTTCGGTCGGAGCGCCGGCTGAGCTGACCTCGAGCGTAGCTAATTCGCCGGAATATTCCGCTACGATGTTCAGAAGGCGGATCGTGCTGACGTGGCGGACTTGGCACCCTTCACCAACCGACCATTTCTCGCAATCGTCGCTGAGCACTTTAAGTTAGGTTCCAGTTCGGCGATTGGGCGTTCAATGCCAAGTGGTTGCCCTGTGCGGGGCGGGTGTGCGAAAATGAGGTTAGCGTGCGACACGAACCCAAGATCGAGCCGATGATGCCTATGGGGCACCAGAGCGGCCTCGAGTTGAGCTTCGACGAGGTGACCGCACTCCTGCGGCAGCACGTCAAGCTGATCGTGTTGAGTGTTGTCGCGTGTCTGGCAGCGGCCGCAGCCTATCTGCTCGTGACGACGCCGCAGTACACAGCGACGGCACTGCTTCTCATCGATGCCCGCTCGAACGTCCTGCCAACCCAACAGGTCCGCGCGACGGATGCCAATGCCGAATCTGCCCACGTCGAGACGCAGGTCGAAGTGTTGCGCTCCGAGCGCATCACCCGCGCCGTGATCGTCTCAGAGGAACTGACCAAGTATCGCGAGTTCGGGGCTCCGCGCCCATCGATCATGAGCCGGTTCGGTCTGTTCGCTTCATCCAAAGTCGCGCCTGCGATCGCCCCAGCGCAATCGCATACGTCACAGGCGGGCAAAACGGAAAGCAAGGCGACGGCGGAGGACGACGTGCCGGCGTCAGCCGTCAAGGAGTTTCAATCGAGATTGTCGGTCAAGCGGAATTCGTCGACCCACATCATCGAAATCAGCTTCCGGCATTCGGACCCCAAGCTGGCAGCTAAGATCGCGAATGCGGTTGCCAGCGGCTATCTAACCGAGCAACTGCGCCAGCGCGACGATATCATCCGCAGTACGAGCCAGTGGCTGCGCCAGCGGGCGGTCGATCTCCTCGGCGAGGCTCATGCCGCCGAGACAGCGTTGCTGAAGTTCCGCGGCTCCAACACGTCCGGTGATGCCACAAACCGTATCGTTCTGCGCGACCTCGAGACGACCGCGCAGACCTACCGGTGGTTCAGCGAGAATTTCCAGAAGCGCTTCCTCGAGACATCCCAGAGCGGCACATTCAATCTCGCGGACGCTCGCGTCGTCTCCGAGGCGTGGCCCCCGATCGACAAGAGCCATCCGAAAAGCGTGCTCACGCTCGCGATCGCGGGGGCGGCCGGACTTTCGATCGGTTTCCTGTTCGCCCTGGCGCTCGGTAGACGGGATCGCAGGTCAGCGTGAGTCCGGCGGGTGGTTGTGTTGCTGCGTTCGGGTAGCCTCATTGCCTCACATCAGCATCCGTGCGGGCGATTTCGCTGAAGACATCGAGTGCGAGGAAGCGGCGGCGTGAGAGATGCCCGGCATACTCGCCCATCGACCGACGTGGTCCTGCAGCCAACGATCATTCCTTTGGGGCAAAGGCCAGAGCGGTCCTGTAAATTCGTCTCATGCACGAGCCCCAATAACCGCAGCCGAGCGGCGAGTCTCGGACTGCGCCTAGGGCGCCGATGGTGCGTATTGATCTCGCCTCGTGCTCAAGCCCTTGAGTGACTTGAAGCCGAATGGTGCGGTCGAGAGGACTCGAACCTCCACGCCTTGCGGCGCTAACCCCTCAAGCTAGTGCGTCTACCAATTCCGCCACGACCGCATCGTTTGGGAAGGCGCACTGAGTAGCAGAGCCTCCAGCGCGGAACAAGCACGTTCTGAGCAATGTGATCGCCTTGCCGCGCGATGCCCTCCGCAGGCGCCACAACGGCTGCGGAGGGGCGGCCTCGAGAGCGCTCATCCCCCGGCCGGCAAGGCCTCGCCGACGAAGGGCTTGAAATGCCGGCGCACGGTCGCTTCCGGCAAGTCCTTGGTAATGAAGACGATGCGAGAGCGGCGATCCTCGCCCTTCCAGTCGCGCAGGGTGTCAGGAGGATAAAAGATGTGCTGGACCCCGTGTACGACGAACGGTCTGGGTTGGTCCTTGATATTCAGGATGCCCTTCACCCGAAGGAGCTTCGTCCCGTAGAGCTGGCCGAGGAGGCTGAGCGCGTTGGACATCTCAGGCCCCTCGAGTGGTTCCGCAAAGGTCAGGCAGTAGGAGTCTATCCCGTGCAGATGCTCATGGTGGTGATCCGGATGGTCGCACGCCTCGCCTGAGCAGTCGTGTTCATGTGTATGCGCATGGGCATGGCTGTGATGATGGTGATCGTGACCGCAATCGGGCCCGCAGGTTTGGTCATGCACGTGACCCTGGCCGTCGCCTTCGTGCCGCGGTTCGAAAGTCCCAGCAGCCAACCATTTCTCAGCATCCGTCCCGACGAGCGCCGGCTCGTGGGCACCGAGGCCGATCAACTCGGCGGGTGAGATCGCGCCGAGCACCGCCCGCCGTACGGTTGCCGAACGGTTGAGTGCCTTAATGCGCGCTTCGATGCTGGCCACTTGTGCCGCCTCGACCAGGTCTGTCTTGGTCAGCACGATCCGGTCGGCGAGCGCGATCTGCTTTGCCGGCTCGAAGTGCTTGTCCAGCTGTGAGAGACCGTGCTGGGCGTCGACCGTGGTCACAACGCCGTCGAGCTGATAGATCCGGTAGAGTCGCTCCTCCGTCATCAGCGTGTGCACGATCGGTGCCGGATCGGCGAGCCCGGTCGTCTCCAGAACCACCCGCGAGATCTTGGGAATGTCGCCCCAGAGCGACCGCGTGTGCATCCGCTCGAGTGCCTCGACCAGATCGCCACGCACCTCGCAGCACACGCACCCGGATGGGAGCAGCACGGCATCGTCGTCAATCTTCTCGACGAGCGCGTCGTCGATGCCGACCTCGCCGAACTCGTTGATGATCACGCCTGTGCCTGCCATCGCCGGATCGTTAATTAGCTGCTTCAGCAGCGTCGTCTTGCCGGACCCGAGAAAGCCGGTCAGCACGGTCAGTGGAATGGTGTCGTCGCTCATGGGAACGATAGGCTCCTCGGGATCAAACTTGCCTGAAGCGGCTGCTGCCCGTATCGGGCAGTATCGGGGCAGAAGCATACCCTGTCACGCTTTGGGCGGGCAGGGGCGAAGGCGGAGTTTCAGGTCATGCAACGGGATATGGTGTCGATTGCAGCGGCCGACGAGGCCGACGCGCGCCTGGAGGTTCTGGAGACAGCGCTCGCCATGAGCCGAGGGGGCCTATCCCCTGGTCGGTCGGGCAATGTCTCGCGCCGGTTTGGCTCCGGCATGCTGATTACCCCGTCCGGCATGGCGTACGAGACTTTGTCGCGTGACGACATCGTTCTCGTTGGCAACACGGGAGAGTTGCGTCCGGGTGAGCGGCAGCCGTCGAGTGAGTGGCGGTTTCACCTTGCCGCATATGCCGTCCGCGAGGACATCGGAGCGATCGTTCATACACACTCCATGCATGCGACGGTGCTCGCCTCGGCGCACAAGGAAATTCCGGCCTTTCACTATATGGTCGCGATTGCAGGAGGGAAGAACATCCCCCTGGTCCCCTATGCAACATTCGGGACCGAGGCACTGTCGCGACACGTCGCCAAGGGGCTGAGGAAGCGCAATGCCTGCCTGATGGCGAACCATGGCCAGATCGCTGTGGGTGCCACATGTGCCAAGGCACTCGACCTCGCCGGCGAGGTCGAGGTGCTTGCCGAGCAGTATTGCAAGCTGCTCGCGATCGGCAAGCCGAAGTTGCTCTCTGACGACGAAATGGATCGTGTTCTCGTGCTTTTCGGTGGTTATGGGCAGAACGCACAGAACGGCGACCCCGCACGTGCCGGAGACACGATGCAAAGGCCGCGACGGAGCGCGCGGCACAGCGTGTGACCCACTCGATGGCAGACGGTCAACCCGCGGGCCGCTTTACCGCTATTCTGTAGACGGAGAATCAATAGCAGTAAGACAGCTATGTCATCGGACCAGTGGGGGCGTCGCGGCCATGTATTGCGCAGTCAGAACTACGCGCGTGACCCATTCCGGTCGAGTCTAATGGCGCCGGTGGCAGCCGGTTCTTCGACGCGGTCGAGCTGATCAGAATGACCGCGGTGGTGACGACGGCGACTCCGACAAGTTGGATTGGGCTGAGGCTCTCGCCGAGCGCGATGTAGGTCATGAGAGCGGTGCCGGCCGGTATCAGATAGAAGACAGAAGCGGCGCGAGATGCGCCGTGGGCGCCGAGCATGAGCATCAACAGCAGCACTGCGCCGCACGAGACGGCCACCGTTTGCCATGCGAGCGAGCCGATCAGGATCGGTGTCCAGTCGACAACGCGCGTTTCGAGAAACCAGGCGCCGAGACCCGCAACGGCAACGGCGCCGACGTGCTGAAGGCAAGTCGCGGATGCGGCGCCCAGACCGGCGGCGAACCGCTTCTGGTAGACCGTGCCGCACGACATCGCGGGGAGCGCCATCAGGCAGAGCGCGATGGTCTCGGCACGGATGCCGCTCGAGCCGAGATCGAGCTTGGGCCACAACACAAGTATGGCGCCGACGATGCCGAGGCAAAAGCCGGTCCATCCGAGAGGCGTGATGCGTTCTCCGAGGACGAGATGGGCGAGCACCGCGGTGGTGATCGGGTGCAGGCTCACGACGAGAGCCACCACACCGGCGGGCATGCCGAGGTAAATGCTCCAGACGACGCAGCTCAGATAGACCCCCTGCATCGATGCGCCAGCGATGCCAGAGTGGAGGAGGCGGGCTGGCTGGGATAGCCAGCTGGCGCGGTCGGCAAGAGCGAACGGTGCCAGCAGAGCCACGACGATGGCGAAGCGCATCGCCAGGAACGTACACGGCTCGGCAAACGGCACGGCGAGCTTGGCGGCGACGAAGCCGCTCGACCACAGCAGCACGAATAGCACCGGGGCGACGGCAAGCATCATCGTGCTTTGCTCTCCGTCCGAGCCGTAGAGAGCGCAGGCGGTGGACCGGCAAGCGGCATGACCACGAGAAACGACAGGGCTCCTGTGGCGATGGCCAATAGGATGGCCAGTCCCTGACCGCCGGTTGCGTCGACAGCAAGACCAGCGAACAGGGGACCCAGCAGTCCGGCAATGCCCGTCGCGGTGAAGAATGCGCCCAGGACAGCGCCGAGATCCTTCACGCCGAAGAAGGCGATCAGCACCGGCGCCACGAGCGCGATGCGAAGCCCGTAGGCGAGGCCGAGCACGGCCGCGAAAACGACGGCCCACCAGAAGCCGGGCAAGGCGAGCCACATCACGTAACTGGCCGCCATCGCGAGCACTGCGGCCTTGTAAAGCTGAACGATGCTGGCGAACGACTGCAGATAGCCGATGCCGAGCCTCCCCACGATGCTGGCGCCACCGACGACCGAAATGAGCCAGGAGGCGGAGATAGGGTCGATGCCCTGTTCGACGGCGAACGCCGGGAGGTAGACCAATGGGACGAACAACGCCATCGTGCCGAGGACCCACGACACATACAGCGTCCGAAAGGTACGCGAACGGACCACGCTGCTCAGTGTAGCGCTCGCGGGGGTGCCGCTCGCGGCTGGCGGCGGGGCGACCGTCATGGCAGCGGCTCCGAGCAGGACGCCGCTGCACAAGCCGAGCACGATCATGGCGTCGCGCCAGCCGATCTGCTCGATGAGGACGGCGGCGAGCGGGGGCACGACCAGCATGCCACAGCCGGTGCCGGCAACCGCGATGCCGAGGGCACTCGTCCGGTGTCGATCAAACCAGCCACCGAGAATGGCGAACGTGGGGATGTAGGCGCAGGCCGCGCCTAGGCCGACCCCCAATCCATAGGTGATCAAGCCAACCCGGACGTCATTGACGAAGGCGGTCGCGACGAGGCCCCCACTCAGCGCGAGAGCCCCGGTCACGGCCAATGCGCGCGGCCCGAATCGGTCGCCAGCGCGTCCGGTCACGGGACCCAGCATGTAGAAGGCCAGACTCGAGACGGCGTAGTAGGACGACGTCGCCGCGCGGGTGGCTCCGAGGTCGCCCATGATCGGGCTCAGGAACACGCCGAAGCTATAGACGATCCCGAAGACGACGAAGCCGACCACGAAGGCCGCAGCCAGCATGCGCCAAGCTGTGGCGGAGTCGACGGATTGCAGTGAAACGGGCGACATTTGGTGAGGTCCGGAGCGGTCGGGTTTACGAGAGGAGCCATCTACTCTGAGCACTTCGGACCGAGGCCGACCACCCGTTTCCTGACTGCGGACGACAGCCTCGAACTGGGATACCCCGTAAGGGTGCGACTTGATGTACCTATCCAGATCGGCCTAGCATTTCTCGACCGGCCATCATCAGACAACAACGAGCCGGATCTGGAGGAATGCACATGCTGAATCGAACCGTCTTGCAGAGCGCCCTGGTCGCCGTCGGCTTAGCGATTTGCACGGCCCTGCCGGTGGCAGCGCAGGACGCCTGGCCATCGAAGCCCATCCGCGTGATCGTCAACTTCGGTCCTGGCGGATCAGCCGACAACACGATGCGGCCTTACGCAGAGCGATTGACGAAGGCGCTCGGTCAGCAAGTGGTGATCGAGAACCGGGGCGGCGCTTCGGGTGCGCTCGGACTCGAGGCCGTGATGAAGGCACCACCAGACGGATACACGTTCGGTCTTACCCCATCCCTCAGCATCGTGATTCTGCCGCATCTCAGGAAAACGGCATATGATCCGTTGAAGGATCTGGTGCCGGTCGTCAATGTGACGACGGGCACGCTGCTCTTCTCGGTGCACACCTCAAATCCGGCGAACAATATCAAAGAGTTCGTCGAGTACGCCAAGGCCAATCCCGGGAAGTTGTCATGGGGGACGGCGGGCGTGGGCTCCTACGGGCATTTGATGTGCGAGGCCTTCAAACTCGCGACGGGGACAGATATCCTGCACGTGCCTTATCGCGGGGGTGGCGAGTCCCTCGCGGATTTCCTGTCTGGCGTGCATCATATCCACGCGGACCCCAACACCCTGCCGCACATCAGTGCAGGCAAGGCCAAGCTGCTGGCAGTGAGTGACCTTCAGCGCCACCCGCTGTTCCCCGACGTGCCATTGCTCAAGGAGAGCTATCCGGAGCTCGATTTCGTCGTCTGGTTCGCCATGTACGCCCCGGTCGGGATACCCCCAGCCATCGTCCAGCGCATGAATGAGGAAGTGAACAAGATCAGCCGCGAGGACAAGGCGCTCAAGGAACAACTGACCAAAGCCGCGCTCGCCCCCGTCATCATGTCGACGGAGGAGCTCGCAGCTCTCGCCAAGAAAGATCACGCCAAGTTCGAGGCGTTGATCAAGCGGCTCAATATCAAAGCTGAATGACGCCACGCGCAGGTCGCGCGAGGCAACTAAAACGGCAACTGACGTGAGTCGGTTGCCGTTCTGGCTCCTTCCACCTAATTTGCTGACTGCTCCGATCGGCATCGCTGCCGTTCGGCCAGGATCCCATACAACCAGCCGGCTTATAAATGTCCCTCGAAACCGAAGCCCTGCTCGATCGCCGACGTTTGCGACGCTCGATGTCGTTCTGGCGGGCGGCGGCCGTTCTTGCCGGCGTAGTCGCCGTCGCCGTGCTCGGGTTTCTCGCCGCGGGGGGACCGGGTGGACCGCTCCTGGAGAAGCGGCAAATCGCGCGGGTTTCGCTTGAAGGCATGATCACCGAGAACCGGGATCAGCTGACTTTGCTGCGGAAGCTGGCGCGGAACCGGAATGTTGCGGCGGTGATCCTCTACGTCAACAGTCCTGGCGGGACGACGACCGGCGGTGAAGCGCTGTTCGAGGCAATCCGCGACGTTGCCGAGCGAAAACCGATCGTTGCCCAGTTCGGGACCATCGCGACCTCGGCCGCCTATATCGCGGGACTTGCGACGGACCACATCATCGCCCGCGGCAACACGATCACGGGATCGGTCGGCGTCATTTTCCAGTGGGCCGAGGTCTCGGATCTCCTGGGTAAGCTTGGCGTGAAGATGAACGAGGTCAAGAGTGGGCCGCTGAAGGCTGTTCCATCGCCGTTCCAGCCGCTTGGGCCGGAGGGGCGGGAGACGACCGAAAAAATGGTGGCTGAGAGCATGAGCTGGTTCCGCGGCTTGGTGGCCGATCGGCGCAAGATCGAGACCGCCACAATTCCCGGTCTCGAGCAGGGGCGGATCTTCTCGGGACGTGAGGCGCTGCAACATAAGCTGATCGACGGCATCGGTGGCGAGCCGGAAGTGGTGCGCTATCTCATAGAGCAGAAGGGCGTGGCGCGTAATCTCAAGGTGGTCGACTGGAAGCCCAAGAAGGGCGACTCTCTCGGCGTGCTCGGCTTGCTTGGGCAGGGTGCGGCGCGGCTCTTAGGTTTCGATGGCGCCGTAATGGATTGGTTGGCCGATGATCCGCGCCTTGCGGCACTTCGGAACGGAGGGCTGGTTTCCGTTTGGCAGCCAAGCGAAAAATGAGTAACAACAATAAAATGTTAGGGCGTCGGCTGCGTTCGAGGGACGGTCGGGTGCCTGGCAAGCATACCGGGAGGGGTGAATGATTAAGTCGGAGTTGATCGCGAAAATCGCAGGTGCGAACCCGCATCTCTACCATCGCGATATCGAGCGTATCGTGAACGTCATTTTCGATGAGATCGTCGATGCGCTGGCTCGAGGCGATCGGGTCGAGCTGAGAGGCTTCGGAGCGTTCACGGTGAAGCACAGGCCACCGCGTGTCGGACGTAATCCGCGCACGGGCGAGTCGGTGACGGTCGAAGAGAAGTTCGTGCCGTTCTTCAAGACCGGCAAAGAGCTACGTGAACGCCTCAACGGAGACGACAAGGTCGAGAAGAAGCCGGCGTCGAAACGGCGCACCCCGCAGCGGGCTTCACGGGCCGCACGGGCAGGTACGTAAGGCTTATCCGGCAGCTCCGAGACAGTCATTGAACGATCGGGAGACATCAAAGTGCTGAAGCGGGTGGTCCGGCTGCTGATCGCTTTTCCGGCGGCCCTTCTTCTCATCACGCTCGCCGTGTCGAACCGGCATAGCGTGAGGATGATTCTCGATCCGTTCCGACCTGAGCGACCGGCGCTGGCCGTGGACATGCCTTTCTATTTCTTCCTGTTCGGCGCGCTGGTGGCGGGAGTGGTGCTGGGCGGTTGGGCGACGTGGGTGAGCCAGAGCCAGTGGCGGAAAACGGCCCGTGAGCGCGCACAGGATGCCATGAAGTGGCGAGCGGAAGCTGACCGGCTGGCGCGGGAACGCGATGCACAGGTTGCGGCGGCGGGGACCCCGGCGAGAGCCTTGGCCGTCGTCCGGTAACGCACGGCGCTTTTGTGGTCGACTGGCTCCGCACGGCCCTGCTCGAAAGTCGGCTGATTTTCGCCGGTGACTGTACAGAACGCGCCTGCTATGGCGTGAATTCGAGCCGAAGCTCGACAAGTCAGTTCAAACACGGATGGATCGTGCCGACGCGGGTCAAAATCTGCGGGATCAGCACCGCCGAAGCGATGGCTTCGGCGCTCGACGCGGGTGCGGATGATGTGGGTTTGGTGCTGTTTCCGCCCAGCCCGCGTCATGTGGCTCTGGAGGGAGCGGCGGAGTTGGCCCGGCAGGCGCGCGGACGTGCGCGAATTGTGGCACTGACTGTCGATGCGGACGACGGGCTGCTGGCGGCTGTCGTCGAGGCGGTGAAACCCGACATTCTGCAACTCCACGGAAGTGAGAGCGTGGAGCGGGTGGCTCAGATCCGGCGGCGGTTCGGAGTCCCCGTGATGAAGGCGATCAAGGTTGCGACGGCCGAAGACGCAGCGCAGGCGCTGGACTTTGCGGAGGTAGCCGATCTGATCCTGTTTGATGCACGTCCGCCGAGGGGGGCCGACCGTCCCGGGGGACACGGCGCGGTGTTCGACTGGCAGGCCCTCGATGGCGTCAAGGACCGGGTGCACTATATGCTGTCGGGTGGGCTCACGGCCGAGAACGTCGCCGAGGCGATACGGGCAACAGGGGCCACGGCAGTCGACGTCTCATCGGGCGTGGAGCGGGCGCGCGGCGTCAAGGATTGCGACCGCATTCGCGCTTTTCTCGCCGCCGTTCGAGCCGCCGATGCGGCCGTAGCGGCGCAATCGAAACTTCAGCCCCGACACGGGAGCCAAGCTCTATGACGTCAGCGACCATCGAAACCGGGACGCCCCCGAACAGCTATCGCACCGGGCCGGACGAGCGCGGCTTCTTCGGTATTTTCGGCGGCCGGTTCGTCGCCGAAACCCTGATGCCGCTGATCCTGGAGCTGGAGGAGGCCTACACCGCGGCCAAGGCCGATCCCGAATTCGCGAGCGCTTTGACTTTCCTGAATACCCACTACTCCGGTCGGCCGTCGCCGCTCTACCTCGCCGATCGGATCACGCGGGAACTCGGCGGCGCCAAGGTCTATTTCAAGCGCGATGAGCTGAACCACACCGGTTCGCACAAGATCAACAACTGCCTCGGCCAGATCCTGCTCGCCAAGCGCATGGGCAAGACGCGGATCATCGCCGAGACGGGCGCTGGGCAGCATGGCGTCGCGGTGGCGACGGTTTGCGCCAAGTTCGAGCTGCCGTGCGAAGTCTATATGGGGGCCACGGACGTCGAGCGGCAGGCACCGAACGTCGCGCGCATGCGGCTTCTTGGGGCGAAGGTGAACCCGGTCACGGCCGGAGCGGGGACGCTCAAAGATGCCATGAACGAGGCGCTGCGCGACTGGGTGACCAACGTGCGCGATACCTATTACATCATCGGCACGGCAGCGGGGCCGCATCCCTATCCCGAACTCGTGCGCGACTTCCAGTCGATCATCGGCAAGGAAGTGCGCGAGCAGATGATGGCGGCCGAGGGCCGGCTGCCGGACACGCTCGTGGCGTGCATCGGGGGGGGCTCGAACGCGATCGGGCTTTTCCATCCGTTCCTCGATGATCCCAGCGTGCGGATGTTCGGAGTCGAGGCGGGCGGGCATGGGCTCGACGTCGAGAACGGTCACTGCGCTTCGCTGACTGGTGGGCGGCCGGGTGTACTGCACGGCAACCGGACGTACCTTTTGCAGACCGAGGACGGGCAGATCCTCGAAGGGCACTCGATCTCGGCGGGGCTCGATTATCCGGGAATCGGGCCGGAGCATTCGTGGCTGAAGGAGTCGGGCCGGGTCGACTATGTCGTGGCGACCGACAAGGAGGCGCTCGACGCGCTCCAGTTCTGCACGCGGATGGAGGGCATCATTCCGGCGCTCGAGCCGAGCCATGCTCTGGCGCACGTGATGCAGATCGCGCCGAAGCTGCCGAAGGACCACCTGATCGTGATGAACATGTGCGGTCGCGGAGACAAGGACCTGTTCACGGTGGCCAAGGCGCTGGGCATGAAGATTTGAGGCGCCAGCGCGATCGAGCGCTGGATGCGTGCTTCACAATGTCAAAGAGCGCCTTCGGCCCGATCCGAGATCGGGTCGAGCGCGGAGGATAAGCGGACCCGAGCGACCGGGGATAACTTTGCAAGCCCCGCCGGCGCAGACGCTTGTGTCGCCAGTTGAATTCGGACGTGCCGCGCCGTAAAAGCACGGGATGCGCGCTGAAACGCTCATAGTCTCGCGAATTACCGGTCCGGCGGCCTGACGGCCCCGGAGACCGATGTGCCATGCCGCCGCGCGTGCCCGCGGCTTTCGTCCTCTCGCGAACGAGCCCGCCCCCCATGAACGACAAAGCCCAAGCCCCTGCCTCCCGTGACTGGGGTCAGACGCTGTTCCTGCCGAAGACGGATTTCCCGATGCGAGCCGGGCTGCCGCAGATGGAGCCGAAGCTGCTGGAGCGGTGGCAGCGGATCGACCTCTATTCCAAGCTGCGGGCGGCTTCGAAGGGGCGGGCGCGGTTCACGCTCCACGACGGGCCGCCCTACGCCAATGGCAACATCCACATCGGGCATGCGCTGAACAAGATCCTGAAGGACCTCGTGACGCGCAGCCAGCAGATGCTGGGCTTCGACAGCAACTACGTCCCGGGCTGGGACTGCCACGGCCTCCCGATCGAATGGAAGATCGAGGAGGAGTACATGGCCAAGGGGCGGCCAAAGCCGAACTTCAAGGACCCGGCGGCGATGCAGGCGTTCCGCGCCGAGTGCCGCGCCTTCGCCGAACACTGGATGAAGGTGCAGTCGGCTGAGTTCCAGCGGCTCGGCGTCGAGGGCGACTGGAAGAACCCCTACACCACGATGACGTTTCCGGCCGAGGCGCAGATCGCGCGCGAGCTGATGAAGTTCGCGGAGACCAACCAGCTCTACCGCGGTTCGAAACCGGTGATGTGGAGTGTCGTGGAGAAGACGGCACTGGCGGAAGCGGAGGTCGAGTACCAGGACTACCAGAGCGATATGGTGTGGGTGAAGTTTCCGGTGTCGATGGCGGTTCGGAAGGGTCCTGAAATGGTGCCGGGACAGGCCGAATGGAACTCGCTCGCTTCGCTTGAACCCTTGTCAGATGGGAGCCTTCGTGAGGCCTCCATCGTGATTTGGACGACGACGCCTTGGACGATCCCAGGAAATCGCGCCATCTGCTTCAATTCAAAGCTCAAGTATTCACTTTATAAAATCACGAAGGCTCCGCCGGGCAATTGGGCCGCAGAAGGCGAACGCTACGTCTTGGCTGAAAATTTGGCTGAGGCGGTCTTCAAGCAGGCGAAAGTGGAGACTTTCGCAAAGCTGCGAGAGGTCACAAGTGACGAGCTGACCGCTGGCGTCTGTACGCATCCGCTCAACAAATTTCCGTTTGAGGGCGCATATCCGTTGTGGGTGCCCCTCCTCGACGGCGACCACGTCACGGACGACGCGGGCACGGGTTTCGTGCATACCGCACCCGGCCACGGCCGCGAGGACTTCGACATCTGGACGGCGTCGACGCGTAAGCTGGTTGCGATGGGCGTCGATCCGGCGATCCCCTACACCGTCGACGAGAACGGCGCATTTACGAAGGACGCGCCGGGCTTCGAGGGCGAGCGCGTCATCACCGACAAGGGCGAGAAGGGCAAGGCCAACGACGCTGTGATCAAGAAGCTGGCCGAGGCCGGCATGATGGTCGCGCGGGGGCGCCTTAAGCACCAGTATCCGCATTCGTGGCGCTCGAAGAAGCCGGTGATCTTCCGCAACACGCCCCAGTGGTTCATCCACATGGACAAAGAGGTGCCGTTCCTCGAGCAGGTCTCGAAGGAGCATCGCGAAAAGCTGCGCGCAGCGGGGCTGACGGACGGGCACAACGCGGCGATCCCGAAGACGCTGCGGGAGGTGTCGCTCAACGCCATCCGCGAGACGGAGTGGGTGCCGGCGTCGGGCGAGAACCGCATCGCCGGCATGATCGAGGCGAAACCGGACTGGGTGATCTCGCGCCAGCGCGCCTGGGGCGTTCCGATCACGGTGTTCGTGAAGAAGGGCACCAACGAGGTGCTGGTCGACGCCAACGTGAACAAGCGCATCTACGATGCGATGTACGCCGAGGGCGCGGATGCGTGGTTCGCGGATTCGGACGGCGCGCGCTTCTTGAAGCCCGAATACGACCCGGCCGAGTACGAGAAGGTCAACGACGTTCTCGACGTGTGGTTCGACAGCGGCTCGACGCACACCTACGTCCTCGAGGACAAGGATCACTTCCCGGGGCTCTACGGCTTCAAGCGCAAGGTCGACGGGGGCCGAGATACGGTGATGTATCTCGAGGGCTCGGACCAGCATCGCGGCTGGTTCCATTCCTCGCTGATCGAGTCATCTGGCACGCGCGGCCGTGCGCCCTACGACGTCGTGCTGACGCACGGCTTCTGCCTCGACGAGAAGGGGCAGAAGATGTCGAAGTCGGTCGGCAACGTGACGGCGCCGCAGGACATCATCAAGTCTTCGGGCGCCGACATTCTGCGGCTCTGGGTGGCGTCGTCCGACTATGCGGACGATCTCCGGATCGGGCCGGAGATCCTGAAGACGTTCTCGGACAACTACCGGAAAATCCGCAACACGCTGCGCTGGATGCTCGGCACGCTGGCGCACTTCTTAGTTGCGCCTTCGGATGCCCGCTCTTCGCGTGGCCCTTCGGATGCCCACTTCGCATCCGGGCCGGCATCCGGCGCGGCCATGGACGTTGCGGGGATGCCCGAGCTTGAACGTCTCATGCTGCATCGGCTCGCCGAGCTCGACGGCATCGTCCGCAAGGCCTATGCCGAGTACGACTACAAGCGCGTGGTCGCGCAGCTCTCGCAGTTCATGAACACGGAGCTTTCGGCCTTCTACTTCGATATCCGCAAGGATGCGCTCTACTGCGAGGCGCCGTCGTCGGCGAAGCGGAAGGCGGCACTGGCGACAGTCGAGCAGATCTTCCGGTGCACGACCGTGTGGCTGGCGCCGATCCTGTCGTTCACAACGGAGGAGGCGTGGCTCGCGCGCTACGGTGACGATGACGGCCGGTCGGTGCATCTCGAGACGTTCCCAGTCATTCCTGCGGACTGGCTCAACGACGCGCTCGCCGCCAAGTGGGATCGCATTCGCCGCATCCGCTCGGTGGTGACGGGGGCCCTCGAGATCGAACGGGCAGCCAAGCGGATCGGCTCCAGCCTCGAGGCGGCGCCGCTCGTCTACGTGTCGGATCAGGCGACGCTCGATCTCCTGGCTGATCAGGACTTCGCGGAAATCTGCATCACGTCCGGCATCGGGCTCACGGTGGACGATGCCCCTCCCGAGGGGGCGTTCAAGCTGGCCGAGGTTCCGGGTGTCGCGGTGGTGTCCCAGCGGGCGGGTGGAACGAAGTGCGCGCGCTCCTGGCGGTTCACGACGGATGTCGGGAGCGATCCAGACTATCCGGAGCTTTCGGCGCGGGATGCGGCGGCGATGCGGGAGATCGACGGGCGGGCGTGAGACCTCACTGTGAGAGAGCGGTGAGCGTGCCGCTTGCGTTCTCGCACGAGGGTTTCCGCCTTCGCGGGGATGACGTTGGGACGGAAAGTCATGGGCGATGGGGCGGCCGATGCGCACGATCAGCGGTGACCTTATTGCACTCGCCAAGGCCGGCCGCTTCGACGTGATCGCTCACGGCTGCAATTGCTTCCACACGATGGGCGGGGGACTTGCGGCGCAGGTCCGGCGGCACTTCCCTGAGGCCTACGAGGCGGATCTGGCGACGCACTTCGGCGATCGCGCCAAGCTCGGGACGTGCTCATTCGCCGTTGTTGAACGCGAGGGCGCGCGCTTCACGGTGGTCAATGCCTACACGCAGCTCCATCCGAGCATGGGGGCCGGCGTCGATGTCGACTATGACGCGGTGCGCGACGCGATGGGTTGGATCAAGTCCCGCCATACGGGCGCCCGAATCGGACTGCCACAGATCGGTGCCGGTCTGGCGGGTGGAGACTGGGCGCGGATCGAGGGCATCATCGGCGACGTGCTCGGTGGCGAGGACGTGACGATCGTCACATTCAGCGGGGCGGCATGAGCGAGCGGGCGGCGACGGGACTGTTGCGTTGGATGTGGGGACCCTGCTCGCGCATTGGCCTCTGGGTCATCGTGGTCACGTTCGTCGTCGATCAGGCACACAAGTGGTGGATGATCAACGTTACCCAGATTCCGAAAGGCCAGCGGATCTACGTGACGCCCTTTATGGACTTGGTCTACGTCATCAACAGAGGCGTATCGTATGGGCTTCTCGACAACGCCGGACCATGGCTGCTGACGACTTTCGCCGTGATCGTGGCAGGTGTGTTGTGGGTCTGGTTGTCGCAGGCGGATACGGGTCGCGTCCTGGCCGTGAGCTTGGGCCTGATCATCGGCGGGGCGCTCGCGAACGCGCTTGATCGGGTGCACTTGGGCGGTGTTGCCGACTTCTTCTCGTTCCACGCCTTCGGCTTCTACTGGTACGTCTTCAACATTGCAGACGTTGCAATCGTTGCTGGTGTGGTAGGGCTTCTGTATGATTCTTTCGGGACGAGTCGCAATGACGCCTCGAAGGCCGCGTAGACGGCCACGGACAAGCGACAGGGGATGCGGCACATGACGCAGGCACTGCAGCGCGCGAAGACCTCGATCAACCGAGTGACAACGGCATTCATGCTATTGGCACTGGCCGGATGCGGCGGTGTCGATGGGGTCCAGTTCGAAGGCAAAATGTTCGAAGCCGTCGGCTTGACCGGCGCACTGGGCAAGCGTGCTGAGCCGAAGGCCGAGGTGAGGGCCCCGCTCGTACTGCCGCCCGCCACCGAAAAACTGCCCGAGCCCGGACAATTGGCTGCTGCACCCGCGCAACCGCACATTGCGTGGCCAGACGATCCCGACAAGCGAAGGGCATCGAGCGAGGCTGCCAAGAAGACCGCTCAGACCGAATACTGCCGAGATGGCAACTGGAAAGAAAAGGCCATGGGCGACGATATCGCCGCCCGGGATGGGCCGTCCGGCACGTGTGGAAGCATCTTCTCGGTGATCGGGAAGTCGCTGTTCGGCGATTGAAATTCGCTTCAGTGCGAAGGGGCGGTTTCGGCTGACGGTTGGCGAATGGCAGGACTTGTTGGTGCATCCGAGACCGTTTGTCCGGCTGTGCCATGGTCGGTGACTTTTCCCCAATGCATCGCGGGTTGACGGCTGCGGCCTCATGAACCCGTTGTCATTTGACATTCGTGCCGAGAGCCCCGACATGGAGCGATCGAGCTTCCGTGGCGTGGTGCCTTCTTCGGCGCCAGTTGTTCGGCGGCTCCAGGCGCAAGATCGGTGTCGGCGAGCCGAAGTGGCGCAACGCGTTTCCAAGTCGAGTGCCGAAGGGAAGTCCTAATGATCAGCAGAGGCTTTTTCGTCTCCCGACTGCTCCGTCTCCCAATCCTGGCTGCACCGGTGGTGACCCTGATGCTCTCCTTCTCCTCCTACTTCTCAGAGGCGCATGCGGCGACGCGCGCCACCGAGTTCGAACTCAAGAACGGCATGAAGGTCGTCGTCGTCGAGGACCATCGGGCGCCGGTGGTGACGCACATGGTCTGGTACCGGGTCGGAGCCGCCGACGAGCCCCCCGGCGTATCCGGCATCGCGCATTTCCTCGAGCACCTCATGTTCAAGTCGACCGACAAGATCGCGAGCGGGGAATTCTCGAAGGTCGTGTCGCGTCTCGGAGGCCAGGACAACGCCTTCACGGGGCAGGACGTGACCGCCTACTTCCAGCGGATCGCCAAGGACCGGCTACCGATCGTGATGGAGATGGAGGCGGACCGGATGGTCAACCTGCGTCTTCAGGAGAAAGAGGTTCTGACCGAGCGCGACGTTATTCTCGAGGAGCGTCGGTCGCGGACGGAGAACAATCCGTCGGCCCTGCTCGACGAGCAGATGAACGCGATGCTCTATCTATCGCATCCATACGGCCTGCCGGTCATCGGCTGGGAGCATGAGATGGCGAAGCTGTCGCCGGAGGATGCACTGGCGTTCTACAAACGGTTCTATGCGCCTAACAATGCCATCCTCGTGGTAACCGGCGCCGTTACGCCCGAGGAGCTGAAGCCGCTCGCAGAGGCCACGTACGGCAAGATTCCAGCGAATCCCGATGTGATGGCCCGGCCACGTCCGCAAGAGCCTCCGCATCGCGCCGCGCGTCGGATCGAACTGAAAGACCCGAGGGCGGGCAAGCCGTCGCTGCATCGCAGTTATCTCGCGCCGGCCTATCAGGGCGCCGAGCCAGGCGAGGCGGAGGCGTTAGATTTGCTGCTGAAGGTCCTGGCGTCCGGTTCGACCAGCCGCATCTACAAGGACCTCGTGGTCGAAGCCAAAGTCGCCTCGTCGACGGGCGGCTATTACACGGGTTCGGCGCGCGACAGCGGTAAGATCGCGCTCTATGCCGTGCCGGTGGATGGCGTTTCACTTCAGGCGCTCGAGGAAGCTCTCGACAAGACGATCGCGGAAGTTCGGGCAGGCGGCATCAACGAAGCCGAGCTAGCTCGCGCGAAGAAGTCCTATCTGGCCGAGTACATCTACGAGAGCGACAATCAGGCGACGCTGGCGCGACGCTATGGGTGGTCGCTGACTGTCGGCCGGACGGTCAAGGACATCGAGGAGTGGCCCGACCGCATTGCCAAAGTGTCGCTCGAAGACGTCGCCAAGGTGGCTGCGAAGTACCTCGACATCCGCCGATCGGTGACCGGCACACTGATCCCAGCAAGTCCGGACATGCCATCCGCGATCGCTGGGACGCCGCCGAAAGCGGCCCCGTCGAACACTCCGGCCCCAGCGGCGAAGGGCGGCGGGCGCACCTGACGAAGGACGAAGCTCTCTCATGTCCATGCGTGACGCCAAACGTCTCAAGGAATGGATCGAGGCGCGGTCACCCGCTGGGCGGCTGTGGCTGTTCCTAGGCGCGGTCGGCGTGCTTCTCGGCGGCTTTTCGCTGATTGGCGGCCAACCCAAGCCTGTACCGACCCCTGCAGTTGTCGCCGGGGTGGCGTCGGTTTCGGAGCCGTCTGGAGCGGTGGTTGCCGGTCAGCCTGCAGGCGGCAGTACGGCGGCCGGACCGGCGGACGGGATCGGTTCGCTAAGCGAGCGTCCAGGCGCCACGGGCAAGCCCGTGAAGACGATTACGGTGCCTCGCAGTGCGGCGACGGAATCGACACCGCCAGCCGCTTCGGCAGGGGTCACTGGTAGTGACTCTGGTACGGACTCAGTGCCTTCAAGCCCAGCAACCCGCATTGCCGAGGCGCCGCAGCCGGTCAACGCTCCGAAGGATGCTATTGCCCCGGCCAAGCCGGCCGGTCCATATCAGGCCGCGCCCACTCCCGCCCTCAAGACGGCAGCGACAACGATGAAAATTCAGGACGTCAAGAGCCCCGGCGGAATCTCGGCTTGGCTCGTCGAAGAGCATAGCGTGCCGCTGCTCGCGATCCGTTTCGTCTTCGATGGGGGCTCGAGCCAGGACCCGGCCGGCAAGGAGGGCCTTGCCAACTTCATCACCGCCATGATGGACGAGGGTGCGGGCGAACTCGATGCAACGCAGTTTCAGGAGCGAATGGAAGAACTTGCCGTACGGATGTCGTTCGAGGACGCCAAGGATGCGCTTTACGGCAACTTCGAGACTCTGACCGTCAATCGTGATCCCGCTCTCGAGATGCTGCGAATGGCCCTCAACAAGCCTCGGTTCGATGAAGCGGCCGCGAATCGCATTCGCAAGCAATTGCTCGCCAACTTGGCCTATGCCGCGAAGAACCCGCAGCAGGTGGCTGGCAAGGCCTGGAACGAAGGGGCTTTTCCCGGGCATCCTTATGGCCGGCATGCCAACGGCACGGCGGAGAGCCTGGCGGCGATCCTGCCCGCGGATCTCGAGGCGTTCCGAAAACGGACTTTCGCGCGCGATACGCTGAAAGTTGTGGCCGTCGGTGATATCGATGCCAAAACGCTGGGCGAGATCCTGGACAAGGTGTTCGGGGACCTTCCGGCCAAGGCTGAACTGGTGCCTGTCCCGATGACGACACCGAAGCCGGTTGAAAAACTGCAGATCGTCGAGATGGATGTTCCCCAGTCGGTCGTTCAATTCGGGATGGCGGGGCCCGCACGCAAGGACGACGACTTCATCCCCGCTTTCGTGATGAACCAGATTCTCGGTGGCGGCGGCTTCGCGTCGCGGTTGACCGAGGAGGTGCGCGAGAAGCGCGGGCTTGCTTATTCGGTCTACAGCTACTTGCAGCCGCTGCGCTACGCGGCGACGTTCGGCGGCGGTGTCGCGACGAAGAACGAGGCCGTAAAGCAATCGATCGACGTCATTCGCGCTGAACTCGACCGCATGGCGAAGGACGGGCCGACGGAAACCGAGCTGGCCAATGCCAAGAGCTATCTCACCGGCTCGTTCGCGTTGCGGTTCGATACGAATGCCAAGATTGCGAGCCAGCTCTTGTGGATGCTGCACGAGGACATGGGCATCGACTACCCGATACGGCGCAATGCGCTGATCGACGCGGTAACCATGGACGACGTTAAGCGCGCCGCACGACGTGTGCTGAAAGTCGACGATCTGTTCATTACGGTCGTCGGCAAGCCGCAGGGGCTCGGCAAAGACTGACGACGGCGCCGCGGATTGAAGCGCCTTGTGGAGGTTCGAGAAATGACCGGTTGGGTATCACGGCTCGGCGTCAGCGGGCCTGGTCGGCACGACGACGTCCCGCACGACCCGACTGGCGAGGCGCATCGATTGGGCTACGTACAGGAGACGGAGCGTTGCTTCGACCGTCGGATCGGCGCGAACGGTTTGTCGACGGACGATGTCTGGCAGCGCCTCGACCGCCTGGACCAACCGCTTCTCGACCTTGCTGAAACGGTGCGGGCCGGCACGATGGAGCATTTCTCCATCCTCGACCGCGACGATGACATCGTGGCTGCCGAGGCGGCGCTGGCAAAGCTCTCGCGCGGGGCGCAGACGATCGTTTTCTTCGGCACGGGTGGATCCGGGCTCGGCGGGCAAACGCTGGCGCAGCTAGCTGGTTGGAACATCCCAGGCGGTGCGGATGCCGCTCAGCGGAGGCGTCCCCGTACGCGCTTCTACGACAATCTCGATCCCGTGACGCTCTCGGGTGCCCTCGATAGCCTCGACCTCGCCTCAACGCGTTTCGTGGTCATATCGAAGTCCGGCGGGACCGCGGAAACCCTGTCGCAAATGGTTGCGACGCTGGCGGCCCTTCGGACAGCCGGGCTCGAGGCGCGCATCGGGGAGATGTTCCTTGCGGTCTCCGATCCGGTGGCGCCGGGTGGGCGTAATGCTCTGCGGGAGTTCTGCGCGGAGCTTGGGATACCGGTTCTCGATCATCCGCCAGGTATCGGTGGACGTTTTTCGGGACTTTCCATCGTCGGGTTGTTGCCGGCCATGGCCCGAGGGCTCGACGTGCGCGCCATTCGGCGCGGAGCGCGGTCAGTGCTGCTGCCGTTGATCGAAAAAAAATTGCCCGCAGATAGCCCCGCTTCCTGGTTTGCACCGGCTGTCGGGGCTGCCGTGGCGGTGGCTCTGGCCGAGGCACGCACGATCAAGGTCAACGTGATGATGCCCTACGCGGATCGCCTGCAGCGGTTCGGTGCATGGTACGTCCAACTCTGGGCCGAGAGCCTAGGCAAAAGCGGCAATGGGACGGCGCCGGTCGCGTGTCTCGGACCCGTCGACCAGCATAGCCAGCTGCAGTTGTTCATGGACGGTCCGCGCGAGCACTTCATTACGCTGGTGACGGTGCCGACGGAGGGAGCCGGCCCCGTGCTTCCGGATGACCTCGCCCAACGTGCCGGTCTCGGCTATCTGGGGGGACGACGGGTCGGCGATCTCGTTGCCGCACAGGCGGAAGCGGTTGCCGATGCTCTCACGCAGGCGGGAAGGCCTGTGCGTATCATTCGACTGGCGCAGCTTGACGAGCACGCGCTCGGAGCGCTGTTGATGCATATGATGCTCGAGACGATTCTCGCCGGCCGGCTGCTTGGGGTTGATCCGTTCGACCAACCGGCAGTGGAGCTTGCCAAGGTGCTGACGCGGGAGCGTCTTGCGGCGAAAGCCTGAGCACACTTGGTGGCGGGTCCGTTTCGATCGTATGTGCGCGCGTTCTCCGACGGAGCGAGCCCTTGGCCGTTCGCCAGCTCAGACCCGAGACCGTCAACCGTATCGCTGCTGGCGAGGTGATCGAACGGCCGGCGAGCGTCGTGAAAGAGCTTGTGGAAAACGCGCTCGATGCGGGCGCGCGGGCGATCGAGGTGGTCACGGCGGCTGGTGGCCTGGCGCTGGTCCGAGTGACCGACGACGGCTCGGGCATGGACGAGGCGGATCTCGCGCTCGCCGTCGAGCGGCACGCGACATCGAAGCTTGCCGACGACGACCTCTTCAACATTGCGACACTCGGGTTCCGGGGCGAAGCGCTGCCGTCGATCGGCTCGGTGGCGACGCTGTCGATCAAGACCCGCGGTCGGGATGCGGCCAGCGGACTCGAGATCGTGGTGGATCGGGGCGAGAAGGGTGGGCTCCGGCCAGCGGCGCTCAATTTCGGCACCAGCGTCGAGGTGCGCAGCCTGTTCTCGGCAACGCCGGCGCGGCTCAAGTTCATGAAGTCGGAGCGAGCCGAGAACATGGCCATCTCCGAGACGGTCAAGCGCTTGGCGATGGCGCACCCGAACGTGGCTTTCTCAGTCACGACCGGTGAGCGGGCGGGGCTCGTGCTGCCGGCGCAGCCAGAGGGGCAGAGCGGCCTTCTGGCGCGTCTCGGCCGGATCATGGGTCGGGAGTTCCTGGATGACGCACTGGCGCTCGACGGCGAGCGCGAGGGTGTGCGTGTGTCGGGTTTCGCGGGACTGCCGACGCTGCATCGGCCCGACACGGGGTTGCAGTTCCTGTTCGTCAACGGCCGGCCGGTTCGCGACCGCCTGATGCTCGGTGCCGTGCGGGCGGGCTACGGCGATCTCGTCCCGAAGGGGCGGCATCCGCTACTGGCGCTGTTCGTCCAGCTCGACCCGCACGAGGTGGATGTCAACGTGCATCCGACAAAGGCCGAAGTCAGGTTTCGCGATGCCGCCACCGCCCGAAGCCTGATCATCGGCGGTCTCAGGCATGCGCTTGAGGGAGCGGGCCACCGCGCCAGCATGATGGGTGGGGCACGCACACTCGAAACGCTGGCACGAACCGGCAACGAGGCCGCCTGGGGGCATGTCTCCGGTCGTAGCGAAAGCTCGTTATCGAATTCGCAAGGGACAGAGCGTGGGGTTTCGGCAAGGCCGGAGGGTGGGCAGGGCAGCGCGGCATGGTCGTCGCGTGCGCACGGTGGACCCTACTCGGGCGGCTTCGGCGAGCTCATGCAGGCGCCGCTCGACATGGGTGTGGTGCCTTCTGCCGATACAGCCGCGTCGGCGAAGCCGGTGCCAGACGGGCTTCTCGACCGGCCGCTGGGGGCGGCTCGGGCGCAGTTGCACGAGACCTATATCGTCGCCGAGACACGGGGGTCTGTGGTCATTGTGGACCAGCATGCGGCGCATGAGCGGCTTGTCTACGAACGCATGAAGGCGATGCTGGCGGTGGGCGGGGTGGCGCGTCAGGGGCTTCTCATTCCCGAGATCGTCGACATGGAGGAGGACGAGGCGGCGCTGATCGTGGATTGGTCGGATGAGCTTGCGGAACTTGGTCTCGCGATCGAGGCTTTCGGTCCGGGCGCGATCGCGGTTCGAGAGGTGCCGGCGCTGCTGGGCAAGGTCGATGCGGCGTCACTGGTCAAGGATCTGATCGCGAACGTCCTCGCTGGCAATGGTACCAGGGCGCTGAAAGATCGACTCGAGGCGGTCTGTGCGACCATGGCGTGCCACGGCAGCGTACGGGCCGGGCGTCGATTGACGCCGGAGGAGATGAATGCGCTGCTGCGTGAGATGGAAGAAACACCGCTCTCAGGCCAATGCAACCACGGTCGGCCGACCTATGTGGAACTCAAGCGTGGTGACATCGAGCGGCTGTTCGGGCGGCGATGATGCGGTGCCGGTCTGGCGCCAACCGCCACCTGACCGAAGAGCCAGTCCCGGCTACCGCGTGGATCGCTGATCAGCGGCGGCGGCAAGGGCGGGCAGTGACTTTGCAGGCCCAGCTATTGCCGCCGCCCGTGCAGTTGATGCCCTTGCTCTCGGCCAGTTTGAAACTGCCCCAAATGCTTCCATACTCCCACCCGGTGAAGCCCTGCCATACTTTGATCGCCTCGGCTTCGGCAACCTTGCGCGAGGGCTGGCCGGAACTGGAGCCGTCGTGGAAATGGGTCTTCATGCAGACCTTATTTCCGACGCGGACGTGCTCGTGAATATTGGCTAGTCCCTGTGCAGCCGCCGATGTCGTGGCGAGTGCGATAATCCCTGCAGCTGCAATCACCACGCTCCGAATCGTCATCTGATCATCTCCGTTCTGCGGCGTCACGCTGCCGTTCGAATCGGACATGCCTGATTTGACTGATCAGCGCCTAGTGCTTCAGGTGCCGCAGGTGTGCAATTTCTGCAGAGCATGGCAGGCATGCATCATGACAAGTGTGCCACACGCGTATAGAATTCAGGGGCAATTGACTTGGGTCAAGGGGCCGGGATGACGAGTCGGGCAAGCGCGCCACGCATCGGCTCGGGAATTGGGGTTGGGCGTTGGCTCTCGCGCTCCACGAAGACATGGACGAAGTGGCCTTCGGCGCGAGCCTGGTCTTCACCTTCGGCAAAGAGGCCGATCTCATAGCGGACGGATGACGAACCCAGGCGACCGACACGCAGGCCGCCGTCGATGACGTCGGGGTAGGCGAACGATTGGAAATAGCGGCACATGCTCTCGACAGCGAGGCCGATGATGGGGCCGTCGTGGAAGTCGAGACGGCCTTCCTCGATCAGGTAGCGATTAATCAGCGTGTCAAAATACGAGTAGTAGTTGACGTTGTTAACGTGACCGTACACGTCGTTGTCCATCCAGCGCGTGGGGATCTTCGCAAAGTGACGGTAGTCGGCGCGTGTGCCGATCTTGGGGCGCTCGGTGCTCATGGAGGTCTCGTTCCGTCTTTTTTACCAATGCTGAATTGATTGCGATCCGCGTATCGACAGGATCATCGTTCGGCGAGCGCCAGCCGGATGCCTACGGCGACGAACACCACTCCGATCGCGCGTTCGAGCCAGGCCTTCGCGGAGCCGCCCGCCCTCGACGCAGCGAACCATCCGGCGAGGCTTGCGACGAGGATGTTCCACAGTGTGCCGACAACATTGAAAATCAGGCCGAGAGTGAGGAAGGCCGCAACTTTCGATGGCGCAGCCGGATCGACGAACTGAGGCAGGAAGGCGAGGAAGAAGATTGCGACCTTCGGATTGAGGACATTGGTCAGTGCGCCCTGGAGGAAGACTTGCCGGATGGAAGCCGAGTTGGCCGGATTCTGTGGCGTATCAACTTCCGGAGCGCGCGCGTCCCACGACAACTTCAGCATTTGGAGGCCGATGTAGACGAGATAGGCGGCTCCAACCCACTTGAGCGCCGTGAAGGCCCACGCTGACGCAAAGATCAGAGCGGACAGGCCTATGGCGGCCGCGGCAATATGCACGAAGGCGCCGAAGCCGACGCCGAGCGCTGCCGCGACGCCAGCCCGCGTTCCGAGCTGGGTGCTGCGTGCAATGATGAACGCCATGTCGGGCCCAGGCGTGATGTTGAGCAGGAAGCCTGCCAACAGAAAGAGCCAGAGGTCGTGTATGCCCATCGCCGCCTCAGCGCTGCGCCCGGCCCTTTCCGGCCGCCCGCGTCATGCCTCCTTGGAGGCGACGATCTGGATCTCGAACAGGCACTCGGCGTCGGCCATCTTGCCTTCGACGCAGGCGCGTGCCGGCAGGTTCTGGGGATCGACCCATTCGAGCCAGGCTTTGTTCATCTGGTCGCGAAGTCGGATGTCCGACAGCCAGATCACGCACGACAGGATGCGCGACTTGGACGACCCGCACAGTCCGAGAAACTTGTCGAGGTCGCGGAATGCCTCGCGCGCCTGTCCGGCGACATCGAGGGTTAGATCGTCGGCTATGGCGCCGGCGGTAAAGACGAACGGGGCGGCCTCTACGACATTGGCCAGGATCGGTTCGAGTTCGCGGCGGATGATGGCCATGGGAGGCTCCAAAGTGCAGTGGGGAGAGGCAGTGGGGACGGCAGGGTGACTGCCGTCCCTACGTTATGGCGTTACTTCGCGGCGACGACGGCGATCTCGACGAGGATCGCGGGGTCGGCGAGTTTAGCCTCGATGCAGGCGCGGCCGGGCAGGTTCTGGCCGCCGTTCCACTCGGTCCAGGCGATGTTCATCTTGTCGCGCAGACGGATGTCGGGAACCCAGATGGTGGCAGAGATGATCTTGGACTTGTCGGTGCCGCACAGCGCAAGAAGCCGATCGATCTCCTTGGTCACCTGGCGGGTCTGGCCGGTGACATCGTCCTTCGTGTTGTCTGGCGTGATGCCAGCGGTGAACACGAAACCGTTCGCCTCGACGACTTTCGAGAGGATGCCTTTGGACTCGTGACGCGTAATGGCCATTCTGGGGGTCTCCTCGGGTGATTGGGACGGGCAAGTCTTAGCACGTCGATAGCGATGCGCCACATCTGCGACGAGCCAAGGCTGATGCCATGCGGCTCGCATTGCGCCGCGTTCGTGACGGCCCTAGTCTCGGGTCAAAGGTCCATAGTACGGTCAAGCCTCGAGGGAACCTCCGATGAAAGAGCCGAAGAAGCCCGTTAGCGCAGCCAAGAACGGAGCCAAGGCCAATGGCGCGCGGCGGCGGGTAAAGCCGTCGGAGCTGCGCTCCAAGGCATGGTTCGACAATCCAGCGAATGCGGATATGACGGCACTCTATGTCGAGCGGACGATGAATTTCGGACTGACTCTCGATGAGCTGCAATCGGGCAAACCGATCATCGGCATTGCGCAGTCGGGCTCGGACCTTTCGCCCTGCAACCGGCACCACATCTTCCTCGCCGAGCGTATCCGGGAGGGCATCCGGGAGGCGGGCGGCATCGCTTTCGAGTTCCCGCTGCATCCGATCCAGGAAACCTGCAAGCGACCGACGGCGAGCCTCGACCGGAACCTCGCCTATCTCGGACTGGTCGAGGTGCTCTACGGGTATCCGATCGACGGCGTCGTGCTGACGACCGGTTGCGACAAGACGACGCCAAGCCAGATCATGGGGGCGGCGACCGTCGACATTCCGGCGATCGTACTGTCGGGCGGACCGATGCTCAACGGCTGGTTCAAGGGTGAGCGGACGGGCTCCGGGACCATCGTCTGGAAGGCGCGAGAGATGATGGCGCGCGGCGAGATCGAGTACAAAGAGTTCCTGGAGCTGGTGGCGTCGTCGGCACCGTCGGCCGGCCACTGCAACACGATGGGCACGGCCTCGACCATGAACTCGCTCGCTGAGGCGCTGGGCATGTCGCTGCCTGGTTGTGCCGCGATTCCGGGCCCTTACCGCGAGCGCCAACAAATGGCCTATCTCACGGGCAAGCGCATCGTCGAGATGGTGTGGGAGGACCTGAAGCCGTCCGACATCCTAACGCGGGAGGCGTTCGAGAACGCCATCGTCGTCAACTCGGCGATCGGCGGCTCGACCAACGCGCCGGTGCATCTCAACGCCATTGCGCGTCACATCGGGGTTGAACTCGACAACGACGACTGGGAGCGGACGGGCTACGACATCCCGCTGATCGTCAACCTGCAGCCGGCGGGTGAATATCTGGGCGAGGAATACCATCGCGCGGGCGGCGTGCCGGCCGTGGTCGCGGAGCTGATCGCCGAGGGCAAGATCAACAAGAAGGCGCTGACGGTCAACGGCAAGACGCTCTACGAGAACTGCGAGGGCAAGCTGTCGTGGGACCGCAAGGTCATCAAGCCCTACGATGAGCCGATGGTGAAATCGGCGGGGTTCCTCAACCTCAAAGGCAACCTGTTCGATAGCGCCATCATGAAGACGTCGGTGATCTCGCCGGAGTTCCGGGAGCGCTACCTGTCGAACCCGAAGGATCTGAATGCGTTCGAGGGGCGCGCGATCGTGTTCGACGGGCCGGAGGACTATCACGCGCGCATCGACGATCCGAAGCTGAAGATCGACGGTACGTGCCTGCTGTTCATGCGCGGCGCCGGACCTGTCGGCTATCCGGGCGCGGCGGAGGTGGTCAACATGCGCGCGCCCGACTATCTCTTGAAGAAGGGCATCACGTCGCTGCCGTGCATCGGCGATGGGCGCCAGTCGGGGACGTCGGGCTCGCCTTCTATTCTCAACGCGTCGCCGGAAGCGGCCGCACCGGGCAGTGGCTTGGCCATTCTCAAGACCGGCGACATGGTGCGCATCGATCTCAATCGCCGATCGGCCGACATTCTCATTTCGGACGAGGAGATCGAGAAGCGCAAGGCGGCGCTGGCGAAGGCGGGCGGCTACAAGTATCCCGAGAGCCAGACGCCCTGGCAGGAGATCCAGCGCGGCATGGTCGACGAGCTTTCCGAGGGCATGGTGCTGAAGCCGGCCGTCAAGTATCAGCGCATCGCCAAGACGAAGGGGCTGCCGCGGGACAATCATTGATGCGTTTAGGCGGGCGAGGCCTCAATTGCGTTCGTGCAAGCGGCCAGCACCCTCACCCTAACCCTCTCCCCGAGGGGAGAGGGGACGAATTCCGTCTCTCTGACAGGAGGGACGAGATCCCTATCCCTGAAGGGAGGGGGACGAGACTGCGGCTCGCGCATCAACCGCCTTTTCTCTCTGCTTAGCGTTTGAGTGTGGACGGAAAAGGGCTCGCGATGCGGGAACCAGGGGATCCATGGCACGCCTCGTTCACATCACCGCGGATACGGACGCGGCGCGGATCAGGCGGCATGGCATCCGGCCGCGGCGCGTCCGGTGGCTGTTGACGAGCGAGGATCGCTTCGTGTGGGCGTTCCCGGTGCTCGAGAGCTATACGCTGACGCATCAGTGGGCACGGGAGCTGAAGCGGTGGGGGCGGCATACGATGGCCGCCGTCACATTCACGATCGACGACGACGAGACGGTCTATGTTCGGCATTACCTAGGCGAGCCGATCGCTGCGACGGCGGCCGAGGCTGTGGGCCTCATCCGCGCGGTCGACGATCCGCGCGGCTACGAGATCCTGGTGCCACGCCGGATCGAGGCTCGGAAGGTCATGGCGGTCCGCACGCTGCCGCAGGCGGTCGGGTGGCGCTACGCGCCGACCTTCAAGAACGCGGAGCGGTACCCGTGCGAGTGCCCCGTCTGCGCACCCCGAGGTGAGGTGAAGGCCCGGCGGTATCGTGAGCGGATACCGCTTTTGCAGAAGCGGTGGGAGGCGAGACGGGGGGAGGCGTGAGGTGGAGTTCGGCTTGGGGCCGGAACGGGTCGATAGCCGGATATCTCGTTGTCGCAGCGAGCCGAGATCTAGCTGCCACGGTCGAGGTCCATCCGGCCGCCTGCTCGCGTGCAGGGTCCACCTTGGTGTTCGAAAAGTGTGCGCGAGGTCTCGTCCAACCGTATCGCTCCTGCGTCTGTTGACATCATCAATAAATTGAGCAATTATTAGATCATCAATTATTTGATCGAGTGCGGTATGTCACGAGCTTCCCCAAAGACCGATGCGAACTCCAGGTCCGCAGTGAGAGGCCGGCCGAGGCCTTCCGCTCGTTCGAAGCCCGGCCCGATGCACAGCGGCCTCGGGATGAGCACGTTGGCCAGAATCCCACTGCCGCGTGCACCTATGCCGATGGCGCGCCGGTTCCTGCAGATCACCTCGGCCATATGGGCCGAGGCCTGTGCCGGTGAAGGCATGAGCAATCTCGAGTTCGGTACGGTGGGCGCGCTGCAGCGTGAGCCTGATCTCGACCAAATCAGTCTTGCCGAGCGAATTGGGGTCGACCGTACAAACATTGGACTGATCATCGATGGGCTTGAGAAGCGTGGGTTTGTCGAACGAACTGTGCACCCCGCCGATCGGCGTGCTCGGCTCATCCGCGTGACGCCGGAAGGTCTTTCGGCACATGCTCGCCAAGCTCCGAAAACCGCTCTCGTTCGAGAAAAGATCTTCTCAGCTCTGACCGACGAGGAACGGGAGATGTTCTACGACCTTCTCGAACGGATCATTGCGGCCAACGAGCAGTACTCGATCCCTGGTGCAGGCCGCCGCAAGCGCAGCAGATAAATCAGGAAGCCCGTTTTCGCCTGCCTGTCCCTCCGGTGCGGCGCCCGGATCGGAAGGACTGATATTTAGGAGGAACGACTGTTATGTCGTACGCAATCAAAGGTGCCTTTCTTGCAGCGGCCCTCGCGCTCTGCATCGCGGAGCCACAGCATGCCCGTGCCGAAATCTATCCGAGCCGGCCGGTGACTCTGGTCACGACGTTCGCAGCCGGTTCGCCACAAGATCTCGTGGTGCGGGCCATCACAGAGCTGGTCGCGGCAGACTTCAAACAACCCGTGTCGGTCGACAACAAGCCTGGCGCCGCCGGCGGCACTGCGATGGGCGCCACTGTCACGCAGAAGCCCGACGGCTATGCGCTCAATGTCATAAACTCTCCTGCCCTGGCCAATCTCCCGCTGATGCACAAGCTCGCCTTCGATCCGGTCAGGGATTTCGATTTCATCATGCAGATGGCGAGTTTCCCTATCGGAATCGCTGTCAAGGCCGACAGCCCGTTCAAGTCCTGGGCCGATCTCGTGAACCACGCCAGAATCAACCCTGGCAAGATCACATATGCAACACCGGGCACAGGCTCGATGGCAAATCTCGGCATGCAGCGACTGCAAGCGCTGTCCGGCATCAAGTTGACCCACGTGCCACACAGGGGCGTTATGGAGATCATTCCCGCCGTGCTCGGCGATCATGTATCGGTGATGGTGACGGGTACCGAGTGGAAGCCGTATGTCGATGCAGGGGGAATGCGTCTGCTCATGATGTGGACCGACAAGCGGCTGCCCTCGTTTGCCGACGTGCCGACAGCGCGAGAGAGCGGCAATCCGTTCGAGCTCGACGTCTCGTTCGGGCTGGTCGCGCCCAAGGGCTTGGAAACAGCAGTGGCATCGAAAGTTCATGGTGCCTTCAAGAGGGCGCTCGAAGCGAACTCCGTACGCGCACTGATGGAGAGATACGATATAAGTCCTGCGTATCTGGATGGGCCTGCGTTCAAGGCGCGCATTGCCAGGATCTCTGCCGAGATGAAGCCGGTCATCGAGCAACTTGGCTTGCATGCGAAGTAGCGCGCGAAAATCGATCGAGGTAACGGCTCGTCATGCGGCGCCGGCGATCGGCGGATGGGCCCTCGACGAGTTCCGGTGCTATCAGAAATTGGCGGATGACATCTGTTCGAGGAGGGCTCCCTGATGCTCGTTCACCCACCCACTCGCGTTTATCGCACCTGGGTGGCCGATAGTCGCCAATGGAATGTCTATCGGCCTCGCGCGGGCGACATAGTGATTGCGACTTATCCGAAGTCCGGCACGACCTGGATGCAGCAGATCGTCAGCCTTCTCGTTTTCCAGTCGCCGGAGCCGCGGCCGATCTCCGAGATTGCGCCGTGGTTCGATCGTCGCGAATTCGACGACACGCCGGGCTTGGTAATGGACCGCATCGACCAACAATCGCATCGGCGATTCATCAAATCCCATGTGCCTTTCGATGGCATGCCGATCCACGACGAGGTGAAATACATTCACGTGGCTCGGGATGGGCGGGACGCATGTCTTTCGTATCACAATCATTGCAGTGCTTTTGGCGATCGTGCGCTCGAAAGGCTCGACAGCTTGGGGCTTGCTGACGAGACTTTGGCTAAGCCCTATCCGCGGGCGCCCGAGGATCCGCGCCAATTTTTCCTGCGGTGGATGAACGAGGGTCTCAATGGCGATCCGGATGGCATGCCGTTCGTGTCGTGGTTCGGCTTCGAGCGCACGTATTGGGCTCAGCGAAATCGCTCGAACCTGTTGATGGTTCACTATCGCGACCTGAAAGCGGATCTCTATGGCGAGATGCGACGCATCGCGGACTTTCTGGACATCACCGTGCCCGAGCAGCTATGGCCCACTCTGCTCAGGGCGGCTTCCTTCGAGGAGATGAAGCGTCACGGCAATCAGCTGCAAACCACGATTGCGCGCGCCTTGATCGGCGGCGCCGAAACCTTCTTCAACAAGGGCGAGAATGAGCGATGGCGTGGTGTTTTGACCGATGCGGACTTGGCAGCCTATGACGCTCGGGTTCGCGAGCGATTGGACCCGGAGTGCGCCACGTGGTTGGCCCTTGGCCGGCTAGGTTCGCCTGCCTCCGATTTCTACAATCAAACAACATAGGAGCGGGCAAGTTTAGCCAGAGACACTGGCTCCGTGTTGGGGGTGTGCGCTCTCAGAAATGTCCGCATTCGACTTCGCAAGCCAGCTTGCTCGCGGGGCAAAGTCGTCCGTGGCTCGCTTCGCTCGCTCTGCCCTTCGCCTACCTCCCCTTCACCCGCATTGCCCCCGACGCTTCCAGCGCGGCGATCTCTTCGTCCGATAGTCCGGCGTCGGTCAGCACCTCGCGGCCATCGGCGCCGAGGTGGGGGGCGTGGGTGCGGTAGGTGGTGGGTGTACCTGAGAACTCGAAGGGGCTCGTCATGGTGCGGATCGGGCCTTCGGTCGGGTGTTCGCGCGTAGTGAAGAAGCCGGTTGCCTTCAGGTGCGGGTCGTCGAAGAGCTGTTCGAGATCGTTGACGACCATCGAGGGAATGTCAGCTCGTTCGAGAAATGCCAGCCACTCGGCCGTGGTCCGCGTCTGCATCACCTCGGCTATGATCGCTTGAAAAGCAGGGCCATTGTCGGAGCGGGCCTTGGGCGTCGCGAAGCGCGGATCGGACATGAGGTCGGGCCGACCGATCTCGGCGGCGAAGGCGTGGTAGTGCTTCTCATTGTAAGGCAGCGCGCAAACGTAGCCGTCCTTGGTGCGATAGGGTTTGCGGTCGGGTGAGAGCACACGGGAATAGCCCATCGATCCGCGCGGGGGCTCGTAGGTGTGATTGAACATGTGCTCGACCAGCCAGAAGTTGGCGATGGTCTCGAGCATGGGCACCTCGACCTTCTGGCCTTCGCCGGTGCGCTCGCGATGGAGGAGCGCTGCCAGGATCGCCATGCCGAGATGGAGGCCAGTGGTCTTGTCGACGATCAGGCTCGGCAGGAAGCGCGGAGGGCCGCCGTCGACGCGGGAGGCGAGCATTGCGGCGCCGCTGGCGCCCTGCACGAGATCATCGAAGGCGGGTTTCTTGCCGTAGGGCCCTGAGTGTTTGTAGCCGACGCTGTAGGCGTAGACGATGTCCGGCTTCACGGCCTTGACGGCCTCGTAGCCGAGGCCAAGGCGCTCGACCGCCTCGACGCGCATGTTGTGGACGAAGACATCGGCGGTGGCGATCAGCCGTTTGAGGGCAGCTATGGCCTCAGGCTTTTTCAGGTCGAGGCAAAGGGCGCGCTTGTTGCGGTTGATGCCGAGATAGATCGGTCCCATGCCGGGCGATGGCCCGTTGCCGGCGTTGCGCATGATGTCGCCTTCCGGCGGCTCGACCTTGATGACGTCGGCGCCCATATCGGCGAGATGCAGCGTCGCAATCGGCCCGAGCACCACGGCAGTCAGGTCGATGATGCGGTAACCGGAGAGGGGACCGGGCATGGGCGCCTTCCAACGATTGCGGGAGACAGGGCTACGTCGTGCGACCGAGCCCGATCGTCACGAGAAGGTAGAGAGATGCGACAGGCGAGGCCAAGATCAGGAGCAGCGGCCAGAGGTTCGATTGCTGCAGGAAGGCAATGACGGTGACCGCTGCGATCGGTACCATGGCGAGCAAGGGGGCGGCTGCCGCGTACCACCAGGCGCCGTTCAGCCGCCTCAGTGCCATGGTCTGGAGCGCCGGATAGGCCGGTACCGATGCGAAGGCGATCAACCCGAGAAGTGACTCCATCCTACGTCCCCCGTCCATGCATTTGGCGCCCTACCGTCCCTTGAACTGAGGCTTTCTCTTATCAAGCATGGCGTTGACGGCTTCGTGCTGGTCGTCGGTGGATTGCGCCAGCGCCTGCATGGCGGATGCCATCTCGAGGGCGACGGGGAGGCTGACGCCCTGGCTCTCGCGCAACAGACGCTTGTTGAGGCGGATCGAATGCGGCGGGAAAGCCGCAATACGCTTCGCCATGGCGAGCGCCTCGTCCATCAGCTTGTCGTCGTCGACGACCTTGGAGACGATGCCCCATTTCTCGGCTTTCTCCGCGTCGATCACGTCGCCGGTCAGGGTCATCTCGTAGGCGCGGGAGAGGCCGACGACACGGGGCAGGAACCAGGCGCCACCATCGCCAGAGACGAGGCCGACGCGGAGGAAGCTCTCGGCGAACTGGGCTTTTCGGCCGGCAATGCGGATGTCACACATCAGTGTGGTGTCGCAGCCGGCGCCGATGGCGGCACCGTTGACGGCGCAGATGGAGGGCACCTCGAGGTCGTAGAGCGCCTTCGGGATCTTGTGGATGCCGTGCTGGTAGGCGCGACGCATGTCGACCGGGGCGCCGCCGAAGAGGCCCTTCTTCTCGCGCATCTCCTTGACGTTGCCGCCGGACGAAAAGCCTTCGCCGGCGCCGGTCAGGATCACGCAACGGACGGACATATCGGCGTTAATGCGAGCACAGGACGCGACGATACCGTTGATGATCTCGTCGCCGAGTGCGTTGCGGGTCTTCGCATCGTTAAGCGTCAGGACGACGATGCCATCTCCCTTTTCCTCGTAGAGAACGGCGTCGGTGGCGGCCATGGGTGTGCTCCTGGGCGTGATGTGTTTCGGCCGGCACACTAATCAGCGTTGAGCGTTCCGTCCAATAGCGGCGGCGGCGGCCACGAGCCGTGGCGGCTCGTCTGTCCGCAGGTCTCGCGGTGAGGATCATGTTGCACTGCAGCGCGCGGGATATCGCGCGAGGCATTCAGGCGCGGGTGAGGTAAAGTCGATCATTCTTCAGGCTTTGAACCTTTAGCCATCTCACCGCGACGAACAGGTCGGGACGCACTGCGGAGCAGCTGATGTCGACAACGGCAGGCGACGAACAGCTCGTCGCCGAAATGGCGAGCGGAGATCGCAGTGCCGTGCGGCGGCTGATGGCTCGCCATCACGTCCGTGTCTTTCGTTTCGTTGCCCGCAAGCTGCGCAACGAGAGCGTGGCCGAGGAGATCGCGAATGAGGTGTTTCTGGAGGCTTGGCGATCCGCCAACCGTTTCGAAGGCCACTCCAGTGTGTCGACCTGGCTTTTGTCGATTGCGCATAACAAAGCCGTCAGCACGCTCCGGCGGCGTCGTGAGGAAAGCTGGAGCGACGAGGCCGCGGAGACATTGGCCGACGATAGCGACAATCCGGAAGTGGCCGCCCAGAAGGTCGACAAAGGCGCCGTCCTGCGCCGCTGCATCGACCGCCTGTCTGCCGACCACAGCGAGATCATCGACCTCGTCTACTATCACGAGCAATCGGTGGCGGAGGTCGCGCAGGTGCTGAGCATTCCGGAGGCGACCGTGAAAACGAGGATGTTCTACGCCCGCAAGAAGCTCTCGGAGCTGCTGCGCGAAGCCGGCATCGATAGAGGTTGGCCATGACCGAGATCACCAGTGGTCCCGACGAGCGCGAGGAAATCGAGATGTTGCTGCCCTGGTACGTCACCGGGCGACTCGATGCATCAGATCGCGCGCGTGTTGCCGCATGGGTTGCACGAGACGCAGCGCTCGCGCGCCAGCTCGCGCTGATCGAGGAGGAACGTCAGGAAAGCATCGGCGCTGCGGAAAGTATTGCACCGCCCCGCGGAGCGTCGGCTGCGACTGTGATGGAGGCTCTGCCACGACCCGGCGTTCTGGAGCGTGCTTCAGGCTGGATCGATGCGCTTCTGGAGATGCTATCTCCCCGAGGATTGCGGTTTGCCGCAGCGGCCGCGCTCGTTCTGATCGCGGCTCAGTCGGTCGGCATCGGTGTGCTGCTGCGTGGCGCCGGAGAAGCGGGTTACGAGGCCGCGTCCGGTCCTGCCGGTGGCCTCACCGATGGCACTTTCGTTCTCGTGCGGCTGGCACCGTCGGCCACTGTCCGTGATCTCACGGAGGCGCTCAAATCTCGCAACGCAACGATCGCCGGAGGTCCGAGCGCCGATGGTCTCTATCGAGTCCGTATTGGGCCGCGGGAGCTCCCAGCATCCGAACAGAAGGCTCGGGCTGATGCTTTGCGCGGGCACGCCGGATTGTTCGAACTCGTCCTGCTCGAGCCGAACCGCAAGAGTTCGCCATGATGCTCGCGCTCGTTCACTGGCTCATGGTCGCTGGCGCAGCTCTGCTGCTGTCCGCTGCCGGGAGCTGTCATGGCTCGGCCCAGGTCGAGAAAAGGATCTCCAGGCCAACTGCTGGACCCGGGCTCGCTCCTCCGCGCGCCCAGGCCCGACCCGCAGTGGGCATCAACCGACTGTCGGAGCCTCGTCGCGTCCGTACGCCGGGTGCTGGCGGCCGCAGGGCTTTGCCGCCGTCGCGAGCACCCGTCTCAAGGCAAGTACCCAGGAAGGAGCGGACGGTGCGACCGACAGGCGGGGGACGTCCATTGGTCTCTTCGCCGCCGCCACGGAGGCCAACGGTGTCGCCGCCGCTGATTGGTCGACCGCCCGTCGTCGTGCTGCCGCCTCCACGCCTTCAGCCGCCTCGAGGTCAAGCCGTCGAAACGCCACGGCACACCGGGCGCGGCAAAGCCGGACGCGAGGGTGCCTCGCGGGGGGCTGAGGTGCCACCTCGGACGGTGCCGCTACTGCCGCCGTCGCCGCCAGTGAGCGTGAGGCTGGAGGGGGTGGGGGTCGATCTCGACGAGATGCCCGACGAGGTGCTGATTGTGCACGCGGCCGTAACGTCAGACAGCGCGA